>JAOICL010000059.1 GCA_028131545.1 Vibrio sp. | reverse complement strand
GATGAAAGGTATTCCCATGGAAACAATTGATAAGATTAAGCAGCAAATTGAAGAAAATACAATACTTCTTTATATGAAAGGTTCTCCAAAGTTACCAAGCTGTGGCTTTTCTTCTCAAGCGGGCCAAGCGCTAATGTCTTGTGGCGAACCGTTTGCTTATGTCGATATTCTACAAAATCCTGATATTCGTGCTGAGCTTCCAGCTTACGCTCAATGGCCAACATTCCCACAACTTTGGGTTGAAGGCGAGCTAATCGGCGGTTGTGACATCATTATCGAGATGTTCCAAAAAGGCGAACTTCAGCCGTTAGTTAAAGAAGCAGCAGCACGCGCGAAGGCATCTGACGAAGAATAATCGCTGAATCAAATGTAAAAACATACTGTTTTTACATACAGTTCAATGCTACATTAAAGCTAAGCATCCGCTTAGCTTTTTTTATACCTAAAGATCCTTAAAAAACACATGACTCGACTATTTATTGCTGAAAAACCTAGCCTTGGCCGTGCGATTGCAGCGGCATTACCTAATCCTCAGAAAAAGGATCAGGGTTTTATTCGTTGTGGTAATGGCGATATCGTGACTTGGTGTATTGGTCACCTTTTAGAGCAAGTTGCACCCGATGTGTATGATGAACGCTATAAAAAATGGAACTTAGGTGATTTACCCATAGTGCCCGAACAGTGGCAATTAAAACCACGGCAATCGGCTAGCAAGCAATTAACCGTGGTGAGAAAGTTGCTTAAAGGGGCATCTCAGATCATACATGCTGGTGATCCTGATAGAGAAGGGCAACTTCTTGTTGATGAAGTGTTGGATTACTGTAAGGTCAGTAAATCAAAAAAAGAAACCGTACAACGCCTTTTAATCAGCGATTTGAACTTACCTGCAGTGAAGAGAGCATTAAGTAAAATGCGCTCTAATCGAGAGTTTATTCCTCTTTCTGTATCGGCTTTAGCTCGCTCTCGAGCCGATTGGCTTTATGGTATGAACATGTCGAGAGCCTATACTTTGTTAGGGCAAAAAGCGGGCTATCAAGGTGTTTTATCCGTTGGTCGAGTACAAACACCGATATTGGGGCTGGTTGTGCGTCGTGACGAAGAGGTTGAACACTTTGTACCTAAGGATTACTTCACGTTACATGCCCTTATTCCCTATCATTCTCAAGCGCAGTCATTTGACATTCGAGCTCGATGGATACCCAGTAAAGCGTGTCAGCCCTGGCAAGATGAAGAAGGTCGCATACTTCATCGAAAGCTGGTCGACAATGTGGCCAGCCGAATTCAAGGGCAACCTGCCACGGTGACTGAATCGGAACAAAAACAAACAAAACAAGCTCCGCCATTACCTTACTCATTATCGGCATTACAAATCGATGCGGCTAAACGCTTTTCGATGAGTGCACAGAGTGTGTTGGATACGTGTCAGTCATTGTATGAGAAGCATAAAGCGATCACTTATCCTCGCTCTGATTGTCGCTATTTACCTTTAGAGCATTTATCACAAGCGACGACGGTAACAGCCGCGATATCTCATAATGCTAAGGATCTTCGACAAGGAGTTGATGGGGCTAATTTGTCGATTAAATCAAAAGCGTGGAATGATAAAAAGGTTGAGGCTCATCATGCGATCATACCTACTGCTAAGTCGCTATCGGTGAATGCGCTTTCTGGGAATGAACTTAAGATTTATTCTTTGATTGCTCGGCAATATTTGATGCAGTTTTATCCAGCCGCACTCTATGCAGAAGCGAAGTTGGTTTTTGATATTGCTGGGGGCACGTTTGTAGCAAAAGGGAAGCAGCTGCAATCACCAGGTTGGAAGGCTTTGCTTGGTAAAATTGAAGAAGAAGCCGGCGTAGACACCGTACCACCTTTAAACAAAGGAGAGGTGTTAACGTGTCGAGAAGGAGAAATTAAAGATAAGAAAACAGAACCTCCTCGTCATTTTACTGAAGCGACTTTATTACAAGCAATGACAGGTATAGCTCGGTTCGTTGAAGATAAAGAGTTGAAAAAAATTCTGCGTGAAACGGATGGACTAGGGACGGAAGCGACCCGCGCAGGTATTTTAGATACTCTGTTTAAGCGAGAGTTATTACAACGACAAGGGAAAAGTATACTCAGTTCTCTTGCCGGTCGAGGGCTGGTTCATGCCTTACCAAAGGAAGCTATTTTTCCAGATATGACGGCACATTGGGAGCACCAATTACAAGCCATGGCTGAAAGAGGACAAGCTTATTCCCCTTTTATGACCGGTTTAGAAACAAAAGTCGGCGATTGGATTCGTGCAGTACAAACATCCCCAGTTCCTGATTCGTTGAATCATTTACCAAAGGTAGATAGGCCTGCGTATAAAAAAAAGCGCCGAGCAAAATCCTATTCGAATCGTAAGAAATAAGGGGTATTGTTATTGAATCCTTTCTGTAAAGTAGACCAACAAGAAAGGATTCAGTGGTACTGAAAAAACATAAGAAGTCTTTAATAGCCTTTCTTCTGTTTTCGGCTAGCAGCTTGTACTGTATTAATGAACTTCCCGAACTCTTTATCTTTACTTCGTTTTTCAGCTAATGAAGCACTGTTTCTCAATTGTTCTCGGCGTATCTTTTGATAATTATTAAATCGTCGCTCATCTAAATTCTCCGATTTAAGGGCTCGTTGAATTGCGCAGCCAGGTTCGTTGGTGTGCTGACAGTCACTAAAGCGGCATAGCTTTGTTAAGGTCACTATATCTGAAAATGTTTCAGTGACCCCTTCTTCAGAGCCGGCAAGCTGTAATTCTCGCATTCCGGGGGTATCGAGAAGCAATCCACCATGATTCATTTTGTATAACGAGCGTGCTGTTGTGGTATGACGCCCTTTACTGTCATCTTCTCTTATCGATTGAGTAACTTGGATATTTTGATTGAGAAATTGGTTAACTAACGTTGATTTACCGACTCCAGATGACCCCATAAAGGCAATGGTTTTCCCTGTTGTACACCATGAAAGTAATGGAGCGGTACTATTTGAATCTAATGCATTGACCATTTCTATCATAAGGAAAGGGTTCAATGATTGAACTTGCTTTCTTTTCTCTTCCGAATCTTCACACAGATCCACTTTCGTCAAAACAATGACCGCTTCAGATTCTGAATCATTGACGAGTGTTAGATAACGTTCAATTCTGCTTAAGTTAAAATCTTTATTTAATGAACAAACAATAAAAACGGTATCAATGTTGGCTGAAATTAATTGTTCTTTAATTTGGCTACCCGGTGCTTTTCGAGCAAATACGGATTTTCGTTCTAATACTCGCTTAAAGTGATAATTCGTATCGAGTAAAATCCAGTCACCGACAGTCATTGTTGGAAAGCGATTATGATGTTCTAGGTGTAACTCTTGTGATTCTGTGATCACGATATAGCCACTTCGATGGTGGGCGATAATACGCCCTAAATGCGTTTCGTTGTAATCATCTAATGATAACTGTTGCTGAAAAAAAGGATTCCAACCTAATTCTTGAAGTGAAAGGGGAAAAGAAAAAGTACAAGGATTCAATGTCATAAAGAGAGGCCTAATTAACGGTTTAACTATATTTCTATCGTAATTATACGTAGGGTTTTCTATAGTTTTAATGGAATTTATCGATAATTTTTTAATCAAAGGTTACTGCATGTTTAAATCCGGCCTCTTGTTCGCCTTGCTAAGTGTTTCAACGTTTTCATTTGCCAATAATTCATCGGCATCGATTGGACTAGGGCTTGGCTATGCGCCTTCCACTTATATTGATACTGATCCTACCGTAGCACCATTACCACAGATTTTTTTGAGTCATGGTCATGTTTACGTACAGGGCTTTACAGCTGGTCTTAGTTTATACCCTAGAGGCAGTGAAGAAAATCTATCCGTTCAATTACGTTATGATCCACGCTCTTATGATCCAGAAGATTCAGATAATGCCAATATGCAGTTATTGGATGAACGTGAAGCCGCTCTTTTTGGTGGTGTAGTCTACGAGCGTTTATCCGTTATTGGCATAGTAAAAGCAGAGCTCAGTATGGATATTTCGGGTACACATAGCGGCTTAATAGGGCAAGTCAGTTGGTCGCTTCCTATTATTCGTAAGGGCTTTCGTATTACGCCAACGTTAGGGTATTTATACCAAAGTGAAGACGTTAATAATCATTTATATGGTGTTTCAGGGGCAGAATCTGATCGCACCAGTGGCTCAATACCAGCCTTTGATTTAGATTGGGAAGGGCAGTTTTTTGCAGCGTTGTCTGTAGGTATTCCAATCAGTGATGTTTTGACTATGACAGTTGGTGCACAGTATGTGAATCTGCAAGGTGAGGTGGCTAATAGCCCGATTATTGAGCGCAGCAGCAGTGTTGGTGGTTCAGTTGGTATGAGTTATCGCTTTTAATTTGAATCTATAATTACAATGGATTGAGTTGTAATTAGTTGAATAATAATTTGAATAGTAAGAAGTTGATCTATCATGGATAGAATGATGAGAGGAAGGTAATGATTACGAATGACGCTGTCATTTTAGGTATATTAACATTAATGTTAGCCGTTATCTTAAAGACGAGTCAGAGTTCCTCTCGCTTTTTCTTACGATTTTATAATTTCGTACCTAATATATTACTTTGTTATTTTATTCCCTCATTCTTTAATAGTGTTGGGTTAATTGATACGACAAACTCAGAAATATATTATGTGACGACGCATTACTTCCTACCTGTCGCCCTTGTCTTATTTATTTTATCTACGGATGTTCGTGAGTTCGCTAAATTAGGCCCTAAACCGATTATTATGTTTGCTTCTTCCGTTGTTGGAGTGGTGATTGGTGGACCCATTTCTTTATTATTATTAGATTGGTTAAGACCCGATCTGATTGAAGGTGATACTTGGAAAGCATTAACGGCTATCTCTGCATCATGGGTAGGAGGCACTCCCAATCAAAGTGCGATGAAAGAAATTTTTGATATTCGAGATGGCTTATATATCTCTATGGTGACTGTCGATGTACTTTTTGCGAGTATATGGATGGCAATTATTTTGATTTTATCCAATAAACAAAAGCGTGTAGATACATGGTTAAAGTCAGACACAAGCTCAATTGAATCTCTTAAAGTCAGCATGACCGATAATGAAACTAAAAATGCAAAGCCATTAAAAAAAGAAGATTTGGTGACGTTAATGGGTGCGGGTTTTGGTATTACAGGGCTGGCGCACTTTTGTGCTGATTTAGCGATTCCATGGTTGATCACTCATGCACCTTTTGTCGCAAAATACGGCTTAACATCGAACTTTCTATGGGTTGCCGTTTTAACCACCAGTTTTTCATTTTTTATTAGTCGATTTGAATTTTGCCGTAGTGCTGAGCGAGCAGGGGCTTCTAAAATTGGATCCGTCATTATTTATATTTTGGTGGCAACTATCGGTCTACAAGTCGATATTGTGGGCATATTTAGATACGGCGATTATCTTTTAATTGGTTTGATTTGGATTGTTTTCGTCGCACTTTGGTTACTTATTATTGCTAAAAGTATTAAAGCGCCACTTTTTTATGTTGCTGTTGGAAGCCAGGCGAGTATTGGTGGCGCAGCTTCGGCACCTGTTGTTGCAGCCATTTTCCACCCCTCCTTAGCACCGATTGGTATTTTGTTTGCCGTTATCGGTTACGCTTGTGGTAATTATGCTGGGTATATTAGTGGCATGATCATGCAATTTGCGTCTTCAATGTGATAATGTCATGAATATATTGGCTTTAATATTCAGGCGTTTTAATTATGATCCCTCTCATCTATCACCCTATTTATTCTGATTTCCCTCTTCCGGAACATCATCGTTACCCAAAAAATAAATATAAGCTACTTTATAACGAAGTCATACGTCAGCAATCCCTCAAGCCGAACTGGTCTTCTTCTTTTCAATTTTACGATTCGATACCCATCTCCAAAGATGCGCTCTGTGAAACTCATCAAGAAGACTATGTCATGGCGTTGTTTGATGGGGAAATGGAAGCCGCTAAAATGCGTAGAATTGGCTTTCCTTGGAGTAAAGAGCTCATTGAACGTACGGTGATGTCAGTCGGCGGGACAGCTTTAACAGCACAATTGGCTTATGCTCATGGCGTTGCGATACATGTTAGTGGTGGTTATCATCATGCGCACTATGACTTTGGTAGTGGTTTTTGTTTATTTAATGATTTGGTCGTCGCTGCTCATCAAGCGCTTAAAATTGAAGGAATAGAGAAAGTACTTATTGTTGATACGGATGTTCATCAAGGGGATGGCACTGCCACATTATGTGATGAACGCAGTGATATCATTACGCTTTCTTTTCATTGTGAGAAGAACTTCCCGGCGAGAAAGGCACAGTCAGATATCGATATTGGCCTAGCACGTAATATCGATGACAGTGAGTTTATATCGACTTTTCATTCTGTGACAGAATTAGCCATTCGAACACATCAACCTGATCTCATTATATACGATGCTGGCATTGATATTCATAAAGATGATGAGCTAGGATATTTTGATGTATCCACTCAAGGTATCTATAAAAGAGATACCTTAATGCTTCAAATGGCAAAAGAGTATGGTTTACCTATCGCCTGTGTGATTGGTGGGGGGTATCGTAATCACCATGAAGATTTAGTGCCGATTCACAAGCAGTTGTTTGAATCCGCTATAACAGTATTTGGCGATTAAAAATGTGTTTGTAGTGTTTGTTGATCTTCTTTCTCTGCTAAGTAAGCAAATTGAAAATCACGATGATGTTGCTCTTCGTTTTTTGCTTGTATGTGTGCTTGAGTATCACTAAAAATTTGGCGATCAATGTTAGCTTGAGAGTGTTGGTAAGCAACATCAAATGAAGTAGAGTGGATGTCTTCGTGAACATAGTCTACTGACAAGGTGTTTGGTTCTAGTTCATCACTAAAAGCGACAGTTTG
Source organism: Vibrio sp. (assembly GCA_028131545.1). Taxonomy (GTDB): domain Bacteria; phylum Pseudomonadota; class Gammaproteobacteria; order Enterobacterales; family Vibrionaceae; genus Vibrio. The sequence continues at coordinate 5,656 of JAOICL010000059.1, read as the reverse complement.
TAATCCAGCAAAGACAGCAAAAAATGAAAGCGCAGCGAAAAATTGAAGAGTTATTGATTTCATGAAGATATCTAATCCTTTAAATAATGAACCATAAACAAGTAGGCTCTAAGAGTTATTCATGACAAGAAAGAGGAGTGTCTTCCTGTCGTGTTAATGACTCTATTCTTCAAGAATTAGGAATTTTTAGCATAAAAAAGGGATAAAATAACAATCATTTATGTTTATTTTATCCCGAAGTAAGAAACTTGTTGTGTGTTTTTACTCACTAAACAGTAAGTTATAACCCTTCCTAAAGTATTTTTCGGCTTTACCGCCATATTCAACCGTCTTTCCCCCATACTTTTTGGTTTTGGATAATTTACTAGAGGAGCTTTTCTTTACGGCTTTCTTAAATGCCTTCTCATCGGTTCCTGGTATGTAGTTTTTCTTCCCAGTGGCAACATTGAGTACTTGCATCAACATTGGGTCGGTACTTTTTAGTTGGATGGGAGACTCTTTTATATAACTATGGGCTTCATTTTGTAAACATTGGTACGCATTTAAAATCGATTTTTGATGATGAATATAATCGTCATCCATTGGATTTTTAGTAAATTTAGACACGAGCTTTCTAAAGCGTTTAGAGGCATGCTGCTTCCAAGTTGGGGAAGGAGGGACGGCGCTAGTCAGAGCTAGAAAATTATACGGTGAGCTATAACAAGGCATGGAGACAACATAAGACGCTAAGATAGGCAATTCTTGCATATGTATTCGCATTCTTAACTCAAACAGCTCATCGGTCATCGATTCTTTTTTTGAATAAAGAAGAGCGCACTCTTTTTTGAAAGCTCGGTATTTGGATTCCTGTACCCAATTGTCATAAATGGTTTTAAAAAAGTTCACAACAGCAACGACCGCTTTAATCACCCCTGTTACCGTTGCGCCGATACCAGCCGAAGCGAGGTTAATCGCAATAACGCCACCATGAGCAAGCGCAATCGCGGAACTTTTTAAGGCTGTTTTGGCCAGTTGATTTCTAATGGTATGAATAATATCCGCACTGGCTTTGGTTTTTGTCACTGACTTTAAGACTTGGGTTTTGCTGTAGGATATCCCCTTATCTATTGCGATATAAATATGTTTAGCGGCCTTGACGAGATCACTACCAATTAAGCTTAATTCATAAAGAATGGTTTGTATCGCCTGAGGGATGGCATTAAAAATGGTTTCTATAAATCGTTGACCTACATCGTAATCACTGCCTGATTTAGCATGCGAAGTAATGGCTTGTTTGACTTTATTGACAATGCCATCATAGATACCAGCTTCATCAGACACATCGCTCGACATACTGTTGATTGCTTCAGATTTAGAATAACCTTTGTAGTCAAACGTGCTAGCGGTATAGATTTTACTGCCTACGTCTAAGGTGTTGCTTACACCGTCTTTTACTGTTTTTAACGTTGAGGATTTATGAAATTTACCCACGTCTTTCTTCAGTTGCTTTTTTCTTGAACCACCTGAAGAGTGTACATGCAATAGTTGAGTTATTGTTGAGCCGGATAATTCAGCTTTAGAAAACAGATAGAGCATATCTGCGTACATTGGGTTTAACTTCATAATGGTATCGCTTCCTTGATTAAAACCTACACAAATATCAATCAGTGTAGATCCCAATCAAGGCAGGTATGAATGATATCGTTTGTCTTGTACAAGGAAGTGTTAACCTTGTCTAATATTTCAAACTTTGTTTCTTTTAATCGAGGAGAAGTGGTTGAAAACTAGATTTTAGAACAACGGATCACTTATTTTACTCTGATTACACGGTGCTGTATTGTCTCACTAAGCTGTATCACAACTACTTGAGAGATCGTTAATTGTTCAACTGAATTGAGTTGCTCTGGAGTATATTGATGTTTGACCATCCAAGATAATGGGGAGTCAAAGCTATCTTCATTGACGACAAAGGTTTCATTTTGAAGAGTACTTGAAATGGTATTAATTACCCAAATACGTGACTTAAAATCAAGAACAGAAAGAACGTGTTCCTTTATTTTTCGCCCTAGGGCTTTAACGCTATGCATAGAAATTGAGGCTCATTACTTTAGAAAAAAACAGGCAGTATTTTTGTTTTAGATTAATACTATAAGTATACGCTTTTTATTATTGGTATAAAGCTTTGTTAATATTGACTCTCTATTTTATGGCAGGAGTAGCTTATGGAATCCCTATTAGTTAAAGATTATATGTCTCATCAAGCGGTGACTTTTACTCCTGATATGTCATTGAGTGTTGCAGCCGAAAAAGTTCTTCGTTCAGTCTATCAGGGTGGCCCTGTTATTAATGATAAAGAAGAAGTCATTGGCTTTTTATCCGAGCAAGATTTACTGGATAAATTGCTTCATGTCAGTTATCAGTGCCAAGATACTCACATTGTGTCTGATTGCATGCACACCGATGTGCTATCGGTGACAACAGAAACCTCCATTATCAAACTCGCTGAAATAATGAAAGCAGGTAAACCTAAAGTGTACCCAGTAATTGATGATAAAAAGTTGGTCGGGATCATCACTCGTCGAGATGTATTAAACGCGTTGAGCAAAAATATTAATGATTGCTTTAAGCATCCAGTTTAACTCGCTAGCATCATCACTTCATTATAGTGTTACTTTATAAGGCAGGCCGATAGGGCCTGTTTTTTATTTCTCATAAATAAGCATGCTTGACTACACTCATATGACACTGAAATGAGTTTAGAGGTAACCATGGGTAAAGTATTTCATTTAGGTATTGATGAATCAGATATTAAAGGTGCGAAATTAGCGATTATTCCTGGTGATCCTGCTCGAGTTGAACGTATTGCTAACCTGATGAGCAACCCTACTTTTTTAGCCAGTCATCGAGAGTACACGGTCTTTCTTGCAGAATTAGACGGTCACAAGGTGGTTGTTTGCTCTACTGGTATTGGCGGACCATCGACATCGATTGCAGTGGAAGAATTAGCGCAATTAGGAGTGAGGCAGTTCCTACGAATTGGTACCACTGGGGCGATTCAACCTGATGTTAATGTAGGTGATATCATTGTCACCCTCGGTTCAGTTCGTCTTGATGGAGCCAGTTTACATTTTGCGCCGATGGAGTTCCCTGCGGTTGCGGATTATCAAGTGGCTACAGCAATGAAGAATGCTTCAGAATCACTGGGCGCGAAAGTCCATGTCGGCATTACCGCATCAAGTGATACCTTTTATCCAGGACAAGAACGATATGATACGTTTACAGGAAGAGTGACACCGCGATTTAAAGGCTCTTTAGAGGAATGGCAAAGCATGGGGGTGCTGAATTTTGAAATGGAATCAGCCACGCTATTAACCATGGCAGCAAGTTCAGGACTTCAAGCGGGCTGTTTGGCGGGAGTGATTGTGAATCGAACACAGACCGAGACACCTGATGAAGTGGTGTTGAAACAAGCAGAATCTAAAGCCGTACAAGCCGTTGTCGATGCCGCTAAAATAATGTTAAGCCAATGAGACTATTATTTTCCTATATTTGGATCTGGGCGATATAACTCGCATTGAATCCTTTCTTTCTTGGCACTAGCCTAAAGTAACAAAGAAGGAATAATTCAATGAAAGCGATGCTCATCAGTATTGTTAATGATACAGACACACGGCTTGGAAGAGCGTTTGAGGTCATCATTCAAGCGCTTATTTTTATATCGGTGATCAGTTTCTCTATCGAAACCTTACCTGATATTAGCTCTAATACCCGTGACATCTTATTTATAATCGAGCTTATTTGTGTCGCGATTTTTACCGTAGAATACCTGCTGCGTATTTATGTCGCTGAGAAGATACTCGACTTTGTCTTTAGTTTTGGTGGCATTATTGATTTATTAGCCATTCTACCTTTCTATTTAATGATTGGCCTTGACCTTCGAAGCTTAAGAGGGTTTCGACTACTGCGTATTCTTAAAGTTCTTAATCTTGCCCGCTACAGCTCAGCTTTTTCTCGATTTAATCGTGCCTTTCTTATTGCGAAAGAAGAGTTAATGCTCTTTATGTTTACTTCTTTGATTGTCATTTATATTGCCGCAGTCGGTATTTATTATTTTGAAAATCCAGTCCAACCTCAAATATTCACGTCTATTTTTCATAGTTTATGGTGGGCGGTTATTACGTTAACCACGGTTGGATACGGGGATGCTTATCCTGTGACCGTTGGAGGGAAAATATTTACTTTTATAATGCTAATTATAGGCTTAGGTATTGTATCGGTACCGGCAGGTATTATTTCTTCGGCGCTTTCTAAGGCGAGAGAACTCGAATGAAACCGAACAATAAAGCATTAAAAACGCAATCAAGATGTGACATTGTATCATAATCCATATTTTGATTGGTTTTTTGCAAATAATCGAAACTCGCATACTCTTTACTTATTAATATGAGTTTTCTCGATGACCAAGGTTTATTATGAAAATAAAGCAAAAAATCACTCTGGGCCTAATTTTAGCTGCAATTGTCCCGCTACTTATTGCTATGGTCATCTTAATTTACTCCGCGACCAGTAAAATCGATCACGCATTATTTGAAAATAATAAGAATCATTTAATTTCGGTACGAGATGCAAGAAAAGCTCAGATAGAAGATTACTTTCAAACCATTGAAAATCAGATGACAACCATGACCAGTAATAGCATGGTGATTGATGCTATGGGAAGTATGACCGATGCATTTGAACAGATTGATAGTGTCTCTTCAGCGGATAAGCGGAAATTAGAAAATTATTATCAAAATGATTTTGGTCAAAAATATAAGACGCTTAACGGTGGAGAGGCTGCGAATTTAAATCAATTAATGGCACTTGATGATCAAGCTTGGTATTGGCAGAATCAATATATTGGTAGTAATCATTTTCCATTAGGTGAAAAACATCATTTAATTCAAGCCAACGACACCCATCCTTACAATGCCTTACATGCTAAATATCACCCACAACTCGCCGATTTCTTAGATAAGTTTGGTTATTACGATATCTTTTTGGTTGATGCAAAAAGTGGTCATATCGTGTATTCCGTATTTAAAGAGTTAGATTATGCCACTTCTTTAAAGTCAGGCCCTTATGCTAACTCTGGTATTGCTCGGGCCTATAACCAAGCCTTGAATCTCAGCAATGGTGATACGTACTTAGATGACTTTGCTTCCTATGTGCCTTCGTATCGTGCTCAGGCTTCTTTTATTTCTTCTCCTATTCAAGAAAATGGTCAAACCATTGGCGTGTTAATTTTTCAAATGCCAGTGGATCGTATTCATGCTGTGATGACGAATAATGAGCAATGGGAACAGGCGGGCCTAGGACGCTCTGGTGAGACGTACTTGGTTGGACCTGATAAGACGATGAGAAGTCAAAGTCGTTTTTTGATTGAAGATATAGAGGGGTATACACAAGCTTTATTATCTTCAGGAACCGATCAATCCACCATTGATGAAATCACATCCAAAAGCAGCAGCATTGGATTACAAAAGGTTAATTCAATCGGCGTCAATGCAGCACTATCAGGAACCACTGATTTTGATATTATTAAAGATTATCGTGATGTTGAAGTGCTCTCTGGCTACACGCCATTGAATATTAATGGCTTAAATTGGGTGTTAATGAGTGAAATTGATAAAGAGGA
>JAOICL010000058.1 GCA_028131545.1 Vibrio sp. | reverse complement strand
GAGAATAGAAGCAGCATAATGCTCATCTCTTTAGCGATAAACCTTAATGAATCTCAGCTCACTGTTTACTTTTAAAAACTTTGATTGGTGAAAAAATGAAAACATTAACAATGGCTATTAGTAGCATTATTTTAGGTGCAACCTTGATTGGAACTGTCGCTTCGGCAAGCAATCATGGTACTGTATCATTTGATGAAATAAATAAAGAAGTCACGCTGAACATTGCAACCAATAGTAATTCTAAATCTAATTACTTAATTAAAGATTACCATGTTAATAACATTAATAAAGATAATGTTATTAATGCTGAAAATGTCATGCTCTCAGACAATAAATTACAAGGTAATACAACTGACACTTATATTGCCCAAATTGCCACGTATATAGAAGCAAATAAAAAATTAAATGATTACCAATTTGATATGGTAACCAGTGTTAACTTTAACGATGGCACACGCTCTGCTGACTACCTCAAGATATTTTTACTTGATAGCCAACATAAGCCAGTTATCGCTCAATATTATTTAAATGGTAAGTATAAAAATAAAGTCGAAGTGCAACTCGATACGGGTTGGGTTTTCATGAATAAAGAAACATTTATGGATGTCTATGGTGAATATACTTTAGATCGCCAAAGTCATGGCGAGTTAAATAATGTCAATTTCATCTGGCACTCTAGCGAAGATAGATATGCTCAGGCTGGTGAGTTTGTGATTCACCATTATAACATCAGTTCCCATCGTTCAGCATTAGAGTCTGGAGAGACTCTGCTAGCAAAACGATAATGCATACTACCATTTTACAATAATACCCTGTTTCATTTTTACTGTCCTTTTTGTCGCAGAAGTTCACCACTCAACGACACTTTTGGCCTTGGTTATCCAAGGCCTTTTTTTTATTTATTGTCTATAGACTCTCGATACTACCCCTTCGATAAAAAGCCCCTACCTCCTTGTACACAGTGACATTATTTATCTGATGATGGATTAAGTGTTATCAAGTGCTCAGCCTATCGAGCAAAAACAGACGTGATGTTAATCGCAGTTTCAACATGAAGGCTTTATAGAACTTGAGTGAGGTTCACAGTCACTTTCAGCACATGTTGTCTTTAACACATGAAAAGAGTACGTTTGCTTAAATTTTGTAAAGTAATACGCCCTATTATTTATTACCATTCTTAAGTGATTTATATCAGCTTCAGTATTGGTACAGTGAACAAGACGTAAATACCAAATATCGCAACACATGGAGAATAACAATGAGTGAAGCACATATTTATCCTGTCAAGGAACAGTTGATTTCAACCACGCATGCAAACAATGATACCTACCTTGAGATGTACCAAGAATCGATTCAAAACCCTGAGGTTTTTTGGTCAAAGCACGGGAAAATTGTTGATTGGATCAAACCATTTACGCAAGTGAAAAATACATCTTATCAACCTGGTAATATTGATATTCGATGGTTTGAAGATGGTACTTTGAATGTGTCTGCTAACTGTATCGATCGTCACCTAACAGAACGTGGTGACGACATTGCTATCATCTGGGAAGGCGATAATCCGAAAGATGATAAAACCCTCACTTTTAAAGAACTGCACAAAGAAGTTTGTTTATTTTCTAACGCCTTAAAAGAACAAGGTGTAAAAAAAGGCGATGTTGTCTGTCTCTACATGCCAATGATCCCTGAAGCCGCTATTGCTATGCTAGCATGTACTCGTATTGGTGCCGTACATACGATTGTATTTGGTGGTTTTTCGCCTGAAGCTCTAGCTGGTCGTATTATTGACTCTAATGCGAAGATCGTCATCACTGCTGATGAAGGTGTCCGTGGTGGTCGCAATGTCCCTCTAAAACAAAATGTCGATGACGCTTTACAAAACTCAGAAGCGGATGCTGCTATCCAATCTGTCATAGTATTCCAACGTACGGGTAACAATGTTGAGTGGCATAATTCACGTGATGTTTGGTGGCATGATGCCGTTAAAGAAGTATCTGATGTCTGTCCTCCTGAAGAAATGAATGCTGAAGATCCTTTATTTATCCTCTATACCTCGGGTTCAACAGGTAAACCTAAAGGGGTCATGCATACCACTGGTGGTTACCTTGTTTATGCAACAATGACTTTCAAATATGTTTTTGATTATCAGCCAGGAGATACTTTTTGGTGTACCGCCGATGTCGGTTGGATTACTGGGCATACTTACCTTGTTTATGGACCTCTAGCCAATGGTGCTAAAACGATTCTTTTCGAAGGCGTACCTAACTACCCAAGTACCAGTCGTATGAGTGAAGTTGTAGATAAACATAATGTGAATATTCTCTATACTGCACCTACTGCTATTCGAGCTTTAATGGCAAAAGGTGAAGAAGCTGTCGCTGGAACGCACCGTAATAGCTTACGGATCATGGGTTCCGTTGGTGAGCCAATTAACCCTGAAGCATGGGAGTGGTATTATAAAACTATTGGTAATGAAAAATCGCCAATCGTTGATACATGGTGGCAAACAGAAACCGGTGGTATTCTGATTACACCATTGCCAGGTGCAACCGATCTCAAACCTGGTTCAGCAACTCGTCCATTTTTTGGTGTCCAACCAGCTATTGTTGATAATGAAGGTAATGTATTGGAAGGGGCGACAGAAGGGAATCTTGTTATGCTAGATTCATGGCCTGGTCAAATGCGCACTGTTTACGGTGATCATGAACGTTTTGAGCAAACGTATTTTTCTACTTTCCAAAATATGTATTTCACTGGTGATGGCGCACGTCGTGATGAAGATGGCTATTATTGGATAACTGGCCGTGTTGATGACGTCTTGAATGTTTCTGGCCATAGAATGGGTACTGCCGAAGTAGAATCAGCATTAGTTTCCTTTGATAAAATAGCTGAAGCAGCCATTGTTGGCATCCCTCATGATATTAAAGGGCAAGCTATTTACGCATACATTACGCTGAATGACGGAGAATATCCTTCCGCTGAACTACATAAAGAAGTTAAGAATTGGGTAAGAAAAGAAATAGGACCAATAGCAACACCTGACGTATTGCATTGGACTGACTCATTACCAAAAACTCGCTCAGGTAAAATTATGCGTCGTATTCTACGTAAAATAGCAACGGGAGATACCAATAATCTCGGTGATACCTCGACACTAGCTGACCCAAGCGTGGTTGAAAAGCTCATTCAAGAAAAGTCTGAGCTCGCATAAATTATTATTACGCCCCTTATTTTAAAAGCCACTCTATCGAGTGGCTTTTTTATCATACAAAGCCAGCAATAAATTGGGGATTGCGATGCAATCCAAAAATAGTTAGAATCTTATCTTTATATCGCCTTTTACCAAGAATAATGCTGCGATTTGTATCGAATTAGCTATAATCGGATAAAAAGGTAAATATATACTATTAACGCTTAAAAAATTCTTGCATTTAATATTACCATTGCAAGATGTAAAGGTATTGAAGCACGATGTCAGCACAGTTTAACATTCTATTACTAAATGGACCTAATCTAAACTTACTTGGAGTTAGAGAGCCTACACATTATGGTTCGCAAACTCTTGCTACCATCGTCGAACAATTAACTGAGATGGCCTCACATGAAAATGTGTGTCTCTCTCATTTACAATCAAATCGAGAATATGAGTTAATAGAAGCAATACATAATGCGATGGAAAGAATGGATTTTATCATCATTAATCCTGCCGCATTTACACACACCAGCGTAGCATTACGTGATGCCTTGTTGGGTGTTAACATCCCTTTTATTGAAGTGCATTTATCTAATGTTCATTCAAGAGAGCCCTTTCGTCATCATTCCTATTTATCAGATAAAGCGGTTGGAGTCATATGTGGTTTAGGTGCTCAAGGGTATGAATTTGCCTTGTCAGCGGCAATCAAACAGCTGAAAAGCATTCAATAAAACATTATTCTACAATGTAAGTATTAACTTACTCACATAAACAAAAAAAGAGAAAAAAACATGGATATCCGTAAAATTAAAAAGCTAATTGAACTTGTTGAAGAATCAGGTATTGCTGAGCTAGAAATCGCAGAAGGCGAAGAATCAGTACGAATCAGCCGTAACCATACGGGCCCAGCCGTAGCTCCAATTCAATATGCAGCCGCTCCAGTTGCCGCTCCAGTTGCCGCTCCAGTCGCTGCTGAAGAAGTAGCACCTGTAGTTCCTACTGGTCATCAAGTTCTTTCTCCAATGGTTGGTACTTTCTACCGTGCTCCTAGCCCTGAAGCAAAATCATTCATCGAAGTAGGTCAATCAGTGTCTGCTGGCGAAACACTATGTATTGTTGAAGCAATGAAAATGATGAACCAAATTGAAGCAGATAAATCAGGCGTTGTAACTGCGATCCTTGTAGAAGATGGTCAGACTGTTGAATTCGATCAGCCTCTAGTTATTATTGAATAAGCGAGGCTTATACTATGTTAGATAAAGTTGTCATCGCGAACCGAGGTGAAATTGCACTTCGAATTCTTCGTGCATGTAAAGAGCTAGGTATCAAAACAGTTGCTGTACACTCAACAGCCGATCGAGATCTTAAACATGTACTTTTAGCTGATGAAGCTATTTGTATCGGTCCTGCTCGTGGTATTGATAGTTACTTAAATATCCCTCGAATTATTTCTGCAGCTGAAGTTACTGGTGCGGTAGCAATTCACCCTGGTTATGGTTTCCTATCTGAAAATGCTGACTTTGCTGAACAAGTAGAAAAAAGCGGTTTTATCTTTGTTGGTCCTAAAGCTGAAACAATTCGCATTATGGGTGATAAAGTTTCTGCTATCGCATCAATGAAGAAAGCAGGTGTACCTTGTGTACCAGGTTCTGACGGTCCATTAGATGATGATCATTCAGCAAATAAAGCACACGCGAAACGTATTGGCTACCCTGTAATCATCAAAGCATCTGGTGGTGGTGGTGGTCGTGGTATGCGCGTCGTTCGTTCTGAAGAAGAGCTAATTGAAGCTATCTCGATGACTCGTGCAGAAGCAAAAGGTGCATTCAACAACGATATGGTTTACATGGAAAAATTCCTTGAAAACCCTCGCCATGTTGAAGTTCAGATCATTGCCGATGGCCAAGGTGGTGCGATCCATTTAGGTGAACGTGACTGTTCTATGCAACGTCGTCACCAAAAAGTGGTTGAAGAAGCACCTGCACCCGGCATTACTGAAGAAATGCGTAAGTATATCGGCGAGCGCTGTACTCGTGCATGTCTTGAGATCGGTTATCGTGGTGCTGGTACGTTCGAATTCCTATACGAGAATGGTGAGTTCTATTTCATAGAAATGAACACTCGTATACAAGTTGAACACCCAGTAACTGAAATGGTAACTGGTATTGATTTGATTAAAGAACAACTTCGTGTTGCCGCTGGACAACCATTGTCTTTCACACAAGATGATATCAAACTACGCGGTCATGCTATTGAATGTCGTATAAATGCTGAAGATCCTGTTCGTTTCTTACCATCTCCAGGTAAGATCACTCGCTTCCATCCTCCGGGTGGTATGGGTGTGCGCTGGGAGTCTCACATTTATTCAGGTTATACCGTACCAGCACACTATGATTCAATGATTGGCAAACTTATTACATTTGGCGAAAATCGTGATGTTGCGATTGCTCGTATGAAGAATGCATTAAGTGAAATGATTGTAGAAGGTATTAAAACTAATATTACTTTACAAGAAAGCATCATGAATGACGAAAACTTCCAACATGGTGGTGCTAACATCCATTACCTAGAAAAGAAACTTGGACTACAATAACCCCCTAGTCTCTTTTAATAAATAATAATAAATGTCCACTTCGGTGGACATTTTTGTTTTAAGCTTAGTGTTATAACAAACGAATAGGTGCTTAATATGCCGTGGATTCAAATCAAACTCAATGCTACAAATGATAATGCCGAACACATTGGTGATATGTTAATGGAAGAAACTGGCGCCCTTTCAGTGACTTTCTTAGACGCACATGATACTCCCGTTTTTGAGCCTTTACCTGGAGAAACTCGCCTTTGGGGAGATACCGATATTCTGGCCTTGTACGATGCTGAATCTGATACTGATTGGATTATTACTACCATAAGAAATCAGCAACTTCTAACAAAAGACTTTGCATATAAAATAGAGCAGCTTGAAGATAAAGACTGGGAAAGGGAATGGATGGATAATTTTCACCCAATGAAATTTGGAGAAAAGTTATGGATCTGTCCTAGCTGGCGTGAAGTCCCCGATCCTAATGCGATTAATGTTATGTTAGATCCTGGTTTGGCTTTTGGTACAGGAACTCATCCCACGACCTCTCTTTGCTTAGAGTGGTTAGATAGCTTAGATCTAAAAGGCAAAACAGTCATCGATTTTGGCTGTGGTTCAGGCATCCTTGCGATCGCAGCGATCAAACTGGGCGCAGAAAAAGTTATTGGGATCGATATCGATCCTCAAGCATTGTTAGCATCAAAAGAAAATGCCTCTCGCAATGGTGTAAAAGATAAGTTAGACGTTTATCTTCCTCAGGATCAACCTAACGGCCTTATTGCAGATGTTGTTGTAGCCAATATCCTTGCTGGTCCATTACGAGATCTATCCAGTATTATTAGTGGTTTAATCAAACCTAAAGGTGTTTTAGCCATGTCTGGTGTTTTAGATACGCAAGCTAAAGATGTTGCAACCTATTACTCTACCGAGTTTAACCTTGATGAAATTAAAGAACTCAATGAATGGTGTCGTATATCTGGACAAAAGAATGGTGAATAATTAATCACTAAGCTCATGAAAAAGCTATATTTTTAAAAACAATTGTAAAATGCTCAAATATTAGGCTTTTCATGTTTAAAAAAAATGCGTAAAATGCGCGCCCTTAACTAGTGAATAACTGGGCTGTGTTTTGAAAATCGGAAAGTATCAATTAAAGAATAATCTTATTGTGGCACCTATGGCTGGTGTGACAGATAGACCCTTTAGAGAGTTATGCCTCCGATATGGTGCCGGGATGGCTGTCAGTGAAATGATGTCTTCTAATCCTAAAGTATGGAAAACAGCAAAATCGCAGCAGCGTATGGTACATACTGGTGAATCAGGTATTCGGTCAGTACAAATAGCCGGTGCCGATCCATCAATGATGGCTGAAGCAGCGCAATTTAATGTAGAAAATGGGGCTCAAATTATTGATATCAATATGGGCTGCCCTGCTAAAAAAGTGAACAAAAAACTCGCTGGATCTGCATTAATGCAATACCCGGATTTAGTAAAACAAATTCTAACGTCCGTAGTACAAGCTGTAGATGTTCCTGTCACACTTAAAACACGCACAGGATGGGACACAGAAAATAAAAACTGTGTACTCATAGCTAAGTTAGCTGAAGATTGTGGCATACAAGCATTAGCTTTACATGGTAGAACGAAAGCTTGTATGTACAAAGGAGATGCTGAATACGATAGTATTAAAGCAGTGAAGCAAGCTATTTCTATTCCTGTTATTGCGAATGGAGATATTAGCACTCCTGAAAAAGCGAAGTTCGTATTGGAATATACGGGCGCTGATGCGCTAATGGTAGGTCGACCAGCCCAAGGCCGACCATGGATTTTTCAAGAAATCCAATACTTTTTAGAAAACGGTAACACTATGCCGCCACTTCCTACTGAAGAGGTGAAGGATATTATGCTTGGACATGTCCAAGCCCTCCATACATTTTATGGTGAGTTTCTAGGTCCTAGAATTGCTCGCAAACATGTTGGATGGTACTTAAAAGAGCATGATAACGCTGGTGATTTTCGCCGTTCTTTTAACGCTATCGATGATGCTAATGCTCAATTAGATACGTTAAAAGATTACTTTTATAACGTTGCACCATAATTAAGAAGAAGAGCTAAACTGAAATGTTCGAACAAAACCTAACTTCAGAGCCGTTAACAGTAACAACTGTGACTTCACAGGATCAAATTACTCAAAAGCCACTACGTGACTCTGTAAAGGCATCTTTGAAAAACTATCTTGCACAACTGAACGGCCAAGAAATCACTGAACTGTATGAACTTGTATTAGCAGAGGTTGAGCAACCTTTACTTGATACTATTATGCAGCACACCCGCGGTAATCAAACTCGTGCAGCAACGATGATGGGTATCAACCGTGGAACTCTTCGTAAAAAACTGAAGAAATACGGAATGAACTAAGCTTTAGCTTCATTAAGAGCTACGCACTAAAATATATAAAAGCCCCTTATCGATCATGATTACGGGGCTTTTTTATATAATGCACACTTAAGAGCCTTTACTATCTTCTTGTATGTGTGGCGGTATATGATTTCCTCCACCGCCACAGCCAGCCCAACTCATCGTACTCGCAAATAAGACCACGACTGCACTCATTGCTAAAAATACTTTTCTCATATATTCCCCCCTAGTGATTTAGCTTTCTCCATATCCAAATAAACAAAACAATAGATATGTATGATAAATAGACACACTTAACAGCCTTTTTATTTCACATCCGTTGAAAATATCTAAAAAAAAACCTATTATAGCCCCACGCAATCGTTTGCTTTTTAATATTAGAACTCATTATAAGCTTTGGTATTACAGGTGATATGCCCTGCTTAAATACCTCATACAATCCGTTCAAAAGGAATATGGAAGAATGACACAGTCTCGCCCAATACGCCGTGCACTAATTAGTGTCTCTGATAAAACCGGCATTGTTGAATTTGCCTCTACACTACACTCCAAAGGGATTGAAATACTCTCCACTGGCGGTACAGCTCGTCTGTTAGCTAATGAAGGTATTCCTGTTATAGAGGTTTCAGAATACACTCAATTCCCTGAAATGATGGATGGTAGAGTAAAAACCTTACACCCTAAAGTTCATGGTGGTATTTTAGGTCGCAGAGATATTGATAGCGAAGTAATGGAAAAACATAATATTAACGCTATTGATATGGTTGTAGTAAATTTATATCCTTTTGCTGATACCGTTGCTAAAAGCAACTGTACCTTATCTGATGCTGTTGAAAACATTGATATCGGCGGCCCAACGATGGTTCGTTCTGCTGCAAAAAACCATAACGATGTGGCTATAGTTGTTAATAGCAAAGACTACGCTCGTGTACTAGAAGAAATGAACGATAATGAGCAATCATTGCATTTAGAGACTCGTTTTGATTTAGCGATTGCGGCATTTGAACACACAGCAAACTACGATGGTATGATTGCTAATTATTTTGGCAAGATGGTTCCTTCTTATGGTGAGAATAAAGAAGGTGATCAAGACTCTCAATACCCACGAACTTTCAATCAACAATTTATCAAAAAGCAAGATATGCGCTATGGTGAAAATAGTCATCAGACGGCGGCATTCTATACAGAACAAACTCCTCAAGAAGCGTCTGTATCAACCGCTATACAACTTCACGGAAAAGCACTTTCTTATAATAACATTGCTGATACCGATGCTGCTTTAGAGTGCGTAAAAGAATTTGATGAGCCAGCTTGTGTGATTGTTAAACATGCAAACCCATGTGGTGTTGCATTAGGAGAAAATATATTAAGTGCTTACAATCGAGCATTCAAAACCGACCCAACTTCCGCTTTTGGTGGGATAATAGCCTTTAATAGAGAGCTTGATGGGAAAACTGCTTCAGAAATAATTCAACGTCAATTCGTCGAAGTCATCATTGCTCCTACTGTATCAGAAGAAGCGAAAAAGGCGATTGCAACTAAGAAAAATGTTCGCCTTCTTGAATCAGGACAATGGAACTCAAAAACAACTCAATGGGATACTAAGCGCGTCAATGGCGGCCTTCTCGTTCAAGAAAGAGATCAAGGGATGATCTCTGAGCAAGATCTAAAAATAGTATCAAAACGACAACCAACCCCTCAAGAGATCAATGATGCTTTGTTTTGTTGGAAAGTCGCTAAATTTGTAAAGTCTAATGCTATTGTTTATGCGAAAGGAGACATGACTATCGGTGTTGGTGCAGGTCAAATGAGTCGTGTCTATTCTGCGAAAATAGCGGGTATTAAAGCCGCTGATGAAGGCTTAGAAGTTCCTGGGTGTGTGATGGCTTCTGATGCTTTCTTCCCATTTAGAGATGGTATTGATGCTGCTGCTGAAGCGGGTATTAAATGCGTTATCCAACCAGGAGGTTCTATGCGAGATAACGAGGTAATTGCCGCTGCCGACGAGCATGATATGACAATGATATTTACTGGCATGCGTCATTTCCGCCACTAATCTTCTTTAAGGTACTCTATGAGTGCCTTTTCTATAAAAGGACAACTCCTATGGATATATTAATTATTGGCTCTGGTGGTCGAGAGCATGCTCTTGCATGGAAAGCAGCCCAAAACCCTAAAGTAAATACTATCTATGTTGCACCTGGTAACGCAGGTACACAATCTGAGAGTAAAGTAGAAAATATCGATATTGAAGTAACTGATATACCTGCTCTCGTAAAGTTTGCTCAAGAAAAATCTATAGCATTAACCATTGTAGGGCCTGAAGCACCATTAGTTATCGGTGTCGTCGATGCATTTCAAGAATATTCATTACCCATTTTTGGGCCAACTCAAGGCGCTGCTCAATTAGAAGGTTCAAAAGCTTTTACTAAAGACTTTCTTGCTAGGCATAATATCCCTACGGGTGATTATGCGAACTTTACTGAAATAGAACCGGCTTTGGAGTACGTCCGAGCGAAAGGTGCACCAATTGTCGTAAAAGCAGACGGTTTAGCTGCAGGTAAAGGTGTCATTGTTGCTATGACATTAATAGAAGCGGAAGAAGCTATTCAAGATATGCTTGCAGGTAATGCTTTTGGTGAGGCTGGAAGTCAAGTTGTAATAGAAGAATTTTTGGATGGCGAAGAAGCCAGTTTTATTGTCATGGTCGATGGCATCAATATTCTTCCAATGGCAACAAGTCAAGATCATAAAAGAGTTGGAAATGGTGACACAGGATTAAATACTGGTGGTATGGGAGCTTATTCTCCAGCTCCTGTTGTAACACCAGAAATTCATGACAAAATCATGAATGAAGTTATACAGCCAACAGTTCAAGGGATGGCTGATGAAGGGCATCCATATCAAGGTTTTTTATATGCAGGATTAATGATCGATCAATTTGGCCAACCAAAAGTGATTGAATATAATTGCCGGTTTGGAGATCCTGAAACTCAACCAATTATGATGAGAATGGAATCTGATCTTGTAGATCTTTGCTTGCTTGCTATTGATGGCAAGCTCAATACAGCAGAATCAAAATGGAATTCAAAAGCAGCTATAGGTATAGTTCTAGCGGCAGGTGGTTACCCTGGTAGTTATAACAAAGGTGATATCATATCCGGTTTTGAGCACTTTATAGATAGTGAAGAAAAAGTATTCCATGCTGGGACAACTGCAACTGATAAGGGTGTTGTCACTAATGGAGGACGAGTTCTTTGTGTGACAGCCCTAGGTGATACTGTATCTTTAGCTCAAAAATCGGCATACGATGCTGCTGTAAAGATAAAGTGGGATAATAGTTTTTATCGCACTGATATCGGTTATCGAGCTATAGAACGAGAGAGTAAAAGATAAAAAATTAAGGTACTGAAAATATATATTCTCAGTACCTTACATTAGACATTAATTATTTCATTGCGTCTTTCAATGCTTTGCCAGCTACGAATGCAGGTACATTAGCAGCAGAGATTTGAATTTCTTCCCCTGTTTTAGGGTTTCGCCCTGTTCTCGCAGAACGGTGGTTTATTTTAAATGTCCCAAAGCCAACAAGTTGAACTTGCTCTCCATTTTTTAATGTCTCTGTTACTGAGCCTAATAGAACTTCTAGAGCTTGCTTTGATTGCGCTTTAGATAAATCCGATTTTTCCGCGATAAAGTCAACTAATTGTGTTTTGTTCATTTTAAGTCCTTTGCAAATTAACAAACATAAATTCAATGTAATATTATGTATGCGTATTCGCAAAGTAAAATATACAAACTATGTACTAAACCCAGTAATGATCAGTAAAATTGAGTAACTTATCACAGTTATATAATTTAAATAGCAACCCCTAGATTACTAATTCCAATATCTCTTAGATCACTCCGTAACCCTTTCAGCAACTCAATGTCACGCTCTTCTGGCTCTTTTAATAAACGAAATATCTCCCACTGCGCATCCCATTCATCATTAATAACATCAAAGTCCTTTTGATTTTCATTATCAATGTTAACTTCTTGCTCAATAGATTCTAGCTGAGCCACTGTTAGCACTGAAATTTGACTCGCTTTTTCCGTATTTTCTGTTAAATAATCACGATCCAATAAACCATGTAACAATGTTGAAAGTGCAATACATGCATCAATAGCCGGAATTACACCATAAAATGTATATTCATCAGAATTGGGGATAATTTCCTCTAACTTTTCCAATTGCTTCTCGAAGTTAACTTTTGCTGTTTTAACAGTCAAAGATTCCCAAATACTATCCAATATATCTTTATAGATATTATCATCCGTAAGATCTGATACCTTACTGAAAGCAACAAAATTGGGATACATACGTTCACATAGACAAGCCATGAAAGCAATTTCTTGCCAAGGAGCGAGCTTCTTTAATCGAAGCTGAAGAGGATTTTTTAGCATATAGATAAACTTATAAGTTAATTACAATATGCCAAGTGTAATTGATTTTTAAGAAAGAAGGGAGAAAGACTTAGATTAT
>JAOICL010000057.1 GCA_028131545.1 Vibrio sp. | reverse complement strand
TTAAGGGATAGTTGATAAACAATTTTCAAACCAAAATGTAGAGGGTAATGACTCATAAAGTGAAAGATAACCGCCACTGTCATCAACACATCAGTGACTAACCCAATAACTCAAATAGGTTAGTCATGGTTTTGCTTAAAGTAGTGGCTCGGTGTACAACCAAAATGAAGCTTAAAACGCTGTGTAAAATAAGAAGGATCACTGAACCCACATTCATAGGCGATATATTGAACTTTCTTATTATGTCCTTTGTATAAAGAGGCTTTTTCAAGGCGATACGTTGTCAAATATTCTTGAAACGTCATCTTTGTTTCACCCTTAATACGCCTTTGAAGACTACGCTCTGACATAAATAATTGGCTGGCGACATCCGATAAGCTCAAATTAGCCATTGAGTACTTCTCTTCGACAATACAATTAAGCTTTTTAAGCCAAGTGGTTTGTTGATGTTCTTCACTTTGAATTGGAGTCGTAGGCAGGCCAGCGGGTGTAATCAGGGTCGTTGTAAAGCATACTTGTATTCTAACCTGATGCTGAGATTGAATAAAAATCAGCCCAATGTCAGATAATATCGGGAATGATTTTTCGATTTGTTGATATACATCCTCAGTAATAAACAACTGAGAACGATGCAAATACAAAGAAAAGAGCGTACTTCCTTGATCATATTCTGTTTTCACTTCAATCAAAGTCGTTTTATCAATGATTCTAGTTAATAGGTGATATAAAGCTTGCCCTCGATCGATAGCTTGTTTTTCCGACCAATCAACCGCATAGTCTTCATATACACTCCTTTGCCTGGTCTTAGCCTCAAATCGTTTTTCCCCTTCAACTTGTATCTGATGATGACCAACACAATCCAAAATATAATTGAGAAAATGGGAAAATTGGATCATTTTTTTCCCTTCCCACTCCATGACAAAGTTATATATTGGTATTATTATGTCTTCTATATTGTCAGGAAGTACATTAATTTGACCTTCAGCCTCTACTCTTGTCTTCTTTTCTTTCGTATATAAAGAGAATAACTCTTTCTTAGATGCCGCTAACGCTTTCATTTGTTGCTTATCATTCGCTCTCTGCTTGAGAACTCGTCTATGATAGCTAACTATCCCTATCAGCAAAAAAAGACCACTAACACTATAAATAAAACGCAAATAGTGATTATTTTGAGGTTGATACTCCAAAATAAATATACTCGGTGTACCACAACTTAATGCATCACACGCCCTTACTTTTAAAGTAATATCTGAGTTGGATAAATTCGATAGGAACAGCTGATACCCTGAAGGTGTCTGCCAATGCTGGTCATTAAACTGATATTCAATATGATACAAATGACTTCTTGGCAAAACGCCAAAATCAATGGCGACAGTTTGCTTGTTACTGAAAGGGATCGTCTCTTGTCGATTACCAATAGAAAGCACTTGATCATCCACCAATATTTGCTTAGTGACTAATTGTCCTTGAAAGTGATGTTTTAATTCCTTCAATTGCAAAGTATCAATGGCTGTTAAGCCATATTTAGTACCAAATAATAAAGAGGAGTATTTTTTAGAACCAGTACAAACACCATCATAAAATTCATTATTAATTAGCCCATGAGGCTCAGTTCTTTGATAGATAACCTCACGATCTTGATTAAACGCCAGTAAACCACTGGATAAAGCCACCCAAGTAATTCGGCCATCAGGAATAATACAATTCGCTTTGGCATGCGCACTTGGTGTTGATACTTTGATTACCTTTCCAGACGAATTTATATAAAACAAACCATAAGCGGCAGCGACCCATACCCCTCCACTATCATCCTCTTTGACACTATAAAGCTCTCCAAACGTCTGAGATTGATCAATCACTTGGATTCGTTCTTCATGAACTTGCACTATTCCATTTTCTGTTCCAATCAGTGTTCCAAGCTGCATGGTATGGACAATATGAGTCGGTGTTAGGTTATCGTTGCTGGCATATATCCAATCACTACCATAATTACGAAAGTGTTTACTTTGTGGGTGGTATGACCAAAGATTATTAAGGCTAATTCCCCACAAAGTTTCTGACGTGTCAATCGCTAAGAAGGGAGTTGGGTATTTATCTAATAACGGTGGTATTTCATCACAGACAACTAACTTGTATACCTGATCCAAACATTTAATCCCTAACTCTGTCGCTAAGTACCATGTATTTCCAATTTGAGCGACTTCATTCACTCGCCGATCATAGACCAATTCATATTGAGTGTGATTAAATAGGCTAACTCGATATAACGCTCTTTCCGCCTTAACCCAATAATCACTTGAATCATGAATAGATTGAATACCAATTACAGAATCTTTATTGACTCCAATTGGATAAGATTCCCGTCTGAGCCACCCTGTATTCATTGGGGTATATCGAATCCCTTCTGACGTTGCAATCCACATCCCCCCTTTTCCATCATTAAGAAGATCTAAAACTTTACCATTAGGCAGGGAGAAGTCATTAAGCTTATTTTGTTGGGTAACTTTAAAGTGAGATTGGTTTTGAAAAGAATATAAAAATAATCCACTCTCCGTGCCCAACCAATAATTATCACTGCCCTCTTCGATCGATAACACTTGACTAAATGTCTGAATAGTAAACGGTTTATCCATGCCGGTCAGATCAAAAATCTGCACGCTATGTAAAGTACCAGCGACAACTTGTTGATGCTTTTTAGAAAAATATAAAGAGGTATAATAATCGTTTGATGTACTGGGAAAAGGATAGATTTGACCAACGGAGTTAGAATAAAACAACCCAAAGTTAGTCGCTAATAGCCAAAT
Source organism: Vibrio sp. (assembly GCA_028131545.1). Lineage (GTDB taxonomy): Bacteria > Pseudomonadota > Gammaproteobacteria > Enterobacterales > Vibrionaceae > Vibrio. The sequence continues at coordinate 10,022 of JAOICL010000057.1, read as the reverse complement.
GTCTTTCAGTGCTAATACATCATTGACTTCTATTTGACTGGTTTTGCTGTATTGGTAAATATCATCCAAGGGTATAGATAAAGCGACGCTATCTTTTACATGATATAAATGGAGTCTTTTTGTACTCGCAGACCAAATTAAGTCATTATTAACCCCAACGTTATGAACATCAATCATATTATCAAAGCGATGAATGACCTCCGATGTACGTTGAGGCCGTTGTTTATTAAGTTCATTCCCTTTAAAAAACCAAAAAGCGTCTTTTGCATATAGAATATGATACTGGCTATCCACCTCTAACGGCTGAACCGGTGTCAATTTTTCTCCGGAGAAAAGGTAGGGAATATTTCCGTGCTCTAAAAACCATAACTCCTGCCCTATTCCTTGATAGATTTTATCAACGACAATATCTTCCCCTGTTTGATAATAGGGAAGTGGGTAAAATATAGGCGTTGATGATGAGGAAAAGGAAAGGAAAATCGAAGATAAAAGAAGGCAAACAGTTAATATGTATGAATACATGTCTCACCTTCTCCATGGTTTTTTTACATCTCGAATTAAGAATTCATTTAATCAATACTTATATCTAATGTCCATGTAAATACTAAGATCAAAACCGATTCAACATCACAGATTAATAAAAAAGGCGAATATTCAGGTCCGATGTCACTGAAACATTCAGGAAAATAGGAGAGTCATATAGGAAGTACAACTCTCTGTATATTTTACTGTGATAAGCAACGATAAAAGCTATCTGAAATAGAGTTAATAAAATGGAAATAACTCCCTGTCGCCACTTCAATATTGGTTGCTAAAGGATCCAGTTCCCCTGTACCAACGTCACTTCCTCTAATAACGGAATTAACAATCGCAGGTTGGAACTGAGGCTCTGAAAATACGCATTTAGCATTTCCTTTTGATAATGACTGTCTTATCTGTATTAGAGTTTTAGCTCCAGGTTTTCTCTCTGGAGAAACCGTAAAATGTCCGATATGATTTAGCCCATGATCTTCTTCAAAATACCCGTACGCATCATGAAAAACATAATAGCCAACACTTTTTACAGGTGATAGCTTCTTTGCTACTTGTGTATGTGTTTTTTCAATATTATGCTTAAATTTCTCTAAATTAGCTTTATATTGGGCTTTATGTGTTGGATCTAATTGGGCTAGTTTTTCAGCGATATGAATAGCAACTGACAGTGTTGGCTGTTTACCTAACCAAAAATGAGGATCGACACTTCCATGATTATGACCATCATGCTCAACGGCCGCACCATACTCCCTTAGGACTAAAGAAGGTGTAGATGATAATGTAATCACATTCGTTCTATTTTGTAGTTGTTTTTGTAAATAGGGCTCTAGATCTCTCCCAAACCAAATAATCACATCAGCCTGATTAATCCTTTTAATATCGGATGGTTTTAGTGAATAATCATGAGGAGACGCCGTAGAGCTTAAAATAGAGCTAGGCGCTGTCACGCCTTGGGTAATTTCTGTGGCGATCATCTGAATGGGCTTTACCGTTGTAATAACGTCAAGCGCATTGGCAGATAAAGGCAGAATAAGACCAGCGACTACACCAAAAAACTTTTTCATAAATATCAAATTCCTTTCATACATCTAACAATAGATACCTTATATCTTTTCTAGTTTCGTCATAGAATATACAATACAATACAGAGATCACATAACGGTTAAAGAATTAATAATGAAGCCCCTTGTCGAGCTACAGAATATTTGTGTTACATTTGGCTCAAAGCGCGTTTTAGATAACGTTACGATCACGTTAAATAAAGGGGAAATCACGACCCTTATTGGCCCTAATGGCGCAGGAAAATCCACATTAGTAAAAGTATTACTTGGCTTCCCTATTGCTTATACAGGACAAGTACATCGCTTAAATGGGTTAACTGTAGGCTATGTACCACAAAAATTGAAACTCAATGAAACATTACCGATTCATGTACTTCGCTTCTTAAAATTGGCGGGGAGATTCAGTCAGCAAGAATTGACTGATGCATTACGTTTAGTGGGTGCAGAGCATTTACTGAACAGCTCAATGCACCATTTGTCTGGCGGTGAGACTCAAAGAGTGTTACTCGCTAGAGCCCTATTAAGGCGGCCTCAGCTTCTTGTTTTAGATGAACCAGCACAAGGCGTTGACTTACAAGGGCAAATTGAGTTTTACGACCTTATTAATAAAATCTGTCAACGTTTTCAATGCAGCATTTTCATGGTGTCTCATGATTTACACTTAGTTATGGCTAAAACAGATAATGTGATCTGCTTACATCATCATATTTGCTGTTCTGGGGTGCCAGCTGATATTGCCCAACATCCGAGTTATATTGCATTATTTGGCAATACTCTCGCCTCAAATTTTGCCGTATATCAACATCACCACCATCATCATCACGATCTTTCAGGTGATACTATAGACGGTGATGCTCATCAATGTTCTAACCCTAAACATGGACACATCTCCCATGATTGAGTTCCTATTACCCTCTATTATTGCTGGAATAGGCATTGCGATTATCGCTGGACCACTAGGCTCCTTTGTTGTATGGCGAAAAATGGCTTACTTTGGCGATACACTAGCGCATGCTTCTTTACTCGGTATTGCTTTTGGTTTTATTTTAGATATCAACCTGTATTTAGCCTTAGTACTCTGCTGCCTCATTCTCGCTACGGTTTTAGTGGCCTTACAAAAACAAAGTTTAGTGGCAACGGATACCCTATTAGGAATATTAGCGCACAGCTCTTTATCTTTGGGATTAGTCTCCATCAGTTTTCTTGATAATGTTCGGATTGATCTAATGAGTTACCTGTTTGGTGATTTATTGTCGATTACTCCAGATGATCTACTGATCATTTTCTCCGGTATATTCATCACCTTGATACTGGTCGTTATCTTTTGGAGATTGTTAGTGACCACATCTGTCTCAGAAGAGATTGCCTTAGTTGAAGGTTACAACCCAGATAAAGCAAGAATTATCTTAATGTTACTGATTGGGGTTGTTATTGCTATCGGAATGAAGTTTGTTGGAGCACTAATTATGACGTCACTACTGATTATTCCAGCTGCGACCGCCAGAAGTCTCGCGAAAACACCTGAAGCAATGGCTATCTTATCCTCGTTAATCGGTATCATCGCTGTATTATCAGGTATTATGCTTTCTTGGCATTATGACACGCCTGCTGGGCCTTCCGTTGTTCTTTGCGCAACAGCGTTATTCGCTCTAAGCCAACTGCACAACATCATTGTACGCAAATAACCCAACAACATAATATCTCATTCCATACAAAAATAGCCGCTCAAAAGCGGCTATTTTTTAAGAAATATCAGTTAAATAAGCTTAAACGCCTTCATTATACATCTCTAAATGAGCAAGCTCTTGCTTTCTTTCTTTCTGGCCTTTTGCATCATCACTTCTCAATGTTTCTAAGTGTTCTAGATACGCTTTGTCAATATTGCCAGCGACATATTCCCCACTGAAAACCGATGTCTCAAACTTTTTGATATCCGTATTACCAAGGCCAATCGCATCAACAAGATCATCTAATGTTTGGAATATGAGTTCATCGGCACCGATCATGTCCTTAATTTCATCCACATTACGATTATAAGCGATCAGTTCACTCGCACTTGGCATATCGATACCATACACATTTGGATGACGAACTTCTGGTGCTGCTGACACCATATAAACCTTACTTGCTCCCGCATCTCTTGCCATCTCAATAATCTGCTCTGACGTCGTGCCTCGAACAATAGAATCGTCAACAAGAAGAACATTCTTCCCTTTAAATTCAGAATGGATAGCGTTTAGTTTACGGCGTACCGATTTACGTCTTTGAGTTTGCCCGGGCATAATGAAAGTACGCCCAACATAGCGATTTTTAACAAAACCTTGTCGATAAGGTTTATCGATGGCTTGCGCGATCTGTAAAGCAATATCGCAGGAGGTATCTGGAATAGGTATAACCGCATCAATATCAAGATGCTCATACTCATCTTTAATACGAGCACCTAATTTTGTGCCCATTTCTAATCGTGCGTTGTATACCGATATTTTATCGATAAAACTATCTGGACGAGCAAAATACACATATTCAAAAATACATGGATTTAATACAGGATTAGAAACGCATTGCTGGGTATAAAGTTCACCATCAAAAGTAATATAAATCGCCTCACCAGGAGCAACATCACGAAGAAAAGTAAACCCAACAGCATCAAGCGCAACGGATTCTGAAGCGACCATATACTCCGACTTACCGTTGACTTCTCTATGCCCTAAACATAAAGGACGAATACCATAGGGGTCTCGAAAAGCAACCATACCATGGCCGATAATCATCGCAACAACAGCATAAGCACCTTCAACACTATGATGTACACTCGATACAGCACGGAAAACATCATCGCTAGCGACGATTCCTTTTACAGAATCAATCTCATGAGCAAGCACATTGAGTAAAACTTCAGAGTCAGAGGTTGTATTTAGGTGACGGCGGTCCTTTTCAAACAACTTTTTACGAATACTCGATGCATTCGTAAGATTGCCATTATGTGCCAGCGTAATACCAAAAGGAGAGTTTACATAGAAAGGTTGCGCTTCAGAGGCGCTTGAACTACCTGCCGTTGGGTAGCGAACATGCCCAATGCCACTGTTGCCTTGTAAGCGCTGCATATGCTTTGAAGCAAAAACATCGGTAACTAACCCATTAGCTTTACGTAATCGAAAGCGATCATCATCGATAGTACAAATGCCCGCAGCATCTTGACCACGATGCTGTAATACCGTTAAAGCGTCGTAAATCGATTGATTGACTAAACCATTTCCAACAATCCCTACAATGCCACACATACATTCTCCCTAGAGGCCTGTTAACCTGTGCTCGATAAAAAACTGGATGTCGCTTTTAAATGCTCAAAAAAAGGAGCAATAATACGACTAAACTCAGGAACTAGTTTAGATTCAGTCCACCAAGAGGCATTCGAAAAAGAGGTAAATGCATCTATAAAAAACAGAGCCGCCGATACCACAAGCACGCCTCGAAGCGCTCCAAAAACGACACCAATTACGCGATCTGTGCCAGAAAGGCCTGTTTTTTGAATAAGTTGTGCAATAACGTAGTTGATCAAGGCACCAACAATTAACGTTGATACAAATAGTATGGCGATTGCCGCACCGTTTCTCACAAGATCATCACGTATATTCGTTAAAAGTACCGCTAATTTCAAATAATACTGGCTCGCAATAAAAAAAGCAGAAAACCATATTACTAATGAAAGCGCTTCTTTAGTGAACCCTCGCATTAAACTGATTAATGCTGATAATCCGATAACACCTAATATGAATAAATCTAAGCCGTTCATTCCATAATACTCATTAAATTCACATGCATTCTAACAGAATAAATCCAAAAGCAAACGTTTGCTTAATGATTTTTAGGGCTAAATTTCATTATTTGGCCCTTTGATCCCGTTATACTTTCAAGCCCCTTCAACTGTTTTTCAAGCTGAGCCTTTGATAAATCAGGGCCAACAATAACTCGTGCAAATCGCTTTTCTTGTATTAGATCAGCTCGATAGCCCTTAGTTTGTAACTCTTTCACCAACTTCTTAGCACGATCTACATTTTTAAGCGCCATCAGTTGAATAATCCAAGCATTTTCTTTTAACTCTGATTTAGTTGTTGCCACTTGAGTCCATTTGTCCTCAGTGTCACCTTGAATATTGGTTACTTTTAACTCCGGTAAAGGGCGCTTTGCAACAGCAGGCTCTGTACTTAAAGCCAAGTCACCTGTTTTGTTATCTTCAGATGCGTTAATCAGTACTGGAGGTAATATATCGCTGGCCGTATGTTGCGTATTATCCGCTGGTCTCAGCGGAATGCTAACGACATTAGGTTGATACGTCTCTTTTTTACCATCAAAAATATCAGGCAAGAAAATGACACCAAGAGAGACGAGTACAACAGTACCTACTAAACGATGTTGAAAACGACTGGCCATCATATCTCCTTTGCATTTAATCTAAATAAGATAAAACTTCACCCACGGTATGAAAAGAACCCACGACTAAAATGACATCATCAGTAGATGCTTGTTTTTTGGCAGACAAAAAAGCATCTACTGGTGTTCTATGTTCAACCCAATCACCCATCAAATAACGACACAGCTCTTTCGCACTGGCTGCTCTTGGCCCTTCTAAAGAACATGGGTACCAATTAGCTGCAATTTGATTAAGTATCTGTAAAGTCGATTCGATATCTTTATCATGTAGCATACCAACAACAACATGAATATTTTTATGATGATATTGCTCTTTCACTTGATTGACTAAATATTCTGCCGAATGGGGATTATGAGCAACGTCCAATAATACCGTAGGGTTCTGCTCAATAATCTGCATACGTCCAGGTAAAGCCGCTTTTTTTAGTCCATGAACAATATCTAAATCACTAATAGCTAGACCTGATTGCCCTAAAGCCATTAAAGCCGTTGCTGCATTTTGTGTCGGTAATGTTGGAATTGGGAGGTCTTGTAGTTCGAAAGCACCACTTTTCCATGACCATGTGGTTTCAGAAGTCACTTCGTATTGATACTGTTGGCCAATTTGGTATAGGGAAGCTTTGATATCATCAGCATGAGCTGCAACGGTTGCAGGGGCATCTGGTTGCCCGCAAATAGCGGGACGTAAAGAACGGAAGATTCCTGCCTTTTCGTACCCAATAACATTAATATCGTCACCCAACCAATCCACATGGTCAACAGCAAGACTGGTAATGATCGAGATGTCATGATCAACAACATTCGTTGCATCCAATCTTCCTCCAAGACCCACTTCTAAAATAGCGATATCAACCGCTGAGTCTTTTAATGTTTTTAAGGCTGCAAGTGTTCCAAACTCAAAGAAGCTAAGGCTCGTTGAACCTCGTTGCTGTTCAATAAAATCAAATGCATCAATAAATGCCTGATCATCAACATTGATTCCATTAATTCGGATTCTTTCATTATAACGAATAAGATGAGGAGAGCTATAAACACCAACGCGATAGCCCGCTTCTAATAAAATAGATTCAAGAATAGCACAGGTGGATCCTTTACCATTAGTACCAGCAACCGTGATAACGATAGGAGCCGGTTTGGTTAAGGAGGTCGTATCAGCAACAACTTGAGCTCGTTCAAGGCCAAGATCAATAGCAGAAGTATGAATGGAGTTTAAATAATCAAGCCACGTATCCAAAGATGACGTGGCTTGTGGGGGCAAACTTGCCTCAAGTAAAGTTGCTTGGCTCATAGTACAACGCTTATCAGTATTAATTCTAGAGCCTACTTTACCTCTTTTTTTTGCACTTCGATAGCATTGCTTAGCTATCTGCTGGTGTTTCGCTCACAGAAACAACATGCGGTGAAGGCAGGTTTAACATTTTAGACATCAAGCTTGCAATCGTGTAGCGCATATTGCGGCGATCGACGATCATATCAATAGCACCATGTTCTAGTAAGAACTCACTGCGCTGGAAGCCTTCTGGTAGGTCTTCACGGACCGTTTGCTCGATAACACGACGACCAGCAAAACCAATCAATGCTTTCGGCTCACCAATGTTAACATCACCTAACATCGCTAAACTTGCAGATACACCACCCATCGTTGGATCAGTCATTACTGATATAAATGGCAGTCCTTTTTGAGAAAGTTTCTCAAGAGCAGCACTGGTTTTCGCCATTTGCATAAGAGACATTAATGCCTCTTGCATGCGTGCACCACCACTTGCCGAGAAACAAATCAGACCGCAGTCATTTTGAATTGCTGCTTCAACTGCACGTACAAAACGAGCACCAACAACCGACCCCATTGACCCACCCATAAAGGAGAAGTCAAAAGCACATGCAACAATTGGTACACCATGAACAGCACCATGCATGACAATCAGTGCGTCTTTTTCACCACTGTTTTTCTGTGCTGCAGTAATGCGATCTTTATAGCGTTTTGTATCTTTAAATTTCAGCTTATCCTGTGGCTCTAAATCATTTGCTAATTCAGTGTATGAACCTGAATCAAGGAAAGACTCGAGACGACGACGCGCTTTCATTCGCATATGATGCCCACATTTTGGACATACTTCTAAGTTACGCTCTAATTCTGCGTGATATAGCACTTGATCGCAAGACGTACACTTTGTCCATACCCCTTCAGGGATGGAAGCTTTACGTGAGCTTACAATGTTGCTTTTCTCTAAAATTTTTTCAAGCCAGCTCATGGAAGACCTTTTTCTAATTTTGTATTTGCCATTAACAACGTAACGAATACGCTATCTTCTGATTCAAAAATACTGAATCAAGCAAAACTCATTTCATAATCCAAATCACTTATTAATTCATTAACAAATGACAAAAAACCTTTATAACTTTACGGTTTATCTGAATGAGATCACCGTTTCAAAGCCACTTAGTGTACACCAAATCCGAAACGACACCAAATCAAAAAATAACCACTCAAAGTGCAATTCTTTAATTTCTATCAACTATATCGGTATATTCGATAAATACTTTATATAAAAAAGAAAATCAATTCATCCTATTGTCATCATGAACAGCGACGAAATAGCCTAGTATATCGCTAGAAATCAGATAAGTTATCAGGAAAGAATAATGGCCCTATCGGTGGGCCAGGTAAATGAAACTCAGATGGGTAATCTACATCCACGAGGTACAGACCTTCTGCTTTTGCCGTCGCGCCTGCAAGTTTTCTATCTTTCGCTTCGAGAAGCCATTGAATCCAATTTGGATCCTTCTCTCCTCGACCAACACAAATCAAACTACCGGTTATATTACGCACCATATGATGCACAAAGGCATTGGCTTTAATATCAATCACAACGTAGTGACCATGACGAGTTACATTAAGATGCATGATGTTTCGCCAAGGGCTACGAGATTGACAATGCACCGCTCGAAAAGAGGTGAAGTCATTTTCTCCCAATAAATACTGCCCTGCTTGATTCATTTTTTCAACATCAAGCTCACCATGATAATGGCTAACACCAGAGTTCAAAATCCCTGGTCTAAGCTTATGATTGTAAATAACATAACGATAACGGCGGGCTGTTGCAGTAAAGCGAGCATGAAATTCGTCAGGTACTTCTTGGGCCCAACGTACAGCGATATTTTTAGGTAAGTTTGCATTGGCTCCCATTGTCCAAGCAACAACTTTTCTGCTTGCGTGTGTATCAAAGTGCACAACTTGCCCCGTACCGTGTACACCGGCATCAGTACGCCCTGCACATTGCACTTCAATGGGATGATTGGCAACAATCGACAAGGCTTTTTCTAATTTTTCTTGAACACCAATGACATCTTGCTGTTTTTGCCAGCCATAATATTGACTACCATCGTATTCCACACCCAAAGCTATTCTCATGGATCGCCTCTTTGTTTCTTATCCATTCTCAGTACATAACTCTCAAACACAGATACGAGTTGAGAGAGAAAGTCCGAAGTATATAAGATAACGTGGGTACTGGATACGCTTTCCATCACTATCCATCCTTCATGAATGAAAACATCATGATATTACAGTTGATCGAATAAGTTTTTTGCCTCAACTCTATCATCATCGGATCCATCAACAATGACTGATTCCAATAATGTTCTCGCCCCCTGAACATCACCCATCTCAATATAGATTTTGGCCATATCCAACTGATGTTTTGCTATTTCTTGATCTGAGGTGCTTAAATTATCTTGCTCATTGTTTTCTTCATCAATTCCTTCATGCTGAACGTGACTTTCTTGCTCAATCGCATCGCTCATTTGCTCATGGTGGAATTCGGATGAGTCATCATTTTCTATCTTGCTTTCAACAATAACGTCATTATCTTCGGTTTTATTCCAAATTCCGCGTTCATCTTCAGGTATCGAATCATCAATCTCTTCTTTCTGTTCTTCTGATAATTCAAAACCATTCCAATCATCTCCTTCCTGAAGCAATCGATCAATATCCAT
>JAOICL010000056.1 GCA_028131545.1 Vibrio sp. | reverse complement strand
ATTAGGGCTTTTTTGTTACACTAAATACGAAATAAACACAGTAATAAAACATGAAGTGAGTCTACCTACCAACTCACTTCATGCTTAAATGCGTCTAAACAAGCAGTAAAGGCTTAATTTACACCTTCTTTACTATTTCTTAGCTTAACTTCTTCATCAAGCTCAGCAAGCTTCTCCTTCATCTGCTTACGACAAATGGTTGCTATTTTTCTTACTTCAGTACGCTCATAACCTTCCGTTTCAACGACCGGCATCATCTCAACGATGACATGTCCATTATTCCAGCGATTTAGCTTAATACCATCTGTCGAGCTGCATACAATCGGGATCACTGGCACTTCTGCACCTACAGCGGTATGGAAAGCTCCAGTCTTAAATGGCAGTAAACCTCGACCTCGAGAGCGAGTTCCCTCAGGGAACATCCAAATAGACAGGTTACTTCCTTTCATTTTGCCAATAACCTGTTCAATAGTTCCGACCGCTTTAGAACGATTAGCTCTATCAATTAAGATATTTCCCGTTAACCAATATATCTGACCAAAAAGAGGTAGGTAAGCTAAGCTTTTTTTACCAACGGTAACCACATTAGGGGTAACCGCTGAAGACACAGTAAACATATCCCAGTTATTTTGGTGATTTGCAATATAAATATGTTGACCACGCTGATAAGCATCGTCGGGTAAACGTAACTCGAGTTTGATACCGAACACTTTATGCATCGCACCAAAATAGCGCCCAAAACGAAATACATGCTTTGGGTTTCTAGGACTAAACAAGCAATACGCACAACCAAATACAAACATAAGGATTGCCCAAACTAAAACAATCAAAATACGCACAAGTGCAATCATTATTATTTTCTCCACAAAAGAGTTTTATCATTTTAAATACAAAAAAGCCGAAACATAAGTCTCGGCTTTAATCTTATCATACCACTACTGTAACGTGATTAGCTAAAACGCTCAATCTTCGCACCTAGCGCTGCCAACTTATCTTCAATGCGCTCATAACCACGGTCAATATGGTAAATACGGTCCACTATCGTTTCACCGCTCGCGATACAACCTGCAATTACAAGACTAGCAGATGCTCGTAAATCTGTTGCCATCACCTCTGCGCCACTTAAAGCACTGACTTCACCACAGATGACGGTATTACCTTCTATTTCAGCTTTAGCGCCCATACGCATCAGCTCAGGCACATGCATAAAACGATTTTCAAAAATAGTTTCTTTTATGACCCCAGTACCCTTTGCCATCATATTTAACAAAGAGAATTGCGCTTGCATATCGGTCGGGAAACCAGGGTGTGGTGCCGTTTGGATATTCACTGATTTTAATTTTCGATCAGTCATATCTACGCTTATCCAATCATCGCCTGATTCCACTTTTGCTCCAGCTTCTTCCAGCTTAGCAATTGCCGCTTCCAGAAGATGAGCATTCGTATTACGACAAACGACTTTACCACCAGATACCGCAGCTGCGACCAAGAAAGTACCGGTTTCGATACGATCCGCCACCACTTTATGCGAACCACCACCAAGACTATCAACGCCTTCTATCGTAATACGATCACTACCCGCTCCTGTTATTTTAGCGCCAAGAGAATTCAGGAATTTAGCCGTATCTTCAATTTCAGGTTCTCTTGCAGCATTGTCTAATACAGTCGTCCCGGTCGCAAGTGTCGCGGCTGACATAATAGTGATGGTTGCACCGACACTAATTTTATCCATTACAATATGAGCACCTTGTAAGCGCCCATCGACAGAAGCCTTCACATAACCATCTTCCAGCTTAATCGTTGCACCTAGCTGCTCTAGACCGCTCACATGTAAATCAACAGGTCGAGCTCCTATTGCACACCCACCAGGTAAAGATACTTGACCATAACCAAAACGAGCGACTAACGGCCCTAAAGCCCAAATAGACGCTCGCATTGTTTTCACCAAATCATAAGGCGCACAATACTCATTAATAGTACTCGCATCGACAAGTAACGCATGATCTTTATCCGCTACTTTTTCAACACTCGCCCCTAAACGTCGTAGCAATTTTGCCGTAGTCTCAATGTCTTTTAATTCTGGGACATTGGTTAACTCTACTGGTTTTTCAGCTAGAATTGCTGAAAACAAGATAGGTAATGCCGCATTTTTAGCACCAGAAATAACAACTTCACCCGATAGAGGTTGAGGTGAACCGATCACTCGGAATTTATCCATTACTCGTTCCTTAAAGAGACATTAATTTCTTATTGCGCTGCCATTCACTAGGAGTGAATGTTTTTATCGACACGGCATGAATATCATTACGCTGAATATATTCCATTAATGGTGCATAAATAAACTGCTGCTTTTTAACGCGGCTCATAGATTCAAAGCACGCATCAATAGCCATTACTTCATAATGACTACCCTCACCTTTCACATGGATTTCTTCGATATTTAGAGCGTCTTCTAATAATTTTTGTACTTGTGTGCTATCCACAAACTACTCCTGTACATTTCTTATGTGTTTCCCAAGCACATTTTCAACATTACTCAAACGAAATAATGTATATAACTGCTTAGGAATATTGTTCATCATTATATGGCAATTTTGCTGTTTTGCATGCTTTACTAGATGTATTAAGAATGCCATACCGGCAGAATCGGTTCTTTTTACTTGTTGTAAACAAATAGAGTGTTGATTACAAGTTGGAGTCCAAGTGGTCACTTGTTTCCATATAGACGGGATTGTATCACGATCAAGGGTTCCAACTAAGATACTTTCATCAATGCCATTATGCTTCCATTCAAGGTTCAACATAATTATTTAGCCTCAAATTGTATGGATTTCTTACCTAATGTTTCCAACTTTTCAGCTACCGATAAAATACCTTCTTTTCGAAGCTCAGAACTCCATTCCGATTGTTTACTCGATAACAAACTCACCCCTTCCGCTATCATATCGTAAACCGCCCAATCACCCGTCTTTTTATTTTTTCGTAACTTAAACTGTAATTTGATGTCAGGGCGGGGTGTATCAATGATATTAACCTTAACGGCAGTAATTCGTTTGGAATCACTTAATTGTTCTGGTGGGCCAAATTCAATAACTTGATCGGTATATTGAGTTAACACTTGCGCAAAAGAAGTCACTAGATACCCTCTAAAGGCTTTAATAAACACCCTAACATCTTCTTTTTTTGCACCTTTAAGATTTGAGCCTAAGACTTTAAGAGCGGTATATTGATAATTAACGTAAGGCATCAATTCTTCTTCAACCAGTAACTTTAAATGATTCGGATCCTGCTTCACCTTATCTTGCTCGGATTTCAAACGGGCAAAGGAAATTTCAGAAACCGCTTTCATCATCGTATACGGTTCTTGTTGGTTTATTTTAGTTTCGGATGCAGTTGATACTTGGCTAACAAGGAGAATAAAGAGAGCACTAAAAAAGCGATTTACTTGCGACCATGTGATACGGTTACTCATCATCTTCTGACCCTCCAATGCTATACAATACTTGACCGATCAAGTCTTCTAACACTAATGCTGATTTAGTATCTTCAATTACATCACCGTCTCTAAGCATTTCTTCATCTTCGAAAACAAAACCAGGAACAAGAGCTAAATACTGCTCTCCAATCAAACCTGACGTTTGTATCTTTAGGCTCGATGTTTCTGAAAACTGATCATATTGACCATCGATATCCATAGTCACCACAGGGACCAACGATTCCGCATCAAGTGTAATGTGGGTCACTCGACCAACGGTAACACCACCGACTTTAACAGGGGAGCGAGTTTTTAAACTACCAACATTATCAAATTCAGCTTTTAACGTGTAAGTTTCATTGCCGCCAAAACCTTTAACATCAGCAACTTGAAATACCATAACCAGTACAGCAACAATGCCAGCTAGAACAAAGCCACCAACCCATAATTCAATTTTTTTTGTATTTTGCATGATTTAATTCCCAAACATCAATGCGGTTAAAACAAAGTCTAACGCTAAAACCGTTAGTGAAGAATGCACAACTGTACGTGTCGTTGCTCGGCTAATCCCTTCTGATGTAGGGATTGCACTGTAACCATTAAATAACGCGATCCAAGTTACCGTAATCGCAAAGACCACGCTCTTGATCAAGCTATTACCAATATCGTAACCGAGTTCCACTGAAGATTGCATTGTCGACCAAAAAGCGCCGTGATCAATGCCCTTCCACTCAACGCCAACAATATGTCCACCCCAAATACCAATAGCCATAAAAATCATAGAAAGCATTGGCATCGAAATGACACCAGCCCATAGCCTTGGAGCAATCACTCTTTTTAAAGGGTCGACAGCCATCATCTCTAAACTGCTTAACTGCTCTGTTGCTTTCATCAATCCAATTTCGGCCGTCAAAGCCGAACCTGCACGCCCTGCAAATAATAAAGCTGTAACAACAGGACCAAGTTCACGTAATAGTGATAATGCCACCATTTGGCCTAAACTGCCTTCGGCACCATAATCAACTAAGATAACGTAGCCTTGTAAGCTCAAAACCATGCCAATAAATAGCCCTGAAACCATAATAATTGCTAAGGATTGAACACCAACATGATATAGCTGCTTCACTAACAACCGAAAGCCCGAAATAGGTTGTGGTTTAGAAAATACAGCCCCTGATAACATTAAGCTTGCCGCACCGATAGAACGGCATGTATCCAAGGTGCTTTCTCCTATTTGAGCAATTTTATGCTCAATTTTGCTAAGCATTAGAATAAGTCCTTTTCGATAGATTGAGCCGGAAAGCGAAAGGGAACTGGGCCATCAGCGGCTCCAGTTAAGAATTGTTGAACTTTAGGGTCTTGGTTATCATAAAGCTCCTCAGGGGTACCTGATGCGACGACTTTACCATCGGCTAGAATATAAACCCAATCCGCAATACTCATTACCTCTGGTACATCATGTGAGACAACAATAGAGGTTATACCTAATGCTTGATTTAGGCTTCCTATCAGCTCCACAAGCACTCCCATAGTAATGGGGTCTTGCCCTACAAAAGGTTCGTCATACATAATGAGTTCCGGATCTAAAGCGATAGATCGAGCTAAAGCGGCTCGTCTAGCCATTCCTCCAGAGAGTTCACTTGGCATTAATAACGCCGCTCCTCGTAACCCAACAGCCTCTAGCTTTAAAAGCACCATGGTTCGAATAAGCTCTTCGCTAAGTTTTGTATGCTCACGTAGAGGAAAAGCTACATTATCGAATACATTTAAATCCGTAAATAAAGCACCAGATTGAAACAACATGCTCATTTTTTTACGGGATTGGAATAATGCCTTGCGAGAAAGTCGAGGGATATCATCGCCATCAAAAATGATTTCACCGCAATCAGGTTGAATCTGTCCACCAATCAAGCGTAACAAAGTCGTTTTACCAATACCTGAAGGGCCCATGATCGCGGTTACCTTCCCTTTGGGGACATGTAACGAAACATCATCAAATATAGCTCTCCCTGCACGAGAAAACGTTAAATTCCGAACAGTAACTAAATCATCCATAAATTGAGTAGTCCAATGTAATTCTGATTGCTTCCATCACTTTCATTTCCATATTGTAAAGAAACGAGTTTTCCTAAAATAAATTTCAGGTTCCAAAGTAAAAGAATAGATGAGAATCAAACCAAGTGATAAAAGTGTAACGAAGTAATACATACACTATATAAAAAATACAGCAGAGTTGACAAAGTCTATTCGATATTAACGAAAAAATGCGGCATAAAATCCAGCTTTGCTCTAAGCAACCTATGATTTCAGTATGTTATCGCACTCTCGTATGGAATCCTTTTACCATTTATTGTTATCAAACTCACTTACCAATGAATTTGACCACGTCAGACTTATGTCAAATTTATTGTTTATGTGACTTCACTTTTACTTCATAACCCTTCAGAATTAGCACTCGGAAATAGAACACGCCTTATTCTCTTATTTTAACTATTTTTACTAGAGTAATTTGGACAACAAAAGCACACTTAAGTCACGATCATATAGTATAATTTTGACATTCACTTTTTTTAGGAACTTCAATGCTAGAAGCCATCACTTTTCTTATAATCGGATTCACTTTGTTAGTTGTCAGTGCAGATAAGTTAGTCTTTGGAGCTGCTGCATTAGCAAGAAACTATGGCATATCACCTCTCGTTATTGGTATGACTATTTTAGCTATGGGATCATCAGCTCCAGAAATGATGGTATCGGCGACGGCTGCACTGGATGGAAAAACCGATACCGCTATCGGAAACGTGTTAGGTTCCAACATTGCTAATATTGCGCTGATCCTTGGTATCACCGCGATGTTAAAGCCCCTATCCATTAGCTCTGCTATCGTAAAGCGAGAGCTTCCATTAATGATGGGAGTGACGATCTTAGTTGGCATTTTACTGTGGGATAACTACCTTGGGGTATGGGAAGGCATACTTTTATTTGTGTTATTTGCCATATTCATCATTAGTATGCTGATGATCAGTAAAAAAGAGCAGCAATCCGGTAATGATATTTTACTTGAAGAACAAGAATCAGAGATACCTGAAGGGGTCAGTAACGGTAAAGCATTATTTTGGGTTATCGTTGGCTTAATCATGCTGCCAATTTCATCTGATTTATTAATCGATAATGCCATTATTATTGCCAAGCACTTTGGAATGAGCGACCTCATTATTGGACTAACGATCATTGCTATAGGTACTAGCCTTCCAGAGCTCGCAGCATCGCTAGCAGGAGCGTTAAAGGGAGAGGATGATCTAGCTGTCGGAAATATTATTGGTTCTAATGTGTTTAACATATTAGCTGTCATGGGAATTCCTGGAATATTAAATCCATCATTCATCAATGAGTTGGCAATGGGTCGTGATTTTTGGGTAATGTTAGGCGTTTCACTTCTATTAATGATAATGTGTTTAGGTAAAGCAAAATTAATCTCAAGAGCAAAAGGCGGTATTCTATTTATCACTTTTGCTGTCTATCAAGCTTATCTGCTAATGCACATGGCCGCATAACATAATACAGGCAGTTACTCATTAATATATTGTTGAGGTAGGATTTTTTATGAAGGACAACTTTAATTTCATCGATGTTGCTCTAGATGTCATACAGCAAGAAATTGAAGGGTTACAACAACTACCTCAATATATCGACGATAACTTTTCTTCAATTTGTAAAGCGATCATAGCCACGCCGGGCAAAGTCGTTGTGATGGGCGTAGGTAAGTCAGGACACATTGCAAATAAGATTTCAGCAACCTTAGCAAGTACGGGGACTCCTGCTTTCTTTGTCCACCCTGGTGAAGCGTCTCATGGTGATCTAGGCATGGTATCAAAAAATGATCTCATCATCGCCATTTCTAATTCCGGTGAGTCAAATGAAATATTGGCTCTTATCCCTTCCTTAAAACGCCAACATATTCCCTTAGTCTGCATAACGAGTAATCCGACTTCTTCAATGGCACAATTATCTGATTATCACCTACAGGTAAAAGTGTCTAAAGAAGCATGTCCTCTTGGGTTAGCTCCAACCACCAGCACCACTGCAGTACTTGCCATGGGGGATGCACTTGCTGTTTCATTACTACAAGCCCGTGATTTTACGGCAGAAGATTTTGCATTGTCACATCCAGGTGGTGCCCTCGGAAGGAGGTTACTCCTAAAATTATCCGATTTAATGCATTCTGGAGAGCAGTTGCCTATTGTTAATGGACAAACTAAATTAAGCGATGCTTTATTAGAAGTTAGTCAAAAAGGGCTTGGGATGACGACAGTCGTTGATGACTCTGGTAACCTTATAGGTATATTTACTGATGGTGATTTACGTCGTATCTTAGATAAAAGAATTGATGTTCACCAGACCGAAATCCAAAAGGTCATGACGATGTCTCCAACAACAGCGACACCTGATATGCTTGCTATTGATGGGTTACACTTAATGCAGAAAAAAAGCATTAATGGCTTAGTTTTATGCGAACAACGTCGTCCGGTAGGAGCGCTTAATATGCACGATCTATTAAAAGCTGGAGTAATGTAATGCCGATGGCGAACCAAACAACAATTTATGGTGTCAATGTCGATCAATCTCTCTTCGATATAGCCAAAGATATTAAGCTACTGATCTGCGATGTAGATGGTGTTTTTTCTGATGGCTTAGTCTACATGGGTAATCAAGGTGAAGAGTTAAAAACCTTTCATACACGTGATGGCTACGGAATAAAATCCCTGATGAAAGCAGGTATTGAGATCGCAATTATCACAGGTCGACAGTCTAAAATTGTTGAAAATAGAATGACAGCGCTTGGTATCAAGCTTATTTACCAAGGGCAAGATAATAAAATAAAAGCGTACAACGATATTTGTAGTAAGCTCAACATTTCTCATCTCCATACTGGTTATATCGGAGATGATTTGATTGATTGGCCTGTAATGGAAAAAGTAGCTTTAAAAGTATGTGTACAAGATGGCCACCCCCTTCTTCGCCAAAAAGCCAATTATATCACTCAAACTAAAGGAGGATATGGCGCCGTTCGCGAAGTGACTGACTTAATCCTAGAAGCTAGAGGGGAGTTAGAGTCTTACTCGGGACAAAGTATATGAATTTATCGACTCTTTCATACGCTGCCGTCATTTCTATCTCAGCGATTAGTATTTATTATTTAACAACGCGAGAAGCCGAATATGACCGTCAAGTCGAGCCAGATGTTGAATTACCCGCGTTTAGCGGCAAACAAATAGATAACATTAGTTTTAATGAAAAAGGTGTGCGCAGCTACTCCATTAGTTCTTCACACCTCGATCACTATGCTGTCAATGGCAATACTATTTTTAAAAACCCTGTCTTTAAAGTATTTAAAGATGGTGCAACCCAAGAATGGGAAATGACCGCTCAGGTAGCAACACTTGATAAAGATAATATATTAGTTCTCGATCAAGAAGTCGTTGCGACCAATTTACTACCAGAAGCACCATTTCGCGAATTCACCACTGAAACCATGAATATCGAATTAGACTCTCGTAATTTTTGGTCAGAACACCCTGTAGAAATGAAAGGAGCTCAATTCTTCGTTACAGGGGATGCTTTAAAAGGAAATTTTGCAGATAACAATGCAGAAGTATATAAAAATGTTCAAACAATATATGAAAATAGCCAGCCTTAGCGCTCTTACGGCACTCGTATTTACTTTTCAAGCTAATGCGCTTACTACTGATAGTGAGCAACCTATCTATATCGATTCAGATAGCCAGCAACTTGATATGAAAAGTAATAAAGTGACTTTTTCAGGTAACGTACAGTTAAAACAAGGCAGTATAGAAGTATACGCTGAAGAGATTATTGTATTGCGAGATCCCACCGATGGATCTATTCAAGAAATTGAAAGCTATGGTGATCTTGCTACCTTTACTCAGGTGACTGATGAAGGTAATCGACTCTATGGTGAAGCAAAAGAACTCTATTATAATATGGCTGAAGAGCAGCTAACTATGGTAGACAATGCCATGCTGTCTCAAGATGATAGTAAAATCAAAGGTCCTCTCATTAAATATAATATTGCATCACAAACATTATTAGCTGATGGCGCAAAGAATAAGAAATCAGGAAAGAGCGAAGGCCGTGTATCGACGGTTCTGCACCCTCAAGCAGCACAAAAAGACAATAAAAAACCAAAAGATAACTAATATACTATGGCACTATTAAAAGCATCTAACTTAGCTAAGAGTTACAAGAAAAGAAAAGTAGTTTCCGATGTCAGTCTTGCTGTTGAGTCAGGACAAATCGTTGGTCTACTTGGACCTAATGGTGCCGGAAAAACAACCTCATTTTATATGATCGTTGGGCTTGTTGCGCGAGATCACGGTACGATCACAATAGACGATCAAGACATTAGTATCTTACCAATGCACAGCCGATCTCGTCTCGGAATTGGATATCTTCCGCAAGAAGCCTCAATTTTTAGGAAATTATCCGTTGAAGATAACATAATGGCTGTGCTTCAAACGCGTAAGGAACTAAGCTTAGAAGAGAAGCAAGATAAATTAGAAGAACTGCTAGATGAATTTCATATTCAGCATATTCGAAAAAGTGCAGGTATGGCATTATCTGGTGGTGAGCGTCGTCGTGTTGAGATTGCAAGAGCATTAGCCGCTAACCCTAAATTTATTTTGCTAGATGAACCCTTTGCTGGTGTTGACCCAATTTCGGTCATCGACATCAAAAAAATCATTGAACATTTAAAAGAGCGTGGTTTAGGTGTCCTTATTACCGACCATAATGTCCGTGAAACTCTCGATGTATGTGAGAAAGCATTCATAGTCAGTCAAGGACATCTCATTGCCGAAGGCACACCCGATGAAGTTCTCAATAATGAGCAAGTGAAAAAGGTGTATCTTGGGGAACAATTTAAGCTCTAATCTTCGGTACTTTTTGGCAAATTACGCCATATAAAGTGCCAATGATGTTCAATGATTCGATTGGCTTACAAGGAATGAATTGAGCGAAAATGAAACCAACACTACAACTCAAAATTGGCCAACACCTTTCGATGACGCCTCAATTGCAGCAAGCGATACGCTTACTGCAATTATCGACGCTGGATCTTCAACAAGAGATCCAAGAAGCCCTTGATAGTAATCCACTGCTCGAAGCCGATGACTTACCTGAAGTTGAAGACAAGATTGAAGTGAACTCTCAATCAAGCTCAAACACTGACGAGCCAGCCTCTAAAGATCAACAAACAAACGCAGACACACCTGATGCCGATGCACCAACCGAGCTTCAAGATAGTGCTGATCGTTTTGAGTCCTCTGAAATAAGCTCTGATCTTGAAATAGATACCACATGGGATGATATTTATAGCTCAAACAGTGGCAGTACAGGGATTGCATTAGATGCTGACATTCCGGTATATCAAGGAGAAACTACAGAGTCCTTACACGATCGTTTGTTATGGCAATTAGAACTCACTCCTTTCTCTGAAACTGATCATACCATTGCAATCGCTATTATTGATGCCATTGATAAAGACGGTTATCTCTGCACTTCCCTAGAAGATCTTCATCAAAGCTTTGATGATGACGATATTGACCTTGATGAAATTGAAGCCGTCCGAAAAAGGATACAACAATTCGATCCCGTTGGTGTCGCTTCTTTAGATCTAAAAGACTGCCTCCTATTACAGTTATCACATCTTGATAGCAATACTCCCCATTTAGAGAAAGCCACTTTTATCTTAGAACATCACATCGATGAGCTAGGAAAAAGAGATTATAAAGCGATAACGAAAAGCTCTAAGCTGAAAGAAGATGAATTGAGAGCTGCTCTTCTTTTAATCCAACAATTAGAACCTAGACCTGGCGGGCAGGTAGGCACTGAGCAAGCAGAATACGTTATTCCTGATGTAACGGTTTATAAAGACGAAGGAAAATGGATTGTTAGTATTAATCCAGACAGCGTACCTCGAATTAAAGTTAACCAACAATATGCTCATTTAGGCAAAGGGAACAACCCTGATAGCCAGTATATTCGAACCAATTTACAAGAAGCTAAATGGTTAATTAAAAGCTTAGAAAGCCGCAATGAAACGTTATTGAAAGTATCTCGCTGTATTGTTGAACATCAAAAAGATTTCTTAGAACACGGTGAAGAACACATGAAGCCAATGGTCTTAAATGACATTGCTTTAGATGTCGAAATGCATGAATCAACCATATCTCGAGTCACGAATCAAAAGTTCATGCATACCCCTCGTGGCATTTTTGAACTAAAATATTTCTTTTCTAGTCATGTTAATACCAATAGTGGTGGTGAATGTTCCTCTACAGCAATACGCGCTCTCATCAAAAAGCTCGTCGCTGCGGAAAACCCAAGCAAGCCACTAAGTGACAGTAAAATTGCAACATTACTTGCAGAACAAGAAATCAAAGTCGCAAGACGTACTATAGCTAAGTATCGTGAATCGTTGGGGATCGCCTCTTCGAGTCAAAGAAAGAGCCTACTTTAGGTCAAACTCAAAACAGAAGGAAAGTCTATGCAAATCAATATTCAAGGCCATCATGTTGATCTTACAGATTCGCTGCAGGACTATGTCAATACCAAGTTCCAAAAGTTAGAACGTTTTTTTGAGCATATAAATAACGTTTATGTCGTACTTAAGGTTGAAAAAAATCAACAAATAGCAGAAGCTACGCTCCACATAAATCAAGGTGATATTCATGCTTCTGCAGAGAGTGACCAAATGTATGCCTCTATTGATGCATTGGTGGACAAACTGGTAAGGCAGCTCACCAAGCATAAAGAAAAATTAAGCGGACACTAGAATGCAAATTAGTGATGTGCTTTCACTGGACTGCACCAAAAGTGCAGTCCAGTGCACAAGCAAAAAACGAGCATTAGAACTCATCTGTGAGATAGCTTCAGAGCAAACAGGAATCAATAGCGATACTTTATTTAAAGGTATTTTAAGCCGAGAGCGAATGGGCAGTACCGGGATTGGCAATGGTATAGCAATACCACATACCCGCATCGATGACAGCAACAATGCTATCGCTGTACTCCTACAGTGTGATAACCCCATCGAGTTCGATTCCATCGATAATCGCCCTGTCGATCTACTTTTTGCATTACTCGTTCCTGAATCACAGTGCCAAGAGCACTTAAAAACCCTTTCACAAATGGCTGCTCGCCTCAGTGATAAAAGCACTTTAAAAAAATTGAGAAGTGCGGTCAGCGATGAAGAGTTATATCACATCATTACTCAATAGCTCCCCTTGCTTTAAACGTGACAGCTAAAGGAACCCTATCATGCGTCTAGTTATTGTCAGTGGCCAATCTGGTGCTGGTAAAAGTATTGCCCTACGAGTTCTCGAAGATCTTGGGTATTATTGTGTAGACAATCTTCCCGTTAATTTACTCGACGATTTTATCAGCTCAGTTAAAAGTGGTAATCAAAACGTAGCTGTGAGTTTGGATATTCGTAATTTACCTGACAATATCGATGACACTTCTGAGATTATCGCGCGTTTAAAACAGACATCCTCTGTTGATACCACCTTACTTTTTTTAGACGCAAATAAAGAGACTCTCCTAAAACGCTACAGTGAAACTCGTCGTATTCACCCTTTATCTCGAAATAAAACGAATCTATCTCTAGATCAAGCCATTGAGCTAGAAAAATCTCTCCTTTCTTTTATTAAAGATGATGCTGACCTCATTTTAGATAGCAGCAGTCAATCCTTGCATGATCTTAGTCAAACCATAAGAAAACGTATCGAAGGTAGAGAAAGACAGGAGCTCGTGATGGTGTTTGAGTCTTTTGGCTTCAAATATGGATTACCTAACGATGCCGATTATGTTT
>JAOICL010000055.1 GCA_028131545.1 Vibrio sp. | reverse complement strand
ACTTCTAGGCTTATTATCTAAGTGAGTAATCACCTCTCCCCAAGGTGATACTACCATTGAGTGCCCCCATGTTTGACGTCCACAGGGATGTGTCCCTGTTTGATTAACAGCAATAATCCAATTTTGAGTTTCTATAGCCCTTGCCCGTAACAAGACTTCCCAATGTGCTTTACCGGTCACAGCAGTGAAAGCTGCAGGAACAATAATAATATCTGATTGACGATCTCGTAAGCTTTGAAATAATGCTGGGAAACGTAAATCATAACAAATAGATAGCCCTATATTTGCAAAAGGCAACGTGACGACATTAATTGAATTTCCAGCTAAAAAAGTATCCGATTCACGATAATGCTTATGAGAGTCTGATACATCAACATCAAACATATGAAGCTTATCATACGTTGTTATTA
This sequence comes from Vibrio sp., assembly GCA_028131545.1. Classification (GTDB taxonomy): domain Bacteria; phylum Pseudomonadota; class Gammaproteobacteria; order Enterobacterales; family Vibrionaceae; genus Vibrio. Next base: position 13,403 of record JAOICL010000055.1, on the reverse strand, counting down.
AATCACCGGATGTATCAAACACTAACGTAGTGGTCGTGATCCCTTTTTCTCTCCGAATCGGAAAGCTCCCTACAATCAGATAAATACCATATTCAGAGGCTATATTAGAAAGCATCGTTTGGTAATATCCTTGCCTTAATAATTCAGCATGCTGATGATAATCATCGTGCTGGCCAAAGATCAACGCATTTTCAGGCAAAATAACCCATTCTGGTTTAGCATCACCAGAGGTGCAGAGCTTGTCAATTTCAGCGGAAATATACGTTAGGTTTCTTTCTGGATTAGCTTCTGATGTCATCTGAATTAAGCCAACCCGAGTCATTTGAGTATGATCTGTTTTCATTCTTGTTCATCTTCACTTAATTGACGCAGCTCATCCGTGACTTCAACTTCACTACGACGACGTGATACCTCTGTTACTTTCGGATCAGAAAAATCACCACTCACTGCATAATTAACTTCGGTAAAGACTTCAACGACTGGAGACAACACGGTCGTTAAAGCTAGCACATACAAGGCGGTTGGTGGTGCAACAGCAAAAGCACTGAACACAGGAATTCCTGATGTTATATCCGGTGTGAAACTAACATTTAAATCTAAAGCTTGCTGATTAAGATCAATATTCCCATCAATATACATGTCCCCTGAATGCGCATCCATATAGATATCATTACTTGCAATGACACCGTTATTAATCTGAGTCGTACCGGAAAGCGAATTAAATGCCATACCATCATCAAATACACCCGAAAAATCCAACTGCATTCGTTGAATAATCGAATCTAAACTAAATAAACCGATAATACGAGCCGCTTCACTAGCATCTTTAACCACACCTTCTCCCATATCTAACTTCATATCGCCATTGAGTGAAGGAGAATGAACTAACCATGGAGCTCCCTGCCATTGAGTATTCGATATTAATTCAAAAGGCGCCTCTTGGATCCCACCGGTTATTCCAAAACGATTAGTTAGCTCAGAGCTGTTGTCAGTATTAACTTCTGTATGCATACTGGTGAAGTTTCTGTTTCCTTGTTGTTGCCAATCTCCCATCATCACAATGGTAGAACTCCCCGAAGTTACCTTTATTTCTTTAAATTCAACATTATGCTTTTTCTTACGAATATCCAGGTCGACCTTTCCCACGTCATAGTTTTGAAATACAAATTGCTCTATTGATGCTTCAATACTGGGCATGTTTTTATAAACGGTTTTTTCTGTTTCTGTGACATAAAGAATCGAAGGTGGGGAAACGTCCTCTGATGACTCCGTTGGCTCATTTTCTTCATCTAATGACGGTAAATAAAGAGAAAAGCGCTTTAAATCAGCATTAAGTTTGGTGGGGTAAAGGTAATTTGCCTTACCTTCTGCTTCTTTACTATCTAGTCTTATAAACCAAACACCGTTTTTTTGACGTGCGTTCATCTGAACTTGATGCCAATCTAGACCCGCTAATCTGACTTGATCAGCATTTAAAGCAATGCGCTCTGGTACTGGGATTTGTGGTAATGAACTATTTACAGCAACTTCTCTTGGTGTTTCTTGCTCTCCGGTTTCATCTTTCGGTAGTAATTCCAGCCATTGATCAATATCAAGAGTATTCGTGGTGACAACCGCATGATGCCCAATGAATGGGCTCACTTTAAAGCGCCCCTCCCCCACAATTAGATTCGAAGCTTTAAATACCGGTATAGAATCTTGAATGTCTATCTCTGCTTGATATTTACTGTTAGGCAAGGTTATTCGAGCAGAGACAAGAGATTGATCTCCCATCGCCTCGACTATCACTTCTTCTCCTTGTTGTTCATACAAAGAAAGAGGGAATGGGAAGTCAAGTGAGGCTCCTCCTAAATCACCTGATAGGTTAGCTTGGTAGTTAAATCCGATATCAGTGATGCTTAGATTAAGATCTAGCAACCATGGGAATTGACCTGAAGCTCGATGTTTAAAAGGTTCGTCCAGCTTGCTTATCACTTGCCCCAGATTCCAATCTGACTGAGCTTCTAGATCCAAGGAGTAACGCTCCCCCACTGTTTTGCCATTAAAGCTCAATGTTAAAGGTTGGTCGATAAACGTTCCTGTTATCTCATGACCGGTGACGACATCATTATCAAAGTGAATTTCTCCACTCGCCGAACTGAGATAAACAGGCAGTGCTATTAAATCAATGAAGCTATCATTAAAAATCGCAGAACCCCAAACTCTAGGCTCTTTACCTTCTTGGAAAGGAACATATACATTAAAGTTTGTTGATAGCAGCCCTTCCATTTGCACCGTTGTTAACGCTGCTCCTACGGAGCTAGACAGCGGTGTTGCATTCATAAAGTTTCGTAAATCATCGCCTTTACCTGATGCTTTAATACCTAAAGTAATGTGACTTTCAGGTGAAAACTCCGGAATACTCGCCGTAAAACCACCGGAATGTAGCCCCATGACACTGGCATTAGTCGCTGTGATATCTAAGCCATCATTTTCAAAAAATAATGTCATATCTATATCGTTAATAGGCGGCCAAGTGGTATCAATACCATAGATACCTTTTTGTACATTTAACTGAGTTTGAAATATACCTTGATTATTCTTATAAGGATATTGAGATAACTCACCACGCCATAGAACTTGTGAAAAGTCACTTTCTCCCCCTTGGATCGCACTCTTCAAATATTCTATCAACCCAGGGTCAAGCAAGGAATGTGGTAAGTATTTCCATGTTTTCCCTAAATCATTAACTGACGCTTCACCATACAATGCAAGCACGGGTTGACTTGTACTAGGAAAAGAAAGGCCTAATTGCCCTGAGAACGAGAGTTCTGTTGTTGATAGTTCAAAGTGCTCAGTCCACACATTCAAGGTATCTTTCTCACGTTGCCATAATAACGAGATATCACCATGCTCAATAATAAGTGGCATAGTTAAATGGTCTGGCACTGATAATGCTTGTTCTGGAAATTGAGCATGGATCAAACCACGCTGTAAATTACCTGCAATCAGTAAATTAACCTCATCTAATTCTGGGTAAGATAAATTTACCGGAGAGAACCCAACGTTCTCTACAGAGACGGAATAATGAAGATCATCTAAGTCTTGCCCAAATGCAACACGCACATCTTTCAATTTCCCCGATGGGCGAATGTCTAACAATAACTGCGTCACTGATTCCGATTCAGGTAAAACCTTCACCAGCGGTAGTAAAGGCTGAATATTCAACGTAGGGAGATTTAATTGACGTAACTGTTCAGACCAATAAAGGGAAGCTTGGATCGATTCAGGAGGGTAATCACCAAATTGAAATGTTAATTCATTTAAGAACAATAAATAAGCATTGTTATCCTGCAGCTTTAAAGTGGCGTTCAATTGTTCAATATTAAATTGGTGATGATCTTGTAATTCAATTTGAGTATTAAATACCTTTGTTTGAATCGATGTAGCTTTACTGTGCGATAATGATAGCCACGTTTCCAGGCTCATTTGACCGGACGTGAATTGAGTGTCTTTCTTAATATTATCAGGTAACCACATACCTAAATTAAAATCATTAACACTCACGAATACATCACCACTAATATCGAGAAGTGACCCATGATCGATAAAGCTAGCATTAACTAAAAATGAAGTCGTATTTTTATTGCTTGATACTGTACCGCTACTTGCTAAATCCTTAGCCGATAAATGGTTACTTGGTAAGTTGCTGCTTGGTAAAGTATTGTTATTGACGAGAGAGGCAAGCATCTTATGGCTAGGAACCACGACACCGTTAAAATAATGATGATTATCTTCATTATGCCAAGATAAATGATCGATATTTAGAGCACGATCATGACCGCTGACAGAGACATATTGGATTTTGGACTTTTCTAGATAAAAACGAGATAACTGACGTAAGAATAAATTATCTATTTGCTGAAAAGTTTGAGATGTTGTTTTTTCATTCGGTGTTGATTGCGATGAAGCAGTCTCTTTAGTAAAAGTAAAAAGATCAAGTTTACGTAAATCTAAATCGAGATTTTTACTAGTGAAATTAGAAACAATCAGCTGCTGCTGTGATAATGAGCGCCAAATATCTAACTCCACCGTTAGCTCTTGAGCGCTAAAATTCAGATCCAATGCATTAGGTGAAGGTAAGTGAATACCTTGTAATTCTAAATGCACATAAGGGAGACTAACCTCCCCTTGTAAAGAATCAATACTTAAATGAAGCCCACTATAATAATGAACGATATACTCAATATCGGTCTTATAATGTTCAATATTACCCAAGAAAGCACGGATAATCGTGACAAGAATGGCTAGGAGCACCATAAGGCACATCAGCGTTTTCAACAAAACATGATATATCAATCTCACTAAAAGCGATGCTCCCTTATATGATTGCCATCCTTTACTATTCAACTAACCAGACTAACTGAAATGCTCAATCTACATCATTACAACATCAAATTGTTCTTGGGTGTATAAAGGCTCACCATTAATTACGATTTCTTTGCCTATAAACAATTCCAGTTCTGCTACTGAATGTGATTCATCGCCTTTCAGCATGTCAAATACAGGCATTGAAGCATAAACAACAAATTTATCAGCATCATAAGCTCGATTAACTCGAGTGACTTCTCGTAGCATCTCATAGCATACCGTTTCAACTGTTTTCATCGTGCCTCGCCCATGGCAGCTAGGACAAGCGGAACACAGAATATGCTCGATACTTTCTCGGGTTCTTTTTCGAGTCATCTCAACTAAACCCAGCTGGGTAAAGCCATTAATGTTTGTTTTCACTCGGTCGCGACTTAATGCATTGTCTAACGCATTTAACACTCTCTTCCTGTGCTCATCCAAGTGCATATCAATAAAATCAATAATGATGATGCCACCTAGGTTACGTAGACGTAATTGATGTGCAATGGCTTTTGTTGCTTCGATGTTCGTATTAAAAATCGTTTCTTCTAGATTACGACGCCCAACAAAAGCACCAGTATTAATATCGACCGTAGTCATAGCTTCAGTCTGGTCGATAATTAAATAACCACCAGATTTTAGTTCAACTTTTCTTTCAAGTGCTCTCTGGATCTCATTTTCAGTGTCGTACATATCGAAGATGGGTTTATCTCCTGTATACAACACTAACTTATCCGCTAATTCTGGAACATACTCTGCCGTAAAATCCTTCAAACTTTCAAAAGCAAGGCGCGAATCAATGAGTATTTTATCGATTGCTGTACCAACAAAATCTCGTACAATTCGCTGAAAAAGAATCGGCTCTCCATAAAGCTGGCTACGTGTTTTATAACGCGCTTTACGTTCCATGACTTTTGTCCATAAGCGCTTTAAAAAAGCAGCATCTTGAGCAATTTCTTGCTCGCTTGCCCCTTCAGCGGCTGTACGGATAATAAAACCACCATTTTCATCACAATAATCAGAAACTATTTTTTTAAGACGTAGACGTTCTGCTTCACTTTCAATTCGTTGTGATACACCAACATGACTCGCTCCAGGCATAAATACAAGGTATCGCGAAGGCAAGGTGATATCAGTCGTTAAACGAGCGCCTTTTGTTCCTAGTGGATCTTTAACCACTTGAACGATAATATCTTGACCTTGACGAACCAGCTCACCGATATCTCGTACTTGAAATTGACGCTTTTCATTTTCAGCGACGCATTCGGTATGAGGAACGATATCAGAGGCATGTAGAAAAGCCGCTTTATCTAAGCCAATATCAATAAAAGCCGCTTGCATACCAGGTAACACCCGGCTTACACGTCCTTTATAAATATTACCAACAATGCCCCTTTTGGCTTCTCGTTCTACATGGATTTCTTGGAGTACATCTTGCTCTATCAACGCAACGCGAGTTTCACTCGGCGTTACATTCATTAAAAGTTCTACACTCATGGTGCTACCACTATCCTAATCATTTAAAAATTCTTTTAAAAGCTGCTCTGTTTCGTAAAGCGGTAATCCAACAACAGCATAGTAACTACCTTCAATATGAGTAATAAAACGCCCTCCAAGACCTTGAATGGCGTAACTTCCTGCTTTATCCATTGGTTCTTTTGTAGACCAATACCATTTTATTTCTTCATCATTTAAAGCCCGAAAGTGTACATTGGTTGTTACCACTTTTGTTTTCTTTTTTACTTCTGATAATACAGTGACCGCTGTCATCACTTGATGTTTTTGTCCAGATAACATCAACAACATCTCTTTTGAATGCTCATAATTTTCTGGTTTTTCGAGAACCTTACCTTGGCAAACAACAATAGTATCAGCGCCGATAATTGTCGCTTGCTGGCCTATATGCTTATCCATTACTGCAGCGGCTTTTTCTTGAGAGAGTCGTTGGACATAGTCGATAGCACTCTCATGCGAACGTTGTTGCTCTGGCACGTTAGCGGAATCAATAGAAAATGAATAACTTAATTGCTTTAAAAGCTCTTGCCTTCTAGGGGATTGTGAAGCCAGAATAATATTTTGCATTGCATTCTCCTAAGCATACTAACGGCAAAGTCTCATTTAATATGCCATTGACGCCGAGTTCTACGTAATAAGAAAAATAACCATGGCCATAAAATAAAATTAAGTACACTAGCCCAAAGTATCTTACTCTCAAAGTACACATCTTGGATGAGGTATTCACCTCCAAAAATCAAGATATCTAATAACATTGAAAGCAACGCCATGATTAAAGCTTGCTGCCACAATGCCATATTTCTTAGCACAAGGAAATTAAGAGCGATAAGATAAATGATGATAGACATCATCATTCCACGAATGCCTAATGTCGAACCAAGAAGTAAATCCCAAAGAATACCGAGAAGGAAAGCCGTTCCGACATTAACTCGATGAGGTAAGGCTAGTACCCAATAAGCAACAACAAGTAATAACCAAGATGGGCGTAAGAAATCCAGTTCTCCTGGCCATGGAATGGTTTGTACAACCAATGCCAAGATAAACGTCATCCAAATTACAAATTGTCCTTGAATCCCACTATTCATCTACCTTTCCTTGTACTACATCATGATTATCTTGATCAGCTGCTTCAATAGTATTCGATGGCTGTTCACTTGGGGATTCAAGTAAATCCTCAGATTTATCTGTGCTTGGCCATACTAACAATAGATAACGTAAACGATTGTAATCGACCACCGGTGTTGCCTCTATTATGGCAAATTCCCTTTGTGCATCTTTTGTAACAGCAGATATAAGCGCAACAGGGTAACCTTCAGGGTAGACTCCTCCTAATCCTGAAGAAACAAGCAAATCACCTTCAATAATATCAGTACTGGTTGGTATATGATCCAGAGTGATCGAATCCAAGCTACCTTGCCCAGATGCAATGACACGGATATCATTTCGGATAACCTGAACGGGGATAGCACTTAAGCTGTCGACGAGTAACAAAACACGACTATTATGAGCACTAACCAGCGTCACTTGGCCTACAATGCCTTTTTCATTAATAACCGGTTGACCAAGGTAGACCCCGTCCACTTTCCCTTTATTAATCACAACATGGTGTCGGTAAGGAGAAGTATCGACTGCCATAACTTCAGTCACCACTTTTTTTTCATCTCTCAAAAATGAAGATTCAAGTAACTTTCTAAATCTTTGGTTCTCTTCACGATATTGCTCTAGAAGTATGAGTTCACTTTGGAGTTTTAGGAGCTCTTTTCTTAAGGTATTGTTCTGAGAAAGAAGTTCGGAGCGAGAACTGACACTAGAATAAGCACTTTCAAGTAACTCTCTAGGCAAATCAGCGACATATTGGATTGGGGCAACAAAACTGTTGAGTAAATAGCGGACAGGAGCGAAAGCGCCTAAACGACTATCAGCCAGCATAAGGCTGGCTGATAGTATCACGGTAAGGAACAATCTAAATTGCAAGGAAGTCCCTTGCCCAAAGATCGGCTTCATCCTTAAAGAAATCCTTTTGTAATAAAATTAATCGTAAAAGAAATTATTCTTCGCTAAAGAGATCACCACCGTGCATATCGATCATTTCTAAGGCTTTACCACCACCTCGAGCAACACAAGTTAAAGGATCCTCTGCGATAACAACCGGTATCCCCGTTTCTTCCGTTAGCAGTCGATCTAGATCTTTTAGTAATGCACCACCGCCTGTTAAAACCATTCCATTTTCAGAAATATCGGATGCTAATTCAGGTGGACATTGCTCTAAAGCAACCATAACCGCCGAAACAATGCCTGTTAAAGGTTCTTGCAGCGCTTCTAATATTTCATTGGAGTTGAGGCTAAAGCTGCGAGGTACGCCTTCTGCAAGGTTTCGCCCTCTTACTTCCACTTCTTGTACTTCATCTCCTGGGTAAGCAGAACCGATATCATGTTTGATTTTTTCTGCTGTAGCTTCACCAATTAAGCTACCGTAATTACGGCGAACATAATTAATAATTGCTTCATCGAAACGATCACCACCAATACGAACTGAAGATGAATAGACAACACCATTTAATGAAATAACAGCAACCTCTGTCGTACCACCGCCAATATCAATAACCATTGAACCGGTTGGTTCAGATACTCGTAAACCTGCACCAATAGCCGCTGCCATAGGTTCGTCAATAAGGTACACTTCACGAGCACCAGCACCTAATGCTGACTCACGAATAGCTCGACGTTCAACTTGAGTAGAACCACAAGGAACACAAACCAGTACTCTAGGACTCGGTTTTAAAAAGCTATTATCATGAACTTTTTTAATAAAATGTTGCAACATTTTTTCTGTCACATAGAAATCAGCGATAACGCCATCTTTCATAGGACGAATCGCAGAAATATTGCCAGGAGTTCGACCTAGCATCTGTTTCGCTGCTTGACCAACAGCAGCGACGCTTTTACCTGTACGATTGCGATCTTGACGAATAGCAACAACGGAAGGCTCATCTAAGACAATGCCTTGTCCTTTTACATAAATAAGAGTATTGGCCGTACCTAAATCTATAGATAGGTCATTTGAAAACATGCCACGAAGTTTTTTGAACATATTCCTCGATCGCCCTGAAAGGTTAAAATAACAAAATTACTACAATTACTGTATCAACGCCTCTGCAATACAGCAAGGTGTTAAAACAGAAACATATATGAAAAGAGGCTTTCTAACAGTTAATTGACTAAAGTGACTGAAAAATAAGCTTAAACTTTATAAAATGCAACCATTTAAAACTGGTTCCTTAATATATTACCTTATAGTTTAGAACGTAATAACAAGAAAAGTTAACTCTAAATCAAAAATATGCGATTCACGATTAAGGTAATGTAAAACCAGCGGCTTTTATTTTTCCCTAAAAATCACATTGATCAGTGATTAAGCTTATTTGGTAATGCCCTTTATTTTTTTCACTACTTGCTTCAGTATATTCTAAATAACATCCAGAATCATTGTCCCAGCTGACTGTCTTGGCCTCTTTAAAAGTATAAAATAAAGCTCGTGGCTTTATCTTAGTCTGACGGTATAGCCACCACTGCTTTCTCAGTTCAGGAATGGCAATATGTAGGCCTGTCAATGTTGCACTAGGGTAAGTAAAGGTTAAATCAATATCACCTTGTCCCCACTCCTCTCTCGAAGTTAACTCTAACTGAGTTTCTATTAGCATCTTTAATGATTCTAATTGTTCAACGCGAGAAAGTTTATCATTATTAATGGCTTTGTACGCCATTATACCCACTCCCACAAGCACAATAAATGAGAATAAAATCACTTCGATTTTCTTTAATCCGATTACTTTTTCTAACATGACTTATTTACGCCACCGATTACGTCGACCAATTTTTACTTTAGATACTTTTTCTTGAATGTCTAAATGTTCAAACTTAGGTAACAATTGTGACTCGGCTTCAAAAAATCGTCCCTGAACACCATGAACCCCTAAATCAAACAGTACATTTTTCTCTACTTTATTATCGACACCAACACTAACCACTCGAATATTACTGTCTTTACATGCCCCAACGATACTACGAATAAAAAGCTGATTTTCACTGCGCCGCTCAATATTTTTCGTTAAACTACGATGCAACTTAAGGTAATTTACTTCTATTTCTTTCAAGTAATGGGAACTGACCACCGAGCGGCCAACTTGATCAATACAAATTTGACAATCTAATGCAGATAGCATTTTCAGCGTCGGTTTCATTCTATCTAGCTCTTGTACTAAACGAGATTCAACCAAATCAAAGATCAATAAACGACGAATAGATTTCGGGAGAGATAATACTTCGAATTTAAGCCAGCTTACAAATGTCTTATTTGAAAAAGAAGTGATATAAAGATTAATCGCGACGGGAATATGGATCGGCTCTTCTGTTAAATATTTAAACACTTTTTGCAACAATGCTTTATCCATTTTCGCTTCGTACCCTACATTTTCAATTGCATAGTGAAAGCGACTTGCTTTTAACATCCCAAGTTCCGGATCTCGAATACGTACAAATAGTTCATTATGATTTAAATGCGCCTGTCGATTATCTTCGAGTAGATAACAGGGTTGTTGATATATATATAACTTCTCAGGTGTGATCACTTGATCGAACAACGTTCTCCAACGCACACTACCACGCTCAAAACCATCACTATTACGTTTATCAAACACACTCCATGCATTGTAACGCTGATATTGAGCATTTTTGACAGCGGCTTCTAGTTCTTCAATAACACTATCATACCGTTCTGACTCCCCATAGCACGTTGCCCCAACATGAAACCAATTATCTCGAGAGCACCCATAGCTTGCTGGAAGTTTTGATATTTTCTTGACACTTTGTGACAGTAAATATTTAACTTCTTTTTGACTTTGATTAGGAATGAGTATCGCAAAATCAGAAAGGTAGTAACGAGAAATGACCGCTTCTGGATATCGCTGGAAAACGGTTGATAGTACTTGCCCAACATCACTCATTAATCCATCAAGAGCCTTGCGACCATATTGCGTTTTAATTCTATCAGCATCATCAATACGCAGTAAAAATAACCCACCATACGCACCAGACTCCGATAACGCTGATTCTAACTTACTATCAAAATGAACTCGATTAGCCATTCCCGTCGCTTGATCTAAAAAGGTTTGTGACCGAATAAACGTATCAAAGCGACTGCGCTCTTGCCGAGCATACAGTAATTCTTTAATGATATTATCTAAAGCTTGACTGGTGGTGTATGGCCACTCCTTCTTATTGCCTTGAGCATATTCTTCAACTTGCCCTGCTAAAATCATCCTACCTCGTTCTTCAATTAATTCAGAACCCAACATCTGTTGTTTTAGCCAGTTAACGCCTTTTAATAAGCCAAAAAGAATGATCAATATCGCGACAGATAATGCCCATAGAGATGCCACGGAGTAACTATGCCCTAGGGAAAAAAACGGGACTTGATACGTTACTTTATAGCCATCAGATAAGGTAAATTTGTATTGCTGCAGTGGTTGCTGATTGTGTAAATAGTTTAGGTTATTAATAGAGAAGATAGTTGTCTGAGTTTGGCTGTGCTCTATTTTCATATTCGCCACATTCAGAGCATAAAGAGACTGAGGAAGCCACTGGTTGAGCTCTTCTGTTATAGGAGGGGTTCCTTGTTCATCAATCAAAGCCGTCACTTTGCGTAATTGCTGTTCAAAATACGTTTGGCCGATTTGTTTAAAGGTAAAAGCACCTCCCAATAGCAGAACCAATAATGCACCGACCACAATTGACGCGACAAACGCGACAAGACGTGAAGTCAATTTGATAGTAGGAGTAATTAAAGGTGCTTGTTCGTTTCGCCTATCCATGAGCTATGCCATTTGCTCCTAAAAAGTGATGGCATCCTTTGCCCTTTTCACTTTTAGTGTTGTGAAGTATTTATGATTTTTATACAGTATGGCACTCAAATCAACAACACTCTAACAAGAATAAAAAAACTGCGTGTGCACGCAGTTTTTTTATTTCATTAGATTAAGCTAGATTAATCTAAAATGGGATATCATCATCAAAATCAATTGGTGGTTCAATCGTATTATTTGGCTTGGCAGCAGGCGCCTTGGCTGGTTGTTGTGGTTGCTGTGATTGCTGTGATTGCTGTGATTGAGACCAACCTCCTTGCTGCTGTTGAGGCTGCTGGTATTGAGGCGCTTGATTTTGCATTGCCTGTCCTTGTGGTGCTGAATAGCCACCACCAGCATTATTTTGAGCACGACCACCCAACATTTGCATTGAACCATTGAAACCTTGAACAACAACCTCTGTTGTATAGCGATCTTGTCCGCTTTGATCTTGCCATTTACGTGTTTGTAATTGGCCTTCGATATAAACTTGAGAGCCTTTACGTAAATATTCTCCAGCGACTTCAGCTGTTTTACCGAATAAAGCAACTCGGTGCCATTCAGTTTTCTCTCTTTGCTCTCCAGTCGCTTTATCGCGCCATGACTCCGACGTTGCAACTGTAATATTAGCAACTGCACTGCCATTTGGCATATAGCGCACTTCTGGATCTGTACCTAAATTTCCGACTAGTATAACCTTGTTAACACCGCGGCTCGCCATAATTTACTCCATCTATAACATGTTTTTACTCATCTATACTATCATGTAACTAGCAGACAACCAGACAAAATATAGAGAAAGAATTCACAAGCGACACATCCTGTGAATTTGAATCAACATCTCGACTTAATGATGATGTAGATGAGGATTAGAAGGTGAGAGAGATATCACTCTATATGCATCAACTCACTCTTTTAAACATCCATATTAAAATATTAGTCGCAGGTTTGTTGCGTTGATTTAACGAATAATGAAATAGACGATACTGTTTTTATTCCAATCATTCGAAGGGAGTCGAATTATGCCTAAATCAGATTACAGCCGTAAAATTTATTTTTTGAGTGATTCCGCATTAGATGATCATACTACGATCACTGACATCGCTCAGATAGCCAATATTGATATACCTATTATTCAGCCTGAAGATCTCATGCAAGCAAACCCAAAACATCGTAATAAAATATTGATGCTTGACTATCAATCCCATAAGGCATTATTACAAAAGGTTCGCACCTTACCGTTAATTGAAAAGCAATTTGAAACGATCGTGATTAATGTTCCTAGTCGCCTCAACACTCAAGAGCTACTAACCCTCGGTAATTTAAAAGGATTGTTTTATCAAGAAGACTCTTTAGAATTAATAGCACGTGGCAGTAATGGCATTATTGCAGGAGAGAACTGGCTATCTAGAAAAGTGACCAGCCAACTATTGCACTATTACCGTCATAATTTTGATAAAGCATCAGCACATACTGTTGAGTTAACTTCAAGAGAAATTCAAATTTTAAAGTGCTTACAAACGGGTGCATCGAACATGCAAATAGCCGATGATCTTTTCATCAGTGAATTTACGGTCAAATCACACCTTTATCAAATAT
>JAOICL010000054.1 GCA_028131545.1 Vibrio sp. | reverse complement strand
TTCTGTTATGTACGCCATCATGATGGAAGCGACTCTTTCTTTCCTTGGCTTAGGTGATCCAAACACAATCAGTTGGGGCATCATGCTTTATAACGTACAAACATCGTCATCAATGTTAATTGGTGCTTGGTGGGAACTGCTAGCTCCTTGTGCTGCACTAACATTACTGGTTACTGGCCTTGCATTACTCAACTTCGCTGTTGATGAAATCGCAAACCCACAACTTCGTTCTCATAAAGGCTTAAAACGCTGGAAGAAGCTCGCTCAAGAAGCAAAAAAACAAGAGACGAGCAAAAATGAAGCCGTAACGACACAAAGTGTAACAGCATAAGCGGAGATAATAATTATGACACAACCTCAGATTTCAATCCGCAACCTTTGTGTGGATTACATTACAGACGCAGGCGATGTTCGCGCCTGTAACAACGTAAGCTTTGATATCGCGCCAGGCGAAGTATTTGGCTTGGCTGGAGAATCTGGCTGTGGTAAATCCACCGTCGCATTTTCTCTGATGCGCTTACATAAGCCGCCAGCATTTATTACTGGAGGTGAAGTTCTTTTTGACGGTAAAGACATTCTTAAGTATTCCGATGAAGAAATGAGTGTATTCCGCTGGAGTGAAATGTCGATGGTTTTCCAGAGTGCGATGAATGCACTCAACCCAGTTCTCACCATGGAAGAGCAATTTTGTGATGTGATCATGCGTCACACAGATAAAACTCGTCCAGAAGCCATTAAACACGCGCAAAAGTTACTGGAAATCGTTGATATTCACCCTGATCGTCTTAATGATTATCCTCACCAGTTTTCTGGTGGTATGCGTCAGCGCTTAGTTATTGCTATTGCATTGGCGCTAACGCCTAAAATGATCATCATGGATGAACCAACAACCGCGCTTGATGTTGTGGTACAACGTGAAATTCTACAAAAGATTTATGCGCTTAAAGAAGAATTTGGGTTTTCAATTCTCTTCATTACGCATGATATCTCATTAATGGTAGAGTTTTCTGATCGTATTGGCATCATGTATTCTGGTGAACTCATCGAAGTGGCTCCTTCAAAGGAAATATTGGATTCACCTTACCACCCATACACGCATGGGCTAGGCAGTTCATTTCCTCCATTAACCGGTCCTAAGACAAAATTAACGGGTATTCCAGGTAGTCCTCTAAATCTACTGGAGATTCCTGAAGGGTGCCGTTTCCAAGCTCGTTGTGATCGTGTACAAGATATTTGTCGCACTCAACCAACTCAGCTTCGTGAAATTGAACCTGGTCATCTGTCAAACTGTCACCTTTACGGCGAGCCTATTGCTCAAGTAAAGCTTTAAAGACCTAACGTATTTTTGGAGAACATCATGAGTGATAAATACGGTGAACTGTTGATGGAAGGTAAAAACCTTGTCAAGGACTTCCCTTTAAACAGTAACTCGCTTAAACAAAGTAAGATGCGTGCGATTAATGACGTATCGTTCAAAATGTATAAAAGTCGTGGACTTGCGGTTGTAGGTGAATCTGGTTCAGGTAAATCAACAACAGCAAAAATGATTGCAAAAATGTACCAGCCAACCCAAGGTACGATTGAATACCGTGGTCGTGATATTCAAAGTATTAAATCAAAATCGGATTTAATTACGTATCGCGAAGGG
This sequence comes from Vibrio sp., assembly GCA_028131545.1. Lineage (GTDB taxonomy): Bacteria > Pseudomonadota > Gammaproteobacteria > Enterobacterales > Vibrionaceae > Vibrio. The sequence continues at coordinate 12,824 of JAOICL010000054.1, read as the reverse complement.
GTACAAATGGTTTGGCAAGACCCATTTGGTTCATTAAATCCAACACATACGATCTTCCATCACATTGCCCGTCCACTTCTTATTCATAAGAAGGTATCGCCAGGTAATAAAAAAGAACTTGAAGAGCGTGTATACGATCTTTTACATCAAGTTGGTTTAATACCACCAAAAGAGTCGGCAGCAAAATACCCACACCAGCTGTCAGGTGGTCAACGTCAACGTGTAAACCTTGCGCGTAATATTGCTGTTGGTGCTGAAGTCGTATTAGCCGATGAGCCAACATCCATGCTAGATGTTTCAATCCGTGCTGGTGTCCTCAATTTGATGGAAGAAATGAAGTTTGAGAAAGAGATGTCTCTACTTTATATCACTCACGATATTGCGACAGCTCGTTACATCGCTGAAGATTTGGCTGTAATGTATGTGGGTCACATGGTTGAATGGGGTGATACAGAAGAAATTATTCATAACCCTCAGCACCCTTATACTCAGTTATTGATCTCAGCGGTTCCCGATCCAAGTAAATCCATTCACGATAAATTGCGTGGAGAACAAGGTGAAATACCACTATGGACACCAGATTCATTTGGCTGCCCATTTTCCGCTCGTTGCCCACACGCAACAGCGAAATGTTCAGAAAAACTACCAGCAGTGACGCAGTTATCTGAAAATCACTTCGTGCGTTGTTACTTGTACGAAGATTAAGGATTCAATAAACGAAGAAAGCCGAAGCATTATTATGCTTCGGCTTTTCTATTTTCTTCCCTAAATACGTTGATTATAAAAACCACTATGCCTATTCTTACTAACCATATTGGCTATGCATGCTCAGATCATAAATTTGTAGCGGTATCTTGTATTTCTAGCGATAAAAGTACGCTGAGTTACCAAAAGTCTCTTAACGATAAAAACCATTTACTTCATCTACATAACGCTAAGACTCATGAGCTCATCACCCAATTTACGATACACGAAGCACAAGTAACCGATCATTGGCAAACCCCCGCCTATTCCAATATCGATTTCTCTGAATTTCGACAAAGCGGTGAGTTTTATTTTCAATATGGGCAAGAACGATCCTACCCTTTCATGATCAAAGACGATCTCCTGTTCGAAATCACCTTCTCTGATCTCTTACATTATTTCCATTCACAACGATGCAGTAGCATATGGAATAAACAGGATGAATCCGTCCCTGTTTTTAATTCTGAAGAACGCTTTAATGTTAAAGGAGGCTGGTATGATGCTTCTGGTGATGTGAGTAAATATCTAACTCATTTATCCGTTGGGCACTATATGAACCCACAGCAGATCCCGATGGTTATCTGGAATATGCTACAAGCGCTTTCTCATCGTCATGACACTTTAACAAATAAAACTTTTTTAAAGCAACGATTGATCGATGAAATAACCTTTGGGGCCGACTTTTTGGTTCGAATGCAGCATCCTGATGGGTACTTTTTTACGAATGTGTTTGATAATTGGAGTAAAGATCCAAAACGTCGTGAGCTTTGTATTTTTGAAGGACAAGATGGTCTTCGTTACGATGCTTATCAAGCGTCCTTTAGAGAAGGTGCTGGCGTCTCAATTGCAGCCCTTGCAAGAGCATCAACATTAGACCAATCAGGTGAGTTTCAACAGAAAGAGTACTTAGATGCAGCAATAAAAGGATACCAACATTTAGAAACTCACCAGCATGAATATACATCTAATGGTGAAAATAACATCATTGATGATTATTGTGCTTTACTCGCTGCTATCGAGTTACATCTAGCCACTAAAGAAACCCATTATCTATCTCAAGCACAATACTGGGCTCATCGTTTACAATCTAAGCAAATGAGCGATGATAATATCTCACATTTTTGGTCAGCCAACGACGATGGATCTCGACCATACTACCATGCAGCCGAAGCAGGGTTACCTGTCATTGCTTTATGCCGCTATTTGGATATTGAGAAAGATAAGGTTCTTCGAGATAAAGCTATTCAAACGATTGAAAATTCTTGCTTATTTGAGCATCGAATTACCAATGAAGTCGCCAACCCATTAGGCTACCCAAGACAATATACTAAAGCACTTTATTCTGATAAAAAAAGTCAGTTTTTTATGCCTCACAACAATGAAACGGGTTATTGGTGGCAAGGAGAAAATGCTCGATTAGGCTCATTAGCGGCGATGGCTCAGATTGCTCAACCTTATTTGACCGTATCTTTACAAAAGGAAATGCAAATATACTCAAAGCATTGTCTAAACTGGATTCTAGGCTTGAACCCATTTAATCAATGCATGTTGGATGGCCATGGATTTAATAATCCAAACTACTTACCTGATTTAGGTTTTTATAATGCAAAAGGTGGAGTATGTAATGGCATTACATCGGGTTTCAATGACGAGTCTGATATCGCCTTCGATCCTGCCCCCTATTGTGATGATATGTTACAAAACTGGCGCTGGGGGGAACAGTGGATCCCACATGCTGCTTGGTTATTACTTGCCGTAACTTATACCAATTAAAAACAGAACCTTACATCAAATACTCTCTAGCCAGCATTCGCTATCTAGAGGGCATTTGATTGTTAATAAATGAGTCAGAACTCAAAAAAATATCAGAAAAAATATCAATCTTTTGAACTTGATTCCAACGAACAGGATGTGTCGTTATTCCGTAAAAAATACTATGCTAGGTTAAAGGTATAACCTACCATTAATGCTGTCCTTAAGGGTCGAAAGTCGATGAATTTAGAATTGTCTTTACGTGTCACCTCTGATGCGAACAATCTGTGTCAATTCCAACTAACTCTACGCAACACGTCAGAAAAACAAATAAAAAACTGGCAACTGAATTTTATATTTGAACGTTTTATCGACCCAAGCAGTATTAGTGCTGGAAAGATCGAACAAATCGGTAGTTTTTGCCAATACCTTCCTGAAGAATCTATAACGTTAGACAAACATTCAACGTTTGATATTGAATTCTCATTTGCAAGCCAGCCTTTTAAATTGTACTCAGAAGGGATCAAAGATGCCTGCGTGATCATCGATGGCGTTAATTTTCCTGTCAAAGTGAATACATTACAATTGCCCCATGAAGAAATACCATTTTCTTTATTAACGCCACCACAGACACCATCAGATCATCCATTAATTCCACAGCCGAGTAACATCAAGCTGAAAGATGGTCAGCGAATGTTAACCCCTTCTAGTGCCGTCGTATTACATCCAGATGCAATGTTAGCGTACGATTGGTTTCATGCTGAAATCAAGCAAACCTACGACCTCAGTTTGCATCACGCGCAATGTGACGAAGCCGCGGATATCATCTTTGAACACAATAAACAACTCAATGATGAAGCGTATCAGCTCAGCATCACCGCAACACAGATAACAGTCATCGCGAATAATCCAAAGGGATTCCTTAATGCCTGTGCTTCTCTGTTCCAGCTAATCAATAGCAGTAACGACGGTTATTTGCTTCCTTTATGCCATATTGAAGATCAGCCTCACTATCGCTACCGCGGTATGATGTTTGATTGTGTACGACATTTCTATACCGTTGATGAAGTTAAGCGCGTCATTAACTTCCTTGCTCTATATAAGTTCAATGTATTTCATTGGCATTTGACCGATGATGAAGGTTGGCGAATTGAAATTAAAGCACTGCCTGAGCTCACAAAATACGGTGCATTTAGAGGGCCAAATGAAACACTAGAACCTCAATTTAGCCATATTAATGAACGTCATGGTGGCTTTTATACCCAAAAAGAAATCAAAGAAGTCATCGAATATGCTCAAGAAAGAGGCATTGATGTCATTCCTGAAATTGATATTCCAGGTCACTGCCGCGCCGCCATTAAAGCACTGCCGATGCTGCTTATCGAACAAGACGATAAAAGCGAATACCGCAGCGTACAAGCGTATAACGATAATGTACTCAATCCTGGTTTAGAGGGAACCTATCATTTCTTGGATGCGGTTATCGAAGAAGTTGCCGCTCTATTCCCTGCTACTTGGTTCCATATCGGTGCTGATGAAGTCCCTAAAGGTGTTTGGGAAAAAAGCCCTCTTTGTCATATTTTAATGAAAGAACACTACTACTATGACCCCATGGAATTACAAGGTCACCTCTTACGCTATGTTGAAAAGAAATTAACATCGTTAGGTAAACGTATGGTTGGCTGGGAGGAAGCGCAATATGGCGATAAAGTAAGTACCAATACCGTCATCTATTCTTGGCAAAATGAAGAAGCGGCGTTGCTATGTGCACACAAAGGTTATGATGTCATTTTACAGCCAGCACAAAATACTTACTTTGATATTGTGCAAAGCAATGCAACCAGTGAATATGGTTCAGGATGGGCTGGCGTTGTCTCTTTGGAAGACACCTATAGCTACTTCCCATTAAAAGATATTGAAAGCGATTCTCCATTAAGGGATAAAGTGGTTGGCTTACAATGTGCTATATGGACAGAACATATTCAGGATCAAGCTCGTTTAGATCACATGCTATTCCCTCGATTACTGGCCATGTCCGAGACCTGCTGGACTGATACAAATCAAAAATCATGGCCTGATTTTGTAAACAGATTGTGTACACATCTTCCTCTTTTAGAGAAAAAAGGTGCACTCTATCGCAAACCTTGGTAAAGGGTTTTTTTTCTTATTGCTGAGTAATTTACTTAGACTTACTCTCACTAAAAGTAATATATCATCACCATCACCATCATCATCAACGAGGAACAGAGATGAAATACGGATATTTTGACAATGATAACCGTGAGTACGTTATCACACGACCTGACGTTCCAGCACCTTGGACGAACTACTTAGGCACTGAAAAGTTTTGTACGGTTATTTCACACAATGCTGGTGGGTACTCTTTTTATAACTCTCCTGAGCATAATCGTGTCACAAAATTCCGTCCTAATGCGAGTTTCGACCGTCCTGGGCACTACGTGTATTTACGTGATGATGAAACCGGTGATTATTGGTCCATCTCATGGCAACCGGTTGCCAAAAGTTTAGATGAGGCGTCTTACGAAATACGTCATGGCCTCTCTTACTCTAAATTTAAATGTGACTATAACGGCATTGAAGCGGAAAAAACGCTTTTTGTCCCGAAAGGCGAAGATGCTGAAATTTGGGATGTCGTGCTCAAGAATACATCCGATAAACCACGTACGATCAGTGCGTTTTCCTTTGTTGAATTTTCTTTCAGTCATATCGCATCAGATAACCAGAACCATCAGATGTCTTTGTACTCTGCCGGTACCGCTTATAACGATGGCGTGATCGAATACGACCTTTATTACAACACGAATGAGCATGAAGGTTTTTATTACCTTGCCTCCACTTTTTCTCCTGATTCCTACGATGGTCAACGTGACGCTTTCCTCGGCCTTTATCGTGATGAAGCCAACCCCATTGCCGTTGAAAAGGGTCAATGCTCGAATAGCGCGCAAACCTGTAATAACCACTGTGGTTCATTGCATAAGCAATTCACTATTCAGCCTGGTGAAGAAGTTCGTTTTGCCTACATTCTCGGCATCGGTAAAGGTAATGGGGAGCGATTACGCTCTAAATACCAAGATCTGACTCAAGTTGATGTCGCTTTTGCTGGTATTAAGGCACACTGGGATGAACGTTGTAATAAATTCCAGGTCACGTCGCCAAATAAAGGCCTAGATGCCATGACGAATGCTTGGACCCTTTACCAAGCTGAAACCTGTGTTGTTTGGTCTCGTTTTGCTTCTTTCATTGAAGTTGGTGGACGTACTGGTTTGGGTTACCGTGATACCGCGCAAGATGCCATATCAGTACCGCACTCAAATGCAGAAATGACACGCAAACGCCTCGTTGATTTACTACGTGGTCAAGTCAAAGCTGGCTATGGCTTGCATCTATTTGATCCTGATTGGTTCGATCCTGAAAAAGCCGATGTAGAACCGTCAAAATCACCAACGGTTGTTCCAACACCTTCAGATGAAGACAAGATTCACGGTATTGATGATACGTGTTCTGATGATCATTTATGGATCGTGCCAACCATTTGTAAATATGTCATGGAAACCGGTGAAGATTCTTTCTTTGATGAAGTCATTCCTTACGCTGATGGTGGAGAGGCGACGGTTTATGAGCACATGAAAGCAGCACTAGATTTCTCTGCCGAATACGTTGGTCAAACGGGTATCTGTAAAGGGCTACGAGCTGACTGGAATGACTGTTTAAACCTAGGCGGTGGTGAATCAGCGATGGTGTCATTCCTGCACTACTGGGCATTGGATGAATTCATTGCACTGGCACAGTACCTTGGTCATGACGCCGATGTACAAAAATACACTAACATGGCTGATGGTGTTAAAGACGCCTGTGAACAACACCTGTGGGATGACGAAGGCGGTTGGTATATCCGCGGTTTAACGAAGCACGGTGACAAAATAGGGACAGCGCAACAAAAAGAAGGTCGAGTGCATTTAGAATCCAATACGTTAGCGGTTCTTTCTGGCCTTTCTACGGGTGAACGTGGCGCAAAAGCCATGGATGCCGTAGATGAAAATCTCTACTCTGAATATGGCTTACACCTCAATTCCCCTTCCTTTGCAACACCGAATGATGATATTGGCTTCGTTACGCGCGTCTATCAAGGTGTCAAAGAGAACGGTGCCATCTTCTCACACCCAAATCCGTGGGCATGGGTAGCAGAAACCAAGCTAGGACGCGGTGATCGAGCAATGAAATTTTATGACGCGCTCAATCCGTACAACCAAAATGACATGATTGAAAAACGCATCGCAGAACCTTACTCCTACGTACAGTTCATCATGGGGCGCGATCACCAAGATCATGGTCGTGCAAATCACCCATGGTTAACGGGCACCTCCGGTTGGGCTTATTTCGCTGTAACGAATTTTATTCTTGGTGTTCAAACTGGTTTTGCTGGATTAAATATTGATCCATGTATTCCAACCAGCTGGCCAGGTTTTGAGGTTGTACGTCAATGGCGTGGAGCAACCTATAACATTGAAGTTAAAAACCCGGATTCAGTCAGCAAGGGCGTGAAATCTATGACGCTTAATGGGGAAAGCATCGTTGGGAGTGTCCCTATTCAGCCTGAAGGCTCAATTAATGAAGTGATTGTCACTCTCGGTTAATCACTAACGAATAAAAATGACTAACAAATAAAAAAGAACCATGGCGCTTCACTATTCGATTCGAAGATGAAGCGCCATTTTTTTTAAGGAGATAATTATGATTAAGTTTGGTACCGGCGGTTGGCGCGCCTTTATCGGTGAAGAGTTTACTCGAGATAATGTCAAATTAGTAGCGCAATCCATTGCTAATATCATTAATAATGAAGGTGTTGCTGAACGTGGATTTATCATCGGTTATGACCGTCGCTTTCTCTCTGATAAGGCCAGTCAATGGTTTGCAGAGGTCCTAGCAGGAAATGGTATTAAGGTCAGTTATATCAATAAGTTTGTTCCTACTCCTATTGTTATGTTTAAAGCAAAGGAAATGAACTGCGCTTACTCAGCATGTATCACCGCTTCACATAACCCTGCTGATTACAATGGCATCAAAGTCTTCATTGAAGGTGGACGTGATGCTGATGAAGTGATTACTCAAAAAATAGAAGAACAAATAGAACACCTCACCTTAGATAAAGTAAAATCGCTGGACTTTGATATCGCTATTGAGTCTAAGCTCGTTACGCTCATTAATCCAATGAATGACTTTGTTGACTCTATTATTAATTTCATTGATATTGAAGCCATTAAAAAAGCGAATTTGCGCGTTTTAATTGACCCGATGTTTGGCGTAGCTAAAAATGCGCTACAGACGGTATTAATCAATGGTCGTTGTGATGTCGATGTGATCAATGATGGTAAAAACCCCGATTTTGGAGGATTAATGCCATCACCTAATGCGGCGACATTATACCGTTTAAAACATCTTGTAGCCGCCGAAGGTTACGATATTGGTATTGGTACCGATGGCGATGCCGATCGCTTAGGGATCATCGATGAGAAAGGTAATTTTATTCACCCAAATGAAGTATTAATCTTACTTTATTATTACCTTTTAAAATACAAAGGCTGGTCGGGTTCAGTTGTTCGTAACATTGCAACGACACACCTGTTAGATAAAATTGCAGCCGCTCATGGTGAGAAAAGCTTTGAGGTTCCAGTAGGCTTTAAGCATATTAGCTCACAAATGGAAGCAGATGACTCATTAATCGGTGGAGAAAGCTCTGGTGGTTTAACCATCAGAGGACACATCAAAGGGAAAGATGGGGTATTCGCCTCCAGCCTTCTTGTTGAAATGATCTCTGTAACGGGTAAAAAACTATCTGAATTATTAGATGAAATCTACGCTCAATACGGCTATGCCTATACCGCTGAAGGGGATTGTACGTTTAAACCCGCTCAAAAAGACGCCCTCTATCATAAAATTTATGTAGAAAAACAGCTTCCTGATTTTGAGTATGAGATAGACAAAGTCAGCTATGATGATGGAGCAAAGGTATACTTTAAAAATGGCGGGTGGGTGATCGCTCGTTTTTCTGGCACAGAACCTTTATTACGTATTTTTGCTGAAATGAAAGATCAAAAAACAGCAGAAGCAGTGAGAGATCAAGTGAAAGCATTTTTAGCGCTATAATACCTATCAATAAACATCACTTACCTCTGTTTATTGATAGGTGATGTTTATTTTACTTTGAGCTTCATCAAGCATGCTCTACATAAGCATGTTTTTTCTTTCTTGTTTTCACACGACTTCACTTCAACATCAAAACACCAACATGATGTTTGACCATCAGCAATCCCACAATACGTCGGTTTCGTACAGCTAGGGCATGAATGCGTACTGATTTCAGAACGAGTTTGTTGCATTATATTAGCTCTTCTTTCTTGGGTATAATCGCGCCATTCTAAAATTTCAGTCATTGTTCGATAACAACCAGAACAGATGCCTTCTACATTTTTACAGACACCGATACAAGGGGTCTTCGTCATTAAGTGCCTCGTTTAACCATGTTCAAAAGCCAAGAGCGACTGCTCACCTTCCAAAGAAACAATAACGTCTTGCTCGATAAGCAATGGGAAGTGAGATGTCACCGTCAAATCGTATCCACTGGCTTTCACTGTATATCGACAATGATCACCCATAAATAATTGCTCTGTCACCTTAGCTTTAAAGTGAGTTCTTATGTTGACCTCACCCTGCTTGAGCGGTTCAGCATGAAATTGCTGAGGTCGAATGAGCAAATCACATAGGTCACCCATTCCAATGTCAGCTTGAGTCGTCGCTTTAAATGTGCCTAAAGTACTCTCAAAATCGGTATCTGAAATACGTTTTGCAGGCAAATAACTCCCCCCTCCCAGAAAGTCAGCGACAAACTTACTCGAAGGCTTAAAGTACAATTCACTTGATGAACCAAATTGTTCTATCACACCATGATTCATTACCGCCATCTTATCAGCAAAAGCAAACGCCTCTTCTCGGCTGTGCGTAACAAAGATAGCAGTAACACCTTGTTTTTTAAAAATACTGCGAATCTCTTGAATGAGACCATGACGAACTTGAGTATCTATATTAGAGAAAGGCTCATCTAAAAGTAATAAATCCGGGCCATACGCCAAAGCACGAGCAATAGCGACTCGTTGCTGTTGCCCTCCAGACAGCTGATGAGGGTAACGAGATTCAAACCCAGATAAATGCACCAGTTCTAGCATTTCTTGCACTTTGACCGCTTTCGCTTCTTTCGACCAACCATGCAGCCCAAACTTGACGTTTTGCTCTACCGTGAGATGAGGAAATAACGCATAGTCTTGAAATATCATGCCTATATTACGCTTCTCTGGTGGCAACCAAGTATGACCATCATCAATTAAGCGATCATTTAATGATATATGACCAGAATCCAAGGGCAACAAACCAGCAAAAGCTTTAAGTAGAGTCGTTTTACCACAACCACTGGCTCCAAGTAAGCACACGATTTCTCCTGATTCCACATCGAGAGATAACGATTTCAATATCGTTTGATCACCATATTTACAGGTCAGATTTTTTATAGATAGAGCTGTCGTCATTAATGTGCTTTCTCCATAGAACGATTAACAATAATTAAAGGGATTAATCCCGTTATGACCAGTAAAATAGCAGGGAAAGCAGCCACTTCTAACTGCTCATCAGATGCATAGTTATACACATAAGTTGCAAGGGTTTCAAAATTAAAAGGGCGTAATAATAACGCTGCATTCAATTCTTTCATCGATTCCATAAAAACCAATAAGCCAGCCACCAATACCCCTTTCTGAATTAATGGCCAATGGATTTTAAGAAGCATTTTATTGGCCGGGTACCCCATTGTTTGAGCGGCCATATCTAAAGATGGAGGAACTTTATTTAAACTACTTTCAATACTACCAATCGCGACCGCAGAAAAGCGGACTACCATCGCAAAGATTAAGGCCACCATCGTTCCAGATAATATCAAACCTGGCCTGCCCCACTCCATCCACTTTGCAACATCATTGATAACATGATCGATCGCAGTCACAGGCGCTAAAATACCAATCGCTAATACCGTGCCAGGTAAAGCGTAGCCTAGTGAAGCCAGTCGAATAGGGATAACAGAAGAAACTCGACCATGTAAACGTTGATAAAAATTCACAACTAATCCAACCAAAACCGCCACGACAGCAGCAAAGAAAGAGACTTTTAAACTGTTCATCGCATAGCTTTGAAATTCTTGTGTCCAACTTTGCTCTAAGTAAATGTAGGCATATTGAATCAATTGTAACAACGGTAAAATAAAGGCTAAACAGACTAACCCCCAGCACCAAATTAAGGCGCACCATTTTTTATACCCAGTCAAAACCAGTTTGGTCTCTTCATTTTTAGAAGAGGAACTTTGATACAATTTTTGACGTCGGCGACTATAACGTTCAGCACTGATCAATAAAAGGATCATCAATAACATTAACGATGATATTTTTGCAGCAGCAGATAGGTTAGACATCCCTAACCACGTGTCATACACCGCTGTTGTTAATGTTGCAACTGCAAAGTAATTAACGGTGCCAAAGTCGCCAATCGTTTCCATTGCAACTAATGAAAGAGCGACAGCAATAGAAGGACGAATTAAAGGTAACGATATCGAGAAAAAAGTACGAATCAGAGAACACTTAAGCAATCGAGCGGATTGTAGAATGGATGTATTTTGCTCCATAAATGCCGTTCGACAAAGCAAGTACACATAAGGATAAAGAACTAAAGATAAAACAAACGCCGCTCCACCAATGGTTCTAAAATCGGGGAACCAATAGTCATGATGACTCCACCCTGTTACCTCTCTCAGAGTAATCTGAATCGGACCTGCAAAGTCAAACCATTCAGTATAGAGATAGCCAACAATGTAGCCTGGTATCGCTAATGGTAATACGAGCGCCCATTGCAGTATTTTACTGCCAGGCAACTTACACATAGCAATTAGCCAAGCACTAGGTACTCCCCACAAAAAACTCAAGACCATGACGCCGAACGTCAGTAAAAAAGTATTGAGTACATAGGTGGGTAAAACGGTAGATAATAGATGAGAGAAAATATCCCCGGTATCACCAAAGGATTGATAGACTATCGCTAAAATAGGCAAAACCAGTAGAATGGCAAAAGCATAGCTACTGGTTTTCCAAAATATGAGGCTTTTTTTCATTCTATAAGTGTAATAATAATTTCAAAATAAAGGCAAATAATATTGAGAATATATCTCATCTAGATTCGCCTTCTTTATACCTTTATTACCTCACCCTAGTCAATGAGTTACGCCACTAAAGATCAAACTTCACTTTATCAAGAAGGCGAATCGCTTTATCGTGATTTGCCGCGACAGTTTCGAGTTCTACAGTATCGGCTTTAAAGTCTCCCCATGATGCAACCAGTTCTGAACGCTTAACGCCTTCTTTAACAGGGTATTCATAGTTAACTTCAGCGTACATTTTCTGTGCTTTATCGCCCGTTAAAAATTCCATTAACTTTTGAGCGTTATCTTTATTAGGGGCATATTTCGCCATAGCCATACCAGACACATTCACATGTGTTCCTGTCGATGCTTGGTTTGGAAAGTTAATGTATGCTGCATCAGCCCATGCTTTCTGCTCTTTATCATTCACCATTTTTCCTAGGTAATAACTATTACCTAAAGAAACATCACATAGCCCTTCTTTAATCGCTTTCACTTGAGCACGATCATTGCCCTGTGGTTTGCGAGCTAAGTTCGCTTTAACACCTTCTAGCCACTCTTCTGTTTTTGCTTCTCCATGATGTGCAATCATAGAAGAAACCAATGACACGTTATAAGGGTGCTTACCACTGCGTGTACACACTTTACCTTTGTAGTCTGCATTCGCGAGATCTAAATAATCAAACTCTTCACCGAGTTTTCCAACACGATCTCGAGATGAATACACATTACGAGTACGCACTGTTAATGCAAACCACTCATTATCGCTGCTTTGGTATTGTGCTGGCACATTCGCTTCAATCACTTTGCTATCAACAGATTGAACAACGTTGTTTTGGCTAAACTCAACAAGACGGCTAATATCCGTCGTTAATAAGACATCTGCTGGGCTATATTCCCCTTCTTGCTTTAGCTTTTCAACCATCCCTTTCTTAGCAAAGTTAACATTCACTTTGATGCCTGTTTCTTTTGTGAATTCTTTAAACATTGGCTCAACTAGAAATGGCTGGCGATAGGAATACACATTCACTTCTTCAGCAGCAAAAAGAGTTGGAGAAATAGTCACTGCTGCAAGCGC
>JAOICL010000053.1 GCA_028131545.1 Vibrio sp. | reverse complement strand
TTTAGGGTTAGCATACATCCCCTTAAACAGTGAATAACTGACCGACTGTTTTCATAGGAATGAACATTCTTACACGACCATTGATTTCACAGAGAACCTCGAAACCATATTTTTCGTAGAATGACTCTGCCTGTTCAGTTAAACAATCAACAACAATGGCATAAGCTCTCATGTGAGAGTTAATTTCCCAAAGATATTCGAGAGCTTTGATTAAGCTAATTTTACCTAACCCACTTCCATGAAATTCTTTATGAACTGCCAATTGAGCTAAAAGGAAAACAGGAATTGGATAGCGTGGTAATCTTTTAGCCATCGTTTGTGGCAACGTATCACGGCTAATCGAACTTGGTGCAATACTATAAAATGAACAAATTGGATATTTTTGATTTGGCAGTGGCACAGAAGCAGGCAAAACCATAGTGCGGCTGATACCTGCTTGCATATGTTTAGCGGCTTGAGTTTGGATGAAATCATTTAACTCTTTTTCATCGCAGTCAAATGATGCTCTATCGTGTTGTGATTTATCCAATTCTTTAAAAGTCTTGGAATAACTCACTTAAAGTCACCATTTTTAGTAAATGCCGCAGCTTCAAGTAATGCTTTATTCGGAGCTTTAGCCTCCTCACAAGCAATCATGAATTGGTCAAATACATTTGCTTCAACAGTGATGCTTTCATGTTCAGAAATCACCTGAGTTGAATCTTCGTCCATTAAACGAACAACGTATTCAGTTAAGCTTTTTAAACCAAGTAAAGCTGAAGCTTTCTCAGCCTTAGCTTTGATTTCTTCATCCAAGCGAATATCAAGTCTTGCAGTAGCCATAAAACCTCCAATTGTACGGAGTAATTCCGTAATTAACTTGAGTATAAGATTTAAACGACCAAAGTGCAAATTGTACGGAGCCAATACGGATTTAATTGTTAAGCTTGGTGAATATAACAATTTATTAGGGAGCAAAATGCACCTCTATTACACTCATAAGCGTAAATTATCACTTTTGAAGTGGCTATTACTCAAAGAGCATTATGAGATATATAGCAAAGGTTTTCGATTTTTAATTCACCTAAAATGACTTTTTAAATTTGTAATTTGGCAATATGAACATGATTTCTGTTCAGAAATCCCCTAACATTAATGCGTTGTAAGGTTCAGACCTACGGCATGAGACGCTTTATAAAGACTTAATCTGTCTACTTTTTCTTCCATACATCCCCTGTTCTTTTTTACTCTAGCCCTAACTCTTCAATAACACCCAAAGGAAGGTAAGGTTCTTTATACATTGCCCTCACTTCCATTACTCTAGCTTTATCTATATCTTCTATTAGGTATTCTATTGGGTACTCAGATAAGAGCTCTCTCATATTGTTTCGCTCACTTTTTTCAGTAATGTGATCAGTAAGCTCTAACGCTTTTTCTCTGGTATCTTTTGAACATTGTTCATCATTAAAAAAGGCGATATATCCGATGACTTGTTTTTGCTGCTTGGTTGTAAGACTGCTAAACCATGACGTTGTAGGGAATGGTTCCTGATTGTGTTTAAGAATGTGGGTACATTCTTCTAGTCTTTCTTCGTGTACCGCTAGAGCATCATCAAACTTCCACTCGTTACCGGTTGCTGTAAAAGATAAACAGCACAAAGATAGTAAACTTAAATTAAAGCGTTGCATCAGCGACACACCTCCAAAATTCTTGTTATTTACCTTTTGTTTGCCATATCATCGGCGTAGCCAGCTTTCTCACCACTTCCTTAATTACTTTTTTCATCCCGCCGACTGTATCTCTAAATGATTTCCAATCATAACCACTGATATTCCAAAGCTTATCGTAAGCACTATCTGGGTTAATAAAGATATCCATAACAACACTAGTCCCTGCTAGGTAGACAAGATTCTTATGCATCTCAAACTTATATCGAATGGTTATCAGTGTGTTCTTACTGGATTTAGAAAACTCAACTCCATTGATAGAGCAGTGACCTAGCGTGATTCCAGATTTTCCTTGGGTCATTTTTATTATTCCTTTAAACTGACCTTTTAGATTGTGAATAAATAAAGTCTCATATACAACTAAGCTCAATTTATATTGAGACTCAAGTTGTATTATTAGCTAATAACTTTCCTATAATATCCTTTCTTTTCTACAACGTCCTTTTTATGTGTATACACCACAGAATGATTCGCACCCGCAGTTTTAAAGGTCTTTGGTTCTTTGTTAGCCCTTGGCTGGCTAAGTCAACTCTAGATTATCGATATTAACGACACCATCTCACCAATAAAAAATTCTAACGAGCTCAGATAATCCATTGTTACTTTCTCTTATATACATTATGCAAAATCTATTAATTCGAGAGATGGTTAAGCCCCCTATGGTTTGTATGTTTTTTGACCTAAAATCACATTCCTATGACGATTAACGTTAGAAAGCCGTTAATGTAACCTTGAATAATAATTAGGTTAGTCAGAAAATGAATTTAACACATAAGATGTCAATATTATCAATGGCTTTGCTTCTCGCTGCATGTAATGGTAGCTCTGAAGAGGCATATTATGATGAACAAACAGACTCATCAGATAACGCTACAAATAGCCCAAGTCACCAGTTATCTTGTGATGATTCAGATTCTCTCACCAATTTCACTTTTAATGAAGTGACAGCTAATAATAGTTCAGGTGCATCTGGGAAAGTCGGATACATAACTGCAAATTGGGACAGTGCAGAAACTTCTATGACACATGGACCAGTTCAATATACGCTTTGTAAGCAAGATGACGAACAGTTTTGCATCCCATTAGCACAAACAAATGATTTACAAACTACAACATACCTAAATACAGCCTTACTATCCTTAAATACTAAGTTATTTGTTCATGTACACTATAATAATGAACAACTTTGCTCCCAAGAATTAGAGCTAGATGTCAATATATCCAATGGCTTAATTGGTTCATTTAGTCATCTTTCAGATCTTACTCTCAGCGATGATGGAAAGCAGATTATTGGTCGTGCTAATGATATTATATCAAATGGAAATCGCTTAGTGATATATAAAGAAGTCAATGGGATATGGGATAGAAGCTTTACTCCAAAAATTACAAATGGAGTTCGTGATTTTAAAGCCAGTGGTGATTTTTCGACAATCGCAGTGTCTAGTATAGACAGAGAAAAGAGCACAACCGAAGTGACGATCTTTGAATGGCAAGGTAATGAATATAGTCAAACATCAAGCTTTTCTTATTCATCTAAAGACGTTCAAATTACTTTATCTAAAGATGGTAAAACACTGCTAACAAATGAGATCCCTTTTAGTAGCCCTAATGCCATATTAAGCATGTATAAAAAAGATGGGGCATCGTGGAATAAAGCGTTTGATGATTATTACACATTAAACTTATCAAACATTAAGATCTCAGATAATGGAGGTTACCTTTTAGCTTCGAGCTTACAAGGGAATTCAATTGAGGTTTTAAGATCAAAAGGGAACTCGTTGATTAGTGACATTAGCATCCCCTCTATGTTACCAGTCACCTATGATATAAGTGGTGATGGTAATAAGATTATCGTTTCAAATAGTATCAGCGAAGGGAACACCGATCTTAATATTTATTCTAATAATAATTCATCTTGGGCATTAGAAAATGAAGTACGAGTAGGCGAACACTTTTTAACAATCTCAGTTGAATTCAATTACGATGGAACCGCATTTATTGTAGGTTCAGATAGTGATACAGCATTAGATGCAGGTATAAACAATATTGAACCGCAGCAAGTCGGTGAAGACTATTTAGATAGTGGAGTGGTCAGAGTTTATAGGTTTTTTAATAATAACTGGAATCTAGACAGGCACTTGAAGTCCCCAATACCGCAGAAAAATCAACTATTTGGAGTGTCAGTCAACATATCAAAAAAAGGTGATAAAGTACTCGTCGAAGCCCCTAATGCTTATGTTAATGGAGAAGGTGTTAATCAAATTACCCATTCTTCTGAACAACAAACCTCTGTTGGTTTTTTGTACTAATCGGTAATATTGTTCAATTTGTTAGATGTAAAAAACCGAGCATAACGCTCGGTTTTAATTAAGACTATAACCTGAAAATAAACGACGCGTTAAACAGTCGAATTCGGAGCCATGATTGAGCCAGGCTTATTCGTCGCCAATAACAGTAGGTCTTTATCAATAAAGAAAAGCGCTTTGCCATCTTCACCCACCATGTCAATTTTATCAATGATGCCTTTGAATAGCTTCTCTTCTTCATGCTGCTCTGCAACATACCATTGTAAGAAGTTAAACGTCGAGTAATCTTGATTATTAAACGCCGTATGCGCAAGATCATTAATCGCTTTTGTAATCAGCTGCTCATGCGCTAATGTTTGCTTAAAAATATCCAACAGGCCATCGAACTCATGAGGTGGCGCATCGATACTACCTAGAATCGGAAGCGCTCCAGTCTCACTGACATAAGTAAATAAACGCTGCATATGCTCACGCTCTTCATCAGCATGCGCTTTCAAAAGCTCGGCTGCACCATCAAATCCTTTATCTTCACACCATGCACTCATTTGCAAATACAGGTTTGAAGAATAAAATTCAAGATTAATCTGTTCATTGAGTCTCTCGACCATTGCGGCACTTAACATCACATATTCCTTTTCTATCCGTTATGGCTATGAGTATAGGCGAAAGCTATACACGATTATAAAATATTTAATACAATGGGATACACATCGGCGTATCGGATATCGGGTCTTTCATTACCATCGCATCTAGGGTAAATACACTCTTTAATAATGTACTGGTAAAAATCTCTTTCGGTTCACCTTGAGTGATTAAATTACCCTCTTTTAACACAATCAAATGATCACAATAGCGGCAAGCTTGGTTCAAGTCATGCAATACCACAATCACCGTTTTCCCTTTATTATTCATATCTCGCATCAGCTTCATCAACTCAATTTGATGACAAAGGTCGAGATACGTCGTCGGTTCATCTAACATCACGATATCAGTATCTTGAGCAAGAATCATCGCAATCCATGCTCGTTGACGCTGTCCACCCGATAAGGACTCCATCAACGTATCCGCTAATGTATCGACGCCCGTTTCTTTCATCGCAAATTCAACCATGTCTTTATCAGATTGAGACAATTTGCCCCAGTGCGATAAATAAGGAGAGCGACCGTATTCAATGAGTTTACGTACAGTGATCCCCTCTGGACTCGACAGTACTTGAGGCAGTAAAGACAATTGTTGCGCCAACTTTTTATCAGGGATCGACGTTAACGCTTTATCATCTAGTAATACCGCTCCTGATTTTGGTGTATTAATTCGCGACAGCGTCTTTAGTAGCGTTGATTTACCACAACCATTAGGGCCAATTAACGCCGTAATTTTTCCTTTTGGAATCGACAAAGTTAAGTCATCAATAATGACATTCTCACCGTAGGCAACTTGTAAATTTTGAGTGGTGATCATTACCAACCCTTATAACGTTTTAATAGGTAAATAAAATAAGGTGCGCCGACGATCGCAGTCAATATGCCTGCGGGCAACTCTAAAGGTGGTTGAATACCACGAGCCAATGAGTCCGATACAAGAACCAGTAATGCGCCTAATAATGCCGAAGCTGGCACCAATAATTTATGGTTATGGCCAAATAACATTCTCGCAATATGGGGCGAGAGTAATCCCACAAAACTGATGGTACCACACACCGAAACACTGATACTGGCCCGGCACCCACTCCGATCGCTAACACGATTCGAGGCAAGCGGTATTCGTTAATAATAAAGTCTTGTTGCCCACCAAACACCAATGTTTCAATCACTTGTGTAAACGAGAGATCCGATGCCCCAACAAACAAACTGAATATAGCGGTTGCGGCTACGATCGCGACGAGCATCATCAGTTTGGTTTTTTCTATCACTTGAGGCATCGTTTATTTGACTATATTCGTTAAGTTTTCAGCCATACCTTCAGCCGCAAGCATACCTCGACTTAATGACCATAATGGCGCTGAAACATCGATTAACTGTTTATCATTGTTGATCTTCAATAATTGATATAACGGCTGTTTTTTCCAATGATCGAGTACCGTCGTTTTGGTATAGCGACCTTCTAATAAGTAATCTGGGTTCAACTTTAACAATTGCTCTAATGTAATTTCTACCGAGGCGACTTTGTTCTCATTAGGCATTGGGCTAGAAAGCCCTAACACATCAATAACACCCCCTGCATACGCCACTGGACTATGTAACCACATACCTTTATCCGTCGTTACGGCAAATTGAACTGTCGTACCCGAAAATGACTCAAGCTCTTTCTTGTAACGCATCATGGTGTTGTTATGTTGATCAATGCGACGTTGCATTTTGTCATCTTGATTCACGACAACACCAATTTTTTGCGACGATATTAAGTTCTCTTTATAAGATTCACCGCGACTTTTTAGTATTAACGTCGGTGCGATAGTCTTCAAATCGTCATAAATCGCGCTGTGACGCTGAACATCAGCAATAATCAAATCCGGTTTTAATTCGGATATCACCTCAAGACTGGGTTGAGAGCGAGTGCCGACTGACGTCCAAGGTTGAATCAATTTACGCACTTGGGGAATAATGCGCTCAGGGTTGTTATCGTCCGCAATACCAACAGGTGAGATCTCAACCGCAGCCAGTGCATCAACAAATGAATACTCCAAGACCACAATACGCTTGGGTGTTGTGGTGATAGAAAATGTGCCTTGCTCATCTTCCACGGTTCGAATATCAGCAGCTAAAGATGAAAGAGAAAAGAGAGCCAAGCAGCTGAGTAGTCATTGTCTGATCATAAAATATCTCGTGTCACGTTGATTCATTTGAATATGGGGAGCTTATCTGAAACGCGGGTATTGTACTTGCAAATAAGAATGTTTCTCAATTCTTTTTACACACCATAGATAAATAAATCGATAGACTTACTGATAAGAAAATATGACAATATAATCGCTTAGCATTAAGCAGTAATGGATACCTTATCCATATTAAAAAAATATACAGTAGAAAGTGATTAACAACATCAACATAAATTTCACGATAAACTAACACAATGTGAACCTGATATTTGTTATATTTGAAGTCCATTTTTAGAGACAGCTATCAATGATAAACAAACAGAAAATGACATCATCAAAAAGAGCACTGCTTATCTTAGCGGTGAGCTTGTTTGCGTCTATTTTTTGTTTATCTTTAACATCATCCCCTGCTTCTACTTCAATGCACATCGAGTTACAGCCAGTCTTAAATGACCATTCAATGGCTGAACTCAATAACCAATCATTCGATTTCTCTCAAATATGTGAGCTTGGTGACAACGAATCCGTTTTATTACCAAGCAATATAGATTTGCTCACCGTGGCTATTCTTATATTCGCATGCCTTTTATATCTACTGGTACTATCCGAGAGAGTACCGACCTTTCAATACCCTTCTGAGCATATACGACCGAAACTGCGTCTTCATGCCAACTATTGTGTCTTTAACGAGTAACTCCCCTAGTGACCAACTTTAGTCATTATTTAGCTTATTGATTTTTTAACGATCAACATTTATTGCCCCTTTAAAGGCATTGTAAATAAGTCATATAATGAAAAGCTTGGTGGCAAGTTACCTCTATAATCTATTCTTTTTAAACATGTAATGCTGTTTTCAACACCATCAGTCATTAAGTACTTTACGTAAAAAAAGAATATAACCAGAGGCCCTTTCTCCTTTTTGAAAGAGCTCATTTTGACACGATACGTATCCAATGATATCGATTATAGCTAAGGCTGATGCTTTAGCTGATAGGAATTATTATGCCTTATAACCCAATTTATAAGACAATTTTATTTGTTTTCACTCTCATATTTAGCCAACTTTTTGTCATTTCTGCCAATGCTCAAACCACCGGTTGGCTCCAAGATCCTCATCATCCGCCGATTCAAGTGCGTATGACAACAACGGGTGCTGTTCATCAAGATAAACAACAAATTGAAGTCATTCTCGATGCCGAATTGGAAGGCGATTGGAAAACCTACTGGCGATCACCAGGTGAAGGTGGTGTTCCTCCTGAGTTTAAGTGGGATAAATCCGATAATGTCTCAAACGTCACTTGGTCTTGGCCAATGCCAGCCTACTATGACCTACTGGGATTGAGCACATTAGGCTACAAACATAAAGTCAGCTTCCCTTTACTGATTGATGTTGTCGATCTCAATAAACCAGTGCATTTGAAGGGAACATTAACATTCCCAACGTGTACCACTATTTGTGTGATTACTGACTACCCGATTTCATTATCTTTCACCCCGAGTGCACTGAATAAAGACAGTGAGGCGGCTTTCCGCTTTGCACAAGGACTTAGCTTTACCCCACAAGATAATGAACAATTTTCTATAGACGCAACTTACTGGGATCAAAAAGAGCAAACGTTGAGTGTTCAACTGTCACAAAAGAGTGAATGGAAGAACCCCGTAGTTCTCGTTGACGGTAAAGACATTGTTGACGACATGCTGTCTCAGCCAGACATCACTTTATCAGGAAACGTATTATTAGCTCAGTTTAAAGTGAGTAACTGGTTAGGTGAAGCCAATTTAGATAAGCGCAATATTATTGTCACAGTATCCGATGATCTGATTCTATCTGAATCAACAACCATTATTGAAAGTACGACACCGATTACCATTAATGGCAACAATCAAGACATTAACCTATTCGCTATGTTCGGGTTTGCTCTCTTAGGTGGCCTGATTTTGAATATTATGCCTTGTGTTCTTCCTGTTCTTGGGATGAAACTGAATAGCTTAATTTTCATGAATGAGCAAAACGCTCAAGACAATTCAAAAGCAAAAATTCGCAAGGCATTTTTAGCCTCTTCTGCGGGTATTATTGCGTCATTCCTTGCCATTGCAGCGGGTTTAACGGCTTTAAAAGTGGCAGGACAAAGTGTCGGTTGGGGAATTCAATTCCAAAGCTTAGGTTTTATTATTTTTATGACACTGCTGACCTTGGGATTCGCAATGAATCTCATGGGACTATTTGAAATCCGTTTACCCGCTAGTTTAAATACATGGGCTGCAACAAAAGGGGATAACTCGTCATTTGGTCACTTTACTCAAGGCGCGTTCGCTACATTATTAGCCACACCGTGTAGTGCACCATTTTTAGGGACCGCAGTCGCGTATGCTTTAGGCGCCTCTTATTTTGAAATGTGGGCCATATTTGTCGCACTTGGGGTTGGTATGAGCCTGCCTTGGCTACTTTTCGCCCTCTTCCCATCTCTGGTTCGTTATATGCCAAAGCCTGGCGGATGGATGAACAAAGTGAAATATACCTTCGGTGGCATGATGCTCCTAACCGCTTTGTGGTTACTGACGTTACTTGAGAATTTTATCGGCCAATTATGGGTCTCTATCTTATTAGCAGCCACACTCGTACTCTTAATGATCCTCATCGCCAAAAAGCATGGCACAAAGTCGATCGTTTATTTACTGGCCGGTGTCATGTTATTTGCCGGTGGTGGTCTTATCATCGGTAGTGTTACGGCTGATAAATGGGCAACACCATTAGTCGATGATATTGAATGGCAACAACTGAATACAGCTGAAATACCAAAACTAATAAAACAAGGAAAAACGGTTTTTGTCGATGTCACTGCCGATTGGTGTATTACGTGTAAGGCCAATAAGATTGGTGTCCTTTTACAAGATCCAGTGTATAGCGCATTAAAGAGTGACAATGTGGTCACGATGAAAGGCGACTGGACTCGACCAAGTAATGTCGTGACTGATTACCTACATAGTCATAATCGTTTTGGGGTACCATTTAATATTGTATATAGCCCAGAACACCCTCAAGGCATTGCTTTGCCTGTTATTTTAGATAGTGGTGATGTACTGAAAGCACTAGAAGGTAAATCATTAGACGGTGATCAATAATGCAAATACATCGCATAAAAAAATGGACTAAAACCATAATAACCTATTCGCTTTTTTTTGCTGTGATCAGTTGGGGGATTGACTATTACCGAGGTGGAGAAGTCCCTCGAGAGACACTTCCAGTGCTAATGACAACAACGGTACAAGGTGAGAGTGTCGACCTCATGGCCTTAAGTCAGGATCAAGCCGTGGTTGTGTATTTTTGGGCAACGTGGTGTGTACCGTGTAAAACCGTTACCCCTACGATTAACTGGCTTTCAGATCATTTGCCTGTCGTCAGCGTCGCGCTGTCTTCAGGAGAAGATGAACGCTTAACGCGTTACTTAACAGCAAAAGGATACGATTTCCCAGTCATCAACGATAACCAAAGCAAAATAAGTCGCGAGTGGGGAATCAGTATTACTCCTACTATTTTAATCGTAAAAGACGGGAAAGTGACTTCTTTAACCACCGGATTTACGACCCCATTTGGGATCTTATATCGATATTTAACGGCTTAGTTCTATGACAAGTCACTCTTTTCATTTTTAATAAAGGCATTCACAATGAAGAAATTAACTCAATTAATCATCGCTCTCAATCTAGCCTATTCTGTTAATGCAGTGGCAGCATTAACGCCAGAGCAAGATAAACAACTCGATGAAATCAATACGCTATTAAACAATAATCCAGAGATCATTGAAGGTCTACATACTAATTTACAAGATTATATCAATCAGACAGCCCTCTTTGAGAAAACAAAATTAGATAGTAAAGAATGGCTAAGTGATACCAAAAGCCATGCTGTGATAGGAAACCCTAACGGTAAAACGGTCGTAACGGTCTTTACTGATTACAACTGCCCTTACTGTAAACGATTAGAAAATGAATTAACTAAACTTATTGCTGAAAATGAGGACTTAAAAGTCATTCAAGTGTTTGTACCTCTAAAGCAACAAAGAGTCGATGGGCTTGATACCAACTCAGCCGTTTACTCAACGAAAGTATGGCAAGAAGCGCCAGAGAAGTTTTTAGATGTACATAACCTGCTAGTAAAGAAAAATGGGCTGCATAGTAAAGCCTCATTAGAAGCGGTTGCAAAAAGAACAGGCACAGAGAAGCAGCTAGAGGGAGACAGTGATGTGGATGCCATTATGAAGAAAAACTATGACACCTTTGGTGCATTGGGCTTCCGAGGAACGCCGACGTTAATGATCGGCGAAACAACGATTCCAGGTTATTTACCTTACGATCAGTTAAAAGCAGCTATTGCCAAAGAATATAAATAACGTTGTATTAGTGACTTGTCCGAAAAAGAAGAGGTCAATACCTCTTCTTTTTTTCAAATTATAACGCTAATTTGGGCTGAATAAAGTCAATAAAAGCCGAAATACGCTGGGCAACGGAGGATGATTTATAATACACCGCGTTGATTTGCTCCCGATTTGGATGATTGATTTTTTCATCTTCTAATAAAGCGACCAATCGCCCTTCCTCGATGTCTTTTTTCACCATGAAGCCCGATAAACACGCAATACCATTCCCCATTAAAGCAAGTTGCCTGACCGTTTCTCCATTACTCGATGTTAATGTTGGGGTTAAACGACTAAAGCCTTTCAACGGCCAATCATTGAGTGTCTGCGGTGTTAAAAAACCTATCGTATCGTGATGATTTAAATCGCTACTTTTGCTTGGGCAACCTCGTTTTGCGATATAATCCGGAGAAGCCACAATATACAGCAGGCTTCTACCTAATGATCTTGCGTATAATGTTGAATCCGTCAAAGCTCCGATACGAATCGCAATATCGGTTTGCTTTTCCAGTAAATCAACAAAGCCTTCATTTGATGTCAATTCCAATTCAATGTCTGGATACGCTTGATTAAATGGCTGTACCAATGGCACCAGCTGATGGAATACAAACGGGCTGGCGGCATCCACTCGTAATCGGCCTTTTGGGAGGTCACCCCGAGAAATGATCTCTTCTTCCGCTTGTTGTAACTGCATCAATCCGATTCGAACCGATTCTACAAATTGTCGTCCTTCATCGGTTAACTCAATTCGTCTTGTGGTACGATTTAATATCGTGACACCCAGCTGGCCCTCTACTTTACTGACCGCTCTTGATACCCGTGCAACTTGTATGTTTAAGCTGTCTGCTGCGGCAGAAAATCCACCAGTATCCACCACAGAGAGCAGAATATCTAAATCATCCGATCGTGTTCTCATCTCACCTTCTCACAAATAGTACGATTACTTTATTAAGTATGATTTTATTGAGTACTGCTTTCTTCATTATCACTGTCTTAATTATTGCATTTCTAACAAAACTAATTTGTGAATCACCCTGTTTTTTACAAGTAATATCCTAATAAGCTGCGGATAATGATCAAAATATGTTGATGACCTTCTACTTCACTCGTGGAAGTTGTGCCCAACGCGTGGTATAAGCCGGAGATAAATGCTCACGCTTCATAGACCAATTTTTATTCATCCCTTGTCCTGCAAAGAACACTGTCCCGATACCACGTTGGTTAATATTGTCTAACACTGACATAAGTTTCTGACTGTTCTCACGAGCCGATACTGAATTAAAGAAGTCAGGTTGAAACATATCATGATCGTGAAAATCAGACAGCATGACTCCGGCTTTGGCATACTGAATACCTTCTTTCCACACTCGTTTAAGCAATTGATTAGAAAGTTCAATAAAATCTCGCGTATCATTGCTGGGGAGTAATAATTCACCGGATGCTGAATGACTATAATGCTGTTCATTTTCCTTAAATTGACTACTCCGTATAAACACAGTGAGCACTTTTGCTTTTTGATTCTCTTTCCGTAACTTCTCCGTAGCACGAGTGGTATAGGCACATACCGCTTCGCCCAATTGTTCTAATGTCGTGACCTTACTTCCAAAGGATCGACTACAAACAATTTGCTTTTTCGTGGGGGGCAGCTCTTCTATTGCAATGCAAGATTCACCATTCAACTCTCTTACAGTTCTTTCAAGTACAATAGAGAACTGATCTTTGATCATGCTTAAAGGTGCATCCGCTAGATCCAACGCTGTCGTTATTCCAAGCCTGTTTAATCGAATTGATTGCCGTTTCCCCACTCCCCATACCTCTCCGACCGACATCAATTTCAGTAATCGACGCTGCCGCTCAGAGTTAGTGAGATCAACAACTCCTCCCGTCGCAGGGTATTGCTTCGCGGCTTGATTGGCTAATTTAGCGAGTGTTTTCGTTGGTGCCATACCGACACAGACATGAAGCCCTGTCCATTGCCGTATACGATCTCGTACTTGCTGCCCAAATTCCACCAAAGACGTTATGGATTTCATTCCAGTGATATCCAGAAAAGCCTCATCAATAGAGTACACTTCAACTCGTGGTGCCATGTCTTCTAAAATGCACATAACTCGACTACTCAAATCAGCATACAGGGCATAATTTGAAGAAAAGGTCCGAATACCATATCGCTCTATGTCTGATTGAATCTGAAAAATAGGCACGCCCATTTTAATGCCTAAGGTCTTGGCCTCTCGCGAACGTGCAACGACACATCCATCGTTGTTCGATAACACCACAATGGGGGTGTCTTTTAGATCAGGCCGAAACAGTGTTTCACACGATGCATAAAAGTTATTGCAGTCAACTAAAGCAAAAACTGCCATCCATTTATTCCCTATTTACGATGTATATTTCGAACCACGCTCGTGACCACTCCAAAGATATCGAGCTCTATATCTTCAGGTATCTCTATCGGTGCATACGCTTGGTTTCTCGGAAAGAGCTTTATTCGAGGTATTAGGTGAAGCTCTTTTACCGTTAACTCACCATAGATACCAGCAATCACAACATCACCATGTTTTGCTTGAATAGAGCGATCAACCACTAAAATATCATCAGGGTGGATCCCGGCATCAATCATTGAATCCCCATCAACCCGAACAAAAAAAGTAGCCGAAGGCCGTTTAATGCACAGATCATTCAGATCCAAAGTTTGCTCAACATAGTCTTGAGCAGGAGAAGGAAACCCAGCCGATACTCGCTCTACAAATAACGGAATACGGAAACGTTTTGTTTCCATCGTATTAAATAACTCGCTACGACCAATCAACGACACACTCATAATTCACCACAATAAACACTGTTCATATATACAGTATTTATTGTATGATCTTTTTTTACAAGTTAAATATTAGAAAGGGACATCGACTTCCTTTGATAACACCTATCGCCCTTCTTTATTGTTGCATTTTTAACAAATATCATTTGTTAAATACTCTATTTTTCACAACAACATTCACGTGCAAAATACACCTCATAGAATCACAACATTGCAGCGCTTAACGAAAAGAAACGAAGCGGCTTCAGTGTTTTCACATCGAATAAAAGAGAGTAAATCATGTTACGTGCAGCTAAAAGTATGCCTTTAGCACTACTCGCATTGACGCTTAGCGCCTTTGCTATCGGAACGACGGAGTTTGTCATCGTGGGATTAATTCCAACCATGGCATCGGATTTGAATGTTTCATTACCCTCAGCTGGGTTACTGGTCAGCCTGTATGCTCTTGGCGTCGCGATTGGTGCACCGGTACTCACGGCATTAACCGGTCAGTGGAATCGTAAGCATGTATTGATTGCAGTAATGTCACTGTTTGTTGCCGGTAACCTAATGGCATGGCAAGCACCGGGCTATAACACCCTTATTTTCGCTCGCATTTTGACTGGTTTAGCCCATGGTGTGTTTTTCTCGATTGGTTCAACCATCGCCACGGGGTTGGTTTCTAAAGAAAAAGCCGCCAGCGCCATCGCGATTATGTTTACTGGTTTAACGGTCGCACTGGTCACCGGCGTTCCACTGGGGACGTACATTGGCCAAACCTTTGGTTGGCAATCTACTTTTTTGATTGTTGCGGTATTAGGTCTTATCGCCATGATGG
>JAOICL010000052.1 GCA_028131545.1 Vibrio sp. | reverse complement strand
AAGTTGATAGGTTACCTTATCCTCTGTATTTAAAGTGTTCATGGCGACGAGATATCATTGGAACTGCTTTTGTTGTTGAAGTTTGTGAAGGTAGAGGAGGGAAGTATTGGTAAATGATACATTCAGCAATAGTTATCCTTTTCCTTGTGTTTGTGTGCCATGAATTAGAAAGTTTTGTTCTATACAGGATATGATCATGCCAGCTATATCTTTACCCGTTGCAGCTTCTATACCTTCTAAACCTGGAGATGAATTGACTTCCATCACTAATGGGCCTCTGTGAGAGCGTAATAAATCAACACCGGCAATATTTAACCCTAACACTTTGGCTGCTTGAATGGCAGTGTGCTCTTCTTCCGGTGTTAAGGTGACTAATGATGCGCTTCCTCCTCTATGTAGGTTGGAACGAAACTCACCTTCAGCCCCTTGACGTTTCATCGCTGCAATGACCTTGCCTTCAATCACTAGACATCGAATATCAGAACCGTCGGCCTCTTTAATAAATTCTTGAACCATAATATCGGCGTTTAACCCCATAAAAGCTTCAAGCATGCTTTCAGCAGCTGTACGAGTTTCAGCAAGGACAACGCCAATTCCCTGAGTTCCTTCAAGCAATTTAATTACAACGGGTGCTCCTCCAACCATATCAAGGAGATCCTTTATATCGCCAGGGCGATTAGCAAAGCCAGTAATTGGCATACCAATGCCTTCTCTTGATAGCAATTGTAACGAACGGAGCTTATCTCTCGAGCGGTTAATCGCGACGGATTCATTCGCTGGATATACATTCATCATTTCAAACTGTCGTAATACGGCCGTACCATAACGAGTAACCGAAGCACCAATTCTAGGAATCACAGCATCGAAGTCATTGAGGCTCTTTCCTTGATGATGAATTTCAGGTTTCAGTGAGTTGACGTTCATATAACAACGAAGTACATCGATGATTTCAACCTCATGACCGCGTTTAGCGGCGGCTTCATACAGTCGTTTAGTCGAATACAGTTGACGGTTGCGAGATAGGATCCCTATTTTCATGCGAACTACCCTGTGAGAAAAGAGGATAAATAATAAGAACAGTGTAGATACAAAAAAGCACCTTAGGTAAGGTGCTTTGTTATTATCTTCGTGAATTATGCTTTATCAGGAATGTTTTTTAATAGTGCTTTCATTTGTTCCCAAAACAGTCCGACGGTATGAATCTCTACTTTTTCATCCGGAGAGTGGGGGAACTTAATCGTTGGTCCAAAGGACACCATATCCATCGTTGGATAAGGCTTTTTAAATAGACCACATTCTAAACCAGCATGAATGACCATGATATTTGGCTTGTGGCCATAAATGTCATCGTACATATCACGGAATATGGCCATGATTTCTGATTCAGGCTCCGGTTTCCATCCAGGGTAAGCACCAGAGAAACCAATTGAAGCTCCGGCGAGTTCTGCTAATGAAGATAGCATGCCTTCGACCTGGCTACGGCCAGAATCAATCAGAGAACGAATTAAACACAGCACGGTGATTTTATTGTCTTCTGTTGTGACAACACCTGTATTCAGAGAGGTTTCGACTACGCCTTCAATATCATCACTCATACGAATGACGCCATTTGGGCAGGCGCTTAACGTCGCAACGAAGCGATCTTGGGTTACTTGAGTTAACATCGCTTGTTCAGTTGTACTGTCTTCATTAAACGTAACGAGGTTCTTCTCAATACTAGATAATTCAGTGTGAAGTAGTTGAGTATAATAAGAAAACAATTCAGCTAATTTAGCTTCATTTTCAGCAGGTAAAGCGACTTCAACAAAGGCCTCTCTTGGAATGGCATTACGTAAGCTGCCTCCTTTAAAGTGGATAATGCGAAGGTCGAGTGCTTTTGCATGACCCGATAGAAAGCGAGCGAATAGCTTGTTTGCATTTGCACGGCCAGTATGGATATCGACGCCAGAGTGACCGCCTCGTAGACCTTTAATGATCAATTGACGAGTCACATAATGCGCAGGGACAGACTCACGCTCTATATCAAAGGTGAGTGATGCATCAACGCCGCCAGCACAGCCCATGTAGACTTCGCCTTCTTGCTCAGAATCGGTATTTAATAGAATTTCGCCATCTAACCAGCCTTCTTGCAAACCAAAAGCACCAGACATTCCTGCTTCTTCATCTACGGTTAACAGAACATCTAAAGGACCATGTTCAATATCATTTGATGCTAATACAGCTAAACAAGATGCCATGCCCATACCATTATCAGCACCCAACGTTGTTCCTTTGGCGGTGACCCAATCACCATCGATATAAGGTTGAATTGGATCGGTAACAAAATCATGAAGTGTGTCTTCATTTTTTTGTGGGACCATATCGATATGAGCTTGAAGCGTTACCGGCTTTTTATTTTCCATTCCTTTTGTGGCTGGCTTCTTGATAAAAACATTACCCGTTGGATCCCTGCGTACCTGTAAGCCTTGTTCTGTTGCCCAATTAACAATAAAGGTTGCTAATGCTTCTTCATGTTTAGATGGATGTGGAATAGAGCAAATCTTATCGAAAAATTGCCAAACAATTTTAGGCTCTAGTTGGCTTATTTCTGAGTGGAATTCAGTCATAGAAGGGTACCTGTAGGGTTAGTCATGCGTTGCATTAAATTATTTTTGTGATGTGACGCAAAAAATACATTAAAACGTGATAGAGAGCAAATATAGATAACTTACTGAAAATTATGCAATGTATAAATAAACCACTTTAAATCATGTCCTTTTTCGATAAAAAGCACAAATTCCTTAGCGGATTTGACTGGCTTTCAATATTAGAAATCAATATAATTCGCGCATATTTATTGACGCAAACGTTTACGTCAACGTTTTCTGTGTAATTTCATAAAGGATAGACACATGTTAGAGCAGCTATTTAAGCTAAGCGAAAACAAAACCACAGTAAGAACTGAAGTGATTGCTGGCATTACCACTTTTTTAACGATGGCTTACATTATTTTTGTAAACCCAGCAATCTTAGCTGATGCCGGAATGGATCGTGGGGCGGTCTTTGTTGCAACCTGTATTGCAGCGGCAATTGGTTGTTTTATTATGGGTTTTGTTGCTAATTATCCTGTCGCACAAGCACCAGGTATGGGGCTTAATGCTTTCTTTACCTACGCGGTTGTATTAGGCATGGGTCATACATGGCAAGTTGCCTTAGCTGCTGTTTTCTGTTCAGGTGTACTCTTCGTTTTATTAAGCATTTTTAAAGTACGTGAATGGATCATTAATTCTATCCCAATGTCATTACGCACAGGTATTGCTGCTGGTATTGGTTTATTCCTTGGATTTATCGCGCTTAAAAATGCAGGTGTAGTTGTTGATAATCCAGCGACCTTTGTTTCTCTAGGTGACGTAACATCACTGCCTGTTATTTTAGCTGCCGTTGGATTTATTATTACGGTTGCGCTTGCACATAGACAGGTTACTGGTGGTGTAATGATTGCCATCTTAGGCGTTACTGCTCTTGGTTTCATCGCCGGCGATGTAGCATGGGGTGGTATCATTTCTGCGCCACCAAGTATCGCACCAACATTCATGCAGCTGGATTTTTCTGCTGTATTTGAAATTGGTATGATTTCAGTGGTATTTGCTTTCTTATTTGTTGATCTATTTGATACGGCTGGCACGCTTGTTGGTGTTGCCCAAAAGGCCGATATGATTGATGAAAATGGCAAAATCCCTCGCTTAAATCGAGCGCTTCTTGCAGACTCTACTGCAACAACAGTGGGTGCTGTTTTAGGTACTTCAAATACAACCTCTTATATTGAAAGTGTCTCCGGTGTAGCCGCTGGTGGTCGTACTGGTCTGACTGCCGTTGTTGTGGGTGTTTTATTCTTATTAGCGACCTTTTTCTCTCCATTAGCGGGTATGGTTCCGGCGTATGCAACTGCGGGTGCTTTATTCTATGTTGCAGTATTGATGCTTTCTGGACTGAAAAACATTGAGTGGGATGACATCACTGAAGCCGCTCCAGTTGTGGTAACCTGTGTGATGATGCCGCTGACTTTTTCTATTGCTGAAGGTATCACATTAGGCTTCATTACTTATGCGGCAATTAAAGCAGCAAGTGGTAAAGCAAGTGATGTGTCATTAAGTGTTTGGATTATGTCAGCTATATTTATTGCAAAATTTGCTTTTGCGTAATCGACGATTTTTGATAGACTTCTCATTTATAAACATTTCATTCATGACTATTGGGTTTTAAAATGGCTAACAAATTCGTTATTACTTGGGATAACATGCAAACATACTGTCGTCAGCTAGCTGAAAAGCAAATGCCAGCTGAGCAGTGGAAAGGCATTATCGGTGTAAGCCGTGGTGGTCTTGTCCCAGCAGCAATCTTAGCTCGTGAGTTAGGTATTCGCTATGTTGATACAGTATGTATCTCAAGCTATGATCACGATCATCAACGTGATATGAGTGTGTTAAAAGCACCTGATCATGATGGTGAAGGTTTCTTAATCGTTGACGATTTAGTTGATAGTGGCGATACAGCACGTAAGATTCGTGAAATGTACCCTAAAGCAAAACTCATTACAGTATGTGCAAAACCTGCTGGTTTTGATCTTGTTGATGAATATATTGTTGATATCCCTCAAGATACATGGATTGAGCAACCTTGGGATATGTCTATTCAGTTTGTTGAGCCAATTAACCGTAAAGTTAAATAATTGCTTTTTCAATTGAAATAAGTAACTAGAAAAATGACCCTATGTGGGTCATTTTTTATTTGTATGCAATAAAACAATGGTGTTGTGATGAAATCAGAAGAAGAAAGCGTCAACCTATCTGAAACACTCTTTAATATTCGACAACAAGGGCAAGCCAAAGAAACATCAGCGTTGATTAGATACATGCCGAGTAATCAACCGATGATTGCTGAAAAGCTTCAAGAGGTAACATGGTATCGCCATTTAAGGCGTTTACAGTGGGCTTGGCAAGGCGTAAACCCGGTCGATCAAGAAAGAGTGTTATCTAAAATAGCGGCTTCTTCTCACTCTAGGACTACCGAACATTTAATCGATACGGTCATGGGATACCATGGTGGTAATTGGGCTTATGAATGGAGTCGACTTGGTATGGAATATCAAGGGCGCTCGAATGATCTATCTGGTGAAAAAAGAGCGGATACGTTATTTAATTCTTCGCTTTGTTTTAGTATCGCGGGCTATCCACATATTAAAGGGGATAACCTCGCTTTACAATCTCAAGTCCTAG
Organism: Vibrio sp.; assembly: GCA_028131545.1. Taxonomy (GTDB): domain Bacteria; phylum Pseudomonadota; class Gammaproteobacteria; order Enterobacterales; family Vibrionaceae; genus Vibrio. The sequence continues at coordinate 10,028 of JAOICL010000052.1, read as the reverse complement.
CGCACAAAACTTACCTACAAGCCATTGAAGCCACTAAGCATGTGGTCAAAACAATAGAAGTTCCTTACAAAGGTAAGCGGATTCAATGTTTCTTGCATTTACCACATACAGAACGACCTTTACCTGTCGTTATTGTGAGTGGTGGATTAGATAGCTTACAAACGGATATGTGGCGTTTATATCGAGATTACTTGGCAAAAGAAGAAATCGCCATGTTAACCGTCGATATGCCTTCTATTGGTACCAATAATCGTTGGTCATTGACGGAAGATGCCTCAGTTTTACACCAAATGGTACTGGATGAGTTACCTCAAATTCCTTGGGTTGATCATTATAAAGTTGGGTTATTGGGTTTTCGTTTTGGTGGCAATGTCATGGTACGCCTTTCGCATCTAGAGCAACGAAAGCTAAAAGCTTGCGTTACCCTTGGTGCTCCAGTACATCATATTTTTAATAAACCAGAATTATTAAAATCGATGCCAAAAATGTTTTTGGATGTATTGTCTTCTCGTTTAGGTAAAGAAGTCACCGATATCCACAGTTTAGTCGGACAAATGCAAGTTTGGTCCCTTAAAACACAGGGTTTTTTGTCTAATCGTAAAACACAAGTGCCGACTTTAGCGTTGAGTGTTGAGGGGGATATGATCTCTCCCCACAGTGATAACTTATTGATTGCTATATTTTCTGATTATGGGAAAGCGAAGCGATTAAAACAAAAAAGTTTAACGAAAGGGTATGATGAAGCATTAAAGATGTCGGTAAAGTGGTTAAAGGAAGAGTTAAATCGATAATTGTTTCCTATGCTTAAAAGTGAGATTAAGATCACTTTATGGAGTTAATTATGCCAGAGCCTTCACAAGCACCGACTCATTATCGCTTTTTATCAGCATTAAAAGCATTAGGGCCTTATGTTCGAGAAAAGCAATGCCGAGATGGACACTATTTTTTTGATTGCTTAGCATTTTGTGTGGATATAAAAAAATCGCCTGAATTACGTGAGTTTTGGGGATGGTCGATGGAATTAGAGCGCCAAGGTGATGGTTACTTTGCTAAATATTATATGGGAATGTATAACGATAAAGGGGATTGGGTAACCAGTGATATACCCACTGACGCTTTATCCGATGTGAATACAACTCAAGACAATTTTCATCAAGCTTTGACTAATATGATTAAAGAGAAATTTGAATCTGAAGTTAACCTGCATCAAGATTCTGTCGCCTTTTCTGAATAACATGGCTCCCTCCGCTTCAGTTACTTGTAACTTATCACGCTCCTATTAATAGGGGCGTTTTGTTTTTTAAAGAAAGCATATTCTAAGACCTTCTTCTCATTATCCTTTCTGTTCACTCCAAAACAGGAAAAAGGTGCAATTTGTACCTTTTTATCTATCAATAGACGTATTAGTATGACTCTATAGAAGCAGTAATGGTTTGAGGCTCCAATGATGAATACAGTTCATGAATTAAACAGAACAATAGTAATAAAACTAGGGACGAGTGTACTCACTGGCGGGACATTAGCATTAGACAAAGCTCATATGGTTGATTTAGTTCGTCAGTGCGCTTATCTAAAACAGAACGGTTATTCGATTGTATTAGTTTCTTCGGGGGCTATTGCTGCAGGGCGTGAACATCTTAATTACCCTGAATTAGCCAATACGATGCCAAATAAACAATTGCTTGCTGCTGTTGGTCAAAGTCAATTGATTCAAGTATGGGAATCTTTATTTTCTATTTATGGTCTTAAAATTGGTCAAATGTTGCTGACGAGAGCTGATTTAGAAGATAGAGAGCGCTTTTTGAATGCAAGAGATACCGTTCATGCTCTCATTGAGAATGACATTATCCCAGTGGTTAATGAAAATGATGCTGTGGCAACGACTGAAATTAAAGTGGGTGATAATGATAATTTATCGGCTTTAGTCGCCATTTTATGTTCGGCCGATAAATTGCTACTACTCACGGATCAAAAAGGATTGTTTACCGCTGATCCACGTAAAGATCGCAATGCTGAACTCATTAAAACAGTTTCAAGAATTGATGATGATCTAAAAAAAGTAGCTGGAGGATCCGGTACGTTATTAGGCACTGGAGGAATGGCAACCAAATTACAAGCTGCAGAAATAGCAACGCGATCAGGCATTAATGTGATTATTGCTGCAGGGCATAGCGATAATGTGGTGATTAATTCGGTAGGTGATGATCCAGAAGGAACGACTTTTCTTGCAGCAGAAGAGGCATTAGACAGTCGTAAACGTTGGCTGTTAGCTGGTCCTGCAATTTCTGGAAGTGTCATTGTTGATCGTGGAGCAGAAGAGGCCGTTATCAATAGGGGCAGTAGCTTACTAGCCAAAGGTCTTATCACGGTAACAGGAGAGTTTTCGCGTGGTGATGTTATCCAGATCAAAAATACTGAAGGTATGATCATTGCGAAAGGGATCAGCCGATATTCTGCGATTGAATTAACTAAAATTCAAGGAAAGCACAGCCGTGATATCGAAACCATACTTGGATTAGATTATGGTTCAGAGGTGTTACATCGTGATGATTTGGTTATTACGACTTAAATACAGACGCTTTTTCTACAAGAAATCAAGCTAGAGGGAATGAGATGATATTAGAAAAAATGGGGATGGCAGCAAAGGAAGCGGCTTTCTCACTTGCAACGGCATCAACAGCTCAGAAAAACAAAGCATTAAGTATTATTGCTGATGAGTTAGAAGCTCATGCAGAAGCGATTTTATTTGCGAACCAAAAAGACATTGAAAAAGGCCGATCAGCGGGATTAACAGAGGCGCTATTAGATCGACTGTTGCTTAATGAAGAGCGTTTAAAATCGATTGCTAACGATGTTCGTAATGTAATTAGCCTTAGCGATCCTGTTGGTTCAGAAATGGATAGCAAGGTATTAGAAAACGGCATGTCTTTAGCTCGTCGTCGTGTTCCTCTTGGTGTTGTTGGTGTTATTTATGAAGCTCGTCCAAATGTAACCATTGATATAGCAGCACTATGTTTAAAAACGGGTAATGCGAGTATTTTACGAGGTGGTAAAGAAACATTTTTTTCTAATATGGAATTGGTTAAAGTCATTCAACGTGCTCTTGATAAGGCAGAATTACCGGCAGCATCAGTTCAATATATTGAAAAGCCAGATAGAGAGTTAGTGTCGGAATTACTCAAACTCGATGATTATGTTGATATGATTATTCCACGTGGGGGGGCTGGTTTACATAAAATGTGTAAAGAAAATAGCACTATCCCTGTGATCATCGGTGGCTTTGGTATCAGTCATATTTTTGTTGATGAGTCGGCTGATTTAGAACGTTCGTTATTAGTGGTGGATAATTCGAAAACACATCGTCCATCAGCCTGTAATTCATTAGATACTTTGTTAATCCATGAAGCGATTGCAGCACCATTTTTAGCTAAATTAGCCGACAAATTAGCGGGACGAGTTGAATTAATTGCAGAAGAGAACACGTTTGCTCTATTAGAACAACATAATAATCCTGAGTTGTCTGTTCGTATGGCTCAAGCTGGGGATTTCGATACGGAATGGTTATCTTATACGTTGGGCGTCAAGGTGGTTCGAGGAGTCAATGAAGCCATTGAGCATATGAGAGTACATAATGCCAGTCACTCCGACGCCATTATGACAGACAGCGTGACTAATGCTGAAATGTTCATTAATGCAGCTGGGTCGGCAGCGGTGTATGTTAATGCATCGACTCGCTTTACTGACGGTGCGCAATTTGGCTTGGGGGCTGAGGTTGCGGTATCAACACAAAAACTGCACGCAAGAGGCCCTATGGGGTTAGAAGAATTGACCAGTTATAAGTGGGTCGGTAAAGCAAATTATTTGTCTCGTCCATAATAATGCGATAACGTATTGCATAATACCTTATATGGAATAGGGTATGATTTAATGAAAAGCCAACGCCCTCAACAAAGAGGGCGTTGTGGTTTAGTAGGAGTCTATTCATGCATTGCCCTTTTTGCACCGCGACAGAAACAAAAGTGATCGATTCACGATTAGTCGCCGATGGCCATCAGATACGTCGTCGCCGACAATGTTTATCTTGTGGTGAGCGCTTTACCACGTTTGAATCTGCAGAGCTTGTTATGCCTAAGATTATTAAATCCAATGGTAATAGAGAGCCTTTTAATGAAGATAAAATGGTAGTTGGAATTCAGAGAGCTCTAGAAAAACGCCCTGTAAGCGAAGATGCTATCGAGCGCAGTATTAGCTATATTAAATCTCAATTACGCGCAACAGGTGAGCGAGAGGTATCGAGTGATATGGTGGGTAATGTCGTTATGGATCAGCTCAAAGAGCTAGATAAAGTCGCCTATATTCGTTTTGCTTCTGTTTATCGTTGTTTTGAAGATATTAAAGAATTTGGCGAAGAAATTGCCAAACTGGAAGAGTGATAGGTTGACTAAGAGTATAATGATGTCTGAATTTTCTGTCTTTGATTCCCAAATGATGGCTCGAGCCATTACTTTGGCAAAAAAAGGAATGTATACCACTGCGCCTAATCCTAATGTCGGTTGCGTTATTACTAAAAATAACGAGATAGTGGGGGAAGGTTATCACTTTAAAGCCGGTGAACCTCATGCAGAGGTGCATGCTCTTCGTATGGCTGATAAGAAAGCTCACGGTGCAACAGCTTATGTGACTTTAGAGCCTTGTTCGCATTATGGTAGAACGCCACCTTGTGCTGAAGGACTAATAAATGCAGGGGTATCTAAAGTTATTTGTGCAATGCAAGACCCTAACCCTCAGGTTTCTGGTCGTGGCATTAAGATGTTGCAAGAAGCTGGAATCGAAGTCTTAGTGGGGTTACTTGAGTCGGATGCTGATGATTTAAATCCTGGATTTATCAAAAAAATGAAAACAGGAATGCCCTTTATTCAATTAAAAATGGGGGCGAGTTTGGATGGGCAAACAGCATTATCTAATGGACAAAGCCAATGGATAACCTCATCAGAATCAAGAAAAGATGTTCAACGATTTAGAGCCTTATCTGGCAGTATATTATCAACGAGTAAAACCGTTATTGATGATAATGCTTCTCTGAACATTCGATATAATGAATTACCTGACCATGTACGACATGTGCTACCTGAATCTCAATTACGCCAACCGCCTCGAGTTATCTTAGACAGGCAAGGTTCACTGGCGGAACAATCGACGCCACTGAATCTATTTCAAAAAGGAAATCCTCCTGTTGTTGTGAATATTCATGGTGATATTGCCCCAACACTCCATATTGAGAAAATAGATTTACCTTCAACCTTAAGAAAGGTCTCTGATCAATATAATATTAATCATATATGGGTTGAAGCTGGATCGACCTTAGCCAGTGCGTTAATTAAAGCGCAGCTTGTGGATGAACTCGTCATCTATTTAGCACCTAAATTAATGGGGAGTGATGGCAGAGGTTTGATTGGAGCATTAGGGTTAGAGAATATGGATGAGATTTTTAATATGTCCTTTACCGATGTGAGACAGATCGGTCAAGATATTCGCGTTATTGCAAAAATTCAGTACAATAGCAGCCATTAATATTCGGTTGAAAGAAAAAGAGCTCACGTATGTTTACAGGAATCATTGAAGCCGTTGGCACTCTAATGGCAATAACTCCGAAGGGTGAAGATATCAGCATCACGGTGGATGTTGGTAAGCTTGATATGAATGACGTAAAACTGGGAGACAGTATCGCAACAAATGGAGTGTGTTTAACTGTTACCCATTTCACACCTTCTAGCTATACTGCTGATCTTTCAGTTGAAACACTCAAGAAAACAGGCTTCGTTGATTATTCTGTAGGTGATAAAGTTAACCTAGAAAAAGCCATGTTACCAACGACTCGCTTTGGTGGGCACATTGTCTCAGGGCACGTTGACGGTGTGGGAGAAATTATAGAGCGAAACCCAGTAGGGCGTTCTATTGAATTCTGGGTAAAACTGCCGACGGATTTATTAAAGTACGTTGCAGAGAAAGGGTCGATTACGATTGATGGCATTAGTTTAACCGTCAATGATTTAAGGAAAGATGCCTTTAAATTAACAATCGTTCCTCATACAACGGAAGAAACAACGATAGATCTTTTTCATGTTGGCCGAAAAGTGAATTTGGAAGTCGATGTACTTGCTCGCTATATGGAACGTTTACTGCAAAGTTCAAAGGATGAAGAGCCTAAACCTCGTCTTTCTATGGAATTTTTACAGCAAAATGGCTTTGCATAGGTCATAATCTGTAAGCAGCTTCGCGATACAACAATAACAAGATAAAAGTAAGGTAGAGACTGATGCCTATTAGCTCCCCTCAAGAAATCATAGAAGATATACGCCTTGGAAAAATGGTCATTCTGATGGATGATGAAGACCGAGAAAACGAAGGTGATTTAATTATGGCTGCGGAGTGCATTACTCCAGAAGCGATTAACTTCATGGCGACTCATGGTCGTGGCTTGATTTGTTTAACCATGACAAAAGATCGTTGTGAAAAATTAGGCTTGCCACCAATGGTGCAAGACAATAACGCACAATTTACAACTAACTTTACAGTATCGATTGAAGCGGCCGAAGGAGTCACCACAGGTATTTCTGCGGCAGATCGCTCTCGTACTGTTGAAGCTGCTGTTGCTAAAGATGCTAAGGCGGCAGATTTAGTTCAACCAGGACACATTTTCCCACTAGCGGCCCAAGATGGCGGTGTATTGATTCGTGCTGGGCACACTGAAGCTGGATGTGACCTTGCTCGATTAGGTGGTTTTGAACCAGCGGGTGTTATTGTAGAAATCTTAAATGATGACGGAACAATGGCTCGCCGCCCAGATCTAGAAATATTTGCTGAAAAGCACAATTTGAAGTTGGGTACTATCTCAGATCTGATTGAATACCGTAATAATACAGAGACAACGATTGAACGCGTAGCCAGTTGTCAGTTACCAACTGAATTTGGTGAATTTGAATTGATTACGTATCGAGATGTTATTGATAATCAAATTCATTATGCAATGAAAAAAGAACAAGCGTCTTTAGAAAGTGCACCTTTAGTTCGAGTTCACTTACAGGATACCTTTACGGATGTATTACGTAGTGATCGTAATACCAATCGCAGCTGGAGCTTAGATGAAGCAATGAAGCGTATTGGTCAAGAAGGCGGTGTGCTTGTTGTTCTAGGTAATGAAGAATCAACAGAATTACTGGTTCATCGAGTCAAAACTTTTGAAGCAGAAGATAATGGCGCGGCACCTAAAATGGCAAAGAGACAAGGAACATCTCGTCGAGTTGGTGCTGGTTCTCAAATTTTAGCTGATTTGGGTGTGTCTGATATGCGTTTACTCTCTTCTGAAAATAAGCGTTATCATTCTCTTGGCGGCTTTGGATTAAATGTTGTTGAGTATATTTGCCAATAACGTAGCGACACAGTATTGACTCCATAGCCAGAGTAGATAAATAGAAAATTAATTAGATATTGATCACGTAATTGTGCTAAAATTCGGCGATTCTCGCTTGAGAAATGTATTCCCATTTATGCATAGTTGCGTAGTATAGTGAAAGGAAAACTCATGAAAATGATTGAAGGTGGCTTCTCAGCACCGAATGCAAAGATTGCAATTGTTATTTCTCGTTTTAATAGCTTCATCAATGAAAGCCTGTTATCAGGTGCTATTGATACATTAAAGCGTCACGGCCAAGTAAGCGAAGATAACATTACTGTTGTTCGTTGTCCTGGTGCTGTTGAATTACCTCTGACAGCGCAACGTGTTGCAAAAACAGGCAAGTTTGATGCAATTGTTTCACTAGGCACGGTTATTCGTGGTGGTACACCTCACTTTGATTATGTATGTAGTGAGTGTAATAAAGGTTTGGCACAGGTTTCACTGGAATACAGCTTACCAGTGGCATTTGGTGTTCTAACTGTTGATACTATTGACCAAGCAATCGAACGCGCAGGAACCAAGGCTGGTAATAAAGGTGCAGAGGCCGCACTAAGCGCACTAGAAATGATTAACGTTTTATCTGAAATTGATTCCTAATGGGGGACAGTGTGAAACCAGCCGCACGCCGTAATGCTCGTCAGTTCGCTTTACAAGCTATTTATTCTTGGCAGATCAGCAACGAAAATGTTGCTTCTATCGAAGAACAATTCTTGTCAGGTGACAAATATGACGAAGAAGAACATCATGAAAATGAGCCATCACTAAAAGCACCTGAAACAGATGTAAGTTACTTCCGTGACTTATTTACTGGTGTTGTATTATCTCATCAAGAACTGGACTCAAAACTTCGTCCATTTGTATCTCGTCCTATGCAGGATCTTGATATGATGGAACTGGCACTTCTTCGTTTAGCTATGTACGAGATGACTCGTCGTGAAGATGTACCTTACAAAGTTGTGATCAATGAAGCTATTGAGCTAGCGAAAGCATTTGCAGCTGAAGATAGCCATAAATTTGTAAATGGTGTATTAGATAAGGCTGCACCACACGTCCGTAAGAAATAATACTCAGACTTTATTGTAATTGAAAGGTCAGCATATCGCTGGCCTTTTTTATAAGTGATCATTCGTAATTATGGCCAGTGAATTTGATTTAATTTCTCGTTTTTTTGCAAATAAACAAGCATATCGGAGTGATGTTACTTTGGGAGCTGGTGATGATTGCGCTATTTTAACCCCACCAAAAGGGAAGCAAATCGTTACAAGTACCGACATGCTATTGAGTGGGAGTCACTTTTTACCTAATGTGGACCCGGCATGGCTTGCACATAAATCACTAGCTTGTAACTTGAGCGATCTGGCTGCTATGGGGGCTGAACCAGCTTGGGTTTCGCTAGGTATCAGCTTACCGCATTACGATGAGCAATGGCTTTCTTCCTTTTCTTCCGCTTTCTTTAAGCTTGCAAATCACTATAACTTACAGTTAATTGGTGGAGATACAACAAAGGGCCACCTTGCTCTTTCTCTTACTATTTCTGGCTTTGTTGATCATGATACTGCTTTACTGCGTACTGGAGCCAAAGTAGGGGATGACATTTATGTCTCTGGACACCTTGGAGCCGCAGCCGCAGGGCTAGCGGTTATGTTAGAGCGTGAAAAATACACATCTCCTCTTGATCTAACACTCCTGAAACAGCATTTCTATTCTGACCCTCGTGTGAATTTAGGGTTAGCTTTACGAAATGTGGCTCATTCGGCCATTGATATTTCAGATGGTGTACTGGCCGATTTAAAACATATTTTAGCGGCATCTAAAGTCGGTGCGGAAATTCATCTTCAGAACATGCCTGTTTCCAATGATGTAATTCAATGGTGTCACCATGATATTGAGGCTGCACAAATGTTGGCATTAAAGAGTGGTGAAGAATACGAATTGTGCTTCACAGTAGGAAAAGAACATGCTCTGAAAGTGCAAGAGATATCGGCCACACTAGGGATTCCATTAACCAAAATAGGTGAAGTCATTCAGCAAGCAGGATTGCACTGCTATAATCAAGATCACCCCTTTATGCCAAGTGAATTTGGCCATGACCATTTTAAGAAATAACTTATGTCTAATCCTCTTTCTTTACTGTCTTTAAAAAATATTTGGCACTTATTAGCCACAGGCTTCGGTAGTGGTTTTTCTCCACTTATACCAGGGACGATCGGGACGCTTGCCTCAGTCCCCTTTTATTTTTTACTTGTTCAATTACCACTATGGTTATACATCACCGCAATTATTGCTGCGTCTGTTATCGGCATAAATATTTGTCAAATAGCGTGCGATGATATGAAAGTTCATGATCATGGAGCCATTGTGTGGGATGAATTTGTTGGCTTTTGGATAACAATGTTGATTGTTCCGATATTTAAGTTATCACCTTATGATTGGAATATTCTTATTACTGGTTTTATATTATTCCGCTTTTTCGATATGGTAAAACCCTGGCCAATTAGTTGGTTAGATCAACGAGTTCATGGTGGTTTTGGAGTTATGCTTGATGATATTGTTGCAGGGGGAATGGCTGCAG
>JAOICL010000051.1 GCA_028131545.1 Vibrio sp. | reverse complement strand
TACATAAGCGCTCCTTAGCATGAGATAAAGTCTGTCTTACTGTGAGGTTGTTCCTCCAACAGTAATCATCATTGGGCCTATACTTGAAGCCAAAATGTCACTGGACCATCATTGACTAAAGATACTTTCATATCCGCTGCAAACTGTCCTGTTTTTGTTATTATCTTTTGACGAGATAGTTCAACAAAACGATCATAAAGGCGCTCTGCATCCTTTGGGTGAGCCCCTTTAGAAAAACCAGGCCTTGTTCCTTTACGCGTATCCGCCGGTAAAGTAAATTGTGAGACAACAAGCAGTTCACCGTTGACCTGCTGAACATTCAGATTCATTCGATGGTTATCATCTTCAAACACTCGATACGTCAACACTTTCTCTAATAATCGCTTGGTTTTTACTTCGTCATCTTCTTTTTCAACACCCAGTAGCACGACAAGACCCTGACCAATATCCCCTATCGTTTCACCATCGACAACAACGGAAGCAGCGCTAACACGCTGAATCAATGCAATCATGACTATTACCTATAATTTTTCTTCTATCTTACGCTTGCTACGCACCAAAATATGTACCAACTCGATGAGTTACAAACCATGAAGGCATTCTTTTTACCGTTTCACCCTTAATATGAGCGATCCAAGATAAAAAAAAGCGAGAGTCATACTCTCGCTTTTTTTATTACAAAAATCAAACTACTTACTTATGCCGTACCACGAGCCGCACGTTTACGCTCATTTTCCGTTAAGAATTTCTTACGAATACGGATGTTTTCCGGTGTAACTTCAACCAGCTCATCTTCATCGATAAACTCTAGCGCTTGTTCTAGTGTGTGTTTAATTGGTGGCGACAACACTTGAGCTTCATCTGTACCTGAAGCACGAACGTTTGTTAGCTGCTTACCTTTCAAACAGTTTACTGTTAGGTCATTTGAACGATTATGGATACCGATTACTTGCCCTTCATAAACTTCATCCGCGTGCTCTGAGAATAAGCGACCACGAGCTTGAAGGAAGAACAATGCATAGGTTAATGCTTTACCAGTACCGTTAGATACAAGAACACCGTTATTACGTTGACCAATAACACCACCTTTGTGAGGACCGTAGCTCTCAAATGTGTGGTATAACAGACCAGAACCTGATGTCAGTGTAAGGAACTCAGTTTGGAAACCAATCAAGCCACGAGATGGCATAAAGAAGTCCATACGTACACGACCTTTACCGTCTGGAGACATATCTGTTAGCTCACCCTTACGTAGGCCGATATTCTCCATGATACCGCCTTGGTGCTCTTCTAGAACATCAATCGTTACGGTTTCAAACGGTTCCATTAACTGACCATTCTCTTCTTTGATAATAACTTCTGGACGCGATACAGCTAATTCAAAACCTTCACGACGCATATTTTCAATTAAGATAGATAAGTGTAATTCACCACGGCCTGATACGCGGAATTTATCAGGGTTATCTGTTTGCTCTACTCGTAAAGCAACATTATGCACAAGTTCTTTTTCTAAGCGTTCAAGGATATTACGTGATGTAACGTATTTACCTTCTTTACCCGCAAATGGAGACGTATTAACTTGGAATGTCATTGTTACCGTAGGCTCATCAACAGATAGCTCTGGTAATGCTTCAACATCGTTTTGAGCACAGACTGTATCTGAAATTTTCAGTTCACCAAGACCTGTAATGGCAATGATATCACCAGCTGTTGCTTGCTCTACTTCATGGCGATCAAGGCCTAAATAACCTAGTACTGTACCTACTTTGCCATTACGCTTCTTACCATCAGCACCGACAATAGTCACTTGTTGGTTAGGCTTAACAGAACCACGAGTGACTCGACCAACACCAATAACGCCAACATATGAGTTATAATCAAGCTGAGAAATTTGCATCTGTAAAGAACCTTCAGGATCAACCTGTGGTGCTTCAACAGTATCAACAACTGCTTGGAATAAAGCTTCCATGTTTTCAGCCGTTCCGCCTTCTTCCATTGTTGCCCAGCCATTTAGTGCTGATGCGTAAACAACAGTAAAGTCCAGTTGCTCATCACTTGCGCCTAAGTTATCAAATAAGTCGAAAACTTGATCCATTACCCAGTCAGGACGAGCACCTGGACGGTCAATTTTATTGATAACAACAATTGGCTTTAACCCGTGAGCGAAGGCTTTTTGTGTTACAAAACGCGTTTGAGGCATAGGGCCATCAACCGCATCTACGATTAATAGTACAGAATCAACCATGGACATAATGCGCTCAACTTCACCACCGAAGTCCGCGTGCCCTGGAGTATCTACGATGTTGATACGGTAGTCATTCCAGTCAATCGCTGTATTCTTAGCAAGAATGGTAATACCGCGCTCTTTCTCAATATCATTTGAGTCCATTACGCGTTCTTCTACTTCACCACGGGACTCTAATGTACCCGACTGTTGTAGCAACTTGTCAACTAGCGTTGTTTTGCCGTGGTCAACGTGCGCAATGATCGCAATATTTCTTAATTTCTCAATCTGTGGAGTTGTCATGGATGATTCACTCGATATAGGGCTTAAACAATTAAAACAAAAAGCCTGATTAAAATAACGGCTCATAATTTACCAGATTTTCGAAAAAAGCCTAGCACTTATCTCAGTTTGCTGCGTATTGAAAGAGCGAAATAAAGTAAGTTTAATCTTACGATCTCCTTCAAGCTAATAAAGTGAGAGCATTGACAAGCAAGCGCAAGCAATGCTGAATGGGCATTCAATGTTGTAATAAGACCATATATCACCACTCGACGAGATGACTGCACCAATGCGCACCATGATTGCACCACCACAGTGCAATAATAGTGATAGAATAGGTGTGAACAAAGTAAAACATTGATAATAAAGAAAATAAAAAGTTGGCACGCTTATAGCTTAATAGTACATTAGTAGGGAATTGCTATCGAGTTTGCAAATATAGCGGACCGACACATTACAAAGCGAAATTATTTTATAACACCGGAGGTTATACACATGTCTATCGAAAACGTACTGTCTATGATTCAAGAGAACGAAGTTAAATTCGTTGATCTACGCTTCACTGATACTAAAGGTAAAGAGCAGCATATTTCTATACCAGCTCACCAAGTTGACTCTGACTTCTTTGAAGAAGGTAAAATGTTTGACGGTTCTTCTGTTGCTGGCTGGAAAGGTATCAATGAATCAGACATGGTAATGATGCCTGACTCTACATCGGCTGTTCTTGACCCATTCACTGAAGATGCAACCTTAAACATTCGCTGTGACATTCTTGAGCCTGCAACAATGCAAGGCTACGATCGTGACCCTCGCTCAATCGCTAAACGTGCTGAAGACTACATGCGCGCGACTGGCATTGCTGACACAGTACTTATTGGTCCTGAGCCAGAATTCTTCCTATTTGACGACGTAAAGTTCAATACTGACATCTCTGGTTCTTTCTACAAAATTGATGATGTTGAAGCAAGCTGGAACAGTGGTTCAGACTTCGAAGAAGGCAACAAAGGTCACCGCCCTGGCGTAAAAGGTGGTTACTTCCCAGTAGCTCCGGTTGATTCTTCTCAAGATATTCGTAGTGCTATGTGTTTAGTCATGGAAGAAATGGGCCTAGTTGTTGAAGCTCACCACCATGAAGTAGCGACCGCTGGTCAAAACGAAATCGCAACTCGCTTCAACACATTAACAACAAAAGCTGACGAAATTCAGATCTATAAATACGTTGTTCATAATGTCGCTCATGCTTTCGGAAAAACAGCAACCTTTATGCCTAAGCCACTTGTTGGTGATAACGGTTCTGGCATGCACGTTCACCAATCTCTTGCTAAAGATGGCGTTAACTTATTTGCTGGTGATAAGTACGGCGGTCTTTCTGAAATGGCCATTTACTACATCGGTGGTGTTATCAAGCATGCTCGCGCAATCAATGCTTTTGCAAACGCATCAACAAACTCATATAAGCGTCTAGTTCCTGGCTTTGAAGCACCTGTTATGCTGGCATATTCTGCTCGTAACCGTTCTGCTTCTATCCGTATCCCAGTGGTACCTAGCCCGAAAGCACGCCGCATTGAGCTACGTTTTGGTGACCCAACAGCAAACCCATACCTATGCTTTGCAGCAATGTTAATGGCTGGCCTTGACGGTATTAAGAACAAGATTCACCCTGGTGAAGCTATGGATAAAGACCTTTACGATCTACCTGCAGAAGAAGCTGCTGAAATTCCAACAGTTGCGTACTCTCTAAAAGAAGCGCTAGAAGAACTGGATGCTGATCGTGAGTTCTTAACTTCAGGCGGTGTATTCTCTGACGACTTCATCGATTCATACATTGACCTTAAGTCTTTAGATGTTGAGCAAGTAAATATGACGACTCACCCGCTTGAGTTTGAACTATACTACTCTGTATAATCAATAGTTTATCATATTGATGTAACTATCATTATTTAGTTACATCGCAAATAAGGCTCGCCTCGCAGGTGAGCCTTATTTTTATTTTCAATTGTTAATATTTCGTTAATATAAAGATTGAGGTGATTGTTACGTACCCGGTTTTACCCACAACGAACAATCAAATAACGCACACAACAAGTCATAGAATCCCTCAAAAGGAATATTAAATGAAAGCCTATTTTTATCTACTCGCGGCACTCACGAGTGGCACCAGTATTGCTCAAAATGCTTACATATGGACCGATGATAATGGTGTGGTCCATTTTGGAGAAGAAGCCTCGGGTAAGGGTGCTGAAAGTATTGATTTAGTGGATCATGATGCAAATGCACCCAAGACACAGTATGGAAAAGTACAAAAGGTCACGAATACTGCTTCTAACAAAGCTGGGCGCAATGCCCCTCTTATTGCCGATATTCAATCGCCCAGGCATGAAGAAACCATCCGAAGTAACCGAGGTGAGATTACGGTTCGAACTCAGCTGAATAGAAAAGTTTCTATCGGCGAGCAACTACAATTGATATTAAATGGCTCCCCGTATGGTGCTCCAAGTCATAAAGGAATATGGGAGTTAAAAAATGTTGATCGCGGCGCTCATGAAATCAAGATTGTTGCTTATCAAGATGGGAAAAAAGTCTCTAGTTCGGAAGCCATTACTTTTTTTCTGCACCGAGCAAGTAAAAAATAACATAATGACCACGTTTACGAGCTCGCTAATCTTGAACCCTTGCACTTAATCATAAAATTGTAGACACTAATAGTTCGTTACTGAACTGAGTGTCATTTATGGACAACATTGAACAGGATGTTCTAAACCATATACAAACAGCCATCATTACATTAGATGATAATTTTGCTATATCGTACGCTAATCAAGCAGCCCAACAATTGCTGCAGCAAAGCCTTTGTCGCTTAAAAGGCTCAACCTTTCTGTCTTTGGTCTCCTACTCAACATTTGACTTCAAAGAGTGCTTTCAACGATTAACCCCTGGCGATGTTATTAACGATTATGACGCGACACTGGTCATCAATGGTACTCATACCGAGTTAGACGTCGCGATTAATTTTTATGCCCCTGAACCAGAATATTATCTTATTGAACTTCATGTCATCACACATAAAAATAAGATCAGTCAAACGGCCTCACAACATCTCCAACAGCAAGCTGCGCAGCATTTAGTGAGAGGATTGGCTCATGAAATAAAAAACCCTCTAGGAGGGCTGCGTGGAGCTGCGCAACTTTTAGAAAGACAGTTACCTCAAGATGAACTTAAAGAGTTCACGCAAATGATCATTGAGCAAGCAGACCGTTTAAGGTCGTTAGTCGATAATCTTCTTGGCCCTCAAAAGCCTATTGTGCTTAAAGAACAAAATATTCATCTGGTCATAGAAAAAGCCCGTCAGGTTATTGAATACGATCATCGACATATCATCCCTATCCAGAGAGATTATGATCCCAGCCTTCCTGAGTTATGTATCGACTCGGACCTTATTCAACAAGTACTGCTCAACATTCTCACTAATGCGATGAACGCACTCGATAATCAAAATAAAGCTCGAGTAACCATTCGAACTCGCAGTGAAATGCAGGTCAATATTCATGGTGTTCATCATAGAACAGCTGCTCGTATTGATATTATTGATAATGGTCCCGGTATCCCTAATGATATTCAAGATACTTTATTTTATCCGATGGTAACGCGACAATCTGGTGGCTCTGGGCTTGGATTATCCATTGCACAAACGATCATTGAACAACATAAAGGTAAGATTGATGTCGATAGCTGGCCAGGAAGTACGACATTTTCAATTTTCCTTCCTTTAACATAAGTAGGTATCACATGAACAAAGGCAATGTATGGGTCGTCGATGACGACAGCTCAATTCGATGGGTATTGGAAAAAACACTGTCAGGTGCTGATATTAACTGTGAGACTTTTACTCATGCCGAAGCTTTACTCGATGCATTAAGTTTTTCATCTCCGGATGCGATAATCTCTGATATTCGCATGTCAGGAATGAGCGGTATGGAGCTACTTGATGTGCTCCAATCGAATCATCCTGATATCCCAGTGATCATTATGACTGCACATTCAGATTTAGATGCAGCGGTCAATGCTTACCAACAAGGCGCCTTTGAGTACCTCCCTAAACCATTTGATATCGAAGAAAGTGTAACGCTTATTGAGCGAGCTTTAGAGCATAGTAAAAAGCATAAAGCAAATACAACACAAACGACCACCGAAGTGATCGGCAGCTCTGGTATTATTGGTGAAGCACCAGCAATGCAAGAAGTCTTTAGAGTGATCGGACGTTTAGCACGCTCATCGATTTCGGTGCTCATTCATGGGGAATCAGGGACAGGAAAGGAACTCGTTGCTCAAGCTTTACACTTACATAGTCCACGCAAAACACAGCCTTTCATTGCGCTCAACATGGCTGCTATCCCTAAAGATTTGATTGAATCAGAACTCTTTGGACATGATAAAGGCGCTTTTACCGGAGCGAATGCCGCACGGCAAGGGCGGTTTGAACAAGCTAACGGCGGTACTCTATTCCTTGATGAAATAGGTGATATGCCACTCGATATACAAACCCGTCTCTTGCGAGTGCTGTCTGATGGGCAATTCTATCGAGTAGGAGGAACACAACCCATCCAAGTGAATGTCCGTATTGTTGCGGCTACTCATCAAAACTTAGACAAAAACGTACAGAATAAAACCTTTCGCGAAGATCTATTCCATCGCTTAAATGTCATTAAAATACAAGTACCTGCTTTAAGAGATAGAAAACAAGATATCCAAAAGTTATGCCAACATTTTTTACAGCGAGCTGCGCGTGATTTAGCCGTTGAAGAAAAGCACGTACCTAAAGATATTATTATGGCTATGCAAGATTACCATTGGCCAGGGAATGTACGCCAACTCGAAAATGTATGCCAACGTCTCACAGTAATGGCAAGCAGTGAAAGTGTACATATTGATGACCTACCTGATGAAATCAAGTACCCATCGACAACTCAAAGCTCCGACTCAACGAACAGTGATTGGCATACTTTACTCCAAGAATGGGCTCAACAAGAAATGTTATCCGGAAAAACCGAACTCATTTCTGATGTAGTTCCTTGTGTAGAAAAAGCGTTACTTGAAATGGCGTTACGACACACTAATGGACATAAGCAAGATGCAGCGAAAATACTGGGCTGGGGAAGAAACACACTCACTCGAAAACTCAAAGAGTTGAGTAATCATTAAGATCACCATCGTTTATACGGTCACTCTTACATTAATAAGAGTGACCTTGGTTAACCTCTCATTGTTTTTATAAATCATACTCAAGAAAACTGCCTCTCATTTCACCTCACATCTGGAAAAGTAACGTATTTAAAGCGATACTCTTGTCATTATCTTATCTTTATATTACACGGAGCAGAGCGTGATTAACCCCCATACCCCCCTTGTTGACCTCCACCGCCACCTTGATGGTAACATTCGACCACAGACGATACTGGATCTAGGTCAACAACACGGTATCCAGCTACCCAGTTATAAATTGGATGATCTCATTCCGCATGTCCAAATTGTAGAATCAGAACCCTCTCTAATGGCTTTCCTGACGAAGCTAGATTGGGGTGTGGCTGTACTCGCAGACCTTGATGCCTGCAAGCGTATCGCCTATGAAAATATAGAAGACTGCCATAACGCAGGTATCCATTACGCTGAGCTGCGCTTTTCACCTTATTATATGGCTCTCAAGCATAAGTTGCCTTTAGAGGGTGTTGTGGAAGCAACCATTGATGGAATAAAAGCAGGGTTACAAGATTTTGATGTTGAGGCTAATCTCATTGGTATAATGAGCCGTACTTTTGGAACAGAAGCGTGTCAAAAAGAGCTCGATAGCATTTTAGCTTATCATGATCAATTTGTTGCTGTCGACTTAGCTGGCGATGAGTTAGGCCAACCCGGTGCTCGCTTTGTCTCTCATTTTAAACAAGCTCGTGATAAAGGATTAAACATTACCGTTCATGCTGGGGAAGCTGCTGGTTCAGAAAGTATCTGGCAAGCGATTAATGAATTAGGTGCGACTCGTATTGGCCATGGCGTGAAGGCTATAGAAGATCCTAAGCTCATGGATTATCTTGCGAAGCACCATATTGCTATCGAGTCCTGTTTGACCTCGAATATCCAGACCAGCACAGTGAACTCTCTCTCAGATCACCCTATTAGGCAGTTTTTGGATCATGGTGTTCTTGTCACTCTGAATACGGATGACCCAGCTGTTGAAGGTATCGAACTTCGGCATGAATATGAGGTGGCAGCACCAAAAGCAGGATTAACCGCACAAGAAACTCATACCTTACAGAAAAATGGGGTGGAGGCTGCTTTTTTAAATACTGAAGAAAAACGCAAATTAATCAATAAGATTGCAGCATACTAAATTATTGATTAAATAAAAAAGGCTTGAGTACATACTCAAGCCTTTTTTGTTCTGGCGCAACCCTTAAGCCTGGCTAGGAATTCCACACCTAAGGGTAACATTCATTCATTAGCCGCCAACAGCAATGTTTTTCATGTCTGTCATGTAGCCACGCAGCTCTTCACCAATAAACTCTACTGGATGATTACGGATAACTTCATTCACTTCAATCAGTACTTTATTATCAACCTGGTTAGAAGTTTCACCTAAGCCTTTACCAATCACATCGGTATTAATGTTTGGCATGAACTTCTCTCGTAATAACGGTGTTGCTACGTTAGCAAATAAGTAATTACCATATTCAGCAGTATCAGAGATAACCACATTCATTTCATATAAGCGCTTACGAGCAACTGTGTTTGCGATTAATGGTAATTCATGTAGTGACTCATAATAAGCTGACTCATCGATAATACCAGAAGCTGTCATTGCTTCGAAAGCAAGCTCAACACCAGCACGAACCATTGCAACCATTAAAATACCGTTATCAAAGTATTCTTGCTCAGAAATTTCGATATCACTTGATGGGTAATTCTCAAATGCTGTTTCTGCTGTTTCTGCACGCCAACCTAAAAGATTCACGTCATTTTCAGCCCAGTCAGCCATCATTGTTGCCGAAAATTCTCCTTGAATAATGTCATCCATATGCTTGTTGTAAAGTGGACGCATCAAGTCTTTTAATTCTTCAGATAGTTCAAATGCTTTCACTTTTGCAGGGTTTGATAGGCGATCCATCATATGAGTGATACCACCAAACTTTAATGCTTCTGTGATAGTCTCCCAACCAAATTGTAGAAGTTTGCCCGCGTAGCTTGGGTCAATGCCATCCGCAACCATCTTCTCATAAGAAACAATAGAGCCTGCTTGTAACATACCACATAGAATCGTTTGCTCGCCCATTAAGTCAGATTTAACTTCAGCAACGAATGAAGACTCTAAACAACCTGCACGATCACCGCCTGTTGCAGATGCCCATGCTTTAGCAATATCCCAACCTTCACCTTGAGGATCATTTTCTGGGTGAACCGCTATCAGCGTTGGTACACCAAAACCACGCTTGTACTCTTCACGTACTTCGGTACCAGGACACTTAGGTGCAACCATCACAACCGTGATATCTTTACGGATTTGCATGCCTTCTTCAACGATGTTGAAACCATGAGAGTAACCTAACGCAGCACCTTGCTTCATTAATGGCATTACTGTTTCAACGACATTTGTGTGTTGCTTATCTGGAGTTAGGTTTACAACAAGATCAGCTTGAGGAATTAAGTTTTCGTAGTTATCTACTTCAAAACCATTCTCTTTAGCATTGATGAATGATTGACGCTCTTCATCGATAGCTGCTTGGCGTAGAGCATAAGCAACATCAAGACCAGAGTCACGCATGTTAAGACCTTGGTTTAGACCTTGAGCACCACAACCAACGATGACTACTTTTTTACCTTTCAGACAATCAGCACCCGTTGCAAATTCAGAGCGATCCATAAAGCGACAACGACCTAATTGATCTAATTGCTCGCGTAAGTTTAAAGTGTTGAAGTAGTTAGCCATCGTGGGCCTCCATTAGTAATTAATTCTTTCCGTTGTATTAAGTATCAGTGTCGTCACTGAATTAACTTCATCCTATATCGAGATGATTATTGCGAAAAGTGATATATTAACAACTTGTAATTGCATAAAATGCAAGAACTTAAACATCAACAGCTTAACGCAGAATAAACTGATAAAATAATTTTATTTTTTATTATTACTGACACATTAAAGGAGTTTGTGTTTAAAACACAATCAAACATTGTATGGATATTAAGCACTTACAGATCTTTGCCCATTTGTGTAATAGCCGTAGCTTCAGTAAAACGGCCTCAGCAATGCACATGAGCCCTTCCGCTCTTAGTCGTCAAATGCAAAAATTAGAAGAGGAAGTCGGTCAACCTTTATTAACTAGGGACAATAGAGGAGTAGAGCTAACCCCAGCGGGTCTTCAGCTTTTTCCTGTAGCAATCAAAATCATGACTGACTGGAAGCATTTTCAATCACAAGCCAGAGGGCAAGAAGGGGAAGTTCGTGGAGAAATTCATCTCTTTTGTTCGGTGACAGCAAGCTATAGTCATTTACCAGAGTTGTTGTCTGCATTTAGGAAAAAACACCCTTTAATTGAATATAAGATTTCGACTGGTGATCCAGCTCAAGCTATTGATAAAGTAATCAATAATGAGGTTGATATTGCTATTTCAGCGTTACCTAATCAGTTACCCGCTCGAATTGCTTTTGAACGTATAAGTGAGATACCGCTATCCGTTATTAGCCCTTCGGTTGAATGCCCGACTCAAGAAGCATTAAAATTTAGGCAACCGAATTGGAATGAGATTCCATTTATCATCCCCGAAGCTGGAACGGCCCGAGAACGCGCTAATGTTTGGTTTAAACAAATGAAAATAAAGCCGAATATTTATGCTCAAGTCGCTGGGCATGAAGCCATTGTCAGTATGGTCGCCCTTGGCTGTGGGATGGGTATCGCACCCGATGTTGTCATTGAAAGTAGCCCTGTCAAAGACAAAATCATTCGCTTGGACACAAAAAGCATGAAGCCCTTTGAGTTGGGCTTATGTTGTAATCGCACTCAGTTAAATAGCCCTTTAATTAAAGCTATATGGGACATCGCTAAAGAGCTTAATATTTCCTATTAATCACCTTTGCTAAATCACTCGTGAGAAACATTGTAGCCTCGCTTGCTGTCTTGAATATCGATCAAAACACAAACATATGTGTCGAATCAGCAAGCGTCCACGTGGGCTTACCACAAGACCTTTATCACTATATTCCACCAATTCATCATCAATAAAGACTTGGAGAAGATCCAGGTCTTGTGAAAAATATTCCTCAAATGAAATCTGATATTTCCATTCAAACTGCTTAATATTCAATTCGAAATGACACATTAATGATTGAATCAGATCCCTCCGAATAAGATCATCTTCTTCGAGTTCAATTCCTTTGACTACTGCATGGCTGAATCGACGTACCTTTTGATAATAGTGTTTTAACTCTTTTTCATTTTGAGCATAACTGTCCCCTATTTGAGAAATAGACGATACGCCTAAGCCTAATAAATCACAGCTTCCTTGTGTGGTATAACCTTGAAAATTTCTGTGTAGTGTTCCTTTGTTTTGGTGTAAAGCCAAAGGATCGCTTGGTAAAGCAAAGTGGTCCATGCCTATATATTGGTAACCAGCATCGGTAAGCCTTTCGATGATATAATGAAAAAGGGCTAACCTTTCCTTGGATGATGGCAACCATTCATCTTTTATTTTTCTTTGTGAAGCAAAAAGTTGTGGCATATGAGCATAATTAAAAATGGATAAACGCTCTGGTTTCATACTTAATACTTTATCCAACGTATTTTTCACTGTTAATAAACTCTGCTTCGGCAAACCATAAATCAGATCTAAATTGATCGACTTAAACCCCTTTAGTTTCGCGCGATCAACTAGATCAGCAATAAAGCTTTCATCTTGCTCCCTATTTATACATACCTGAACTTCTTTATCAAAATCTTGTACACCAATACTCAAACGATTAAAGCCTTCCGTTCGAAGGTGGTCAATGATGCTTAATTCAATATTTCTTGGATCAACTTCAATACTAATTTCTGCATCGACGCTAACCGAAAAGTGCTCCCTTACACTGTTCATTAATCGTGATATTTGTACGTCGGTTAAAAATGTAGGGGTACCACCACCTAAGTGTATTTGTGTCACCTGACGATTTTGGTTAGAGCTCAGGCTAAGCTGTCTCGACCGATACACTATTTCATCTAATAAAATATCTAGATATTCATCCGCCTTATGTTGATGACGCGTAACTAACTTATTACAACCACAGTAATAACAAAGTTTATGGCAGAAAGGGATATGAATATAAAGAGATAATGGTCGATCTGGGTGCTTTTGAATTGCTTTGATAAAGTGCTGATTTGTGTAGTTAGAGTGTAACTCTAAAGCTGTTGGGTAAGATGTGTAACGAGGAGCCGCACCTTTATATTTATCAAGAATTGTTTGATCCCATTCGATTTGGTTAGGCTTTATAACAGAGGGAGCATTATGAGTATGTGACGCATTGGTAAGCATGACTAATCCTAAACAAACAAAAACAGCCTCAAACTATACGCAATTGAGGCTGCTAAATATTGTTCTAGATCATTTGAACATTAATTTGATTATTCAGTGGTGCAATTTTTTTAAGCAAAACCTCTAATTCCACCATAATTTCATCATGAAGACGTGTTTCGGTTTTATGACGAATGAGGTTATCTTTCATTCTCGCTTTTTTTTCCATACCATTACGAGCTTCACCACGAGGCATATCTTTTACGGTATGATAGAGTTCTGAAATAGCAGGGAATACATCGTCAAAATCAACGCGATCTTCACCTTGAACATGGTCCATAATGTTATATAAGCGAATACTCGCTTCCGATAAGTCACACTGCCCTTGGAGAGTCGCTTGACTAATAATTTTCACATTATCAAAAATATTCGCATTGCGCTTTTCGATGGCTAACTTTTGATGTTGTGCTTGCAACTCTTTTTGCTTTTTTAATTGCCGTAAAAGATGCGTAGCATAACCAGCTAACCCCAGAATAATTAAACCGCCAATAATGGCTAATATTGTTCCGCTCATGATGAATTAAAACCCTTTAAAGTCATCCATATTAAGATCTTCAAATTGCGACAATAAGTCATCATCTGTCGCTGGTTTCACTTTTGTAGGCTTTGGTTTCTTAACTTGAACTTCTTCTTGCTCAACGACGACAGCTTCTTCTTCGTACAACCCTAGTTGCTTCATTAATGCTTCCATTCGGTCAAGCTTTTGATCAACATACTGCTGTAAGCCAGCACCTAGCTTTTCGCCATTTTCAATACGAGTCAATAACACCATAAGCTGCGCATCATTTTCAAGCATCTCTAGCTCTTTTTCAGCGGTAACTCTGCGTTCTTGTTTATTGAGCTTTTTAGGTGCTTCAACGATTAATGGGATTTTCTTTTTACTGCCTAAACGTGGATCACGCCTTTGATTAGCAGTATTTTTCTTACTTTCTGATGTATCCGAGTGACGATTACCAGAATCCAACCCTTTACGCTTTTTATCTTTTTTTCGTAAACGACCTTCAACATCTGATTGAGTTCGATTGCGTACTACAATCACTCCCAGATTATCACCTGATCTTGCTTTTTTTGAACGACTCATATTTAAGGCTTCCTAAATAAAATGACATCTTTACCGACAAACTCAACAATGAGTCCATCTCGCTGAGCTAAAAACTCAAACGTCTTCCGACTGAAAAAGATGACATGGGTTGGATCATTTTTATAATGCCAACGAGAGAAGGCCTCTTTATCAATGACCATTTTGGTCATTAAGCCAATCCAACCCTTTGGTTTAACTAAACTCAACCACTGATTCCATATTACATTTGGCGTATATAAATGCTCTATAACCTCAGTTGCTGTTAAAAAATCATATTGTGCTTCAAGTACCTGTTCATTGGGGTGATAATAAATATCATACAATGCAACCTGGTGTCCCATCTCTTCTAACATCACAGACAGTGTTGGCCCTGGTCCACACCCAAAATCCAATCCACTTGAATTTGGTACAACTCGACTAACTATAGGATCAGCGATACGAGATAAGAATTGGCGATAACCTATATCCTCTGGATTATTATCATGTAAGTCGTAGTGTGCTTTCTCTGCCTGTTTTTCTAATCGTTGTTCTGGATTAACAAAAACAAGGTCGCACTGTAAACACTGAAAATACTCTCGGTGCTTATCTTGATAATAATGAGTTACTGATGAACTCTGGCATAAAGGGCAATTGTGCATATTCTTAATAATAGCTCCTAAGTTAAGGAGGCGAAAGATATCAGAAAATTATGTTTCTGTGGAGCATTTTGAGCAAAAAAACACCAAGGATAAAAATAATTATCACGACGAAGCTTTTTGTTGCAAACAAAAACGCCCCAACCAATGAGATTGAGGCGTTTCACTATGCTTACTAATATTATTGATTAGTGTAAGCCACCAACATATTTAGAAATTGTTTCAATATCTTCATCTGTCAGCTTCTGAGCGATATCACGCATCATACCATTAGGATCATTACTACGAGAACCATCGCGGAATTTGTGTAATTGAGCTTTGATGTAGTCAGCATGCTGACCAGAAATTTTAGGGAAACCTGAAAGCTCAGTACCATTACCACGAGCGCCGTGACATGCAATACATGCCGCTAAGCCACGATCTGCATCACCAGCTGTGTATAAAATCTTTCCTTTTGTAACAACATCTTCCGGAGTTGAGTTATCTGATGTCGTTTGCGAAGAGAAATAAGCCGCGACATCTTTAATGTCTTGCTCTGATAACGGCATTGCCATACCACCCATAACAGGATCCATACGGCCTTGCTTACCACCACTAGACATACCTAGTTTAAATTCACGAAGTTGTTTCTCAATATATTTAGCATGTTGGCCGGCAAGCTTAGGGTAAATAGCTGCAGGGCTATTACCATCGGCTCCATGACACGCAACACACGTTTGAGACTTCGCTTTACCCGCTTCGATATCGCCTTCTGTCGCCCATGATGAACATGAGATGACGAGGCTGAAAATTAGTGCTAATTTTTTCATGACATTCCAGTAATAATTATCAAGC
>JAOICL010000050.1 GCA_028131545.1 Vibrio sp. | reverse complement strand
AAGGACGATTTTTGACGAACTAACTATATTGAATAAAATAACTATACTTAAACAGTCAAAAAACAATAAAAAGTCAGGCTTTGGTGAATACACTCTATGAAACAACAATTTAACACCAACATCATAACGACAGTCGCAACTCGAACAGGCAGCGTATTACTTGCTTCTACCTGCTTATTGTTTGCAAGTGGCGTAACAGCACAAACCCCAACGGCAGAGCAAATCAAAGTATTTCAAAGCTTGCCGGCCTCTCAGCAGCAAGCACTGGCACAACAATACGGTTTTAGCTTACCTGGCGGCGGAGGTGGCGCATCGCAATCCTATGAATCACCAAAGGTGATTGAACCACGCCCAGAAACCGCTCAGCAATCGACACAAACATTAGAAGAAGCGTTAACCAAAGAAGAAGACAAAGAACTGAAACGCTTCGGCCTCGATTTATTCTCGGGCTCACCCACCACTTTTGCTCCGATCAGTGATGTGCCTGTACCGGCAACCTATAAAGTGGGCCCAGGCGACGAAATTGTTATCCAACTTTTCGGTAAAGACAATACGACTCACCGCCTACGCGTGAACCGTAAAGGCGTGATTAATTTCCCATCATTAGGGCCGATTCAAGTCGCAGGGTTATCATTCTCAAGCTTGCGCGAATCTCTGACCAAAAAAATTGATGAACGCATCATCGGTGTACGCAGTGACATCACTTTAGGTGAATTGCGCACGATGCAAATCTTCGTCTTAGGAGATGCCTATAAGCCAGGCGCTTACTCTGTCAGTGCGTTGACCACTATTTCCCAAGCAGTGTATTACAGTGGTGGCTTTGGCGAACAAGGCTCATTACGTAAAGTACAACTGAAACGTGATGGCCGTATTGTGAAAACACTCGATATGTATGACCTGCTATTACGTGGTGATACCAGTAACGACATCCGCCTGCAACCGGGTGATGTGGTGTTTATTGCTCCAGTGCAAAACACGATCACCATCGACGGTGAAATTCAGCGTCCCGCTATTTACGAATTTAACCCAGGTGAAACCTATAACGACCTTATCGGCTTTGCTGGCGGTGCAACGGCCAATGCCTATCGAGATAAGGTCGAAGTGAAGCGTTACAGTGGTAAAGGTAAGCGTGAAATAGTAACGCTAAACCTCAATGAATTACTCGATCAAAAAATCAAAGTGCGTAACGGCGATGACGTTATGTTACTGGCACAAAATGATGAAATCAGTGACTTTATCTCGATCCAAGGTGCGGTGAAATACCCAGGGTATATTGAGTGGAAGAAAAATCTGCGCATTGCTGATGTATTCAGCTCAATCGATCAAGCCGTCAATAAAACCGCCGACGTACACTACGCCTTGGTGGTTCGAGAAATAAACCAGCAGCGGGACATAGAAGTCTTACAATTCGACTTAGCCAATGCTTTACTTCAGCCCAAAAGCAGTGACAACTTAACGTTACAGCTGCGCGATCGCATTCTTATTTTTAACCGCTACAGCGGACAAGAATTAACGGCTGTAAAGGGTGAGTTCAGTGAGATTAAAGAAGACCAAGGTAAAGTCAAAGGGTTACAAGAGGCACAAGACAGAGCGGATGCAGAAGAGCAACTAAATCAAGCGGCTACCCAAATCGAGCAAATTGATACCAGTAAGCTAGAACAAATCACACTCTTGCTACAGGGTGAAGCGATCACCGAAGAAGAACTTGAAACTCTGTTAGCGAATACACGTCCAGTCTTACTCGCACCCATCTTATTACAATTAGAATTGCAATCTAAATTGGGCCTACCTCCAGAGGTTGCAGAGGTGACGGGGGCAGTGAAATACCCAGGAAAATACCCTGTTCCAGGTAATATGACAGTATCCAGTCTGATTAAAGCGGCAGGGGGATTAAACGCCATCGCCTTTACTCGTAAAGCGGAATTAGCTCGTTCAGTCATCGACAGCGACAGCGAACAAGCATCAATTGATATTATGGATATTAATCTGCGTAATGCCATTAAAGGCAAAGCCGATGATGATGCCATTATTGAGCCACAAGATCGCTTAAATATTTTAGAAAAACCGAATGCGAAATTGGCTGGATCGATTACCTTGCAAGGGGAAGTGAAATTCCCAGGTAAATACACGGTAAGACAAGGGGAAACATTAGCGGAGCTATTAGTACGTGCAGGGGGTTTAACCGATTACGCCCATCAACAGGGCGCGATCTTTACTCGTGAAGCGTTGCGTGTGAAAGAAGAGGAGCTATTGCGAAAATACGCCGAGGATCTACGCAGTGAGACTGTGAAGAAGACCTTTAGAGCGAATGGCAGTTCGCCAGCGTTTGGGTCACCCGATGACACATTAAACTTCATCGATAAAGCGGTAGAAAGTAAAGCCCTTGGCCGTATGGTGGTGCAGCTAGATCGTATCTTAGAAAAAGATGCATCAGCAGACTTTATTGTAGAAGATGGGGATTTTCTCTTTATTCCAACGTTCCGAAATACTATATCGCTTGTCGGGGAAGTTCAAGTTAGCATTACCTATTTACTGGATTCTAGCCTAGGGGTCGAAGAATACCTAAACAAAGCAGGCGGCATTAAAAAGCAAGCCGACGAAGATCGAATTTTTGTGATGCGTGCTGATGGGTCAGTGTATAAGCCGTATTCTGGTTTTTGGTTTGGCAACAGCAGTGAAAAGCTAAAACCAGGGGATACCATAGTGGTACCACTTGATACGCATTACCGTGATTCGTTAGACGTATGGACAGCAGCCACGCAGATACTGTATCAATCCGGCATCGCTTGGAAGTCAATCAGTGAATAACATCAGGTTAACAAAGAAGGTTAAGGTATAACAATGACAGAACCCATGAAACAATTACCGCCTGATGCGCATTTTTCAGCAAGTAATGATGAAATTGATTTAAGAGAATTGTTTGGTGCGATTTGGAAAGGGAAGTGGATCATCATTCTATCCACGATTATCTTTGCAGCGGGCGCGGTGTTTTATGCGCTCAAACAACCGAATATCTACAAAGCGTATGCGGTGTTATCACCGGCGCAATCTTCTGGTGGTGGAGGACTATCGCAATTGGCGGGGCAATTCGGTGGCTTGGCAGCAATAGCGGGAGTCAACCTTGGTGGTGCCGAAAGCAGCCAAACCGATTTGGCGGTGCAAGTGATGACATCTCGGAAGTTTATTGAAGGATTTGTGAATAAGCATGAATTGATCGTGCCTATCATGGCGGTGAATAACTGGGATATTACTACTAATGAGCTAATCATAAACACTGAATTGTATGATGAAGATAATAATATTTGGCTTCGTGAAGCTAAGGGGTTAAGACAAGCAAAACCCAGTGCACAAGAGATCTATGAAGCCTTCACAAAAAATAACCTAGTCATTAACCAAGATAAAGAGAGCGGTTTATATACCATTGCGATTTCTCATTTCTCCCCTTATGTGGCACAGGAGTGGGTGAATCTGTTGATTAAAGAAATCAATTCAGAGATGCGTAAGCGCACACTGATAGAGACACAAAAGAACCTAGGCTACTTAGAAAACCAGTTAGAAAGAACCCCCATTGCGGAAATGCAAACCACCTTCTACGCTTTAATTGAAGAGCAAACCAAAAGTTTAATGCTGGCCGAAGTACAAGAAGAATTTGTGTTTAAAGTGGTTGACCCAGCCGTTGTTCCTGAACAAAAAGATAAGCCAAAACGCGCATTGATAGTTATACTAGGTACATTACTCGGTGGCATGCTAGGTGTCGCAATAGTGCTTGTCCGTTTTGCGTTTAAGCGAGAAAAGAATGAAGAACCTCCTCAATAGGCTTGCTATTGGGGCGATATTGAAAAGAATAGCTAAGTGATTGAGTTGCATGAGATCGTTTGATTTTAGGTATCTCATTTTTATCTTAAACTGTCTCACCTAGAGAATATTTGTTGAGATAAATGTATTGGAAGGCTTTATGTCTTTGAATCAAAATTAGATTGGAAATCTTATGAAAATACTTGTAACAGGTGGAGCAGGCTTTATTGGTAGTGCTGTTGTCCGTCATATTCTTGATAACACAAATGACTCTGTAATTAATGTCGATAGTTTAACTTATGCAGGTAATATAGAGTCCATCCCCCAGGCTAATAACCATCCAAGGTATGATTTTGAAAAAGTCGATATTTGTGACTTCAATTCATTAAAAACAGTATTTGATAAGTACTCCCCTGATGCTGTTATGCACCTTGCAGCTGAGTCACATGTTGACCGTTCTATTGATGGACCTGCAGAATTTATTCAAACCAATGTTGTGGGTACTTTTAATATGTTAGAAGTTGCTCGCCAATATTGGACACGACTGGATACAGAGAAACAATCAACTTTTAGATTTCACCATATTTCAACCGATGAGGTTTATGGTGATCTTGAAGGTACAGATGACTTGTTTACTGAAGAAACATCTTATGAACCAAGTAGCCCTTATTCAGCGAGTAAAGCAAGTTCAGATCATTTAGTACGAGCGTGGGGACGTACTTACAATTTCCCTATCCTTGTAACAAACTGCTCGAATAACTACGGCCCTTATCACTTCCCTGAGAAGCTTATTCCTCATGTAATTCTAAATGCTATTCATGGCAAACCTTTACCTATTTATGGTGATGGTAATCAAATACGAGATTGGCTGTTTGTTGAAGATCACGCAAAAGCACTTTATAAAGTTGTAACTGAAGGTGAACTTGGTGAGACTTATAATATTGGCGGTCATAACGAAAAGAAAAATATTGAAGTTGTAAAAACGATTTGTTCATTATTAGAAGAGCTAGTGCCGAATAAACCTGAAGGGATTGAAAAATATGAAGATCTCATCACATATGTAAAAGATCGCCCAGGCCATGACGTTCGTTATGCGATTGATGCATCAAAAATAGAGCGTGAATTAGGTTGGGTACCGGAAGAAACTTTTGAGTCAGGTATAAAGAAAACCGTTGAATGGTACCTAAATAATAAAACATGGTGGGAACGTGTTTTATCAGGAGATTATAAAATGAATCGTTTAGGGCAAGGGGAATAATCATGAAAGGAATTATTTTAGCGGGTGGTTCCGGTACACGCTTGTATCCGTTAACTCGTGGTACATCTAAGCAATTATTACCAATTTATGATAAACCCATGATTTACTACCCGCTATCTACTTTGATGTTGGCTGGTATTCGAGACGTGTTGATTATCACGACACCGGAAGATAATGCAAGTTTTAAGAGATTGCTGGGTGATGGCTCTGATTATGGAATTAACCTTGAATATGCAATCCAACCAAGTCCTGATGGGTTAGCGCAAGCATTCATTATTGGCGAAGATTTTATTGGTGACGATTCCGTTTGTTTAGTCTTAGGTGATAATATCTTCTATGGTCAATCTTTTGGCAAACAGCTACATAATGCCAAATTGGCGACAGAAGAGGGCTTAGCTACAGTTTTTGGTTATCAAGTAAAGGATCCAGAGAGGTTTGGTGTTGTAGAGTTTGATAAGAATATGAAAGCCCAGTCTATTGAAGAAAAGCCTTTAAAACCTAAATCAAATTATGCTGTAACGGGCTTGTACTTTTATGATAACAGAGTTGTTGAGTGGGCTAAACAAGTTCAGCCATCTGAACGTGGTGAACTTGAAATAACGAGTCTAAATCAGATGTACTTAAAAGATGGTTCTTTATCCGTTGAGCTATTAGGACGAGGCTTTGCATGGCTTGATACTGGTACTCATGAAAGTTTGCATGAAGCCTCTTCATTTGTCCAAACAGTTGAACATGTTCAAGGGCTCAAAATAGCATGCTTAGAAGAAATAGCATGGCGTAACGGTTGGTTAGATGATTATGATTTGGGAAAGATAGCTAAACCAATGCTTAAAAATGAATATGGTCAATATCTAAAACGTTTATCACAGATGTAGAGTAAAGTAATGATTGAGAAAAAAGTTATTGTTACAGGAGTAAATGGACAAGTAGGTCAATTCTTAGTTGAAAAATTAAAGCTAAGAAAGAATATACAATTATACGCTTTTAATCGGTCGGATCTAGACATAACGTCATTTAATGACGTTATGTCTAAAGTAAATGAGATAAACCCTGATTATATTATTAATGCTGCAGCTTATACTGCCGTTGATAAAGCTGAGGTAGATAAAGAAACGTGTTTTGCAATTAATGCTAAAGGTAGCAAAAACTTGGCTTTGGCAGCAGATGAAGTTAATGCATTACTGATACATATATCGACAGACTATGTATTTGATGGTAACAAAATAGGTGAATATTCTGAATTAGATATTACTAATCCAACAAGTGTTTATGGACAAAGCAAATTAGAAGGTGAAGCTTGGATTGCTGAATCTTGTGATCAATATGTAATCGTAAGAACAGCTTGGGTTTTTAGTGAAAAACAGAATAACTTCGTTAAAACAATGCTGCGTTTAGCTACATATCACCCAAAGCTAACTATAATTGATGATCAATTTGGTGGGCCTACTTATGCTGGTGATATTGCTGATACTTTAATAAAAGTGATGGATGGTTATCAGGATAAAAAACAATCAGGTATCTATCATTATTCTGGCTATCCATACGTAACCTGGTTTGAGTTTGCTAGTGAAATATTTGCGCATGCTCAAAGCTATAATGTTTTAGACTCAGTACCTGAAGTGTTACCGATACCAACAAGTGAATATCCAACACCAGCTCCTAGACCATATAACTCAAGGTTAGACGGCAGTAAAATAGAAAAAAGCTTTAATGTTAAATGCTGTGATTGGAAGTTGCGCCTAGATTGTATAAAAGAGATATAAATGAAAGTAATTGACACAAATATACCAGATGTGAAAATCATTGAGCCGGCTGTGTTTGGTGATGAGCGTGGTTTTTTTATGGAAACGTGGCAACAAAAGAAATTTGAAGAGTTGGTTACAGGAAAACCAACAAACTTTGTTCAAGATAATCATTCTAAATCTAAACAAGGAATATTAAGAGGTCTTCATATACAAACTAAAAATACTCAAGGAAAGTTAGTGAGAGTCATTTCTGGGGAAGTATTTGATGTAGCAGTTGATGTGAGGAAGGAGTCGCCAACATATGGGCAGTGGGTTGGAGTCTATTTATCCGATGACAATAAACGCCAACTTTGGGTTCCAGAGGGCTTTGCTCATGGTTTCTATGTTACTTCAGCAGAAGCTGAGTTTGTATACAAGTGTACTAATTATTATGACCCCAGTTCCGAATTAACTTTAGCGTGGGATGATAAGAATATACAAATTGAATGGCCATTGGTTAATGAGCCAATATTGTCATTGAAAGACATGAAGGGGTTAATGCTTCATGATATTGCACATAATATGTAATGGTAGGCGGAAATAATGTCTTTTAAAAATAAAACTCTAATGATAACTGGTGGTACGGGCTCTTTTGGTAACGCTGTGCTAGATCGGTTTTTAGATACAGATATTAAAGAAATACGTGTTTTTTCTCGTGATGAAAAAAAACAAGATGATATGCGTAAAAAGTATAATAGTGACAAGTTGAAGTTTTATATTGGTGATGTGCGTGATTATACGAGTATTTTAAATGCTTCTCGAGGAGTTGATTATATTTATCACGCTGCAGCCTTGAAGCAAGTTCCGTCATGTGAATTCCACCCTATGGAAGCTGTTAAAACTAATGTATTAGGTACAGAAAATGTACTTGAAGCAGCAATTATGAATGAAGTTTCTCGTGTTGTTTGTCTAAGTACGGATAAAGCCGTTTACCCTATTAATGCGATGGGTATTTCGAAAGCAATGATGGAAAAGGTGATTGTTGCTAAATCGCGTAATGTTGATCCAACTAAAACAGTAATTAGTGCCACTCGCTACGGTAACGTAATGGCCTCACGCGGCTCAGTGATTCCTTTATTCTTGCGTCAAATTATAGAGGGCTCACCACTTACTATTACAGATCCGAATATGACTCGCTTTATGATGACATTAAATGATGCTGTTAATCTGGTCTTACATGCTTTTGAAAATGGAAAAAATGGCGATATTTTTGTTCAAAAAGCACCAGCGGCGACGATAGAAACATTAGTTAAAGCGCTTCTTCAAATAACGAATAAACCCGATCATCAGGTGAATATCATTGGCACGAGGCACGGCGAGAAGCTTTATGAAGCGCTATGCAGTCGTGAAGAAATGTTCGTTGCTGAAGATCAGGGGGGGTATTACCGCATTCCTTCAGATAATCGTGATTTAAATTACACTAAATATAACGAAGAAGGTGAAAAAGATCTTTCTATCATTGAAGATTACAATTCACATAATACGGAAAGATTAGACGTACAATGTATGAGTACACTACTGCATAAACTGGATTTTATTGCTGATATTGAGAATGGCAGTATTGATGTACCTGAAGGTGTGTAAATGAAAATTGTAATAACGGGAGCAAATGGGTTTATTGGTAAAAATCTTGTTACTATGCTCAAAGAAAATCAATATGATGATCTTATTTTAATTACACGTGAAACGACTGAAGATGAATTAAAGTCAGCCATATTAAGTGCAGATTTTATTTATCATTTAGCTGGAATTAATCGACCGCAAGACCCACGCGAGTTTGAAATTGGTAATAAAGGTTTGACGGAAGTCATTACTAACTATTTACAATCAGCGGATAAACCAATACCAATAGTATTTACATCATCAACACAAGCTGTTAAAGATAATGACTATGGCTTAAGTAAGAATGCGGCAGAACTATCAGTTAAAGAATATGCAAAACAGACACATTCTGATGCCTATATTTATCGTTTACCTAATGTATTTGGTAAATGGTGTAAGCCTAATTACAATTCTTTTGTTGCAACCTTTTGTTATAACACAGCGAATGATCTAGATATCCAAATCAATGACCCTAATGCACCAGTTACACTAGTTTACATTGACGATGTGTGCAAAGAGTTCATATCATTACTCGGCGATGACTTATCTAAAAAAGAGTGTAAGGTTGAACCCGAATATCAAACTACGGTTGGTTATGTTGCACAGAAACTCAAGATGTTTAAAGAAAGTAAGCAACACTTGATATCAGAGCCGGTCGGCACCGGTTTTACTCGTGCGCTTTACTCGACTTATTTAAGCTATTTCACACCAGATCAATTTAGCTACACTGTGCCACGATACGGTGATGAGCGCGGTGTATTTAGCGAGATGCTAAAAACAAAAGATTCAGGGCAATTCTCTTTCTTTACGGCACACTCAGGAATTACTCGTGGTGGTCACTACCACCATACGAAGAATGAAAAATTTTTAGTATTAAGTGGTAAGGCAGAGTTCAAATTTGAACATATCTTAACGGGAGAAAGATTTTCTTTGGTTGTCGATGGTGCAGAGTCTCGTATAGTTGAAACTGTGCCTGGTTGGTCACATGATGTGACTAATATTGGTGATAGTGAGCTCGTCGTTATGTTGTGGGCTAATGAAATTTTTGATCGTGAAGCGCCAGATACCTTTTCGAAACCACTACAATAATAAAGGAATTAATAATGAAAAAACTTAAAGTTATGTCGGTAGTGGGCACAAGGCCAGAAATTATCCGCCTTTCGCGTGTATTAGCAAAACTGGATGAGTATTGCGATCATGTGTTGGTTCACACAGGGCAAAATTACGATTACGAGCTTAATGAAGTATTTTTTAGTGATTTAGGCGTTCGTAAGCCTGATTACTTTCTTAATGCGGCAGGAAAAAATGCAGCAGAAACCATTGGGCAAGTGATCATTAAGGTTGATGAGGTTTTAGAAAAAGAATCACCAGAGGCGATGCTTGTTTTAGGGGATACGAACTCATGCATTTCAGCCTTACCAGCTAAACGTCGTAAGGTACCTATTTTTCATATGGAAGCAGGTAATCGATGTTTTGACCAACGAGTGCCAGAAGAAACAAATCGACGTATTGTTGATCACACGGCAGATATTAACCTAACTTACAGTACGATAGCGCGTGATTATTTACTGGCAGAGGGGTTGCCTGCGGATCGAATTATCAAAACGGGTAGTCCTATGTTTGAGGTGTTGAATCATTATATGCCTCAAATTGATGCTTCAGGTGTATTAGATCGGTTAAGCTTAACTGCAGGTCAATTCTTTGTTGTTAGTGCGCATCGTGAAGAAAATGTTGATACACCAAAGCAATTAGCGAAATTAGCCGAAACGTTAAATACTGTAGCTGAAAAGTATGATATGCCAGTTATTGTTTCTACACACCCGCGCACTCGTAATCGTATTGAGGCTCAAGGCTTATCTTTCCACCAGAATATTCAATTACTAAAACCTTTAGGTTTCCATGACTATAACCACCTTCAAAAAAATGCGAAAGTAGTTTTATCGGATAGTGGTACGATTAATGAAGAGTCATCAATCATGAACTTCCCCGCGTTAAACATGCGAGAAGCTCATGAACGCCCAGAAGGTATGGAAGAAGCATCGGTAATGATGGTTGGCCTTGGTGTTGAACGTGTTATGCAAGCTTTAGACATTTTAGAGAAGCAGCCATCAGGTAATGAACGGTTACTTCGTCAGGTATATGATTATAGTATGCCAAATGTCTCTGAAAAAATAATTAGGATCATTCATTCTTATACTGATTATGTACGTAGAGTTGTATGGAGAGAATATAATTGAGATTAAGAATAATAACAATTACACAAAATATTAATAGTGCTCAAAATATAAGAGGAGGACTTTTATATTCAGGTATGCTAAATGTAAATGACAATGTTGAATATAAAAAAATAATAGTCAAATCAAGTTCAGGAATATTAGGGAAAGTGTTAAATAAAATAGAGGTTATTTATGGAATAGTTCAGTTCCTATTAACCCTTAAGAAAGGAGATATAGTTTATTGCTATGGTGATATGCCATCTTCCTTCATTAGAGCCCTAAATATATTTAGATTTAAAGTTATTATGGAAAGGACAGAGTATCCGAATGCTGTCTTACGAGAAGGTAAGGAGGTTGAGGATGAATCATTAAAAAAACTAAAAAATATTTCTGCATTTGTGACGTGCTCAACGGCTCTTTCTAATTATTACTCGAGTTATTTCGAGACAAAAAAAGTATATAGTCAATATTATCCTGTTGATGTAGAACCTTTTAAATCTACTATTTCAAATAGAAACAGGAAAGGAAACTATATAGCTTATGCCGGTTATATGGGAGGTAATAAAGATGGCCTTGAAGACCTAATTTATTCCTTTTCTCAAATATTAGACACTGATATTAGATTAAAACTAGCAGGTTCAGCACCTTTAGATGAACTAAATGCACTAAAGGGACTGGTAAAAAAATTAAAATTAGTAGATAGAGTTATTTTTCTGGGTAATTTAGATCATCATGAGATACCAAATTTTTATACTGAAGCGAAAGTTTGTGTATTACAACGGCCAAATAACATTCAAGCTAAAGGTGGCATGCCAAGTAAATTGTTAGAATATATTGCATCAGGTACACCAACTATAGTAACAGATGTAGGTGATATCTCTAAAATATTTACAAATAAAGAGCATTGCTATATTGTTAAGTCAGGTAATAATAATGAGTTTGGTAAAATGATTGACCATGTTTTAGCTAACTATAATGAGGCTAAAGTAATCGCATCACAAGGGGTGAAGCTAGTAAAAAACCACCATTTTATAGCCCAAGCCGATAAATTAAATGAATTTATAAGTAAGCTAAATGACTAGTTTAAAACTATTTAAAAATGTAATCAGCTATTCTTTTGGTATCATTCTTAGTCGTGGTATATCACTTATTCTATTACCGGTTTATACATTTTATTTAACGCCAGATGATTATGGTAATATAGAGGTAATCACCACAATATTACAATTAGTTATATTGCTAACATCCTTACAAATAGAAACAAGCTATCAACGATATTTTTTTAGCAAAGGTAACGATAAAAGGAAAGAAGTTTGTTTCTTAACTATAGCAGTTCTATCTCTAATCGCATTATTTATTTTTATTGTTATTTTTAACTTTACATCTTTATCTTATGAAGATGATGTTATCCTTTCGTTATTATTAATACCTTTTATCGCCTTTCTAACTAATATAAATGTAATAATACAAGTTAGTTTAAGGAGCGATGATAAAATAGGGGCTTTTAATTTATTAACTATTATCCAAGTTTTTGTTACAGCAACGTATACGATCCTTTCCTTGAAGTATTTTAATGTGTCAATATTACATGTATTTATTGGACAAATTATAGGGCTTTTCTGTGTTGTCGCTTGTAGTCAAAAATTTGTATCATTTAAGTTGACCTATAACATTGAGATTTTTAAAGCTTTATTATCATACTCTCTACCTCAAGTTCCGGCTAGAATATTAAGTTTCTTTAATACATATGGTGGTAGATTTTCTATAGTGTACTTTCTAAGTCCTAGAGAACTAGGGATTTATGCAATAGCAATGAAAATATCATCTATTGTCATGTTATTACATCAGGCTTTTTCGTTATCATGGGCACCTTATATATTTAAGATAAAGAATCTTGAAATCAAGTTAGTGAATCAAATATTTAGAGTGTTGTTATTGTTAATATTTTTAATAGTTGCTTTTTTTCATTACTTTTCAGATGAAATACAATCTCTGCTAAGTTCGGGAGAGTATAAAGAATCATCACAATTAATTTCGGCTTTAGTATTATCAAATGCTCTCTTTATAATTAAGGAAATTGTAGATATTGGTCCTAAAATTAAAAAGCAAACAAAATACATTAGTTATTCATATGCCATTTCATCAGTTTCTTTATTTCTTCTTTTAATTTTATTAACTCCATATTACTCTTTGTTTGGTGTGGTATATGCATCAGTTATTTCAAATGTTATTTTAATATCGGTTTCGTGGTATTATACAAGAAAATTAATTAGAATGAATTTTGACCTCATATCATTTATTATTTTTAATATTTTAACCTTGGGTTTGTTATTTTATGGATAAATCAATAAAATTATTAAACATGAATAAGATAGAAGAACTCCGTAAGGATTCAAAGCTAACTGAGCGTGGTAGGTTACACTATGAATTACATCGTTCTCATAATGAGGTTGTCCAAAAAATAATTATTTCATTAAATGAAAGCACATATATAGCACCACATTACCATAACGAAAAGGCAGAGTCGTTTATTCTTCTTTCAGGAAATATAGATATTTTAATTTTCGATAAGAAGGGATGTATCACAGATATCTATAATATGAATGAAGAAGGTCTTATATATATAGAAATTCCTAATAATATTATTCATACTTTAAGGTGTAACTTACCTTCTGTTATTTTAGAAATTAAAGAAGGGCCTTTTAATGTAAATAATGCAAAAGAATTTCCAACTTGGTCAGTGCTTGAAGAAGATTTAGTAATCAGTAATCCTTACAAGTTATTAAAAGTGGGACATGACTACTCTAACAAGATAAACATGGGAAATTATGATTAA
Organism: Vibrio sp.; assembly: GCA_028131545.1. Taxonomy (GTDB): domain Bacteria; phylum Pseudomonadota; class Gammaproteobacteria; order Enterobacterales; family Vibrionaceae; genus Vibrio. The sequence continues at coordinate 3,227 of JAOICL010000050.1, read as the reverse complement.
ATTAAGATATACAGGCGATGTAGTTTTACAGGAATGCAAAGATATAAATTTAGAAGCTATTAAATCTGAAAGATTGATCTTAAACCTTGAGTCGCCGATTATTAATGCATCGCATAGGAAGATTAAAGATAAAATAACGCTTTTCTCTAATGAAAAATCATTGGATTTTATTAAGGTTCTTGATCCTTATCTTATTAATTTAAGTAACAACCACATAAATGACTATGGTGTGGAATCAGCATCTTATACTGTTGAAATGCTGGAGAAAAATGAATTAAATAGCTTCGGGGTTGGTTTTTCTAATAATAATAATAACATTAAGATAGATCATGAGATTAATTTAATTAATGTTAGTTATTCTAATCACACTTCAGATTTAACAGGGAATATTTTATTTTCTTCAAAGCATTTTATTGGCCCTAAAGAGGTTGATTTAAAAGAACTAAATGAACTCAGAGAAAGGTATCCTAATTATATTATTGTGGTTTCCATTCATTGGGGAGTTGAAGATATTAGCTTACCGATACCATATATACGTGAACTTGCCAAAAGTATATCGGCATTAGATATTGATGTAATAATCGGTCATCATCCACATATTATTCAACCTTATGAGAAAATAGGTAATACCCATATCTTGTATTCATTAGGTAATTGTTTTTTTCCAGATGTTAATTTTGAATTCAAAGGAGATGTAATTAGAAAAAAAAGCTTACCACACCAAAAAGAAGGTTTAATAGTCGATATTTCATATACTAGCCGACAAGATTTATTACTTAAATTTAAAAAAGTGATAAATACAGGTAGAGTAATAAGCGTAATTGAATATGATGACTTAGATGAAATAGATAAAACTTATTATATTAAATATATGTGTATTAAAGCCAAATACATATATGACCTGTATTCAAATGATTTTTTTAATCGGGTTTTAACTAAGTTAAAACCTATCGTGCTGACGTTTTTATCTAAGTACATGAGAGACGAGGATTATCTTAAGTTAGTATTTAAGAGGTCCTTAGGTTATCCGTTAAATATGAAAACCCCTAAAACATTAAATGAAAAGTTACAATGGACTAAGCTAAATAAAGTTGATGATCTTATGGTTCAATGCTCTGATAAAGTAATGGTTAGAAATTATGTACAGCTTAAGATAGGTAATGAATATTTAATCCCTCTTATAAAGGTCTTTGATGATCCTAATAATATTAAATTTGAAGATCTTCCTGACTTCCCTTTTATTATTAAATCAAATCATACCAGTGGTACATATCAGATAATTTGGAATAAAAACAATGTTGATATAAATAGTTTAATAAGTAAGGCGGTTGCTTGGATTGATACTGATTACTCAAATTTAAATAAAGAATATCAATACAAAAGAATAAAAAGAAAAATAATCATTGAAAAGTTATTAATTGATAATGGTGAGATTCCCAGTGATATAAAGTTTACTTGTATCTCCGGTAAAGTTGAAATTATTCATGTTGATTCAAATAAAGAAAGTGTTCATTGTAGGAATAATTACAGTAGAAATTGGGATCCACTAGATTTTAACTGGCCAGATAATCAAGGCATACCTAGGGGTAAGCTTATGGATAAGCCCAAAAACTTGAATTGTTTAATAGATCTTGCTGAAAAGCTCGCTACGGATTTTAAATTCGTAAGAGTTGACTTTTATACAGTAGGTGATGCTATCTATTTTGGAGAGTTAACGTTTCATCCTACATCAGGGCTAGGAACTTTTAGTTCATATGATTTAGATTTATTTTATGGTGACAAGTTATGAATATCATAAATAAAATAGTTGTTTATACAGTTATATCAGGTAACTACGATGAAATTAAGTCAGTTAAAAAAGAAAGTAATATAGACTATATATGTGTGACAGATAATAAAGATTTAGATGTGCCAAGTTGTTGGGAAAAGTTAGTTATTGAAGACTCACCTTACAAAAACCACTTATTCAATAGATATTATAAATTAAACCCACATGTTTTATTTAATAATCATGACTTTTCTTTATATATTGATGCAAACATACAGGTATCAAATCTTATTAAAGATAATTTAAAAGACAATGCATTTTGTTTATATGAACATCCCGATAGATCTACAGTAAAAGATGAAGTAAAAGTCCTAAAAAAAGTAGGTTACGATTATTTTTTTGTTTTTAATAAACAGACTAGAAAGTATATAAAATCAGGGTTTATTGATGAAATTCTTTTTGAAGCCAATATCTTATTTAGAAGGCATAATGAAATAACAGAATTTTCAAAACTTTGGTTTGCTGAACTTTCAAATAAAGAACAAGTATCTAGAGATCAACTATCTCTTACTTATTCTGCCCAGGTATCTGGCTTATCATTGAAATCTCTAGGTACACATGATGCAAGGGTTACTAATAAGTATTTTTGTTATCATAATCATCTAAAAAGAAATCCAGCTATGAGATACTCGGTAAGGTTCATAAATATTTTAGCAAAATTAATATTAATAGATAGAATGTGAATGATGAAAGAAATAGATATTGTTATGGCTACTTATAATGGCGAGAGATTTGTTAAAGAGCAAATAATGAGCATTCTTAAAGCCAATAGTTATAATTCTTTAGTAAAAGACTTTATAGTTTCAGATGATAATTCTACGGATGATACTGTGATTATAATAAGTGATATATGTCATGATATAAGAATAATCGAAAACAAAGGGAGTGGTGTAGTAAGTAATTTTTATAATGCATTAATTAATTCTACATCGCCTTATATAATACTCTCAGATCAAGATGATATATGGCATGAGTCGAAGATTGAGCAATTATATTCTGGTATGAAGAATATTGAAAATGATACCAATATACCATGTGTCTTTTTTTCAGATCTTGTTTTGATTGATGAAACAGGAAAAAGTTTAAATAGTACATTTTGGAGTGAACACAATATAAATATCCATGATAGTATTCATTCGCTTGATATTCTATTTCGAAATTACGTTCCTGGTTGTAGTATGATTATAAATCGTACACTGTTAAATATGGCCTTACCTTATTTAACAGCCATGCCTATGCATGATTGGTATTTTATGAATTTAGCTAAGTTTTTTGGTACAGTTGGTTTTTCTGAAAATAATTTAACTTATTATCGACAGCATGATTCAAATGTTGTTGGACTTAATAAGGTCAGTTTAGTTGATAAGATTAAAAAGTACTTTAACATTTTTTTTCATGA
>JAOICL010000005.1 GCA_028131545.1 Vibrio sp. | reverse complement strand
CAAAGTGTCTGATAATCTTCTTTTTAATGTTAACCATCATATCGCTTTGTCACTTTCTATCAATCATGATAAATCAGGTATTTCAATATTTTATGATATGCCTCTTGTTTTTATGCTTCATATTATTGGACATAATGTCCAAATCTTGCCAATAGTTGGACACTTTACTATAACTGTATGTATAAACAGTAAGGTGATCACAATGAAATCTCCATTTTTAAGTATGATTAAAGAGCATATGTATGAAAAACGTTATGCCAAGAAAACCATCGAAGCCTATCTATATTGGATTGTTCAATACATTCGATTTCATAATAATCAACATCCAGCACAATTAAACGATACACATGTTGAATCCTTTTTAAGCTTTCAAGTGAATCAACGAAATGTGTCGGCTTCCACTCAAACGCAAGCATTGAATGCATTGCAATTTCTTTATAAAAATATTTTAAATACGTCACTGTCAACACAATTGGATTTTGTCCGAAGCCGAAAAGAAGCGAAATTACCAGAAGTATTAACCCCAATGGAGGTAAAAAGTCTTCTTCAATATTGCCCTGCGAATCATCATCTTGTGTGTAGCTTACTTTATGGAAGTGGATTAAGGTTAATGGAGGCCGTTCGACTGAGAGTTAAAGACATTGATTTTGATTATAACTGCATTCGAGTTTGGGATGGTAAAGGTGGGAAACATCGAGTCGTCACACTGGCCACTGAGTTAAAATCCGCTTTGCACCAGCAAGTGAATATTGTCACGCAATATTTAGATGTTGACCTAAACAATCCAGAATTCGATGGGGTATGGATGAAGCATCGACTCAGAGAAAAATACAGCAATGAAAGCAAAGCATTAGCTTGGCAGTACTTATTTCCGGCAAAAAATCTGAGCCGAGACCCTGAATCAAATAAAATTCGTCGTCATCATATTAATGAAAAACAAATTCAAAGAAGTATTAAGCAAGCCGCAATACAAGCCCATTTAAAGAAACACATTACGCCTCATACGCTTCGGCACTCCTTCGCAACCCATTTATTACAATCAGGTGCCGATATCCGTACGGTACAATCACAATTGGGTCACAGTGATGTTCGTACCACACAAATTTATACGCACATCATTCAGCAAGGGGCAAATGGTGTCACCAGCCCTCTGTCAAAATTAATAGACCCCAGCTAAAAGCTAAGGCCTATGTGGGTATTTACCTGTTTATGCTATATGTCTCTTTTAGCGTTCTGTTAAAGTTTTATCCAAGCGCTTTCCCAACTGGTTCCGGCCCCTGGCTCATAGGCCCACGCTGCACCTGAACACCATCCAGAATAAGGCCACGGTTTACATTCGTAATCGTCACCTTGATGAGTGACTTTGTCGCCTGCTTGGTAATTAGCCCCTTCTTGATAGGCACTATACTCCCCTTCCCCTGTATCTGGCCCTTCGGTAATATTAATGACCGTTACCGTCGTTGCTGCCGTAGTGCTATTACTTGCCGAATCTTGTACGGTTAATTGAACAGAATATGGGGTATCCACCTCAACTTCTGGTGCCACAAAGGAAATACTTTGATTGTCATTCGCCGCTGTAAAGTTAACTGATGGACTAACAGACCAGGTATAGCTATGAGTATCATCATCCGGATCCGTCACTGTAGAGGTCACTTGAACGAAGCTGCCTTCTTCTGTGCTTGTCTGTGCATTCAATGATGCGGTTGGAGCCACATTGTTACTTTGTGTGACATTTGCCGTAACACGCATAGTATCCGAATCCGTTGCCCCTTTATCATCTTCAATCGTCACTCTGAAGGTGAACACACGATCGTTAGATAACGCTGGAATCGTGATCGCTGTTTGAGCTTGATCTGCCGAAGCGATAGACACGCCGATACCTGTAGAATCAATTTGTTGCCATGCATAACGTACGACGGTGCCATCAGAGTCCGTTGATGCTGACGCGTCCAATACGGTGGTGACGCTATTATCAGCGTTAACCGTGATGTCTTGCCCTGTCTCAGCTTGAGGCAGTTGATTAATCGGTCCTTCATTATTATCAACAACGGTCACATCGAACTTATCTTCAACACAGCGTTGATAATCCCCTTCATTGAAAGCAGAAAACGGCCCTTGATAAGACACTAACTGACATTTATACGTGCGGCCATCTGGTGTATCGGGTGTCCAACCCCAATCCATCTCCCAATAGATATCCAGCGCACCCGCACCATCGCTGTTAAATTGTTGCATGCTTGCACAACCCAACACTTCATTTGCAGGAATTGGCACATTCAGGTGGTTGGCAAACTCTTTATAGTAATCAATTCGGTTTTGGGATTGTTTATGCTCGGCACTGCCACCGCATTCAATTCCCCCATTAATGATTTGTGTCGTTACCCCAAAACCCGGAATGAGACCGGCTGCCCTATCTTGTTCATTCGGTTGCCAAGTGCCGTCAATCACATGCAGCATGCTGGGTTTCGGTGGTTGTGGGTAAAGATAAAAGAAGACGGCACTGGCCAGGTTTAACCATGTATCGGCAACGAGTTCTGGCTCATCAAGTAGCTTCTCAACATTGCCATAAATAGATTGGGAAAATGGCCCATAATTGTAGTTATAACTTAACTGTTTGGCCCCGCGCCCAAAGTAACTTTTATACGTGCCATCGGCGTTCGTACCACAAGGATAAGCTTGCCCCTGCCATATACTGGTACTGCACACACCATATCCTCCGGATGCTTCTTCCGTCCAACCAATTTCACGTAGGTACACTAACGCTTGTCGCCATTCAGGGATTGCGCTGTAGCTATTGTGCCCTCCTGTTTCTTGAGCAAAGTGCGCAAACATGGTCGCTAAAGATTTCCGGCAGATGGCTTCAGCATTGCGTCCATCGGTATAATCTCCACAAAAGGCGGGGTATTTACCGATTGCTTTTAAAAAGTTTAAGTACGTGTATTCTGGCGCTCGTTCAGGAAAAAGAAAATCCCAATCTTGCTCATTGATGATGCTTTCCACGCGTTTAACATTCGATGGATTGGCGTTTGCTCCGACAGTAATGGCTTCTACTGAGGGATTATCTAAGGTTTCAATCGATTCACGTACCAGCGCAAGGCTGTCTGGTTGAGCAGCAATAATCGCCGCTTCATCTTGTTGTGTTTGGCTCAGTGTAATCTCGGTTAACGCTTCGGCCATCGTATGGCCAGAGATACCCATTAAAATAGAGGTCGTTAAGAGGGATAGGTAGGGTGATTTCATAGATAGTCCTTATCTTGCTTGTTATTTTATTGTTATCGTTTTGATACAATTAAGTAAAAAGCAAAATAAGGATATGTTGTCAGTGAAACGTCAGATAAACCGATAAGCGACACGTATTTCGAGTGAGTTCACGACTTTTAATACGATAAATGCGGGGTTTTCATTCATTATCATGAAGCTATCTAACACTGATGTGGTATTAAGCTTCACCATTACGTTCAAATAACATCACTTTTAAAGCGGCATCAGGATCATGATCTTTAAATTCTTCTGGGTTCTCTAAACGCCCTTTATAGTCCAACATGGGCGCTTCGGTTTTCATGCCTTCAATTAAAAAATCCGGTGATACTTGAGGTGAATTCACACACGCCATCACTTTACCCTGATCGGTTAATAGATCCGGTAGGCGTCGTAAAATTTTCGCGTAATCCTTCGTTAATGCAAAACTGCCCTTTTGGAATGACGGCGGATCGATCACGATCAGATCATAAGGACCTGACTTTTTGATCTTGCCCCAAGATTTAAAAATGTCGTGCCCTAAGAATTTCACCTTTGCAAGATCATGCCCGTTCAATTTGTGGTTTGTTTTTCCCTTTGATAAGGAAGATTTCGCCATATCGACGTTCACCACTTGATCGGCTCCTCCTTCAATCGCGGCAACCGAAAAACCACAGGTGTAAGAAAATAAGTTCAATACGTTCGCATGACGAGCCTGTTCTTGCACCCATTGTCTTCCTAAACGCATGTCTAAGAACAAACCAAAATTTTGATTACGACCAATATCTAATTGGTATTTCAAGTCATTTTCTATCGCAATAGGGGTTGAATCCAATTCGCCGACTAACGTTTCGCTGGGTGCCCCCTCGCCATAGCGATGTTGCAATACAATGGTTTTACCCTGTGCATGTTGCCATTCAGCGCTATGAGATAAGGCCACTAGATCCTGTTTAAACTGAACAATAAATTCCGGAGAGGGTTCTTTAAACACATGTACTAACAGTTGACCATTTACCCAGTCCGCTGTTAATTGATCTAACCCATCATAACATCGACCACGACCATGAAAGACACGTCGGATCTCATTCGGTACATCGAGTAATTGTTGTTTGATGTGTTCAAAAAACACCGGTAATGCGGATTCTTGCATGGTAAACCTTATCTTGTTTTAAAGTCAGTATGTTATACATTTGGCCAAGGTTGAGTCTCTGGTGATGACCATGTCTCGATGGCTTTTTTAACCGTTTCTGTTTGCCACTTGCTACCCAGATTTGAATCATCACTCGGATCACATTGGAAGCAGTAATCGACATCATTAAAGCGAAACTGTAATTGAAAAGCGTGTAAATAACCCCTGTCTGCCGAACTCGACGGAGAATAAATAGCATCGCCGACAATGGAAGAACCAATTGAATTTAACGCCACCCTAATCTGGTGTGTTTTCCCTGTGTAGGGTTTGCATAAAAACACGCGTTCTCCGCTATCACCCGCGGCAGAGAAAAACTGAGTAATCGCTGGGTTATCAGTAGAATTAATTAGCTTCCAACTCGCTCGTCTCGAACGTACCATATCGCCTTTGATTAAGCCTTGTTTTTTCTTTGGCTTTTTTAGCCCAATCGCGAGATAGAACTTGTTTATTTGTCTGTCAGCAAATTGCTGAGATAACACGCGAGCAGCAGTCGAGTGTCGCCCCAATAATAAGAGACCAGAGGTCATTTTATCTAAACGATGAATAAGATAGAGCTGTGAATCACCCGTTTCTTTTTTTACTTCTTCAAGAAGCATGGTGTCACCATCGTCTTTATGAACGGACACATTAGGGTGTTTATTGATCACTAAAAAGTCATCATTTGTGTATAAAATATCAAACATGGTGGCCTCATTGGTTATCCCAAGAGTATATAACCTTTTCACGTAACCATATACCCTACAGAAGCGAAAAACATCGGTGTTACTCCCTGGCAAAGTGTTGTAATCTAACCAATAAGAATTGATTACTTATTTGACAAGGATGGAATATGTCAGAGCATTCCGATAAAACTAAATTTATTACCGCTGGTCGAGATCCAAAATGGACAAATGGGGTCGTAAACCCATCGGTTCAACGTGCCTCAACTGTTGTCTTTAATTCTGTTGCGGATAAAAAGAAAGCCACCATTAATCGCGCGAATAAAACGTTATTTTATGGACGCCGTGGTACAACGACTCACTTTGCACTTCAAGATGCCATGGTCGAAGTAGAAGGCGGTGCTGGCTGCGCATTGTACCCTTGTGGTGCTGCTGCGATTTCGAATGCGATCCTATCCTTTGTTGAAACGGGTGATCACGTATTAATGGTCGACACCTGTTATGAGCCTACTCGTGATTTCTGTGACGTGATCTTGAAAAAAATGGGTATTGAAACCACGTATTACGATCCACTGATTGGCGAAGGTATTCGAGATCTGATTAAACCGAACACGAAGATCCTATTCACTGAATCTCCAGGTTCAATCACAATGGAAGTGATGGATATTCCGACCATGTCAGCCATTGCACATGAACACGATATTATCGTTATGCTTGATAATACATGGGCAGCCGGCGTGAACTTTAAGCCCTTTGAATTCGGTGTTGATATCTCGATTCAAGCGGCAACCAAATACATTGTTGGACACTCTGATGTGATGCTAGGAACTGCGATTGCCACTGAAAAGCATTGGGATCAATTACGTGAACAAAGCTATTTAATGGGTCAATGTGTGTCGCCTGATGATGCGTACATGGGCTTACGTGGTATCCGTACGTTAGATGTTCGACTTCGTCAACATGCAGAAAATAGCCTTAAAGTGGCTCAATGGCTACAAAATAGACCTGAAGTTGCCGAAGTAAGACACCCAGCACTAGAATCTTGCCCTGGTCATGAGTTTTTTAAACGTGATTTTACTGGTGGAAATGGCCTGTTTTCTTTCGTATTAAAAACCAGCCATTCTGAAGCAACGACCGCCCTACTCGACGGCATGACACATTTTGGTATGGGTTACTCTTGGGGTGGCTTCGAAAGCTTAATTCTTGCCAATGAACCCGCTAGTTTTAATAGCTTACGTACCGTCGCGAATCCCAACTTTACTGGTACATTGATTCGAGTTCATATTGGATTAGAAGATACCGATGATTTGATTGCGGATTTAGACGCTGGTCTACGTCGCTACAACGCGACATTACAGCAGTAAGGGTTTCGATCGCTGGATTGTGATCATTTAACCCTCATCGTTAGACTTCCCCCTAGTCGTTAGACTTTATCCTTAGCCGTTGACTCTGTTCTTCGGCTAGGGCAATCAACAAAGTGATCGTTCACCATACCTGTCGCTTGCATGAAAGCGTAACAAATGGTTTCACCCACAAACTTAAAGCCTCTCTTTTTTAAGAATTTACTCATGGCTTTCGACGCCTCGGTATAATTAGGTACTTCTTCTGCTGAATTAAAATGATTTACTTGTGGCGAGCCTTCTACAAATTGCCACAAAGCCTTAGACAAGGAACCGTATTCCTCTTGCAGTGCCACTGCGGCCTTCGCATTCAAATACACTGACGCGATTTTTCCCTTATGACGAATAATGTCATAATTGTCTTTGATGTGTTCGATATCCGGTGTTTCAACTGAAGCTAATTGGCTAATATCAAAGTTTAAGAACGCACGTCGATACCCTTCTCGCTTTTTTAATACTGTCAGCCAACTTAACCCTGCTTGAGCCCCTTCTAAGCTGATGCACTCAAATAAATGGTTATCATCAAAGGTAGGAATGCCCCATTCTGTATCATGATAATGACGCTCTAACTCTGAATTTAACGCCCATGTGCATACTTTTTCCATATTCCATCATTCCTTATTCTGTCATTTTATCATTTGTTTTTTATACCGTTATTCATCGATTATTACTACTTATAAAAAAGAAAACCCTCTGAGATACTTTCATATAGAAAAGTCTATCAGAAGGCTTGTGTTACGGCTGTTCGTCATCGGTTCTTTTATATTAAACTAACTTGTTTTAATAAATCAAAATACCTTTAACGAGTACTTTAACGAAGAGCTAACCCGTTAAGCTGGCACTTTTACTCGATGAAACATGATATACAAAACAGGAACAACGATTAATGTCAGTACGGTTGCAAACCCTAAACCAAACATAATGGTCACGGCCATCGGTTTAAAGAAAATATCCGGTAAAAGTGGGATCATACCTAAAATTGTCGTAATCGCCGCCATGCACACAGGTCGAACACGGCTGACCGCCGCATCGACAACCGCTTGATATTTCTCTTTACCAGATTGTATTTCAATTTCTATTTGGTCAATCAATACGATACCATTCTTTAATAACATACCGGATAAGCTCAAGAAGCCTAATAACGCCATGAAACCAAAGGGAGTATTCAGTACTAATAGACCGGTGGTCACACCCATAATCGCAAGTGGGACTGTCAGCCAAACGATCACCGCTTCTTTTACGGCATTGAATAAAAAGACCGTAATCAAAAACATAAATAAGTAACCCATTGGCATAGTGCTAAACAATGACGCTTTCGCTTCAGAAGAAGATTCATATTCTCCTCCCCACTCCAATGCATAGCCTGCTGGCATCTCTATCGCTTCGATTTTAGCTTGTAAACGTTTTTGTAACGTCGCTGCTGTTTCTTCGCCAAACATATCAGGATCAGCCATGACCTTGAGCACGCGCTTGCGATCTTTACGAATAATGATCGGATCTTCCCATCTAAATTCATACCCTAATAGAACTTGAGACAACGGAATGTAGTTATTGACTACCGGTGACCAGATCTGAATGGTATCGAGGCTTTGCACTTTGCTGCGTTCTTCTTCAGGCGAACGAAGGATAATGGGCAATAATGTCGTACCATCACGATACACACCAACGCTTCGGCCTGAGAAGTTACTCTGCAATACCTTATCCACGTCCGCTTTAGAGATCCCATAACGACGAGCTTGCCCTTCGTTAAATTTAGGTTCTAGTACCTTCGTTCTTTCACGCCAATCATGACGAATATTGGTCGTACCATGATCGTCGTACATTACGTCTATGATCTTAGCACCCAACTCTCGTAAGATGGTTGGATCCGATCCCACGACACGCGCTTCTATTTTTGCACCACCGCCCGGTCCAAGTTCTATTTTCTTGAGTTTAAAATTGATGTTTGGATAGTGGTTTTGGATATGCTCCCTAAAAGCCATCATAATGTGATTAAGCTGTTCTGGTGATTCAATGCGAGTCATGATCTCACCATAAGCGGCATAACTTTTCTCTGGCCCGTAGGTCAACATGAAGCGTTGTAGCCCTTTACCCGCGGTTGTCGTGATGTGCTCGATACCTTCTTGCTGTGTTAGCCAAGCTTGTAATTCGTTTAAGGTATCGTTGGTTGCTCGAATGTCCGTTCCCTCTGGTAACCAGATGTCCGTCATGAAAATAGGCGTTGTTGACGAAGGAAAAAACGCTTGCTTCACCTTCGTAAAGCCATACATGCTGGCAAACAAACCCACCACAAGAACAGCAACGGTGGCCCAAGAATGTTTAATCGTAAATTCTAAGCATTTCTTGTAAGCCGTAAAGACGAACCCGTTATACATATCCTCTTCATTAACCGACGTATCAATCTTTTGGCCTTTAAAGAATAAATCACCAAAAAATGGAGTAATGGTAATTGCGGTAAACCAACTTAACATCAACGATATCAGTAACACTGAGAATAAAGTGGCACAGTACTCACCCGTTGCATCTTCCGATAAACCAATCGGTGCAAAAGCGGTGACAGCAATAACCGTCGCGCCCAACAAGGGCCAGCGTGTCTGAGTAACAATATCCGTTGCAGCTTGTAAACGAGTACGCCCTTTTTGTGTACCAATCAACATACCTTCGACAACAACAATGGCATTATCGACGAGCATACCTAATGCGATAACCAAGGCGCCTAGTGAAATTCGCTGCAAATCAATCGCAAAATATTTCATGAAAACGAAGGTGCCCAATACAGTAAGCAATAAGATGAGGCCAATCAACAAGCCTGAACGTAAGCCCATGAAAAACAGCAACACAACTATAACGATGACGACAGCTTCAATCAGACTGACGACAAAGCCACTGACCGATTTATCGACTTCTTTCGGTTGGCTGTAGATTTCTGAAATATCGATGCCAACCGGTTGATGAAATTGCAGTTCTATTAAACGTTCAGAGAGACGATTACCCACTTCAACGACATTGACGCCTTGGGAAAATGAAATACCAAGATGCAGAGCAACATCACCATTAAACGTCAGAATATTCGTAGGAACGTCAACATATCCTCGTTTTATCTCTGCAATGTCTTTTAGGTAAATCAGATCATTCGATCCGGTTTCGGTGATAATAAGGTTACCCAATTCAGACACATCTTTAAATTCCCCACTGGGTTGAATTCGAATGTATTCATCACCAATTCTGACGGCACCCGCACTGTTCACTTCGTTTTGAGTCGACAGCAAATTCGCTAATGTTTGAGGACTAATCCCAAATTCACTTAACGTGGCGTTTGAGACTTCGATAAATACCTGTTCTTGCTGCTGGCCAGAAACGGTCACCTTCCCGACATTAGGAATGAGTTCCAATTCTCGTTTAAGGTAATCAACATAATCCACAAGCTCGGCATACCCATAACCATCACCCGTGACGGCCAGTAATACACCGTAAACATCCCCAAAGTCATCGACCACTTTAGGCTCTTGTACACCTGGTGGAAGGTTCCTTTTTAAGTCATTCACTTTACGTCTTAATTCATCCCATATCTGTGGAAGATGATCCGGTCCGTAATTTTTCTTCATGCTGACGGTAATTTGCGATAACCCTCGGCTTGAGATTGAATTGACTTCATCAACATAAGGAAGTTGACCAATGGCTTTTTCTATCGGATAAGTCACCTCTTCTTCCACTTGCTGAGGCGTTGCTCCTGGGTATTGAGTGACGACTAAGGCATCTTTAATCGTAAAAGCGGGATCCTCTAAACGTCCTAATTCAAAGAAAGCACTCACACCGCCAATCAAAAATATCAGTGATATCATCCAACTGATGACTTTATTTCGAATGAAATAAGCGGCAATGCCTTTATCGCCATCATCGTTATTACTGTTACTAACGATGGACGATGGGTTGTTTTTATTTTGCTCTGTCATAGTCCTTTATTTCACCTCACTCTTAAGTGAATCCGTATTATCACCAAAATCCAAGGCAGAAGCCGAGTCAATCACATCGACAACGAGTCCCTCTCTCAATCGTGATAAACCCGAAATAACGATTCTGTCGTTTGGCTCTAATCCGGCAATAATGCTGATCGATTGACCAAATGCCTGTCCGATTTGAACATGAGTTTTCGATACGGTGTTGTCTTCCTTTAGTACCCATACAAATTTATTGTCTCGATCTAAGGCATCACCATCACTGTTAACGAGACTTTCTATCGGAACTGAAATAGAAGAAGAAATCAGTTGGTTCGCATCTTTACCAGTGACTTCAACGGCTTGCCCATCATATAACACGCCCTTTTGAGGCGTCGGTAAACGCAACGTAGCTAGGTACGTACCCGTATTTGGATCGGGCTCTGTGGTCACAGAATCAATGGTTGCTTTATAGCTTTGATCATTTTGAAAGTTAACCAAAATGTCTTTAACTCGGCTTGGATCATGACTGGTTTTATCAGAAAAAAACTGACTGGGTAGAGGTACTTCGACTTCGATAAAATCAGGACGGCTGATCGTCACAACAGGCTGCCCTATTGCGATGTTTTCAAAGTTTTCACTATCAACATGGGAAACAACACCATCGAAGGGTGCCGTTAGAGTGGCATAGCTTAGCTTTAATTTAGCGAGTAAGAGATCCGCATAAGCTATGTTTTTTTCAGCCTCAAGTTCATCCAGTTTAGATTGTGCTAACAGCTTCTTTTTAACTAATGGTTTAGAACGCTTAAATTGGCTATTAATCGCTGAATATTTGGCTTCGGCTTTTTCTAAAGTCAGTATTAAATCTTGAGGGTCTAATTGAGCGACAGCTTCTCCCTTTTTGATTAACATGCCTTCTTTAACGTGTATCTTTTTTAATTCACCCGATATTTGAAAACTTAGTTTCGTGCGATCAGCGGAATAAGCCACCCCGGTTAAATAACCACTCCCTGATCCTTCAATAGCAGTAGTTGAGGTAATCTTGACCTTTGGAGTGACATGAGAAGGGGCAATTTTCTCTTCACCACATCCCGAAATAAATAAAGTACTGCTCAATAAAGTGGGTATAAATAATGAGGATACTCGTCTGTTCTTGTTGTTCATTATAATCCCCTCTCTTGTACCCAAGGTCTGACTTTCATCCCATCAGATAGGGCACTAATGCCCGATAACACAATCCGTTCACCGTCTTTTAATCCTGATAGAACTTCTCGTGATTGAGACAAGGTAACCTGGGTTTTTTGTACGATTCCCTTTGCATCGACACGCCAAACGTAAATGTCATTACCTTCATGCCATAACGCTTTTTTAGGGATGGCATGTCGACCTTCATTTTGTAACGTCATTTCTACTTTACCGGTCATACCCGGTAAAATAGGCGTTTCTTTCGGTCGCTCCATTAGTGACGTGACAGTGTAACTACCTGTGACGCGATCCGACTCGGTACTGATTTCTTGATAGGTAATAGGAAAAGTGAGTTTATCGAAAGCGTCAAAACGAACATAAGCTTCAGGCTTTTGCTCTCGAAGTTCTTTAATCAGATAAGTCGGTACTTGGAAGATGATTTTAAGCAGTTGATTGGATTGAATGTGCATGACATCATTTGATGGTACGACATATTCATGCTGTTCGACATTCACTAAAGAAATCGTACCTGAGTAAGGAGCGATTAAATTCGTATAGCCCAGATTGAGTTTAGATTGGTTCCACTGGGAACGTGCCGTGATCAAATTGGCCTTAGCTTCGTCATAACTTTGTTCTGAAACAAAGCGCTGCTTGTATTGCGATTCAATACGTTCAAATTGTACTTTCGCAAGCTCATAATTTGCTTTTGCTTGCCGTTCGAGTAACTCGTATTCTGTTTTATCCAATGAGGCTAAAGAAGCGCCTACTGTCACTTGCTGCCCTGCTCGAACGCGTAAATCGTCTATTTTCCCTGCTACTCTATAACTTAATATCACATTGTCACCCGCTTCAGAGTTAGCTGGGAATATACGTTTTTTTACAGACTCACCGACTGAAACGGTAAAAAGTTTGGCTGGTCGAGATTCTGGCTTTGTTATTGGTATTTCTTCTGATGTGCACCCGGACATTATGGCCGCGGCACTGATAAAGAAACACATACTTTTATTATGTCTCATGTATCTTCCCTAAATGAACAAATGTCTTGTTATAATTTAGTTTAAATATTGATGATTAACTGAGTAATTTAACTCGACATTTCGTCTTAGGGTTCTCGATTATCCCCTTCTTTTATTTTGTTATTTTTCATTTGATTACTATCGTAATTTAGTTCTTTTGACTATCATTTTTAAAGTGTAATATACGCAAAATATTTATAGAGACTGTATCGAATGCAAAAGCCAGTGTTTCAGAAGCTATTCCTCCCTATCATATTCAGTTTAATTATGATGTTACAAGGGTGTGAAGAGAGATATAACGATCACGAAATTCGAGATACTGGTTTTATCTTTTGTGGCTATAATTCTCCTGATTTTCTTAATCCTCAACTCACCAGTGGTGGCATTACGTCAGAGGCGATAAGCCCACAGGTGTTTGATTCATTACTGACGTTAGATAGCCATACGCACCAACCTATCCCAAACTTAGCAAAACGATGGGAAATTAGCCCAGATGGCTTAACCTACCTATTTACATTAAGAGATGATGTTGCATTCCAACGTACTCCTGAATTCTCTCCAACTCGATTTTTAAATGCCGACGATGTGGTGTACTCCTTCCAACGTATCCTTGATACATCTCATCCTTACCATACATTACATAATGCACACTATCCGTGGTTTGCGAGCATTGGCTTTCCAACCTTGGTCAATACCATTGAAGCCGTGACCCCTACACAAGTTAAAATTACCTTAAATATTCCGAATAACACCTTTCTATCCAACTTGGCCACGAGCTTTTCGGTAATACATTCCAAAGAATACGCTGAACTGTTGATTGCAGAAGACAAAATGTCTCTTTTTGATGAAATGCCGATAGGAACAGGCCCGTTTTACATTACCAATGAAGATCATTCGGATTTTATCCGCTTAAAACGACACCCTCTTTATTGGAAAACCCCCGCAAAGATGGAACAAATTGTCTTTGATGTCTCCGATCGAGGAGCCGGTAATCTGGCGAAGCTGTTAGGGAATGAATGTGATGTTTTACACGCACCAAATTCGAGTAATATCACAACATTAGAGAGTCAAAATGACTACAATTTAATGGTCAAACCCGCTGTGAATGTGTCTTACTTAGCGATTAATTTTTCTAACCCGTTACTTGCTGATGTGCGTGTTCGTCAAGCGCTCAACTTTGCGATTAAGCGAGATCATATTTTAGATGCGGTTTTCTTTGGGAATGGTGAAATTGCTTATTCCGTACTTCCACCGAGCTCATGGGCCTATCAACAAGATGCCGTACAAATCCGATACGACCGAAACTATGCTATTGGACTGTTACGAGATGCCGGGGTAGGTTCTGGAACTGAATTGAATTTGTTTATTCCCAATAAAAAAAGTACGTATAATCCAAGCCCAGATAAAACCGCAGAAATACTTCTTGAGAACTTTGCTGATATTGGCATTACATTAAACATTTTGAATGAAGATAAGTTCAATGCTGAAGATCTGATGGATAACAATAACATTGATTTGATTCTTACCGGATGGAATGCTGACACGGGCGATCCAGATAACTTTTTCCGCCCCCTCCTTTCCTGTGAGTCGACTAATTTAGGCTTTAGAACAACATCATGGTGTAATGAGGATTTTGACTTCCTATTAGAGCTTGCTCTAGAAGTTGATGATTTAAAGTATCGCCGTAACTTATATAAACAAGCACAAAATATGATTAGTGATGCCTTTCCTATTATTCCGTTAACACACGGGGTACAATTTCAAGCAAATCACAATTCATTAGAAGGATTCAAAATGAGCCCATTCAATAGCCAACCCTTCGATGAAGTGTATCGTATTAAAGAAAAACCAATCATAAATGATGTCGATCATTTATCTTCTAGCAAACCTTCGGATTAGGGATAATCGATGCTGCTTTATATACTAAGAAGGCTTAACCTCTTCCTGATCACTTTGGTGCTATTAACGTTCATTGGATACAGTTTAATTCGACTAGATCCTTCAGTACCTCTGTCTTCTGCTCCTTTTTTTACTGGGTGGTTAAGCTACCTTATTGATATTTACAATCTGGATTTTGGAACCGATAAACACGGTATTCCCATTATTCAACAATTAAGCCGGGTTTTTCCAGCAACGCTTGAATTGTGTATTATCGCATTCTGTATCGCTCTCATTATTGGTCTCCCTTTTGGTACGATTGCCGGTATGAAACGAGGGAAAAGCACCGATACCTTTATCTCATTAGTGTCGGTTATTGGCTATTCCACCCCGATTTTTTGGATTGCGTTACTGTTGATTTATCTCTTTTCATTACACTGGCAAATATTACCGGTGTCGGGTCGTTATGCTTTGTTATATGAAATCCCCCCCATTACTGGTTTTGCTGTTATTGATGTCTTTTTATCTGAGCATGAGTATAAAAATGACATACTCAACAGTATTCTAAGTCATTTAATTCTACCCAGTTTAGTGTTGGCGATGGTGCCAACCACACAGGTTATCTCTTTAATGAGAACCGCTGTGGTTGATGTTATGGAACAAAATTATATTCGCGTGGCTAAAATACGAGGGTTATCAGCCTTCGATATCGTTTTCCAACACGTATTACGTAATGCTCTTCCTCCGATTATTCCCAAATTAGGCGTGCAATTCTCAACCATGCTCACGTTAGTTATCGTAACCGAATCGGTATTTGATTGGCCTGGGGTTGGACGCTGGTTACTGGATGCCCTAGCGAAACAAGATTATGTCGCGATACAAGCTGGCGTCCTTGTGGTGGCAGGTTTGGTGTTAACCGTCAATATACTCTCTGAACTGCTTGGGGTGCTTACAAGTCCACTATTAAGGAAGGAATGGTATGTCGACAAATAATGTCTATCAAGAAAGTCACATCCCAACCCAATTAGAGCGTTGCTGGAATACCTTTCAACGTAATACACTTGCGATGTTTGGGTTATGGTATTTGGGGTTTCTATTACTCATTTCGATTCTAGCTCCCATCATTGAGCCACATGATCCCAATTACAGTAGTATTCATTTATTACTGCCTCCTTCATGGTATCAAGAAGGCGATATTTCTTACTTTTTAGGTACTGATGATTTAGGGCGTGATATTCTTTCACGTCTATTAAATGGCACGAGGATTACCTTTGGATTTGCTCTCTGTATTGCGATATTAGCGGCTTTGATTGGATGTACTATTGGCGCTATTGCAGGTATGACACAAGGGTTAATTTCTAGTACTTTAAATCACTTACTTGATACCATCATGTCAATTCCTTCTCTTTTATTAGCCGTCATTTTTGTCGCTTTTTTTGGTTTTGGTGAAATGAATGTCTTGATTGCGATTGGTATTGCACTCATCCCTCGATTTATTCGCGCCATCTATATCTCAGTGCACAACGAGATGGAAAAAGATTACGTGACAGCAGCTCGTTTGGATGGGTCCAGTGGACTATCTTTATTTATTAGTACCGTGCTACCTAATATATTGGTCGTATTGGCCCATGAAGCAACCTATGCCTTATCCATCGCTATTTTAGACATCACGGCTCTCGGGTTTTTAGGGTTGGGCGCTCAATCACCCACTCCCGAATGGGGAACCATGATTGGGGATTCTGTTTCACTTATATACAGTTCAATTTGGACAGTTGCACTACCTGGCCTCGCAATTATGCTGACTATCATTGCCATTAACCTAGTGGGTAATGGAGTTCGTCAGGCATTAAACTCAGGGATTGAATAATGGCTTTACTCGATATAAGACACCTCACGATAGAAATCGATACACCTCAAGGTAAAGTTAAAGCCGTTGATCGAATGAGTTTAACGATTCAAGAAGGTGAAGTTCGTGGGCTAGTCGGTGAGTCTGGATCCGGTAAAAGTTTGGTGGCTAAGGCGATTGTAGGCCTTAGCAAAGAGAACTGGACGGTGACCGCTGATAGACTTCGACTGGGTAACATCGACCTACTCGCTCTCTCGCCAAGAGCACGTAGAAAAGTCATTTCTAATGAAATTGCCATGATTTTTCAAGAACCAAAAACCTGTTTAGACCCATCAGAACTGGTTGGTCAACAACTCTTAGAGGCCATACCTTCGAAAGCCTATACTGGCCCTTGGTGGAAGCGTTTATTCAATTGGCGTAAAACAATGGCAATCGCTCTTTTACATAAAGTAAGAATCAAAGAGCATGCTCGTGTCATGAAAAGTTATCCCTACCAATTAACGGATGGGGAATGCCAAAAAGTCATGATCGCCATGGCTATCGCAACCAAGCCAAAACTCCTGATAGCCGATGAACCCACCAATGATTTGGATCCGATTACACAGTCTCAAATTTTGCGATTACTGGGGAAAATGAATCAATTAAACAACACATCGATTCTTCTCATTGGTCATGATTTACCCACCATCACTCAGTGGGCAAAGAGAATCACAGTCATGTATTGTGGGCAATCCGTTGAATCGGCCGAAACTAAAAAAATTCTAAAAGAATATAAGCACCCCTACACTTATGCTTTGTTAAAATCGATGCCTGACTTTAATCAGGACATTCCTCCAAAGCAAAAATTTGATTCTCTTCCAGGCTCGATCCCCCCTCTTCAGCATTTACCTGTTGGTTGTCGTCTTGGACCAAGATGCCCAAATGCCCAACGAGAATGTGTCGATATGCCTCAATCTAGAAAAATTAAAGGTCATAAGTTTTCTTGCCATTTTCCATTAAACTCTGAAGTAAAACCCAAAAAAGTGAAAGGCGCTAAATGTAAAACCGCTGACATCACCGCTAAGGAAAAATCATCATGAGTGCGTTACTCGAAGTTAATAATCTATATAAAGAGTTTGTTACTCGTAATGATTGGTTTAAAAAGCACACTCATGTTGCCGTTCAGCCAACAAGTTTTAGCATTGAAGCCGGTGAAACCATTGCTTTTATTGGTCAAAATGGGTCTGGAAAATCGACTCTCGCCCGTATGCTCGCCGGTGTAATAGAACCGACATCAGGAGAGATATTAATAAATGGAGAGGCTTTGCAGTATGGTGATTACAATCATCGCAGTAAAATCATCAGAATGATTTTTCAAGATCCTAATACATCATTGAATCCCAGATTACAAATTGGCGCGATTTTAGAAGCTCCTCTGAAGTGGAATACCGCGATGTCTCCTTCTGCGAGAATGAAGCGAGTAAAGCAAATACTCATCCGAGTAGGCCTACTTCCAGAGCACGCTTATTTTTATCCTCAAATGTTGGCCGCAGGACAAAAGCAACGTGTTAGTTTAGCAAGAGCTCTTATCCTTCAACCTTCTATTCTCATCGCTGATGAAGCGCTCAATGGTTTGGATATGGCCATGCGTTCACAAATTCTAAACCTATTTTTAGAACTGCAAGAAGAGATGGGGGTTTCCTTTATTTATGTTTCTCAGCACATCGGTATTATTAAACATATAACCGATAAGGTTATCGTCATGAATGATGGTCATATTGTAGAGTCAGGCTATACATTAGATGTGATCAATAACCCTCAACATAAGTTAACTCAACGCCTTATTGATAGCCACTTTAACGCGACCCCAATTTCCCATGATAAAACATAATTATTGTGGATAATAAAGTTCAATAAAATATTGACAGCTGTCAAAAAGATGTCAAAAAATAATTATTTCAATTACTATCAAATACTTAGATAATAACCACCAAGTTACAAACCAACTTATCCACAGGTTTTGGGGATAAATCACTTAACAACAAAGATTTGTTTATCTTTATTAAGGATGAAATAACCGTAATGACATATCAACCTAAAGTATTAATTATTGGCGCGGGCTGGTTAGGTACTCCCTTAGCGGAACGGTTACTCCTAAATGGATATCATGTAACGGTAACAAAGCGCAGTAACGAGGCATTAAGCTCCCTTCCTGAACCGTTAAAAAAGAACGCATTCGTACTCGATCTGGCTCAATTCAAAGGGTATCAATCAAATACCATAGATGCTGCTCAAATGATCAGCCCTCTTGAGCAGAAATATGACTATGTTATCGGCTCCTTCCCTCCTGGTTTCAGAAAAGGCGAACCTAAAACCTATATTAGTAATTGGGAAAATGTGGTGAGTATTAGTCAGCACTGCCATGCTAAAAAAGTCATCATGACCAGTACAACTGGAGTATACGGCTCTCTCACGGGTTCATGTACTGAAACGGATCATCCCGACACAGATTCAACAAACCAAACTGACGAAAAAGTGTCTATTTTACGTGCGGCTGAACGAATGGTGGAAAACAGTGGGATATCTCATTCGATCCTTAGATTAAGCGGCCTTATTGGCCCTGATAGACATCCAGGTCGTTTTGTTAAACATTTAAAACAAGTCAGTCAACTGGCTCCTGCAAATATGCTTCACCAAGAAGATGCCATTAATGCGATCATATTCATGTTAACGCACGAAAACAGCGGTATTGTGAATGTCAGTACCCCTGAGACCACATCAAAAGTCGCATTTTATCAAGCGGCATTAACAGATTACACGAAAGAGGCAGAGGAATTCCCTAAGATTGTCGCTTTGGAAGATAAAAAAGTCGTTGTATCTAAGTTGCTATCATTAGGATTTACATTCACATACCAGCATACCTTAGAGACTTTGAAAGATTGCCATTAAAAAGAGCTCCTAAGGAGCTCTTTTTTTATTCTAATCCAAATTAATCACCGTTACGGTATCTCATTTCGACTTCATCTTGTGCTTCAAAATCTCCCCATTCGATATTAACCACTTCTTTTGAAGTGAACATGATCGATGCTGGTTGAGAGTAGTTAGGTACATTATCATAGCTAAATACTGAGTAATACTTAGGTACATTTGGATTACCAAACTTATCAAAAGTATAACCGTCTGGCCCAGCATAGATTTTCACACCATCAAATGGATTACGTGGTGGATGGAAGCTATTACGAACAACGTAACAACCAACGGCATCCTCATGCTCTTCCTTATCCCAAGTTAATTTAACATTACCATTTTCTAATGTTGCCTCTAAATTCGCTGGAGTTGCTAGAGGTGACTTACGACGGTCAATGTATTCAATAACCAACTTCGGCGGTGAGTTATCTTCATGAGTACACCAATCCACGCGACTGTTCTTCTGAACTCCTTCCGAGTTAGGGCGAAGTAGAATAGACAATGTTGAACCGCGTTCACATAGTGTTTCTAAAGATTGACGAGCAGTATGGTCAAACATGAAAACTTGGTTGTTACCCTGTCTCATATCAGTACTTGATACTTCAAAACCCAGGAATTCATTTTGCTTACCACAAAATACAGATTCAGAGCCTTGCTCAACCACTTCTGCGGTAAAGCGAACAGGTTTACCCGAGACATTAACTGATTTTGACTCGACCGATAAGTAAGCTTGAGTGATGACAATATCGTTAGGTTGGTTCAAGCAGTTTAAATCAAAACCCATAGAACCATAGATCGCGTTACCGTGTGTGTCAAACCCCCCCGTTAACTGCTGTGATTGGCACTCGTGTTTACGAATCGTGGTCACTTCAGCAGCGGCAACGCTCACTTGATGTGGTTGACGTGTGTAAATAAGCTCTAAATGAGGACGGTAATGAATACCACCACCAAATTTGCCATAACCAATATCAAACTGCATCATCTGAGAGTCACTGTTGACTGGCAACTCTTCAGGGCCTTGAATGCGCATCAGTAGACGACCGCCTTCCAATTGCTTCTGAAGAATTTTCTTTTCAACATCACTGAAAGACCACTCTTTCCAAATACCCTGTGTAATTTGGTCAGAATCGATGGCATCACCTAACGTTTGTACAGGCTCTGCATTAGCAATTTGTTCAAAGTTACTTAAATCCGACACTTCAGATGGATCAATAAGAGAAACAGACCATTCACCAAAGTTTTCGACTTTAGCGCCCACTCGGTTCATTGGATATAAAGAGAAAGACGCCTTTTTTACGATGGCATCTTTAGGGATGCGGAACATATCGAAGTCGATAACACCATAACACACACCCTTCGTTTGGTTTACACCGATAAATAAAGAGTTATAACCGAAATGATCGTCGTTCTTATCTTGGTATTTCTCACCCACATAACCGATCTTCTTCGCTTGAGGGAAAAGCGTGTAGCTGTATTCGTCAGTGTCTAGTGCCGTTTTAACTTTTAATTCAGGAGCAAACGGTGAGCGAATATTTTGGAGTTTATCCACTTGACGCAACGTGTAGTAGTAACGTGTACCCGACTGTAGCTGTTTATCTATGAATTCAGTTCGTGTGGTCGTCGCGACTAAGTTTTCTTGGTTACATGGGTTCTTTGGTTTTTCGCTTCGGTACACTTCAAAATAATGCCCTTCACCCTGCTCTTCTGCTTCCCATTGTAAATGAACTTGATGAGCACTGACTTCAGCTAGGTTGAAGTTTTTAGGTCGCTTAGGAGCAATTTTTGAGTAATTAATTGCACTGCTTAATGCATACAAGACCGCTGGGATATTTTCATCCACACTCTGCTGCATATTGACAAGATAATCAGGAATATTACGGCTACCCACTTCTACAACCGTTGCCATAATACCACGATCATAATACCACTCACGGCCACTACCGTGAATTAAGTTAGCCGGTGGCTTACCACGGTGAATACCGTATTGTCTTTTCGTTACCTTGTAAATCTCATGCGCCATGTTGGCACACATCACATTGAGATCGGTCCCTTCCACTTCCGCTTCATGATTAAACTTATGAGCTGGGAAGAATACGTTACCTTGAGAATGGTAATCCAATGCTACGGTAATGTTATTGTGCTTTTCTACGAAGCGTTTCATCGCTTGAGTTTCTGGCTCAGAAAATGCAGATGGGCCACCATAAACATTAGAGCCTGGTGAGCCGCCTTTTCTAAAATTAATGCCAAAGTTACGGTTTAAATCAACACCAAATGTACCATCACCATTATCACGACGGTTTTTACGCCAGAAAGAGAAATGCTCTCTTGAATATTCGAAACCATCTGGGTTTAAACATGGCACCATATACAAGGTGTTACGAGTTAACGCTTGACGCACTTTCGGGTCAGTTTCAAAGTTCTCTACCGCATAGCGGATGAAATTTACTGCTAGCTCAATACCAATCCATTCACGAGCATGAATGGTACCTGTGAATAACATTGCTGGCTTCATATCGGCGTATTCAACGTCCTGTGATAACTTGACGGCCATGATTGGGCGACCTTCATGCGTTTCACCGATATTTTCTAACCGAACTAAATTAGGATGTGCTTCCATTGTTTCAGTTAGAAAGTCCATCATCTCTTGATAAGAGATATATTGTCTTTTCATAGTACTGCTTACCTCATTGGTTATTTAACCAAGCTTTCCATGTAATGTATAACAAGCAACGGCTTATCTATTTTCTGATTGATTCTTTAAAACTAGGCTCAGAGCAACCTGTTTCTTATATTGACTTTAAAACACAAAAGCCACCGCTTTAACGGTGGCTTTCTATTATTGGATTAAACGACTAGTTTATGCTAGTTCCGTTTCCTTTGCTTGTTTCCAAGCCTTCATGATATTTTTCTGCTTCTTGATCTTAAGACCTTTCACAGTTAATAACATTTCAGGTTCTTCATCTAAAGCAAAGTTCGCTCCATCAACACCTAGCTTTTGCATAATCAATGCCGCTTGGTTTGGACCGATACCATTAACAGAAATCAGAAAGTTAAAAAGCTCTTCTTCTGTTAGTGTTAACGTTTCTGCCGGAGTTTCAAGGTCATTTTCACCTTCAACTACGATCAAATCGTCATTTTCAGATAATGTTTCAGTTGCTTTAGTAATTGCATCGGTTACCAGTTGCTGAATTTGAGGACTTGTACTGTCTTCATCACCTAACGCTAACTCAACTTCGTAAATAGCCGTTGGGTCTTGAACAACGTAAACATACGCTTCTGAGTCGGCTGTATCTGCTTCAGATGAAGAAGATACTACTGACACTTCACCTTCAAATCTTTGCTTACGAACGTTATCTTGGAAGTTCCAAACTTCACTTGGCCACTCTTCAGCGTTACGCGTTTTCGTGTGGTATAAAGCAAAATCTTCATCCGTCATAGCTAACTCACCTGTATCAGTCGAGTCACATGGCTTACCGAATTGAATGTAACGCATGGTACGAAGTAAAGAAGAATCAATTTTACCCAGTTCTTCCCAGTTACGATCAGCAAAGTGTGGCTTTCTGAACTGCTCTGGAGCAAATTCCCACATTAAGTATTGACCGATCCAATCACGAATGTATGGGAAAGCAGCAAAAGCAGTCGCACACTCTAGGATGCTGTATTCATCATCATAACTAACGGCAATATCAGCAGCCCAGTATTCCGCGTTCGCCGCTTTAGAAGATGCAATAGCAAGCTCTAGCGCTTCAGCCGGTACATCTTGGTAATCCATGCTGCCACCTTGAGAGGTGTTAGTTAACCATTCACCTTCAGGAGCACGACGCCAGAATGCACATACAGGCTTATGACCAATTAGCATGACACGAATATCGCCCATCATAGGAACGAAATCTTGCATATAAATTGGGAAATATTGCTTTTCTTCAAACAATGCTTTTGCTTCAGCTTCGTTGTCTACTTTATGAACGAAGAAACCACCGTAGTTAGATGGACCGTAAGAGCGCTTAACAATCTTAGGGTAAGTCGTACTTTCTAAGAATTCACGTCCTTCATCTACATCATAATGGATGTACGTTTTAGGAATCGAAAGATCGTACTTTTCACAAAAGCGAGTTACGTTTTCTTTCGATTTATTGCTGTATTGAGTGTCTAAAGACGGTACAAATTGTACGTTTGGTAATTCACGTGCGATTTCACGGAATGTTTCGTAAGCCGTCGCAGGAACATTACCGATTAATACATCAATACCTTTATTTTTTACTTCTTGGATAAAACGATCTTTATCATTGCCCCAGTGATAAGTTGCAATTTCAATCTTATCAGGCCAACCGCGGAAGTTTGTACGGTCGAAGAAACGTAAAACGTGATCCATGTAAAGAAGACCCAGTTTTGGGCGTTTTGGAGTATTATTATTATTGTTTGTCATGCTATTAGACACTTGCTAATTCCTTGTTGCTTACTGTCGTGCTATATACGGTTCTTTCTATTAGATTAACAATCGCGTCAATCTTCTTGCTATTGAAGTTCAGGCCAATTTTTTCTTGGTCAGGGGTTGCAAATGCAGGGATCCCGTTCACTTCAATAACGACATAACGATCAAATTCAACATCGTAAATAATATCAACACCAGCAATTTCAAGACCCGTTGCTTTAGCAGCACGTAGCGCTAAGTCAACAATTTCAGGAGTCGGTTCACGAGGGATCACATGACCACCACTTGAAACATTAGTACGCCATTCACCCGCTTTTGCTGCGCGGCCGTAACACGCAATGTATTGACCATCAACGATATCGACACGGTAATCTGTGAAGTCATTTTTTATCATACGTTCAACGTAGAATTCAGGTGTAGACTGAGATTCAAAATATGGAAGTAATAAATCAAGATCGCGTTCACTTTCTAGTTTCACTAAACCTGAACCACCCCAACCATCAACTGGCTTATAAATTGCATTGAAGTTCCAATCTGCAAGAGATTTTTTTAATTCTTCAATGTTATTACGATTGACAAGTAGGTGATCTGAACAAGTGATCCCTGCACGCGACAAACGATCAGCGGTTTTGAATTTATCTTCTGTCAAACGGAAGGCATTATAGTTATTTACTGTAGGGATTAAGCTACTGACTGTCTCATACATATACACTTGAAATGGTGTCTGCTGACCAGCATTGTAGGTAAAGAATAAATCCAGTTCATCAACAGCAACGTCGTTACAAATAATCTTTCCATTATTGGCAATTGCGTTTGCTAGATTGATATCCTTAACAGCACCGATGCCTTTTCCATTAAGCTTTTGAATTATTTGAGATTCAATCTCTGTACCGCCTCCATTTTGGTACATCCATAGACCTACTTGTCTATCCATTTCCTTCACTTCCCCTGAGCCTTGTTACATCTTGTAATAAAAAATTGATAAAAGTCACAAAAAACCTTTGTATTGTGACGTGCATATTAATTACAATTGCGACCAAGGTAAACAATAAAATTGTAATAATTTTTATTTTTTTCGTGGCTCAAAGGATTATTAAATAATGCACGACAAACTAGACTTCAGCGATCTTAAAAAAGTGATCGAAATTAACTCTTGGAGTAAAAACAAAGCAGGCGTAGATACTGTAGGTAATACCATGATTCCGTGGTTTGAAGAGTTAGGTTTTACGTTGACCCGCCATGAGCGTGAGTCAATTGGTGACCACCTTCACTTTACAACTGAGTATCACGCAGAGTCACCTCGAGTATTATTATTGGGTCATATCGATACCGTATTCCCTCCAGGTAAGTTTGAAGGCTTTTCACAGGATGAAGAGTGGATCTATGGTCCTGGAACGTGTGATATGAAGGGAGGCAACTTTGTTGCTTTAGAAGCGCTTCGTGCTATCCATAAGAAATATAGCAAAGTACATAACATTGATGTACTTCTTGTTAGTGATGAAGAAACAGGCAGTGATGACAGTAAGCATTTAACCGCAAGTTTGGCTTCTCAATACGATGTTTGCTTAGATTTTGAAGCCGCAGGTGAAAACCATGAAGTGGTAACAGGTCGTAAAGGTGTCGCAACGTATACCTTTGATTTAAAAGGCCGCGCTGCACACGCAGGTAACAGCTATTTACTGGGTCGTAATGCAAATTTAGCCGCCGCTAGACTATTACTTGCACTAACAGAATTAACAGACCTAGATAAAGGCACCACGGTTAACGTCGGTAAAATAGAAGGTGGTATTGGTGCTAACACTATTTCTCCTCATGCCCAATTAATGGTTGAAGCTCGTTTCAAAGATACGACTGAAAAAGAACGCGTTCTTTCTTCTATTGAAGCCATGGCGAACAAAGAATGGGTTACAGACGTAACGATTGAACTATCTGGTGGTTTACAACGTCACGTTATGATGCCAAGCCAAGCTCAAGAAGTGCTTCTTGACACCTTCAAAGGTATTCTTGGTTATGCATTACCGACCGAGCAACGTGGCGGTGTGAGTGATGCGAATGTCATGGCTGGTGAAGGTGTAACAACATTGGATGGCTTCGGTCCATTTGGTGATGGTGACCATACTATCCATGAAAGAGCGAAAATCAGTAGTTTTGTTCGTCGTATTGAAGAAACAACCAAAATTCTGGATCACTTCCAAAACTAATCAGTTTTTATTTTAATCGTATAAAGGAGCACTCGTTTGCTCCTTTTTTTCGCCTGAACTCAATGCTTATCGATCAACCACAGCCAATCTTTCTATTGTAATTTACTCGCCCCACTTTATACCCTCCTCTTACAAGCATAATATCCATCATTTAGCACATTCTATAATACGACGAAGTAACCACAAAAAACAATTCAATATCAGATACTTAAAAAAACATAAAATCTAAAATTACCTCCACAAAGCCACGTTTTAGAATAAATCACATTGTTTTATTTCAAATTTATCTCAAGAATATATATATTATCCCTAACAAAACGATGACATTCATCGAACACAATATTGACGACAAAAACATTAGCTACCAATTAAGCTTATTATCTATATAAGCATTTAAAACAGCTTAGGAATAATGGTAGTGAGCTTATATAAAGGAAAATATCATGGTTAAGGTTCTATCATTTATCGGTCTTGTTCTAACATTCCCATTGACTCTACTAACACAACTGAGCAATAAGGCTGGACAACTATACCATAGACATACCGTGCGTAAGTACTTCACTAACTATGAAGCAAGCTTGATTCTAGCAAGCCAAGAAATACTCAGCAGCAACAACACACAGTTCACCGAAATGGACATTAAGCTGGCGAATATGATAAAGGAAGCTCAATCACAATATGAGAAGTTTGGAAATAGCCCTTCGAATCAGGTTGAATTTTTAGACTTTTTAGAAACTCATATTCATAGTAATGATGGTGATGTTTTTGATTACTTCATCAATGATTTCCCTTCTCAATACAACATAGCGTCAAATGCTATCTAGCCGTATTGATAAATAAAACTCGTATATGAAAAAGAGCAGCGTCATCGTATGGCGCTGCTCTTTTTTCTTTGGTTATTGAGTTTGGGTTATGAGGTCTGGGTTATTGAGTCTGAATGCTTGAGTATGATTACATCATGATAAATATAAACTGATGAGATTAGCCTAATAGCTTCTTTTTATAATGATGAATTCGACCTGCGCTATACGCCCCTAGCTTCACGAAGATTAATCCAATAACGCAAAAAACAAACAATGACAACATAGCTATCTTCTTCTCTTAAATACTTCTAAATATAATCTACTAAAGACGACTATAGCGATAGCTAGGATACATTTTGAAACATTAAAGCATCAATTCAGGCGTTCTCATCGCACATTGCCGTTTTATTAATACCTTATTTAAAACACAAATCAGCCCAACGAGCTAATCCGGCCGTTACCGACCCAAAATAATTCCCACTAACGACCTCTATATTTGGCAGTATATCCCTTACGGCTTTTTGTAATATCGGAGAACGAGCTGACCCCCCGGTCATATAAATGACATCAGGCTTGACTTGAGCTTGCACGACCGCTTCTTTCACCAGCGCTTGGATCTTAGCCGTTGACGACTCAATCGCATTATCTAGCTCTTGACGATTGATAGAACGAGAAATAGTCTCCTTTCCTATTATCAAGCTTGTTTGATGTGTTTCATGTTCACCTAATTGGATTTTGCTTTTCTCTGCCTCTCGGACTATTCGATACCCTAAACTATCACGTTGCACTTGCATTAAACGTGCTAACTTTTCTGGATCTTTCGCTTCTTTATAAAGCATCTTGAGATCTTTCACATTATCAAAACCATAAAATTTACGTTGCGCTTGAACATCATTGATAGCAATTGGATTCCAAAATTGTGTCATCGGCATGTCTAACCCGGATACTTTTTGCGATCCCATGCCAAAATCGGCCATTAACCGTTTAAATGCAAGATGAATGTCGAGGTCATTCCCTCCCACACGTTGACCGGTGTGTCCGAGTAAGGACTCTGATCGATCGAAATGTGTTGCCCATGATGGCCCCATCTTTAATAAAGAGCAGTCAGTGGTACCACCACCAATATCAACAACCAAAACCAATTTATCCTGACTTAACGTTGCTTCATAATCTAAACCTGCTGCAACCGGTTCAAATTGAAACTCAATGTCTTTAAACCCTGCTCTTAAAGCTGCACGCTTTAAAATACCCTCTGCTTGTTGGTTTGATTCTTCACCGCCTAACCCCATAAAGTTGACAGGTCGTCCGATCACGGTTTGCTCTATGTTTTCTTGAAGATGGCTTTCTGCTTGTGACTTTATATTCACCATCATGCTACAGACCAAATCCTCAAAAAATGAAAGCTGAACATCTCTTAAGCCAATTGAACCTAAAAAGGATTTAGGAGATTTAATGTAATAGACATCTTGGGGCGATTCTAGATACAGATCGAGCGCTTTCTGGCCAAAGAGAATGTCGTCTTTTCTTATTTCTAAACCTTCTTCTGTATTCTCTCTTATCGCTCGGCGTAATAAGTTCTCGCCCACAGTATCAAATGGCTTAATATTCCAATGTCGAAATAAATATTCCGTTACTGCTTCAGAACTAGGAGCGCATAATGTCGACCCAATATAAAACTCCCCATTATGCAATGGAATCGATTCAACCTCTCCACTGACCATATGAGCAACTGAGCAATTTGCTGTTCCGTAATCAAAACCGATCGCCATATATCCACCCTATTTTTTCATTAATGCTATGTTTTCATTAACGTTAATTTTCATCAACATTAGTTTTCATCAACGTTATGTTTTGTCTGAATTTAAGGACAGTAAATCATGACACATCACAGATGGACATCGCTCTACCGCCACCATTAGGGCTTAGAACCCAATAAATTACAATTAATCTGCTATAGATTCAAAAGAGTAGCTCACCTTTGATCCAAATCAATATGATATCCCTCTATTTATTTACACTCTTGATGTAAATTAAAACAAGCTGAGGACAGCATGATGCATACTTTAGAGAAAGTTATTTTTTGGTTTTTACTTGTGATGGTCGTCGGTATTGCTTCTGGTTGGTGGTATTTCGATAGCATTGTTCAATCTGGAGCATTTTCTCCGTTTTAATCTTATTTAATCATTCAAAAAAACGCACGTATTCGCTCTCGGAGAATACGTGCGTTTTTATTATCTGAGCAAGAAATAGCGATGTAATCTAGCTATGTATAATGCCAAAACAAAGCCCCTAGAGAAGAGTAAACAATACCGCAATCGCTGCTAGACCAATACCCATTACGATTGGATAGGCTTTCGAACTGATATCATCAGCCATTTCAGGGTGTATTGCCATTTCGATTTCGGCTTCATCTTCCGCTTTATCTTCATTGGTATCGTCACCGAATAAAGCCATGACCTCTTGCGCCGTTGAAGCATTGAGTAATGCCTCACGGAACTCATCTTCAACTAATGATGATGTTAGCGTTGTTAGCACCTCCATATGAGTTGAGCCTGCTTGAGCTGGCGGAATCGCAAGTAAAAAGATCATATTAACCGGCTCATCACCATCAAGACCTTTCCATTCCAATTCACCTTTTGTAAACGCACAAGCAAACACTGGCTCAATCACGCCTTCAGATTTACCATGAGGGACAGCTAAATATTCACCAAGTGCTGTAGGGCCTTCTTCTTCACGCTTCATTACCGCGTCTAAAAATTGCTTTTTATCGGATAACTTACCACTCTCTGCCAATTTGTCAGTCAAAGTGTTAATCGCGTCAATACGATGTTCAAATACCGCATCTATCATAATAAGATCAGGGGTGGTTAAACTTGCTAATTTCATTTTTATATTCCTTACCTTGGTGCAACCCAAACAAACTGATAGGGTTTCAGTACTGTCTGCGATGAAATATTGGTATTACTCACAAGGTCAATGCCGCCTTGCTCTAATTGAATGCTTTGATCATTGGACGTTAGATTAACTGCAAATACGATCGTATTACTTCCACTACCACGCTTAAGTCCAAATACACCATTGTCTAGATCCAAAATGCACTGTTCCGATTCCGGTGAAAAAGCGGTATGATTTTGACGAATATGTAATAAACGGATCATTTCCTTATACACACGACGACGAAGTGACCCTTCAACATTCAATTCCGACTCTAATGCCAATAAATCCAGTTTTTCACGATTTATTCGGCGGTTAATACCCGACTCAATCATACTTGCGATATCATTTTCACTGCCTAAAAAGCTATGATAGTAAATAGCTGGAACACCAATGAACGACAACAATATGGATTGAGCTGCAATAAATTTAGCCGCTTTTACTGCGTCGCTATCTGTTGGTTCAGTGATAGCACTTAGGTAATTGATGTTCAATTCATAAGGCGATTGCGTACCGTCACTATTATTTTTATAGTTAACTCGCCCTCCTTTCCGTTCCACCATGCGACACATTGCCATACGATCATCATCGGACAAAATGCCTTCGGTTGGGCGTACACCAACGCCATCATGACTGGCTAAAAAGTTAAAGTACGTTGTTTTTTTACCTAGCTTTAGGTTTTCCATCGCTTCTTTTGTTAACCCTTTAGCCCATTGCGTTAATACAGAGCTATCTTCATTCATGAATGAGAATAAAGTCAGAGGGGGTAACGGAAACTGATAAACCATGTGGGCTTCATCACCGTCACCTAAATAAGAAATATTTTCTTTATGTGGGACATTCGTTTCAGTGATGATAATCGAACCTGGAATGACTTCATCCATAATAAGACGCCACAATTTAATGATCTCATGCGCTTCTTCCAGATGAATACAAGTGGAACCCAACTTTTTCCAAATAAAGCCAATCGCATCCAGACGAACTGAACGACCACCATTTGAAGCGTACATCAATAGAATATCAATACTCTCCAGTAAGATCTTTGGGCTTTTAAAGTTGATATCAATTTGATCATCAGAGAATGTTGTCCAAACATTCACATCCGTACCGTCTGCTTTTTTAAATGGCGTTAACAAAGGCAAGGCTCGAGGACGAGTCACACTAGAGTAGTCAAGTGATGGGTCACAATCCAAGAAATAATCCTGATATTGTTCATCTCCTGCTAAATACCCTTGAAACCAGTCACTGCTTTTCGATATATGGTTAATTACGCAGTCATACATTAAATCAAAGTGCTCTGATAAGGCATTCAACTGAGACCAATCACCTAAATTCGGATCGACTTTACGATAATCCACAACACTGAAACCATCATCCGATGTGTATGGGAACATAGGTAAAATATGAATATTACTGATCGCACCTTTTAAGTATTGATCAGAGAATACCTTCATTGTGTTTAATGTTTTTTCGCCTTCTTGCTGAAAGCTATCACCGTAAGTAATTAAATAAGAGGTTTTTTCATCCACCCATTCATTATACTGAGTCGATGACTCTTTCCACTTTTTAACCAGTGACATAATATCAGCGGTAATCGATGGCGCTTGCTCTGCACCATACAGTTTGGACACTTTATTTTGAATTTGTTGTTCAATCATGATTATTACCCCAGCGATTAAGCAAGCGTTAAGCGTACGTCAAGTGTATTATTTGGTCTAACCGTCAAGTGTTGCTCTTGGCTGTGTTCTCTATAGTTAACCACTTCAGCTTGGGCAAAATTAGAAAATGCAGTGTTATCAAGTGTGATCAATGCATTGGTCGGATTGAACATACGTAAAATAATCGCACTTTCTTTATCAAATGAATGCGATACGCTTGAAAGCTCCACTGCTTCATTAATGGTTAACAAGCTGAAAGAACGCGGTGCTTCTCGTTGCTCGAAACGAACTTGAAAGCGCTCTAAGCGGTTCTCAAAACTATTCAATGTTTGCTTATGGTAGCTGAATGGCTGCTCTAAAAACTCTCGTTCTAACTCACGAACTACATGATGGTCAGCCGTCGCTGTTAAGGCGATGGAAAAGTTAAACTGCATGCATTTTTGCAATTGAGCGTCCGGTGTATACACAACGGTATTATTAATGCCCGATGCACGACCTGGGCGCCATAATAAATCGTCTTTCCCAAGCTTTCCGGTTGATTTAAATAACGTTAATGCAATCTTATCTGCTGCATCACCTTTTAATATTTGAAACTCTTTGATACCGCGCCCATTAACAATTAGCGCATTATGGCTATCCGCAATGGCAACGGCGCCATCCGTTGTTTCAATATCAATAGGACATTCACGATATGTCTCACGCCACCCATCAATGTTCGGGTTCACTGGACGTTCCATTAATGCAAAGGGCTGAGTTGCAATGGACGTATCGGTCATCACATCAGAATTAATTAACACACGTACTCGGTGATCGTTAATTTCATTGACTGTCTCGACTTGAACTCTTACCTGCGATTCCCCTTTCATCAATGTTAATGTGACTTCAAATTCTGCCATAGCGTTGATGGTATTCGCTTTACGCGATTCTAAATCAACTGGTGCATGTAAGGTTGCTTTTAAAACCAATGTTTGTTCTGTTGCAGCAATTCGAGACTCGACGAATTCAATAGATTCATCATAGCGTGGTGCATCTCCTTCAAGAGGAGAAAAGTCATAGGAATCACCATTATCCGCTTGCTCTTCAAAGCGAATCAGTTCACTCACTGTACGGCTTGCTGATTTTTCCGTTAGTGATACCTGTCCATTTTTAAACTGGACTTGAAAGTGATCGTTTTCAATCGCTGTCACGGTTGATGATTGCTGGAAAAGTAAATGAGTCGCCTCTACAACTTCAAATACTTGATACCCTAGTGCTGGCAAGTTCTCAACTGGGACATTCAATTCAAAACGGTAGTATGGCGGAACCGATACTTCTTTTTCACCATCCTTCGTGACTTCAATCACTTTACCGCCGTCCAGTTCATCACGTTGAATGATCTCTGCATCCAGTACGGTATTACCCGCTTTCAATGTAATCTCTTTAAACTTAGAAAAAGCGATCACTTTTGCGTAGCCAGTGTAAGGCTTAATTCTGTTATTAAAAATCAACACGTCGTCATCATTAAACGCACTTGCGATTTCTTTAATTACAAGATTATATAAGCCGTGACAAATTTCTTCTGCTTGCTTCAAGCGATGCATAATGTCTGCGTTGGTCGCATCTGAATTACATCCGCCCATCGAATCATGCGCATGGCATTCCAATATTTTTTTCCATGCGATATCCACTAGTTCAGTATGAACTTTAATACCTTGAGCTTTTGCAATCGCAATAATGACTTCCAGTTTTTTTAATAAAAACTGTTCAATTTCAAAATTAAGCTTCTTAATGTCATAACGAACAGAGGCTATGGTTTTATGAATACGAGCATAACGCGGTGCTTTGAATTCACCGATATACGTTTCAAATTCGCTATTATTATGACGTAAAAAGTCAACAAAGGATTCCATAGACGAGATAGCGTAAGTATCTCCAGCTGAAGAACGCTCTGTTGCGGTTGCTAATGTTGCTGGTAAGTTAGGATCAATGTTGACCTGATCGCCACCTGATGGGATCAATACTTCGCTTAATCCAGATAAATGTTTTATCTTCTCAATCATTGGGAAGATTTTTTTATCTAAATGTTCGTCGGCCGGGATAATATTTTTTGCTGCACCGTAGCCATGGACAAGATTGTAAGCATAAATATTATCTCCTCCTGAGGATTTCCAAAAGAAATGAGATTTCTCAACTTGATCATCGTAATCAATTCCACGCCAAAAAACGATGTTATCAATACCCATACCTTTAAATAATGTTGGCATCTGAGCATTATGGCCAAAGGTATCAGGTAAATACCCGACTTCCATGGCATGTCCCATTTTTGAAGCAATGTGCATTCCGTATTTCAGGTTACGAATGATTGACTCACCCGCTACGTTGTACGTATCAGTTTGTGTGTACCATGGACCAATAAATAGTTTTTTATCTTTAATTAACTTCGCCATGCGTTCACGCATATGAGGTAGCACTTTCAAATAGTCTTCTACTATCGAACTTTGACCATCAAGATGGTAACACTCATAAGCCGGAACATTTTCCAACGTTTCAATGACTTTAGTAAAATTATAAGTCGCAAGAACATCACTATCCTGTTGCGTAAAATACCACTCGCGATCCCAGTGAGTGTGAGGAATTACATGAACTTTAGCCATAACGTTATATACCGTATTAAATCTTATCTTGAACACCGATATTGATATCGATATTAGGGAATAATGAATAGAGAGGCCGACTCGCGGTCTCTTTTTTATTTGAATTTATGCTTTTTTTAAATCGATTATTTCTATAACTCTATTGTTTCTCAGGTTTGGTACATAGCAATAATGCGATTGCAATAAAACCAGAGCCAACAAAGACAGAGAATGCGTAACTTAGTGGGTCACTCGATAGGAACCATCCCCATACTGCTGGTAAAGGTAATGTTTGAATGACACCCAGAAGAACACCAACTTGAGTACCGATAACAGAACCCATAATCATGATTGGAATCAGTTTTGGGTTTTTAAGAATAAATGGAATTGCACCTTCAGATATACCGATCATTCCGAGCATTAGGGAGGTTTTACCCACGGTTTGCTCTTCATTAGTGAATACTCGCTTACGGAAACGTCCATCAAGAAGAGCGGCTATACCTACACCAATCGGTGGAATAACAATACCCAGCTCTCGTGCTAAAAGATCAATTCCTTCCCCCATGCCATTAAGGCCGAGAGCAACTGAACCGGCTGCTTTGTTAATTGGTCCACCTAAATCAAATGCCGTACCCGTTGCAATCACCATTGAGTAAACACCTCGACCAGCATCACCTGCTTCAGTAAAGAGCTCAATCATAGCCATGTTCAATGCACCAAAAAATGGGTTAATCGCGTACTCCATCGTCAACACCATAACAACACCAGTCACAGCAGGAACCAGCAACATCGTTTTTAGAGTTGTTAAATCTGCACGGACTTTAATCGTGTCATTTAAATAGCGAACCAAATAACCAACAAGGAAACCAATCGCAATCGCACCAAAGAACCCAGAAGGAGCCCACCCTTCTAAGTCAAAGAAGCGTTTATACACTTCATCGCTCATGATGCCGCCAATGAAGGCTGGGATAAGTGCAGGTTTACCAGCAATAGAGTAAGCTAGATATGCTGCAAAAATAGGGTACATGAACTTAATTGTCATGAAACCAAGTTTGTCTAACGTTTGAATTGGCGTGCCAGAGATATCAATAAATTGACCAGTGATCTTCGCTATCGCCATTAATAAGCCACCGAGCACAACAACAGGAAGCATGAAGCTAATACCTGTCATAATATGCCCAATAGCGACTTGATAAGCTGATCGCTTCTCTTCACTCATCTCTTCTATTGCAGATGACTTTGTTTTACCACGTTCAAAGGAAGCTGGAAGAAGGGTTTCAAAATGTTTGATCAGCTCCTGCGTTCGAACTTTAAGTGGGTTCGCATTATCGAAACGTTCTTGATCCATAATAGGTACATCGATAGCCAAGACAACAGCATCCGCCGAAGCAATATCTTGAGCAGTAAGGCGATTTTTAACACCATCACTACCCTGAGTTTCTACTTTAACCTCATAGCCATTCTTTTTAGCCCAACTTTCTATTTTTTTTGCCGCCATGAAAGTATGGGCAATGCCTGTCGGGCAAGCCGTTACCGCCACTATTTTTTTATTTGCCATGATGTATTACCTATATATGTTCAAATTATGTTAATTATAAGTAACAGTACATCCAGTAATATAGCGTTTCTTGATACATATTCGGTATCATGGTACGTGGTTGATACTGATCAAATCCCCTATGCATAATGTTTATAATTCATTACAATGTGCGATCCTAATCACGGAATTAATATGAGATAACGTTTATATTACACGCCGATCAACAATCGCATAGATTGATAGCTCAGGACGAGCTTATTTAGTTTATACAAATGAGGGAACTATGAAGAAAACGAGAAAAGCTCAGCTGCATCGTGTTCGAGTTCAATACTGGAAAGAAACAGCGAACGAAGCAAAAAAGAAAATCTTCTCCTAATATCAAATAAACATGATGTTCACTTGATATTCTAGCTACACAGCTATTGTTACTTAAGAGTAACAAAATGAAATCCGAAGTCGTATGCTTTTAGCAATACACTTCGGATTTTTCAGTTCTATAATCTGCTACTTATTTTTTAACAGAATACATCATTCTTTTACATAAAAGCACATAACTCTGTTACAAAGAATATAGGGTTCTTTTTTAAAAAATAAGTTAAAGAATAAGTTACAAAATAAAAACGACACTAAGCCATGATGCGGTACAACAAAGAAACGGCGACTAACAAGAAAAATACACCACTTAAACGATTCAATAAACCCGTGTTGATTTTAGATAACCAGGTCTGCCCAGCATACACACCAATAACACTTGTAAAAATTAATGCTAAAGACGCGCCTACCCATACGATAATAGAAGATTGAGTCGTACTCATTGTAGCAACTGCGAGCTGGGTTTTATCTCCTAACTCAGCAACAAAAATCAGAAGAAAGCTCGTTAAAAAAATACTTTTTTGTTTTTTCTCCAACTCTTCTTCACAGACATCGTCATCCTCTTCTTTAGTCAACAATGAATGTAAACCAAATCCAGTAAACAGAATCGCAGCAACCAACGTCACCCACTCCGTAGGAATACTTGATGAAATAGCACTTCCGACCAGCACTGCAATGGTATTCAAGACAAGAAAAGCGGCAATAGCTCCATAAAGGACACCTCTTGTCTTGTGTTTAGCTGCTAATGTCATACAGACTAACTGACTCTTATCACCCATTTCAGCTAATGTAATAATAAGAAAAATAAACAGGGTTTCGCTTAACATAATCACTTCAATCTATCATTATTTTTTAGAATTTTACCATATTTGTAAAAGCCAAAAATAAAAAAAGGGCAATTAAGCCCTTTTTTATCTTCGAGTTTCACTATTAATACGACTAACGCTGATAATACGACTAGTACGCAGAACTACCTAAGGGCTTACCAGCACCGTGCGGATCTTTATTATAATATCCTTGATGATTATGGTACTTCCCTGCCGTTTCTTTTAAATTACCTTTAAAGCGTGGGTCCTGAGGGCGTTCATGACTATTTATATAGGAGGCAACGTCCCAAGCATCTTGTTGTGATAATTGAATACTTTTACCTAATGGCATATTTTCATAAATGAAATAGGCGGCTGTATTAACTCGATGCATACCTGCCCCCCAGTTATACGCCTGAGGTCCCCATAATGGTGGAATATACGCATAACCATCAGCATCGTGTAATCCTAATCCATCTGCGGCATGACACGTTGCACAATTCTCTTTATATATGTTCTCACCTCGCTGAGGAGAAGGCTCTTTAGGCGGATTTGGAATTT
This sequence comes from Vibrio sp., assembly GCA_028131545.1. GTDB lineage: Bacteria > Pseudomonadota > Gammaproteobacteria > Enterobacterales > Vibrionaceae > Vibrio. The sequence continues at coordinate 77,560 of JAOICL010000005.1, read as the reverse complement.
TAGGATACCCTCGACCGGCTAGCTTGGATCGTTCATCCACTGGTAAAGCTTGTTTTATTTTATCAGGGAATGGGAAGCTTTCTGATTTTCCTCCTTCTAAAATGTCTTTGATTGCCACTTCAGGTACGGGTTCAGCTTCAAGACCATGTTTATCCATCAATCCACTCATCGCCAACCAGTAAGAATACGCTGCTAACGCCACCATCTCTGGTGAGATCTCATCCGGTGCTTTACCGTTCATTGAGTAAGTGAAACACCCTTGGATTCGTTCAGCATAGCTGTTTACTTTATCATTCTTTTTACGATAAGCCGGATAGGCCATAAAAGCACCCCATAATGGTGCTGCATTGGCTTTTCGACCGGCCTCCATATGACAATTTACACAATTTTGTTCATTACCTACGAACTTTCCACGCATCTGTTGGGAGTCAACAAAAAGTGAATAACCATATTTTACTTTTTGCCCAAATTCACTATTACCAATTGTGGTTAATGATCTTGGCTTCAAGTATTTGTGTTCTTGGTTTTTTTCTACTGCGGGTAATTCTGCTTGCCTATCTGGCAATTCAGTTTCAGCCTGAGTGACCCCAAAAGACATAACGAAAGCACACACTAAAGAGTTTTTTAAAAAGTTCATGAATACTGCCTCTGAATTAGTAGCGGAAAGATGCAAAGTAATAAGAGAGTTGTTGAATCTCTTCATTTGTCAGCTTACTTGCAATGTTTTCCATCATATTCAAATCATCACCTTTTCGGGTACCATTCTTCCAAGCATTTAATTGATTTGCTATATAGTCTGCATGTTGACTGGCTAATCGAGGGAATGGCCCGACTCCCATACCGCTCGCTCCATGACAAGTAGCACAGGCTGGAATGTCTCTTTCCCAATCACCTTGGTAAACTAATTTTCGAGCCGCTGTTTGAATATCAGCCGCATCCCCTCTTTTTTCTAAATTATGAAACTCATACGTCGGTAGTGACGAAAAGTAGGTTGCAACGGCTTCGCGTTTTTCTTTTGTATCGAGTTTCCCGGCTTCCATCGCCATCAGTGGGTTCTTTCGCTCCCCACTTCGAAACAGTTCTAGTTGCTTTTCTATATAATCTGCATTCAGACCGGCTAACATGGGCGCCAATTTGGCAGTACCTAAACCCTCAGCACCATGACAAGTGGTACACGTTTTTGCTTCCATGGGAATCGTATCAGCATAGCTGGGTGCTGTAATAAAAGTGAATACACCACTTAATAACAGTAAATTACTCTTAACATTCATCGTCAGGATTACCTAAACTTAAGACAAAATTAATGATATAAATATAGACTATATAACGCTTTAACCTGAAGTAATGATACAAATAAACTGTGAATCTATTATCAGTTCACTTGATGATACAAGGTTCCACCCTAACAACACGATAAAGACTCTATTATGAATACATTTAAAGGCACAGAAAGAATTATTTATGAGTACTTAATTGCTCATGCTCTAGATCTGCCTAGCACGCCATCAAAAGAAATCGCAGCGCATGCTATGAGTACGACGACCTCTGTCAACCGTGTATGCAAAAAGATGGGGTATGTGAGTTATACTGAGCTTCGTTACAAACTAGCGGGGGATTTGACGACACAAATCAATAAAAACAAGCCCGTTACCCTACCTATCGATGACCATTTTTCATCATTCACTTCTATTCTAAAAGGGTCACGCGTGGTTTATCTTTATTCTCGAGGAGCATCGATTGTCAGTGCCTCTTATTTATCGCGATTCTTATCCCTCACCAATGTCCCCCACCTAATGATCACTGATATTCACCAATTAGGACAAGTTCATGCCGGCACGCTATTCCTTATCAGTCAGTCAGGAGAAACCGATGCCGTCGTGAATATGGCGCACAATGCAAAGCGTAAAGGCTTAAAGGTACTCGGTATAACAAGGGAAGGCTCAACTTTAGCGAGCTTTTGTCATAAGACAATCGTTATGGAAGGAAATATCGATGGGGTGTCTCTATATAATCGAGAGTCACAGATAAAAACACTCAGTATTATTGATCAATTAGGCAAAACCTTACTCTCACCAAGTTCATAATGAGCAAATTAGCAAAGATTTAATATTAGTAGAAAAATAATCGTAAAGTACCAGAAAGGCGAAAGCCCGATGTTGGTAGCATCGGGCTTTCTAAACTTTTAGATATGACGGATGGTAAAGCCGCTAATCTGTATGCAAAAGGTTATCCGAAGATAATTCTTTGGTAAAAAGAATTAGATACGGATGAAGTCCATGTGCTCAACTTTTGGCTTGTAAGCGTGACGTTGAACATCTTGTGGCTTCACTTTAACTTCAACACCATCGATAACTAGAGTAATAACTTCGTAGAACTCAGGCTTATCCATTTGGTTGATAACAATGTGGTGCGCTAGCGCGATTGATACAGGTGCAGCTTCACCGCCGTAAACGATAGCAGGGAATTGACCAGCATGACGTAGGCGGCGGCTCGCACCTTTACCTAGTTCAGTACGTACTACTGCTTCAAATTTCATAGTATGACTCTCTAAATTTTGTATTAATGAAACTATCAATGTCTTCATTGATAGTGGCTAGTGTCTAGTAATGCGACCTTACTAAAACAGTACTTTGCTTTACGTAACATCCAAAACAAAGCGACGGCGAATACTATCATTTCATAATATAAAGTGCAACTTTTCACGTTAGCTATTATCCATACTCTTAGTTGCTTGTTTTTAACCTACTGCCCCTGAGTTATTCATCGGAAATCGTCGCCATACAATAGTTCAAAATAGTCATATATATAGGTTCTTAATCTATTGATATGAGCCATGAGTTATATTAAATGGAATCAATCAATTAGCCAGTAGCGTGTTAAACGTCCTTATTTTTATCCTTTTAAAAAGTGGAAAAACGGCGATCTAGGCACTACATTTCTCATATCGTTCACAACACCATAGGACTTCATCATGAAACGCAACTCGAATAGCTACCGCTTACAGATGATTAAAAATATCGCTCATAAAAAACAACAAGAGCACAATCCTATGGCAGAGCGAATTAAACACTTATTAGACGATAAAACGGAAGATACTGAATCCTTAAAAGATCATCGCTTCCCCGATGTTCACTTTGATGATAGTGCAGGTGGCTGGGTCAGTAATAAATGGGGAATGAAATAACAATTTATCGCTAAAATAATGATGCTTGTTGAGGAAGTTGCCCTGATGCTTCCTCTTTAGTGCTCTCGTGTTTTACTTTAGACTTACCTTGATACACTTCTTTGTACGACCCTTGTTTACTTCTTATGTATCGCTGTCGGCATAGTTTGATAACATACAATTTTTGTGCGTTTGTATATTGATTCCAATCGAACCTTTCATTACGCTTTCTCATGCACCCCATACAGTATCCCTTGGAATCATTTTGACATATTCCAACACAGGGATTAATCACTTCAAAAAAATCGAGCTGTTCCATACGACTCCTTTTACAATTTACCCCAATATTTTGAAATTTTTTCTTTTTACACTGGGTCTTTTACTGAAAGTTACGTACATATCTGATTACATTATTGGCTAACCCACCAAACAGTGAGGCACAGATCACGTATATATAAAAACAAACGCATACAAAAAGTATATCTTTCATTATATGCTATAATGGGCGAGCGTGAATTCAACGCTGAAAACAAGCGTATTTCGTCCCCTCGTGTTTTTGTGTTTCTCATCATATAGGGGTTATAGACTAAGGATAGCATTATGAAAATAAACACGTTAAGCATAGCAATAGCCCTAGCTGCATCATTTTCCGTTACAGCATCAAACTCCCCCTCTCCTGTTGACTGGAACAAAGTCAAAACTGAAGCTCAAGGACAAGAAGTCTACTTTCATGCTTGGGGAGGAAGCCCTGAAATCAATAATTACCTTAAATGGGCCGGTAAAGAACTTGAATCTCGTTACAGTGTCACCTTAAATCATATTAAGGTATCTGACATTGCAGAATCAACCACACGCTTACTTGCTGAAAAAGCCGCAGGAAAAGATGAAAAAGGCAGCGTGGATCTGGTTTGGATTAATGGTGAAAATTTTAAATCCATGAAAGACAATGATCTCTTATTTGGCCCTTTTACTGACTCTCTGCCTAATTGGACTTATGTTGATAAAACATTACCGATTGATACGGATTTCTCCGAGCCTGTTAATGGTCTTGAAGCACCCTGGGGTGTGGGTCAACTTGTGTTCATCCATGACTCAGAGACACTCCCTAATCCACCGAAGAATTTCACTGAGTATCTGAATTACGCAAAAGCGAACCCAAATCGTTTGAGTTACCCTAAGCCACCAGAGTTTCATGGAACCAGCTTTTTAAAAGCCCTGCTCATTGAACTCTCAAATAATGACCCGCGGTTATCTCAACCTGTCGAGCCCGCTTTATTTAGCAAGTTAACAATGCCATTGTGGGAGTACTTAGATAACTTTCATCAAGTCGCTTGGCGAGGTGGTAAGCAATTTCCATCAGGTACAAACGAAACGATTCAACTACTCGATGATGAACAACTGGACATCGCCATTACTTTTAACCCGAATGCAGTTTATTCTGCTCAAGAAAATGGATCGTTATTAGACACAACCAAAGCATACGCTTTTGAAGGTGGTGCATTATCAAACATTCACTTTTTAGCCATCCCTTGGAATGCTAATGCGAAAGCCGGTGCACTGGTCGCGATCGATTTTTTATTAAGCCCAGAAGCTCAATCTCGTAAAGGTGATTCCGCAATCTGGGGAGACCCATCCGTGCTTGTTAAGTCAGCATTAACAGGCAGTGCAAGTCAATCGGAAGCATACCCTTCATTGGCGGAACCCCATCCTACTTGGCAAGCTGCCTTAGAGAAAGAATGGCTTTCTCGTTACGGTAAATAGTTATGCGTTTAAAACTGGGTTACTTTTTCGTCCTATTATTGTGTATTTTACCCACCCTACCGGGGTTAGCTGGCGTTGCGATTTCTTCTTTCGGGTTTATTCCAGCAATCAATTCATATGAATTTTCATTGTTGGGATTCCATCAAGTTTTTTCATGGCATGGTATTGGCACATCAATAACATTAACGTTACTTTCGGCGCTTATTAGTTGTTATTTAGCGTGTTTGATTAGCTTTTCGATACTGCAATCGGCTTGGGGCACCTCTGCCTGGAAGAAAATAGAGGCCTTATTATCCCCTTTATTATCAATGCCTCATGTCGCATTCGCTATTGGCTTTGCGTTTTTGTTTTCTCCAACGGGCTTAGTTGCTCGAGGGGCTGAGCAAATTGCTGATTATGCAAGTACACACAGTAGCACCATTGATGCTGCTTTATTGATTAAAGATCCGTATGCTCTCGGGTTAACTCTAATGCTGGCTATCAAGGAAGTACCTTTTTTATTATTAATGAGTATTCCTGTCTTACAGCAACTCAATATTGAACAAATAGAAAAAGTCAGTAGCTCATTAGGCTATTCGAAAGCACAGACATGGTGGAAGTGTGTCTTCCCTCAATGGCTATCCAAAATACGATTCCCTCTATTAGCCGTTATTGCCTTTGCGGTATCGGTTGTTGATGTGCCTTTAATCTTAGGTCCGACAAACCCACCCACACTTGCTGTATTGGTGTGGCAATGGTTTAGCGACCCTGATTTAACCTTGCTTCCACGTGCGGCGGCTGGTGCAATGGTTTTATTTGGCCTAGCCGTTATTTTAATTAATTCAGTTAAAATTATTGAGTGGCTCATCGTAAAAAGAATCAACCATTGGCAGTTCTCTGGTCGAAAAGGGATTGCTCTACCTGGAAAAACTGCCTTTAATGCGATAGCGATCATTGCTGCTTTAATGTTGCCAATTCTTATTCTTTGGAGTTTTACCCATCGTTGGCGATTCCCTGACCTATTACCCTCTCGCTACACTTCTCGCTTTTGGGAAAGAGAATGGTCTAGTGTCTTTGACGTCATTACAACATCACTAAACCTAGCACTAATGAGTGCTACGATTGCGCTGGTTTTGGCTTTGATTGCCCATGAATATCGCATTAAGCACAAATTACACCTACCCGGTTTTGTCATTGCCATTCCAATGCTCGTTCCACAACTGTCTCTGTTGTTCGGAATGCAAATTACATCGTTATATGTCGATAGCAGCGCTTATTGGGTCTGGGTTATTTGGGCTCATGTATTCTTCACTTTCCCGTACGTCTATCTTGCACTCGATGGGCCATGGCGTAGTTTCAATGATGGGTATACCAGAGCCTCGTTAAGTTTAGGGAAATCCCCACTGTATACCTGGTGGATGGTTAAATTGCCGACTCTATTGCCTGCTGTCTTATTTGCTTTCGCTATTGGGATGAGTGTCAGTCTCTCACAATATTTACCTACGCTTGCTTTAGGTGCTGGACGTATCACGACTATTACAACTGAAGCCGTTGCATTAACCAGCGGACATGATCGCCGATTAACGGCTATCTACGCTCTCTTCCAAGCCGCGTTACCACTCATTTTCTTTGCCTTAGCGGTTATTTTAAGTCGACTGCAAGTACAAATACGACATTTTTCATTTAAAGGACTCTTCCGCAATGACTCTCTCACTGCAAAATCTCACTATCATTAAAAATGAGGACAGAAAGGAAACTGAAACGCCTTTATTTAGCCACTTAAATCTAACGATTCAGGCTGGCGGTGTATTATCTCTAATGGGACCAAGCGGGTGCGGTAAATCGACACTGCTTGATGCGATTGCTGGTCACCTATCTGAGCAATTTACACTGTCTGGCCATATCGTACTGAATGGTAAAACAATCAATAGTATCGATGCACATAATCGTAAAGTGGGCATCCTTTTCCAAGATGATCTATTGTTCCCTCATTTGAATGTATGGGAGAACCTGGCTTTTGCTTTACCCAACTCAGTAAAGAAGTCAGATCGAAAAGAAAAAGCCATGTCGGCTCTTGATAGCATTTCGTTACATCATTTATCCGAACATTACCCTAAACAGTTATCAGGTGGACAAAGAGCTCGTATCAGTTTAATTCGTATGCTTTTAGCTGAACCAGAAATGGCCTTACTCGATGAGCCATTTAGTAAATTGGATAAGGAATTAAGGACACAATTTAGAGATTGGGTGTTTGAGCAATTAAAAAAAGCGAATATTCCAACTCTCATGGTTACCCATGATTTAGATGATATTCCACCACACAGCAGCCTAGTGACTTGGCCATGGAAGGAAATGCACAATGCTTGATCGTTACGCAATTAAACTGATTAAATCTCCTCTTGCACGTACTGCAGAGCATTTAGATACTAAAGGTATTACCGCCAACCAAACGACGTTAATTGGTTTCTTTATCGGGTGCTTAGTCCTACCGGCTTTACTCTTTGAATCCTATTATTTGGCCTTACTGTTTATCGTATTGAATCGAATATGTGATGGTCTTGATGGTGCCCTCGCTCGCCGACAAGGAATTACTGATGCCGGTGGTTTCTTAGACATTAGTTTGGACTTTTTATTTTATTCTCTTGTCCCTTTTAGTTTTGCTTTAGCCAACCCTGAGCACAATGCCGTGGCCGCTGCTTTCTTAATCTTTGCTTTTATTGGCACGGGAAGTAGTTTTTTAGCCTTTGCAACGATGGCAAGCAAACGAAACATCGATAGCCCAGTCTATAAGAATAAATCCTTGTATTACATGACAGGTTTAACGGAAGGAACAGAGACCATTGGGTGCTTTATTTTATTCTGTTTATTCCCACACTCTTTTGCGGTCATCGCGTATACTTTTGGTGCTTTATGCTGGTTTACCACATTTACGCGTATCTATTCCGGTTTTCAAACATTAAAAGAAGCCGAAAAAATGGATATAAAACTGTAAATTAGCACCGTCAAAAAAGGCTTGAACTGCATTCTTTATAGAATGATGTTCAAGCCTTTCAGAATTATTTATCGATTAAAAGCTGATTTAAGTTAAATCGCCCAACCACCTAAATAAAAGATGGCTAATACTATCGTAATAATGATATGGCCTAATTTTAATTGCTTCATTTCATTACTAAAGATACGACCAATACATAGAGTGACGAAACCTAGCATGATACCAGTAACGATATTTGAGCTTAGGATAATAAAAATAGCACACGTCAGACCTGACATCGCATCAACCATGTCATCAAAGTCTAGCTTCGTTACATTACTCATCATCAGTAAACCAACATACATTAATGCCGGTGCTGTCGCATAGCTAGGAACAAGGTAGCTTAGTGGTGAAAAGAATAACATCGCCGCAAATAGTAATCCGACAACAGTTGCAGTTAAGCCAGTACGACCACCTGCTGCTGTACCCGCTGCTGATTCAATATATACTGCAGCTGGCGTACCACCTACTAAACCCGCAACAATACTGCTGCTTGAATCTACAGCTAGCGCTTTATCACCATTAATGATCTGACCATCTTTATCAACCAGTTTTGATTGCCCTGCCAGTGCTCGAATCGTTCCTGTTGCATCGAATACCGCCGTCATAACTAATGCTAATATCGTTGGTAAAATGGCTAGATTCAGTGCACTCATGATATCAAGCTGTGCAATTAAGCTTGTGTCACTGGTAAAATCAGGGATGGCAACGAAGCCTTGATAAGTCACATTTGGATCAAAAATCAAACCAAAAATAGAAGCGGCAACAATAACAATTAAAATCGCACCCGGCACTCGTTTCTTCTCAAGACCGATGGTGGCTGCAAGACCAATGATGGTTGCTAATACTGGTAGGCTAGTAATATCACCAAGAGTAACCGGTAAACCCGCGTTGCTTTTAACGATAAGCTGAACATTATTCGTTGCGATCAGTAATAAAAAAAGACCAATACCAATGCCTGTACCATGAGCGATACCTTTCGGTAAATTCGCTAAGATCCAAGTTCTCGCACCAGTAAAACTAATTAATGAGAAAATAATACCCATCAAGAAGATCGCCCCTAATGCCGTAGGAACGGGTAATTGTTGCCCCATGATCAGACCATAAACAACAAAGGCGGTTAATGAAACCGCACAACCAATCGCCATAGGTACTTTCGCCCATAACCCCATCATTAATGAGCCAATAGAGGCGACCAAACACACCGCTATAAAAGCATCGGTTTGATTAATACCAACTTCGCTAAGCATGCCTGGTAAAACGATGACCGAATAGGCCATGGCTAAAAATGTGGTTAATCCTGCGATCACTTCTTGCTTGATGGAGCTTCCACGCTCTTCAATAGAGAAGTACTGATTTAGTTTACTCACTACGCTTTTTGATTGTGATGTCATTATGTATTCTTATACTGTTTAAATTAGTCGTACGTACTTTCTATCAGCTTCGTTACACGAACGTCGATAGACTCTAAATAAAGTGCGGTATGATACTACTGATATTTTTATAAAGTAAGTCTAAATTCCTACCTCTTGCTATTTAATCGCCTAATGTGGTGATAAAACACCCATTCGACACGCTATATACTGAGTGTTCCGGTGTCAGGCTTAGAACTCAACTATTCTGTATGCATTGTTGATTAACTTTTAAAGTTTTATGGAATACAAATTAGAAATCTATCAAAAGCCTTTAGAGGCCATTAGTTCAGGACAAAAAAAGGTAGAGATTCGTACCAATAACTCCTATGAGTCTATCGCATACGATACATTATCCCCTGGGGACATCATTAATTTTCAGATGATAGCCGGTCCCCCTTTTATAGGGTTAGACGTCATTAAACCGGATGCATTAAAAGTGAAGGTATTGAATATACGACACTATGCTGAGCCCAGAAGCTTGTTAATTTCTGAAGGATTAGAAGTTCTTTCAACATTAGTTGAGAATCTAGATAATGGTGTCGAACTACTGTATAGCTTTCATGAATATAAAAAAATGATACCTATGCATGGTCTTTTTGCTATCGAGATTGAACCCATGTCTTAAAAACCATCCATTTAGATTGTTCAATGACTAGATTACTAATACAAGTCTAGTCATTGTTATTCTGATCAAACCAATCTCTCGGCTCATTGGTATCGCATTTTTTACACTCTAACAAATATCCTACCATCGCCTGTCGCCCCTCCTTTGTAATAACCCATGGACGTAAGATAAAAGGAGGACGATGCCTGACATGTTGATTATGCCCACATTTTAGCTTAGCGAACCAATCACCTTCATCATCAATTCCATAATCACATATTGCTTGCTTCACAAGTTAAAGTACTCTTTAATAGAATGAACCCTACTTTCAAGGATGACACGATGTTAAATAAAATTAAAGCTTCTCTTGGTATTGGTGCAGCCAAAGTTGATACTATTTTAGATTCCATGAGTTACCAACAAGGTGACATCATCACCGGTGTTGTACATATTTTTGGTGGTAATGTAGAACAGACTGTGGATGCGATTCACTTGAAGCTGTGTACTGAAGTTAAAATTGAAGGTGAGAATACTCATTTTCAATCGGCTGTGATGAGTTCCATCTGTGCCAATCAACCTTTCACTATTCAAGCGAATGAAAAAAGAGAAGTCCCATTTCAAATTCCACTTCATGATGAAACCCCGATTACAGCACTCAATGCCTTTGCTAATCAAACCAAAGTGTGGATTGAAACAACATTGGATATTGATTTCTCCATTGATCCTCATGACAGAGATTATTTAGAGATTACTCCATTACCCGTCGTGCAAAAAGTTTTATCCATTATGGAATCGAATGGCTATGTCATGCAAAAGGCCGATGTTGAATCGGGTTATTTAAATGGTGGCCACTTTCAATCAACCAGTGGCTTATATCAAGAAATTGAATTTCAGAATCGCAATGGATTGGCGAGTAAAGAAATTGAATTATCCTTTATTTTAGCCGGTGAACAGGTCAATTGTTTAGTCGAAATTGATAAGAAATTCTCAATGTCTCAAGATACTTACACCAGCTTTAGTCTGTCTAAAGATGCTTCTACGGGTGAAATTCAAGCACGACTACACTCATTCGTATAAGTGATTTCGCATCAATAAAAAGAAATTGATGGTACTAATATAATTATTTAATTTTAAAATTAAACGTATAAATAAAAAAGCCAACTTCTCACTCGTATATAGAGCAAAAAGTTGGCTTTTCTCGTCTTAATGTTTAAGAAAACACCCCTGGAATACTTGTACCTGAGTAAGGATGATTTAATCCATAAGCATCAGCATACGTTCTTAATAGACGACCAATAGGTGTCCGAGTTGGCATACGGAATATTTTGCCCCCTTCTTGTGTTTCTAATCGCGTGTTTTTACCACCGATTAACATAACCGGTAGATTATTACTGCTGTGGTCACTTCCATCATCCATTTCAGATGTTACAAAAATCATCGTGTTATCAAACATATTTCCATTCACATCAGGCTGTAATTTCAGATGCTCTATAATTTTGGTGATCTTACTTAGATACCAACGACGATGCTCAATATTTAACGCACTGCGTTTATGTGATTCATCATGCGGTGATGTGCTATTACTGATCACTTCCACATTTTTTGAATCATTTGTCGTTCCAAGCTGTAAAGATACAACTCGAGTTTGACCGCATGCTAATGCCATAGCAACATTCGCAACTTGCAAATCAGCACGTAGATCTCGCCCAGAACTGCTTCCATTAAATAAATCTGAACAGGTACCAACACTTGAATCGAGTGAATTTTGTAACTCAGTACGCGCATTAAGGCTTGCTTGCTCAAATGCCGTTAATTTAGACGCCTCGACTCCTCCTAGGTTTCCTCGTAAGAGACGAACATCTTCAATTGATTGAGAAAGAATATCAATTTTAGCTCGATCTCTGTTCGCTTTCTGTTGGGCTTCTCCTGGTGAAGCAAATATTGGGGCAAATAAACTATTATAAACCACCTGAGGGTTATCTTCGTGAGAGACCCCAGAGGTAGACCCCGCAATAATCGATGGTTGACGTGAGCCGTGTCCATAATAATGACTATCAACCCCTAAGCGCAATATTCCTCGTGGTAACCCTGATGAAAATTGGCTTTGCATTTCAATATCAATCGAGTTTTGATTTTGATTTTCTCGCCAAAGGTTGCGAAACCCGTCATGTCCGCTCCCCCCATTGGTTGCAATATTTTCAAAGAATACAATGTTATCTTTATAAGCATCTAAGTCCCGAGTACATTCATTCATACTTAGGTTGCCGTTACTCCCAGAAGGGTGCCATTTACCTCGTGGGTAGCCGTCTGAGAAGTTAATAAAAATGAACTTAGTATTATCATCGACACCGGAAGCTTGAGCGCTAGACAGTGGTACCATCGAAGCAATACCGGCTCCAACACCTGCTGACATTGATGTTTTTAAAAAATTACGACGTGATAGTTTTAGTTTATTGTTCATAACACTTACTCCTTACGCTCTAACACGGCATCCGATGTTAAAATAATTTTTATTAACGCTCTAAAATCTTCAAAATCGCCATTTTGTGTATAGAGAGGGGTGTATGAAGCATCGCGTTTACCAACAACGTATTCGAAGTAGTTACGAACCATGGTTCTTCGTGCATCTTGGCTTTGAGCTAATACATCAGCCAGTTCTGCTAAATCGGCAAAATTATAGGTTTGATTATCGACATCGACTAATTCACCTTGCGTTTGTAGATAGGTATTTGGATAATCTATGCCTAAATCAGACACATAATTTTCATAGCGACGGAATTTACCATCTTTGTCTATCGTATTCATTGCTGAACCAATGTCATTCATTTTAATATGACATCCCCAACACCCTGTTGATGGCCCGGTCAATTGATCCCAATACTCGCGAGTAGACGAATCGTTATGTAGATCACCCAGCTTCGTTCCTACCATTTGGTTGAACTCCCAGCCTAATAATGAAAACTGAACCATACGAGCTCGCGGGATTGGTCTTGTTTTCACTTCTGTAGAATACGCAACATTCACCGCTCCCAGACTCAAGATCCCCTTTCCTCGTTCAGAAGGAATGTTAACTTCACCACTCGTATTGTAGCCATAGTGACTCGCCAACAAAGGTGATACAAAGGTTGTATCTCCTGCCATTAAGTCAGCAAATGTTCCTTTATCTGAGCCAAATACCGCATCTGAAACATACAATTCAAATTCATCAAGCATTGCTTGGCCAATCTGTTCCGTTAAACTCCCGTAATTCACCAATACACGGTGCTCATCAAACTCCATTGTTTGCATCATGAAGTGTGAAAACTGCTTATGCGCTTTAGAATCATTGAGCATGCGATTAATTTCAGCGTTCAACACATTTGCATTTTTAATCGTTCCATTTTTCGCTTTGTCCCACAGAACATCATCTGGAACACTGCCCCATAATGTATAAGACAACATGGTTGCGACTTCATAGCTATTTAAAGAGAATGTCCCTTGTTGATTAACCGACCCGATCTCTCTTCTAAATAGGAAGTTTGGCGACGTCAACATTGCTGACAAACTTGCTTCTGGTTCGCTAGGGGAGTAGGCGCTTTTTTCTACATTGGTAAGTGGTCGATGGAATAATTTCTCACCGGTATTAGCAACCCAGGTAGAGAAACAGGCTTCGACTGCTTCAGGACTTCGGCTTGGATCTGAAACCGCTGGACCAATTTCAATCCAAGGCTGCCCCGTTGGTGCCGATGTTGATGGCCCTGGCTCTGCATTTGTCCAATAATTATTTTCATATACGATACCATTATGAACGACCTGAACACCTTTATCTTGAGTACCATAGATACGGTTTTCCCAGCTTGGTATCAAGGCATTAGGATCCACCGTCGGGCAATTACTGACGGCATTGATATCTAATTGACTTTGTATCGTTATCGCGGCTTCAGCATATTTACTCATATCACTACTGTTGATCTGCCCTTCAATAATCGGGTTACTGTAAAAAGTGCCTGAAAAGCGATCAACGGGTAAGAGAGAAGAATCAATATTGATATTAAACACATCCCGAATAGTATTAACGTATTCTCTAGACGATAATAATCGTAATCCTCTATCGGCATTAATATCGCCAACCGGCTCATCTATCGATGGCAAATCGTTAACCCAAAGTTCCTCTAGATAAGTCGCCATTGTTTCTTGACAATTCACATCGCAAATAGCCCAACCAAATGCATCCATTTGAGCGACTTTTTCTTGAATTGCGTCTTGATTCAATGTGTAGTTAGCCACCATCGTATCCGACGGGCCAGAGAATAATGAAGGGGCATTATGGGATTCATGGCACTGTGCACAAGATTCATTGTATACATAGTTAAAATAAGCTTGGTTTGATTCAAACTCAGTGTATTCAATCTCAATTTCTTGTGGTGAGCTTTCGCCTTCAATGATAGTTATCGATTGAATTTTATCACTCGGTACCGACGATCCGGTATAACTTGGATACACATTATAAGAACCTGCTGGTAAGAATAATGTTTGCTCTATCCCCCATTCCAATTCAATCGTATACTGACCGGTCACAGGATCATAAACCACATTACTTTGTTCAGCTAAATCCGGTAACGGCCCTTCAATTGAAGGCTCTAGAACCAACGTATAGTAACTGCCTGAACCAGACGGTTTCTCTGGGGCATCCACCGTAATCGTCCCAAAGCCTTCTTGAACTTGATTGTCTTGATAGCTCCATGACACTATCGTTGGAGAATCATTGTTGGTAATCGAGAAAGGAATGACAGATTGAGATGGATTTAACTCTCCATATTGAGCAATGACCAATTGATAATTACCCAATGCCAATCCTTCAAGTACTAGGTTACTTTCGTTGACATCAACATATAATCGACGGCTAATACCATTTGGCTGAACCAAATTCATTTCCGCTAGATCATTCGCATTTTCTTCATCCATGGAAATGGAAAATTGAACACTACCTGTATCCGCTTGTTCATCGTACGACACTCGATAAATCGTATTACCATGGTCATCAGATACAAGCATTGAATTATCGGGTAATGTCAGCATTTCTACTGGTTTACCGACAATACCACCCGATTGTTTGAACCCTGTGACTAATGCCTTATCAAAAATAGGAGAACCCACTGAATCCAGAGTTAACTGACGCAATTCATAACCCGCACGGTCGCCATCACCAGGACCATGCGTAGCATAGATTATAGAGCGATTTGATGACTCGGTATTAGGCTGCCAAAACTGTAAACCTAATGCCGCAGAGCCCGCTTCAAGTTCGAATTCTGGAGCATGGTAATCACTTAGGTTGATCTCGTTTTCTTGTAAGTCGGTGAATATCGCTCCTTCAGGTAAATAATTAACACCTGATGTGCTTGATGTTCCGGCAAATTGCTCTTTCGTTAATCCGCTGGTACTAATACCTGAAAGGTATGGGAATCCAAAGTGAGGTACCGTATTTTGTTCAAGATCTGACGCTAAAATCTTATTTATTTCACCAGGGTAATACACTGGGGTATTATCCGATATTTGACGATTATTATCCGTAAACCAAATGTCACCGGTTTCAGGATCCCAATCAAAACCAACGGTATTTCGAATACCATTAGCGACAATATGACTTTCTCCGGTTTCAACGTCAATTTTAACTATGGTTCCGTATTCCGGCTCTTCATCAATAATACAAACATTACAAGGAGAACCAATGGAAACGTATAACGAAGCATCATTCGGATCTTGAGAGTTAAATTTTAATGTGTGTTTTTGGTGCCAAAATAAACCAATGTTTCTTTGTGCATTACTCAGTAATTCAAAGTTACCCTCTGCTGCTGGTAACGCAGTAACAATTTCAGGTATTGGCGTTGATAACTGAGTTAATACATCTTTTATCACCATAATGTGCATGGCTGTAGAGTAATACAGATGACCATTACGATAAGCAACACCATGGCCCTCTAATAGTTCATCAGCAAGGATAATCGGGGTGCCGACCTCCCCTGTTGTGTGATCAAATGGAACCGCGTAAACTTTATTGCCTCTGTCCCCATATTCATCAAAAATCGCAGAAGCACCAACAAATAAATACCCATCCCCATACACCATTTGACGAGGTTGAAAAATACCATCGATAATCGGCTCTATACTCACATTACCAACTGCTGATAAGGTATCGGTATCAATTGAAGGCTTAACAAATACTTCAATGTTTTCTATTTGATCATCGATGATATTAATCGTTTGTAAAGAGTTAATACTTTGCCAAGCACCTTGCATTTCTATCCATAACTGATAAGTTCCTGGCTTTAAATTGGCTGAAAAATCAGAACCAACTTGACTATTAAAACTAAAAACATCACCTGATTGGCTTGTAAATGTAGCTTCAAAATGTTCATTTAAAGCGGCCTCTGCAAAGGTATCTACCTCTCGTGAGTTTCCTGTCCAGTCGGTCACAATAGCCGTTGGTGGATAACTAAAAGTTACCGAACCTTGCTCAATTAAAGGTTCTTTAAATTCAACATCAACGCTCATTGTATTGGTCATTGCCCAAATTTTATTCGCACTATTACTGCGTACAACAAGGAGTGAACCATCTTCTTGCTTTTGGCCAATTTGAATAAGATCCGACTGTGTATTTATGCATTCTGCCAAGGCTTCTGCAAGTCGGCCATTGGTTACATTACTGAGTTCAACAACACAATCAATCACCTCTGGGGACACGAGGCCAATATCATTAATGGATACGGTAAAATGAAATTCATCTGCCGATTCATCAGTGATCATTTCGCGATACGTTTTACCAATAAATGAACCATTACTGATGGCTGTATCATTCACTGTCACCGTAAATGTTTTTTTCGCTTTTAATCCTTCTGAGTCAGTCGCAACTAAACGGAATTTATAGTCACCAGCACTAGCACCACGTAAATCAAACTTAGCGTCTAACGCATTATTATTTTCTATCGGGATGGATAAATCCCCTACTGTTTGTTTCCATCTGTACTTCATTTGACTCGGTTGCTCATCTTCAACCGAAATATTAAATGAAACGACTCTTCCGGCCGCAGATTTCAATTTCGCTTTCTCCCAGCTCAATACTGGTGCGATATTAACAGTGACTGTTGTCGCCTGAACCGTGACCGTTTTTTCGGATGTTAATTCACCATCACTGACAGCCACTTTAAATGTATAGTTAGCATCTTCTTGCAGCTCAGGGATGTTAATCATCGCAACTGCACTGGTTTGATTTTGAATTGAAACCGTCGGCCCAGATACTTGTGACCAAATAAAGGATAAAGCGTCGCTATCAGGGTCATAGGAGTTTGATGCATCTAATTGAACATTATTGCTTGGAGATTGAACGGATAGAACACTTTGAACAACATTAGCAATCGGCTCCGAGTTCAGCGTTTCTGGATCAGCCTGAATCTGCAGTGTAATCGTCTCACTCACTGTGGCTGTGCCATCACTCACTTCAAGTTGATACACAAATGTTTGATTACTTTCCAACGAAGGGATGCTAATACGAGGTGATGCGGTCGAACTACCTGCCATACTCACGTCGTTAGAACCTGATATTTTTGTCCATACATAGGATAAAGTATCGTTATCAAGATCGGTTGCGGTTGCTTGTAATTGATAATCAGACAGTGGAGATGTGAGGTTTAAAAGGGTACTGACTTGAATTATCGGTGGGTTATTTTCTGGTTCTGGATCAGTAGCACATTCTGAAGAGCCTTCTATCAAAAGCCAAGGCTGAGTACCCCAACCGGGTTGATTTTCATTGGTTGGTCCATTGGGATCGGGTGTGGTACTAGAACTTGCCCACCATTTTGCTTCATAAAGATTATTGTCATAACAAACTTGGGAGCCACCCCCATAACTTTTTCCTTGCCACTCTTCAGCGGCTGAAACTGAAAAGCTTGCTGCAACCGACGTTGCTAAAACTGTGAAAGTAAGTGCTTTGGACATGAGAAATACCCTTTGTACGCTTTGTGATCTAAATCTAGAGCACCACTCACTTTTCGCTCAAAAAATAACTACAAATGTGATTTGAATCACAATAACAACAACCAAAGTTAATTTAACCTATAGGATTTCATTTAAATCTCAATACCATTCTAAAGAAATATCAATTAATAAATATGAAAAAAGCCATTCATAAATGAATGGCTTTAACATAAATTCAACCAATTTTAGCTAATAGTAAAATAACCTTATGCTAAAGATACTTTGCGGGCAGGTAACCAACCGACTTCTCCTAATTGATTCGCGGCTAAATACCAACTATTTAATTCTTCAACAATCTCGATCATATCATCCACGCACGAATTTAATTCTCGTGAATTATAATTTCGCCTAGTAATGGCCGTGCTTTCATATTCATTAATATCAATCAATTCTGTCGGAACCCAACCACATTTTTTATCTTGAGTTTTAACTTTAACCCAACCGAATGCTTCTCTGTTTAAGTAGGCTAGTATGACTTTTTCACCGGAATTAAACTCTATAGGATCAGGGTATTTTGAACGATGTGCTTTTACGACGATGCCTTTCATTGATCTATCCTTTACATAAATAAACAATCTTAGGAGTCCATGAATGAAGGTCATATACAAACACAATTTCAAATCAACATGCTTAAATTCATCATTTGGATTACATGTCACAAATAAGAATTAACGCAAAACACACTATGACAAACGAGTATGACTTATTTCATAGATACTTCCATAATCTATATAATGCCAGCATTATCAAAATGTATCTTTGATCTCATGCAAAACTTTAGATGCAACAGAAAATTCTCGTTACAACAGATTACAGTAAGGAACGCTCTCTTTAATGTAAGTATTGCTCAGCAAAATTATCTGCTGACACTGGCCTAGAAAAGTAATACCCCTGTAGAAGATCAACTTCTTGCATCCGACAAATCTGCACCGTTAATTTTGTTTCAACTCCCTCCACTATCGAGGTACATTCTAGATTTTTAATTAATTGCACCAAACTTTTAAACAGTCTTAGCTGCTTTTCTGTTGAAGCATCAGTAGGTACAATACTTTTATCCACTTTAATCGTATCAAAGGGAAGATGGCTTAAATGAGATATCGATGAATACCCTGTTCCAAAGTCATCAAGCGCAATATGAAAACCCACCTCTCTCAACTCATTCAAGCGTTCTGATACTAAATCGATATCATCAATGACTGCGGTTTCCGTTACTTCAAATTCTATTTTGTCCGCTTCTATTTCATATTGCCTTAATGTCTTTTTAACCCAGCCTAAAAAGGTCGGTTTTAATAGCTGTTTCACCGATAAGTTGATACTCAATATAAAGTGTTCTGGAAGTACATTTTTCCAATTATGGTATTGCTCAAATGCTGTTTTAATCACCCAACGTCCAATGATATCAATACGATTAGTCTCTTCTGCTATCGGAATAAAAATATCCGGCCGTAGCTGCACCTCTCCTACTTTACCTCTGATTAACACTTCGCATCCTGAAATGCTCTCACCTGCTCTATTTATAATGGGTTGATATTCAAGATAGAAAGCTTCTGTATCAATGGCTTCATCCACCAATGCTAGCATTTTCTTTTTATTATCGAGTTCATCTTGAAAAGCCGTATCGTAATAAGTTGAAACCGTTCCTTTTTTTAATTTCGAACGATACATAGCAATATCGGCATATCGCATTATTTTACTTTTTGATATCTCTTCTTCCAATTGATTCCCAGAAAATGCACCAATACTCACGGATAAATTAAGATCAACCCCTAATACCACCACATCTTCTAATAGCTGCTCCTTCATGAGCTCTATAATATGTTTAGTGCGTATAAATGTCGGGTCATCTTGTAGGAAAATAGCAAATTCATCCCCACCTAAACGAGAAAAATGCTCTTCTTCATTAAGAAGTGACTGGAATGAAGAGGCAATAAATTTTAAAACGGCATCGCCTAAATAATGTCCGTAGGTATCATTTATGTGCTTAAAATTATCAACGTCAAAAATCAATAGGGAACCGATGAACATCCCATTACTGTTGGCAATATCTTGCTCTACAGCATTTTCAAAAACCCAACGATTCATCAAATTAGTTAATTGGTCTCGCTCAGCTAACTCTCTCGTTAGTTGCAGCGAATCCGTGAGTTTTTCCTTTAAAGAATAGCGTGTCGTAGCTTGAAATATGGCTCGACGGAGACGATCAGATGTCGCTTCCTTTTTAATAAGAAAATCCTCTGCTCCTAACTGAATACATTTAATAGCGATCTCTGAACGTTCAAAATGACTGAGCATAATAACAGGTGCTGAATGATATTTTTCTCGCTGTTCAATCAGCATGTTTAAAACTTTGGAACCTTCACCATCGATCAGGTTATAATCCAATAAAATAAGATCAAACGAGGAATTACTTAGGCAATTTAATGCCATGGCCACACTATCCGACTCCTGTATTTGGTAAGGTTGAGCATGCTCACTTAGCGCTAGCTTAATCACTTCTCTGTCTATGTGAGAATCATCAACTAGTAGAATATTCATAATTATATCAACTCCAAAACGATACAGTAATTGTAGCTAAGTTTTATTTATCTGTTCTTCCTTCAAAATATTTAAATAAAGTTCTTTATAATCTTCATTGAATACAAACACCTTCCAGAATAAATTATGTGAATGTCGTTAACTTTGATGTCTATATCAACCAAAAATTCAATTCGCTTCACTTGCGAACATGCCTTGATTAACTATGATTAGTGAGTGATTTAGAATGAGTGAGAGTATGATGAAATCTATCGTTTATGTTAGCCAAGCAAGTGCCGAATTTTTATCTAAGGGGCTTTCTGCCTTATCTCTACATGCGCAACTGAACAATCAAAAGCATGGCATTACTGGATTTTTATACTTTCAAGATACTATTTTCTTTCAGTATATTGAAGGAGACGAATCAAGCATTGATGAACTGTATAGCTCAATAGAGTCAGATGCTCGGCATCGCATCTTCTGCGATCTCATTATTGAAGACATCGATAGGAAATTATTTTTCACATGGGATATGGAATGGATTAAACAATCCGATTTATCTCATATCGATATAGAAAGCCACCTTATAGATACGCTCCTTAGTGGACCAACACCCAACTACTCAACAGAAAAATGGAGTGAAGATATAAAATGTTTTATCCAACGTGTCGCAGAGAAGCAAAATGAATTAATTACACTTAATCAGACTTGACCCAACATTAACAATACTGACATTTGCAACGACTAGGATTTAATCATTACCTAATTACCAATACATTTGGAGCATTGTTATGCCGTCAAGCTCAATTCCAGCACGACCAACCACACCATCTTTTACTAGCCTATTTATGCTGGTTGAAGATATTACTCATTCAATGGTGCTATCAAAATCAGCAGGTCGCTTACTCTTCAAAAATGCGACGAAGTTTGACGATTCATTTGAGCTAATTCAATTTCTCAATGAACATACCGAAAGCGATATACCAAATGACCTAAAATCCATTTTATCTTTTGATTTATTTATTTATTCAGTCAGCCAACTACTCCGTAGAGAAGTTGCTCATTGGATGATGCGCCATAATATCCGCCCACTATTTTTCTCTGGTGATACTGTCCTGACATCGGAAGGATATGGTGAAATAATCACAACCAGTAAAGAGTATGCTGGTTGTTATGAAGTCAATGTACATTTCGAATCAGGCTCCGAGCGTCTATATATTCCATACGAAGTGATTCACGAATTAAATGACTCGTTTGTTGATCAAAGCGTCAATAGTTAATGATGACAATCACCTTGAAAGTGCTGTCATCAACGAACTAATACCTTAAAATCTAAACAAAGAGCAGTAATGCTCTCTGTTTTACTAGTTATATTCAATGTACTTTGTCAATAAAAGACGATAGCCAGCACACTGATGCTTTTCTCTAAAGGTTTTGATTTAAAATTTGGATAGGATGCTTAGGCTGATACCCTTCAAATCGTTTAACTTGACTACGGCAAGAATACCCCGTCATTAGGCAGTGTTCTTTTGGTAATCTATCTAAAGCGGCTTGCCAGCTTAAATTATAAATATCATTCGATGTCTGAAGCTTGTCGACTTCATGACCAAAGGTCCCTGCCATACCACAACACCCAACTGGTACGATCGTTAAGTCTAACCCTGAATGTTTAAAAATAGCCACCCATTCCTTTTCGGTATTAGGTAACTTGGTCTTTTCCGTACAATGTCCTAGTAAATAATACGATTCTTCTGTATTTACCGACTTGCTCACCTTACGGTCCGAGATTTCTGACACTAACCATTCATGGGCAAGCTGAACATTAAAATCACCGCGCTGTTCAGCAAGAACTTCGTTATATTCATCTCTATAACACAACACTAACGCAGCATCGACACCCACCAGAGGCACACCTAAATCGGCTACCTCATTTAGGTATTCCGCTGTTGATTGAGCAGTTTTAGCAAATTGCTGTAAAAACCCTTTTACATGCTGAGCTTTACCATTCGGTTTAAAAGGTAATATTACCGGTGTCTTACCTAACTTGAGAATCAATGACACAAAATCTTCAATCAGCTGTGCTTCATAAAAACTGGTAAAAGGGTCTTGCACGATAATGACTTTATTCGCACGTTCTTGTTCAGATAAACGCTGAAATTTTGATATATCTAACGTGTCTATATGTTTTAATCTTTTAGATAAATTAGGTGTCGATAACATGGGTGCATCAACAAACCCTACCCAGTGTTTTGATACTTTTTGTGATACCACATTATTCAGCATACGATTACTCAATTGAGGGTATCTTGCTAGATAGGGTAAAGCATTCTCAATATTGGCCACTAAATAATCTTTTATCGGTCGTTGGTAACGCGTGTAATAGAGATTCATAAATCGAGAGCGAAAGCTCGGAACATCGACTTTAATAGGACATTGACTCGCGCACGCTTTACACGCTAAACAGCCATTTAACGCCTCAAAGACTTCATGAGAAAAGTCATAATGGTGGCGTTTATTGACGGTATGTCTGATTCTATCAATCATTAATTTAATTGAAGATGTCGATTGCAGTGAATTTTTCTCCAAATCTAAAATATCGACCCCTTTCTCCGAAAGCTGCCTCAGCCATTCTCGAACCAAACCCGCTCGTCCCTTTGGCGAGTGCCTGCGATCGTAGGATACTTTCATCGATGGGCACATAGGGGATGCCGTATCATAATTAAAACATAACCCATTACCATTACATTCCATAGCCGGAGTGAAGCTATCTCGCACCGTAATAGGAATTTGTCTATCGTAAGTCCCACGTTTTACACTATTAACTTTAACTAATTGCGCTTCAGATTCGTAAGGGGTACACACTTTCCCTGGGTTCATTCGGTTAAGGGGGTCACATGCTCCCTTAACTTTTCGTAATTCATTAAAGAGGTAATCACCAAAGAATGCAGGTCCATACTCTGAACGATATCCTTTTCCATGTTCTCCCCACATTAAGCCGCCATATTTAGCCACTAATTTTACAACTTCATCGGATATTTGATGCATGAGTGCTTCTTGGTCAGGATCACACATATCTAAGGCGGGTCGAACATGTAAGACACCGGCATCAACATGCCCAAACATGCCATAATGCAGCCCATGTTGATCCAGTAATTCTCTAAATTCAACAATGAAGTCAGCTAGATTTTCAGGAGGAACACAAGTATCTTCGGCAAAAGCAATCGGTTTAGCGGCTCCTTTTGTTGCACCTAACAAACCTACTGCCTTCTTTCGCATAGTATAAATTTTATTAATGCCAGCAAGATCGTCGCACACTTGATAGCCAATGATCCCCGCTGTTCCATCTTCCATAAGAGCATCGATCTTGCGTGTTAATCCACTGACTTGATTCATTACTGAAGGGATATCATCACCAGCAAATTCCACCATATTAATGCCTAGCATGATTTTGCCTTCAACATCAGTAAATAAGTCACTCACGGTCGACCAAACAATATCTTCTTTTGCTAGATTCAAGACTTTGGAATCAATCGTTTCAACTGAAAGGGCTTCTGCTTCTACCATAAAGGGAGCATTTCTCAATGCGGCATTGAAGCTGTCGTATTTCACATTAACCAACACCCTTTGTTTCGGTATCGGTGTTAGATTGAGTGTTGCTTCGGTAATAAAGGCTAATGACCCCTCTGCACCGCATAACACCCTAGTAAAATCAAAACTATTATCTTCATGAATGGCATGTTTTAAATCATAGCCAGTTAAGAAGCGATTAAGCGGCGGGAACTTTTCAAGTACTTCATTACGGTTATCTCGACAAATGGTCTCAGTTTGGGTCACGGCAGAGCGTGCAAAACCACTTGTGGCGACGTTTGATGCACTTTCTAGTTGCGAACCGTCACTGAATACCGCTTGCAATGAAATGACATGGTCTGACGTTTTACCATAACGCAATGAACCTTGGCCTGAGGCATCCGTATTAATCATACCACCAATCGTTGCACGATTACTCGTCGACAGATCGGGAGAAAAAAAGTAGCCAAATGGTCGTACAGCATCATTTAATTGATCTTTAATCACTCCGGTTTGAACTCGTGCCCACCCTTCTTTCTCGTTGATTTCAAGAACTTTATTCATGTATCGAGTGGTATCAACAATAATGCCATGAGTCAGGGATTGACCATTCGTTCCAGTACCACCGCCTCGTGGTGAAAATGAAATCGATTGAAATTTATCATGGCTGTGGGCGATTTCTCCTAGGAGAATTACATCCTGTGTTGATTTGGGTAACACCACTGCAGCAGGTAACTGTTGATAAACACTGTTGTCTGTTGCGACGGCAAGACGGCTTGCATAACTGGTTTCAATATCGCCTAAGAAACCAGAGGTCGATAGAAGGTTAAGGTAATCTTGAGTCAATGAAGAAAGTTGAGGTGTCTCATTCAAAATCGGTAACATTAGCGTCCTGCTTTAATTTATTCCCGTAGATGTATTTTACTTTAACCTAAAGATTGCGAGAGAAAAACTAATTCTCACTTTCGAGCTATACTTACTGGCAGCTTTTCGAACAATCTTCATGTTTTAGAGGTAACCCTGTGTCAACAAAAAAAAATTCCATCACGACTCACGATGATATTCTGCGTATTTTATGTACCAGTGTATCAAATACATTATCCACCGCTACTGGTAGTGTTGTCTCTCACTCTACAAAAGTTCAAAAGATAACCAAAACCTGCTTAAAACCTGATTTTGGTTGCTTTGTTGTTTTTGATGGCGGGTTTTCGGGGCTTGTGATTTTTAATTTTAATAGCGAATCCGCTCTGGATGTGTATCACCAGTACATGACCAATATGGGGATTCCCGAAGAAGAGCTCTCCACTCATCACAACTCTGATGATGTAGGGAATGTACTTGGAGAATTAATGAATCAATGTATTGGGCATTTTACACATCAAATCCAAGAAACCTTACAGGTTAATATAACGCAAAGCCAACCTAAAATGATGGCTTTGAATCAACAAGTGACTTTACAAGTTGATTCCAATCTCGATAAACCACAAGCACGAAGAGTTTCCTTCACCACCCAGCAGCATCATAACTTTTATATTGAATTTGCAATGGATCGTACAGAGTTCATCGATATTTTTTCAAAGGATACGACACCAAGTAGTAGTTCGATTAATGATGATACCGACTCTCTCTTAGATGAATTAGGGATTTAGTATGGTCACTGTTATTTAAGATATTTGATTTCGATAAAATAGGGTGTTGCCGTGACAAAGACGCCCTTCTCTATTAGAATAACCCCCCAAATTAATCACTCGATTGAATTCCTATGGATAAACAAAAAGCACTCAAGAAAATTGCTAAGTGTCTAGAGTTAGGTAACTCAGCAAACGTCAATGAAGCCGCTAATGCCATCAAGATGGCACATAGACTCATGCAAAAATATGGCTTAGATAAAGACGATATTGAGTTTATTAAGTTAGGGAAAACAAAATCGACGCATCTTCTCCCAACAAGTATTAGCTCTACCGTGCTAAAAATTATTCGAGGCATCAATACTCGCTTTGGTGTCGAGGCGGTATTACTCAATCACAAAGGGTTAAAACAGTGTGAATTTATCGGTGAAGCCGATCGCGCTATATTTGCAGCTTTCGCATTTGATATTATTTATAGAGAAATGAATGAGCAAACTGGCCAATTTAGAAATAGCTTTGCTGGCTCAGGCACTTCAAATACGGAAGTCAGTCGTAGGGTCAATTCCTTTCTCGCAGGTTGGATTGAAGGCGCTTTAGAAAAGCTTCCAATTATTACGCCCGATGATAAATCCAACAATAAGATCAATGACTATATCGATAAAGAATTTAAGAACATTGATCGTGAAACCTTCAAAAAGCAATTAAAAGAAGCCATGAAAAACATAACTGACGACTATGAAAAAGGGTTAAAAAAAGGTCGTACCATTTCGGTTAATCGCCCCGTAGATGGCACTCCTTCGCGAAGACTGCTCAAATAAAAATCAGTTATATCAAGACATTGTCAATATTCTAAACCTACGTTGACAATGTAAATAAAATGTTTATTTTCCATATAACTCCCTCATGGTTGAGGGTGTAATTATGAATATAATGGAGAATACATTTTGAAAACAACCGCTTTAGCCCTTGCGACTCTTATCCTTCTTTCTGGCTGCCAAGCCACTAAACGCCAAAACGCAACAACCGGCGAAGAAGAAACCAATCCTACAACGCAAGGCGCTATACTTGGCGCACTTTCCGGTGTCGCCCTTGGATTAGCATCCGGTGATAACGCAACTGAGCGTCGTCAAAATGCCCTTTGGGGGGCTGCCGGTGGTGCTGCCGTTGGTGGTGGTATTGGTTATTACTTTGACCAACAAGAAGAAGCACTTCGTCAAGAGTTACTCAATTCTGGCGTACAAGTGGAACGAGTCGGTGAAAATCAACTACGATTACGAATGAAAAATGGCATTGGATTTTCTTCAAACTCTCACCAGCTGGATTCCAGTATCAAAAACACGTTACGTGGCGTGTCTAAAATTTTAGCCGAATATAAAGACACAAGCCTTGTGATCGAAGGCTTTACTGATAGCTCAGGTAAAGATAGCTACAACCAATCATTATCAGAGAAACGAGCAGAAAGCGTTCGTTCTTACCTCGTATCAAATCATGTTGCCTCTGGGCGTGCCATATCTCGTGGATACGGTGAAAGACACCCCATTTGTTCTAATAACACCAACAATGGTAAAGCATGTAATCGACGTGTAGAGATTAAAATCCTGCCTCTAAAATAAGGCAAGATAATCATTCAATAGTTATACTCAAGCAGTCATCTAAAAATTAACAGGTTATCTGCTTGAGTTTATTGTTCACTTTACTCCTTACTTTATTCAGTACTTATTCCTTTGCAGAGCTCGATAGCAAAGATCTCTTACTGTTTTCACAAAGTGACGATCCTGAACATCATTATCAATTAGGTGAACATTACCTCTCTTTAACCCCTTTTAGTCTCAATAAACAGACCGATCTTCAACCTAAAAGTATTACAAAACATGTTATTGAAGGCTTTTATTGGCTAGAAAAATCAGCCAAGGCTGGATGGGAACCGGCACAGTTTCGTTTAGGGATGTTGATATTTAATAACCATGATTCATTAAACCACAGCTTACAAGGGTCGGATATAAGCCGGAGCAGCCTGTCTTATGATGAATCTCTATTTTGGTTATTCTCTTCTATCTTAAATAACTCAGATTCAGCGAAGCGGCAAGAAGCACTCGAAAAAGTCGGGAGCTTTTATCAATCAAAGCAAAATACTTTTACAGCGAAACTCATGTACCGTCTTGCATTTAGTATCTCAAATGGTGAAAGTGACGCTTATACCCACTTACTAGAAAAAGAATACCTATCTAAGAAAAAAGAACAAATAGATTCTTTTTCTACATTTGAACAGAAAAACCTTCAATCCAGTGAACCCCCAATAGATAGCACTGAACTCCAAGATACTCACCCTATCAGTAATGTTTATATTTCTATTATTATCTTATTTATTACTGTCGTCTTTTTCGTTTACTTAATAAGAAAAAAGAAAAAACGCATTAAGAGCGTATCGAATAATGAAGAGTATAAAATTAAACTGCATAAAGCGTTAACACGGCTCAAAGAAACACATAGTGAAAACCAATCTCTAAAACAACAATTAACTCAAATCCAGCAACTAGACAACATCAAACAAGCCTACGCCTTATTTGGGTTTTCTTCAGATAGCCCGTTAGATAAACACACTCTGAAAGAGCGCTTTAAACAATTAACTCGAATCTACCACCCAGATCGACACGGTAGTCATTTTGAGATGCAACGATTGAATACGGCATTAAAAATTATTGCGCACCATCAAAAAATAAAGTGATCTAACCACTGTATACTTGAACAGTATTGGTGATTGATGTACTGTATATACATACAATAGAGTGCAGTGGAGCTTAGTCATGTTAGAGTATAAAAATCACTTAACGACCCAATACCTTCTTCATCCATCAACGTTAAGCCTATCGATAGATGAAAAAAACAGACCCAATGTCACTACGTCATTATTGAATGAATATGAGCTTGAACGACTTGCTTTACTCTCAAACGAACAAAAATGGATTTATGTGACTCCTCAGTGTCACGGGATAACGAAACATACTTTTACTCATCACTCGATCACATTGACTAAGATCAGTTTTATCGGTTCATCCAAATACGCTGGAGAAACAGACCTCATTAAACAAGCTATTTTGTCCCATAATGCATCGGCTATTATCGCTTCTTCTAACATTCCCTACGCACAACGTCTCGAACTACAACGTCTTGCGTTAAATAACCAATGTACTGTCATATTTTCAAATTGTGACACACCTGACTACATTCACTAACTCTGTTCATTATACCGTCTAAATACCAAAAGCAAACGTTTGCTTTTTCTATGGAAGTCAATTTTGTTTCTGTTATGATATTCAAAGTAAGTAACCTGCAGCAACGTATATCGAAACGAGTGCAGCAATAATATAAAGGAATGTTCCTTTAAAATAATTTGAATAATGGACATTAAGATGGATTTATCAGCAAAAGTTCTTTCAAAAAATGATGACTTGCCTATTCGCACCCATAAACCGGTACATAGTGGAAAAGTCCGTTCAGTCTACTGGTTAACAGAAGAAGATAGCAAACGTCTAATTAAAGAAAAAAATTACGATGTTGCTGATGACTTACCTCTTGCCATCATGGTGATTAGTGATCGCATATCTGCATTCGATTGTATTTGGCATAGTGACAATGGTTTAGCTGGCGTTCCAGGTAAAGGGGCTGCATTAAACGCGATTTCTAATTATTGGTTTGAACAATTTAAACAAGCCGGCTTAGCTGATAGCCACATACTCGATATCCCCCACCCATTTGTTTGGATTGTACAAAAAGCAACTCCCATTAAAGTTGAGGCGATTGCTCGTCAGTATATTACGGGTTCAATGTGGCGAGCTTATAGTAACGGGGAACGTGAATTCTGTGGTATTCAATTACCTGACGGGTTATCACAAGATAGTAAGCTTGATGACATTCTCATTACTCCGTCAACTAAAGGGATTTTAAAGGGTATTCCTAATGTACCGGAGGTCGATGATGTTAATATTACTCGCCAAGACATCGAACAACATTTCGATGCATTCAACTTCAAATCTACAGATGATATTACGCTATACGAAAAGTACCTGACGGAAGGATTCGATGTTATTTCTGAGCATTTGAATGAATTGGATCAAGTATTCGTCGACACTAAGTTTGAATTTGGTTACGTTAAAGATAAATCTGGCCAAGATAAACTCATCTACATGGACGAGGTCGGCACACCAGATTCATCGAGAATATGGGATAAAACGGCTTATGGAAATGGCCATATCGTGGAAAATTCAAAAGAAGGGTTTAGACAATTCCTGCTCTCTCATTTTCCTGATCCGGATATCCTTTTAAATAAAGAGAGAATGAAGGAAAGAGAAGCGTTGGCTAAAAATAACGCATTACCATTGGAAGCCTTCAAGGATCTATCTGAGACGTATTTATCCATCGCTGAAAAAATCACCGGTCACCCGATTCATTTACCCAATGACCCAAGAACAGAAATCATTCAAATATTAAAAGCAGATTATCAATTAGTTGATTAAACCATAACGAGTTTATTGTCGTTGTGTTGTGTTGTGTTGTGTTGTGTTGTGTTGTGTTGTGTAAATAAATAAGTAAAAAAGGCGATGATGTATCAACCAACACATCATCGCCTTTTTTATACTGCTCTCTATTGATCAACTGACTTGGTTCTCTTAGAGAGCCATAACAAATAGGATAAAGAAAACAAAAGAAATACGGGTAAGAATAAAACCTCAATAACATAAACCTGTAAAGTCGAATCCATTAGAAAAGGTCCTAATATGAAGTGATACCCTAACTGTAGCGCCAGCATAAAACCAATAATAAGTAACGCTGAAGAACTCGATAACTGCTGAGGTAAGCCCTGTTTAAGTTGTAAACATCCTAGAATAGATAAAGACAAAGCAAACAATATACTTAATGATAATGTCCCCCAATACACAACCATAACAGCAAAACCTATTGTCAAAACTAACCAAAAGCTCATTGATTGGATGATGGAAATAAAAGGTAAATCATCTTGTTTGGTTAACTTGCTGAAGTGCCACCCGACTAACGCCCCCAATGAGCAAGCAATCACAATATCAGACAATAGGAGTTTAAACGACACTAATCCATAAAGCGCATTAAGACTAAATATACCCCATCCAAATGCAATGAAACATAATTTAAAATGCGTATTATCCAGCTCTCGAATGATCGCCATTTTTCGGACGAATACGATAACAAAACCAAATAGAGCAAACACAATGCTTGGTAAACCTAAAGAAGCATTTTCGGTGATAAAAGGCGTATACTCCAAAGGAATGGGTAATTTGATTCCTTGTTGAGCAACCAAGGATAAACCTATGGTTAAAACCGTCCCAGTTAAAGCCACACTCGCTAAATCAAACCCACGAAAAACATACATTGCAAAAATAAAGCCCACTAGAGCCATCATATTGATGCTCATCATCAATTTATCTATTAGATAAGATTGAAGGCTTAAATCTTTAAATAGAGGATAGGTATAATACATCTCCCCTCTTTGAAACTGAGGCGCTGCGTCAATAAGATGTTGTACAAAGGTGACTTCCTGTTGAACCAATCTTTCTGCTAACGCATTAACTTGATTCACTTGGTCAGGAAATCGGTAATGTTCTAGAGCAAAATTCGACATTTGTTTATTTAAGTCAATAAGTTGAACCGAAGATGCTTCAACTGCATAGTGAGGGGCAAACCATATAGGAAGCTTATAACCAAACGTACCTGCCTTATCGAAGGCAACGATCGTGGAATCAGCAAGACACTCATAAACAACGGCTTTTCCTAAGTAACCCACTACGGATGTTGGGGTAACAACCAATCCTGTTTCTTCCCAAGTTTCTCTAATAGCCGCTTGTTTCGGATCTTCCTGGTCAATGATTGTACCACCAGGAATAGAAAACTTACCCGTCAATTGATCTCGAATATGAACAACGCCCTGCTCCGTATTAATTAAACACAGAGCGCCTTTTAATTCTTTCTGACTGACATTCTCTGCATAAGACGAAAAGACATACAAAGATAAAATAACACTTAACCACTGTGTTATTCGTAACTTAGAAAATAAATCCATTTTTATTATTCCGATTCCATTAATACAAAAGACATAAAACTGTATCCCCCTATCGCACTAAAACGTAATTTAGCGGGCACCCAAGACGATCATGTTCAATTGAAAATCAAGAGATACCATCTATCTTGATAGTTATCTCTTGATTTTTGTGAAACAAAGGACGATCGCAATGACGGAACTGTTATCCGCTTCATCTAGCACGCTTTCAGCTAAGGATTACAAAGATAAGGAACATCTTATCAGTCAACTTTCCATTGAGGAAAGCCTTTCAGAGCCTTATACGATCAATGCACGGTTAGTTTCTTCAACCTTTGTTATTAATCAACAACTCGGTCAAGAAATCGGCTTTAATTGTTATGATAATAACAATGGTAATTTATCATTAGCACGTAGCTATCACGGTATTATCACCTCCATTCAACAAGTCGAAATGGAATCTAGTCTCCAGTATGCGAGCTATGAATTAACCGTCGCACCTTGGTTATGGCTGTTAAAGCACACTCATGCCTTCCGTGTTTACCAAGAAAAAACCACCAAAGATATTGTTACCGATATATTTAATAATGCGGGCTTTTCTGGGAAATTCACGATCAATGGAGCGCCAAGTACAAAACGAGAGTATTGTTTACAGTACAATGAATCCGACTTTGATTTTATTACCCGTTTATTGTCTGAAGAAGGCCTAGTCTACTTTTTTGAACAAAGCAGTAGCGGACACAAATTGATCATACAAGATGCTCAATCCCCCTTCGATAAGGCAAAAATCAATAAATTTGATATGACTGAAGCTAGAACGGGTAAAAACCCCATGATTATGCAATGGATGCCAGCATCTCATTTTCATGGAGCCAGCATTGAACTCACAGCCTATGATTACTCACAAACCAAACTAGTCACGAGCAAAGCTAAGACATCAAGTCACTCTATAGGTAACAACAGCAAACTTAAGCAAATTCATTACCCTCCACTCGGCGTATCTGGGGCTAAAACAGACCTTGCTAGCAATCTCGTAAAGCGACGTATAGAGCAAATCGAACAAGAATATAATATTGTTACAGCACACGCTGAACATGATGAGTTTTATCTTGGGCAGTACTTCTCACTTAGCGCTCACCTAGATAAATCGATGCTTGGTGACTATTCAGTGACCTATCATACAGCCACTTATAATGATGAAGGTTTATGCGAATCAGAGATACGCTGTATACCTAAATCAACGCCTTACTATCCTGTTCCAGCAGACAAAGTCAAAGTACATGGTTTACAGAGTGCAACCGTAGCCGGGTCTACAGCTGGAGAGATAAACCAAGACGCTGAAGGAAGAGTTCGAATTCAATTTCATTGGGATACGGAGTCACAAGGCGATAAAACCAGTTGTTATGTTCGTGTCGCACAAATGCTAGCGGGTTCAGGGTATGGTTCACAATTCATTCCAAGGGTTGGCCAAGAAGTATTGGTTTCGTTTATTGATGGTGACCCTGACCAACCCGTTATTACGGGCAGTGTTTATAACAGTAAGCACGTACCTCCCTATAAAACCGCAAATACAACAAAATCGGGTTTTAAAACCAAATTAAAGGGAGAAGCCAATGAATGGTACTTTGATGATAAGAAAGATAATGAGTTAATTTACCTTCATGCTGCTAAAGATCTGACCACTGAAGTCAACAATGATATGACGACCAAAGTGACCAATAACGTGACTGAAACCGTCGAAGGTGAGTATAAAAATACAACCACTAAAGCAATGTCTGTTACTGCAAAAGATAAATACACTCTCGCGGTAACCGATGCATTGTCTGAAACAGCGAAAACGATTTCACTTGAAGCTGACAGCGAAATTGAATTAAAAGTCGGCAGCAGCTCTATTACAATGAGTAGCTCAAAAATTGAAATCAAAGCCAGTAATATTGATATCAAAGCCAGCAGCACCTTGAATTTGCAAGGTACTAACGTCAATTCGAAAGCGACTTCAGCCAATAAAGTAACCGGTGCAACAACAACCTTACAAGCCTCCGGTTCGAATACGATTAAAGGAACCAGCATAGCAATGAAAGCCAGCACAACCCTTAAAGCCGAAGGCTCGTTAAGTGCTGAGTTTAAATCCGGTTTAAAAGGAACATTTAATGGCGGCCTAATGGGTGAAATTAAAGGCACAATAGTCAAAGTGAACTAACGTAGACACTGATTAACACATACCACTATTAGATGATTGATATTATGTATAAAAAACTTATTTACACTCATGCTGCTCAAGTCGTACCTCGATTAAATCTGGAAAATGATATTAGCGAACTGTTTACCGAGGATACTTTGTTAGCGGATGCCATCAGCATCTTAAAAGAAAAGAAGATGAAGATTGAGTTGGTTGCTTTAATTGCTCATGCTTTGCCCGTACGTGAAGGTATTTGGTGGGGGTATAAAACATTGGCGTTAAGACAAGCAGATTGGAAAGGGATACAAACAACAGCGTTAGACACCATTGAACAGTGGGTAAAACAACCTTCAGAAGAAAGCCGCAGAAAAGCAGAATATTTAGCGAATAAACTGGAATTAAGCTGTGGACCTTCATGGTTAGCTCAGGCTGTATTCTGGAATGGTTCTGGCAGTATTATTGCACCAGATCAGCCCACGGTATTACCCGAAG
The DNA here is from genome assembly GCA_028131545.1 of Vibrio sp. Classification (GTDB taxonomy): domain Bacteria; phylum Pseudomonadota; class Gammaproteobacteria; order Enterobacterales; family Vibrionaceae; genus Vibrio. The sequence continues at coordinate 43,153 of JAOICL010000005.1, read as the reverse complement.
CTGACCTCTACTGTAAAGCAATCGCCGGAGCCATTGCTCATTCTGCAGCACTGCCTGAATGGGATAACTCGGAAGAATATTATAATAAGTCGATACATATTGCACTGGATATCGCCAGTGGTGGCTCAGGGCAAATCTAATGATTTAAGCTAAGATTGAATGTTCATTTTCAATTCATACATAACCATAATCGTAATACCTAATATGTAATATGTAATATGTAATATGTAATATGTAATATGTAATATGTAATATGTAATAAAGCAAAAGATACCCATTTAATGCATTAAGTAACAACCATTCACAGTACCTGTAGAGGAACTTACCATGACATTGCCTGCTGCACGTTTAACCGATATGCATGTTTGCCCGATGCAAACACCCGGTACCCCTCCTATTCCACACGTCGGAGGCCCTATCGTTGGACCAGGAGCCGTCACTGTTCTCGTATGTAATATGCCTCAAGCGGTTATGGGTGACTCATGTGTTTGCGTCGGCCCTCCTGACTCTATTGTAAAAGGCAGCGCTACGGTTCTCATTAATAACAAACCAGCCGCGCGTATGGGGGACACCACATCCCATGGTGGCTCTATTGTAGCAGGAGCACCAACCGTACTCATCGGAGGCTAATAATACACTCGGTTTCATTTTCAACAAATTGGCTTCATAACGTGAACCATCTCAAAGTTATTTGTTTATATCAAAAAAGAATAAGTTTTTTTAATTAATAAAGAGTTTTTTCTCTACTCTGCCCTACACTAAAAGTTATCAATAAATAACACTTCAAACAGTAAGCTATTGTAATTTTTGAAGTTATGTAATGGATTAGCTATGATAGAAATCGACAACCTTTTAAATCCAATTTCTGATGATTCACCTTGTGGTACGTATTTAAAATTAGATCGAACGGCTTATCGTAGTCTGCGTAATGCTTACAATAACTCACAATCTGCTTTCCGAAAATTAGTTGAAACACCAGATGCTTCTTCTGACCAAGATATACTTGAAACGAATGATAATGCATGGAAGGAACTACGAAACGTAACTGAAAATGCATTGAGTAACGACACAAAAGATCTCGAACTCATCGGTTGGTATATTAGCTCACAATTATTTACCCCTGAACCTTTCCTCCATCTAGCACAATCGACGACGGTTTTAAAAACATGGGTTGAGATTTTCTGGGAATCACTTAACCCCTTTCAACCAGAAAATAAACTTAAAGCAACTGACGAAGTGGGTATTGCGAAAGAAAGAGCTGAATTTAGAACTCGCCCTCTTCTACAACTCGTCGGTGAAACTAATGATTCTACGGCCATCTATCAATCTATACTGATGCTAGGCTTTATTGGCGATATTACCTACACCGATTTTTTAAAATCAGAAAAAGAAGGCACGTTAACCGAGTTAAAGTCTCGTGCTCTTTCGTCTTTTGATGGCGATACTGAAAATAATTTAATGAATTTAGCTCAAGCCTATGTCGCACTCGACGACACAGAAAAGTTAATCGCTGAGCAATGTCATAAAATCGGTGCGCAAGTAATTAGCTTTAAGCACATAAAGTCGAATATTTCTGATTTAATTAATGCGATTCAATACCTGGTACCAGAGCGATTTGAGCCATGGCCTTTCGATGACACCTATCGAGAAATTAAAGAAGAAGAGCCTGTCGCTACTATAGAGCACCTTACACAAAATGACAGTGCTGATGATTTAGACTCCAATACAACAGAAGCGTTGCCATCCTCTCCTACTGCGACCACACCACGAACACAACAAGTGGTCGTTGCCAAAGCTGGAGATATTGTACATCGGGATCAAGCATTCCAAGAGCTAAGAAAGATAGCCGAATACTTCAAGGAAACAGAACCACATAGCCCCGTTCCATTTTTATTGGAAAGAGCAATACGTTGGGGTTATTTAAGTCTACCTGAATTATTACAAGAAATGATCGGTGCAGAATCACAAGCGATCGACCATATTAATTTACTGTCAGGGATGGATAACTTGTCTTCCAAAGATATATCAAATAAAAAGACATTTACCATCGCTACTCCTCGGGTTAAACAGCCAGAACAACCCGTAGTAAAAGAAGAATCCCATGATTCAACACCAATAAAAGTTGAATCAGAAGATGAATCTGGAGTTCCCACTCAACCGAAAGAGGCAACTCCAGAAGATCAAAAAAAGAATACCAAAGATTCAGACGATAGCCCTATTTCAGACTTTTCTTTCTGATAATAGTCCTACTTCTAGAGACAATGGTATAAACCCGACTTATATGAAGGAGAGTCATTATGGCTTCTATTTACATGCGCATCGATGGTCAGAAAATTGCTAGTGGTGCAGCAACAGTAGAGAAAATTGGTGGTAAAGATGGATTTTTCGCAATTGGATCCATTAGTTGGGGCGCTGTTCGCGGCGTAGGAATTGACGTAGGTAATGCCAATAACGCAGACCAAGGTATGGTTGCTTTAGGTGAAGTTAACATCACTCGAGTTTGTGACGGTGCTTCTCCTTATCTAACGACGTTCTTATACGCACCAGGAGCTGAAGGTAAAAAAATTGAAATCGTAATGACAAAACCTAATCGTGAAGGTTCTGGCGCCGATCCTTACCTAATTGTTACCTTAGAATCTGCTCGTATGGCGAGTTACAACATGACAGGTTCAGATGGTTCGCTTCCATCGGAATCAATGAGTTTAACTTATACCAAAATTTCTAAAGCATATTACAACGAAAATGATGCCGGTAAGATCGAAAAAGGCCCAGAAGTCGGTTTTGATGCAACAACGGCTAAAATCACTTCGTCTGCATCTTAATAGCACTCACATATAAGGAGATTCACTGTGGCTTTGAATTCACAGCATAAACGCGTAAGCAAAAACCGCGTAAGTATTACTTATGACGTGGAAACCAACGGCGCAGTGGAAACCAAGGAACTCCCATTTGTTATGGGAGTGATTGGGGACTACTCAGGCCATAAACAAGATAAGGAAGACTTAGAAGATCGTACGTTTTATAACGTTGATAAAGACAACTTTGATACGGTAATGAAACGAGTTGGTCCTGAGTTATCCTTAAAGGTTGATAATGTATTAGCTGATGATGACAGTCAATTTGAAGCTAATCTGAAAATCAATTCGATGAAAGATTTCGGACCAGAATCTATCATTGAACAGGTCGAACCGCTGAAAAAGTTAGTAGAAACGCGTAATCAATTAAAAGTACTTCTATCTAAAGCTGATCGTTCTCGTGACCTAGAAAAACTACTGAAAGAAGTATTACAAAGCGCTGATACCATTAATGCCCTATCCGAAGAGCTTGGCGTTTCGAAAGAAGAAGGAGGTGAATAATGAGCACTGAAGCTGAAAATCAAACACAAACCGCCGCTGAAGGTGAAGGTGAGAGCCTTAGTTTTCTTGATAGAGCGATTGAGGCCACAACTCAAACACCTGCCGACACGACAAAAGAGTTATTCTCCGTTTTAACTCAACAAGCTCTCTCTGGTACCGTAACGTGGGATAAAAATGTTACGAAAACGATTGAGAATGCCATAGCTGAAATTGATAAGAAATTATCCAAACAGCTCTCAGCTGTAATGCAACAAGATGACTTCCAAAAACTAGAAGGTTCTTGGCGTGGTCTACAAAAAATGGTTAAAGAAAGTGAATTAGGTCCTTCTTTAAAAATCAAAATGGTTGATTATACGAAAGAAGAGCTTTTAGAGCAGTTTGAAGATGCTCCTGCTATTGACCGTAGTCCACTATTTAATGCTGTTTATCAAGGTGAATTTGGTACTGCAGGTGGTGAGCCCTATGGAACATTCATTGGTGACTACGAATTCAGTGCTAGCGATGAAGATGTTGCGTTAATGCGCTACATGGGTGAAGTTGCAGCAGCATGTCACGCACCTTTTGTTGCTGCCGCGAATGCAGAAATGTTCGAGTTTAATGATTTTACGACTTTCAATGAAAATAAACCGGTTGCTGCAGGTTTTGATTCACCTGCCTATGCGGCTTGGAATTCATTCCGAGAAAGTGATGATGCTCGATATGTGACCCTAACACTTCCACGTACAATGGCTCGTATGCCATACGGAGCTAAAGGTTTAGGTACCGACCTTTTCGAATACGAAGAGCTTGACGTGGATATGGATGGTAATCCAAATCCTAAAAATAATGATGAAATCGTTTGGTCAAATGCCGCTTATGATCTTGGCCTGAAAATGAGTCAATCTTATACGGCTTCTGGTTGGTGTACTGCTATCCGTGGTTTAGACAATGGCGGTAAAGTAGAAAACTTACCAAACCTAACTTACAAAACTGAAGCTGGCGATCTTGTTCAACAATGCCCAATTGAAGTTAACCTGACTGATGAGCGTGAAAAAGAGCTGAGCGATCTAGGATTCTTACCTTTAGTTCACTATAAAAACACGAACTACGGTGTCTTTATTGGCGGTCAAACAGCTCAGAAGCCAAAAACATTCACAGACCCAGATGCAACAGCGAACGCAGCTATCTCTGCTCGTTTACCTTACATTATGGCGAGTGGACGTATCGCACATTACCTTAAAGTAATGGGACGAGATAAGTTAGGTTCTAACCTAGAAGCTCCAGATATCAAACGTGAATTACAACTTTGGATTGACCAATATACCAACTCAGGTGCTATTGGTAATGAGCAAAGAGCAAAAACACCGCTATGTGAATCTCGTATTGAAGTGGTTGAGCAGCCAGGTAAGCCAGGTGCTTATTCCGCTGTAGCTCACTTACGTCCATGGTTACAATTAGAAGAATTAACAACCTCTGTTCGCATGGTTGCTAAGATCCCTGGTTAAACCACATCAATCTTCATCGATATCATTAATATAGGTATGGCCGGCTCCGCCCGGCCTATTTTATCTCTATGCAGTATACTGATCTATTAAATTCTCTCCTTGAACTAGACAATAAAGATAATGAATTCCTACGCGAGGCATTATCTTTATTGTTTGATTATGATTCTTCTTTTCTTAAATCTGAACAACTGCTGAAATGTAAAATTCTTAACCTTATCGCTCAAATAGATAAGCAACTATCCCAACAGGTTGATGCCATTATTCATCACACTGACTTTCGATCTTTACATCGAAATTGGCTTAGTTTATCGGCCATTGCTCACTTACCAATCAATTATCAACGCGTTAAGTTAAAACTCCTGAATGCAAGTTGGGAAGAGGTGTCCTCTGACTTAAACCAAGCTTATTCAATTAAGTCATCCAAGCTCTATAACAAAATTGGTAATAAAGAGTTGAATCAAGCCGGTGGTCAGCCCTTTGGCTGCATTGGTTTTACACAACCTATCTCTCTAGATATGGATTTTGATTCCGATTACGACGATTTGTTTACATTAGAGCTCATCGGTAAGCTAGGAGAAAGCACACTGTGTCCGATGGTTTTAACACCAAGCCCATCTTTTTTTGTCGAATCTGGAGCAGATTGGTTATCAGATACCACTCGAATAGAAAAAATACTTCAAGGCCCTGATTATGAGTCATTACAAAATTTAAGAAAACAAACCAGCTCTAAATTCATTGCTTTAACTTTGCCTTTTATATTGGTAAGAAAACAATATAAAAATTATGCTGCTGGCTTTGTTTATAATGAAGAAGGCGATGGTTTGTGGGGAAGTTCTATCTTTCCTTTCCTAGCAACCATTATGCGTGAATACCAGCGTGTGAATTGGTTTGGTTTTCTTAAGTCTCGTTGGAGTGAAAAATACCAAGGTGCCGTGATTAATGTTCCGAACCTGCATTCAGATAACTTCCTCACCTCCCCTATTACAAATATTAATTTATCTGGGCAGCTATCTACATTTTATAGCCAACAGGGTTTCATACCCTTAACGTTAAGTCCATTAACCAATAAATATTACTTTAATGGTAATAACTCTGCTTGGTTAGCTGGAACCAATGATAATGATAAAGTATTAACTCAGATACAAACGACACTCATGTCATGTCGTATTGCACATTATTTAAAAGTGAAAGTTAGGGATTTATTAGGGAGTTCTTATACCGCTCGAGAATGTGAAGTCATGCTGACTGAATGGATTGAACGATATGCAAGTAACGTAACCAATGCTGACGAAGAAACACTCGCCAAATACCCTCTTCGACACGCTAAAATTGTTATTACTGAATCTGAACATTCGCCAGGAACCTATGCCTGTACGTTACGTATTGTTCCACAATACCAATTTGATCACTTTAACGGTGAAGTAGTTTTATCTACCGAGATTGAAGAAGCTTAATCACAGCTGTTGGAATCATTATCATGAGTTTTTGGAAAACATTTTGTCAGTCTAAAGAAGTTAATACACTTGGTTCTGAGCCTAAGTTAAAAATTCATGATATTCAGTACCATTTATCCAAGTTATTCGAAGCAGAAGTCCCATTAATCGCAAAGGACTACCGATTAACCGAAGTTAACCGTTCTATTATTAATTTTGGTGTTGAAGATGTTCAACTTTTAAGCGCCAGTTTAGATCGCTCACAGCTCGCGATAAAAATTAAAGGCTGGATTGAAAATTTTGAACCTAGATTACAAGATATCCAAGTGATTTTACATGAGCATAAAGAAGGTCAAAATGCGCTTCATTTCAGTATTTCAGCCCATTACCAAGATGATTTTGGCCTTCAAGAACTGAACTTTGATTCCAGAATTGCTTTAAGTGATTTCACATCTTCAGTGGAGGAAGAAAACTATGACTGATCCTATATTACGCTATTACGAACAGGAACTAGCCGTTGTAAAGCGATCTCTTGGGCGTTACAGCAAAGACTATCCATCTGAAGCTGAAGATCTTAACATTCATCAAGGTCAGATCGAAGATCCTAGCCTAGCACGATTGTTAGATGGCGTTGCTTATTTAAATGCGAATACTCAAAAACAACTTAATGATCAATTACCAGAAGTTTTGGCTGGTTTATTAAAAGTTCTGTATCCAAGTTACCTTCAAACCATTCCAAGTGTTGCATATTTAGCGTTGAATACCAAAGACGCCCCAGCTGAAAGAATTAACATTCCCAAACAAAGTCGTTTTAACGGTTCCATTGAAAGTAATGATTGTCAATTTCAAACCGTATGTGATTTTAGCATTGAGCCTTACTCTCTTAGTGATACACAAGCACTCAGTGCCCCATTTGGTTTTAATCGTCCTAAAAACACCGAGCACAGTAATGGTATTATTCAACTGACATTAAAAACAGGTGATCCTGACGTTCATTTTTCTCATTTATCGACTGAGGCCTTCCATTTCTATGTACAAGGTTTCGAAAACAACGCCGATTCTTTAGTTGAATTACTATTGAGTAATACACAATGTATTACTATCAGTGACCCTGAATACACACATCATATTCCTCTAAAAAAAGATCAACTTAAAAATAGAATTAGTGATCCTTCATTCACCTATTTACCCCATCATGGAAATGAATTTCTTGGATTTGATCTCCTTACTGAGTTTTTCTCTTTTAAAGAAAAAAAACAATTCTTCTATATAGATAACTTTGATAAAGCCTTACAAAAATGCCATTCGGATGAGATTAAAATCAATTTATTCATGGGATCGATTCCATCAGAATTTATCCGTTTATTTGATCATAATGTATTTCGATTAAATGTGGTTCCCGCAATCAATCTTTTTGAACAAATAGGTGAGCCAATTAGCTATGATGAGCGTACTTTATCGATGCCGGTTAACGCTGACAGCCACTCCGACCACCCTTGTGAAATCATTGACATTCTCTCTGTGTTTGAAGTTACTCCTAACGGTGAAAAACCGTTAACCCCTTTATTCAAACAAAAATATGCCTCGCAACGTGCCGATACCTGGCAATCTAAAAAAAGTTCTGATGGCCAACATCATCTTGTTATAAGTAAATCTCAACAATCAGAACATATAGAGTTTAATCAGCTTTTTGGAACTCGATTACTGTGTTCAAATGGTAAACAAGCTTGTCAGTTAGATTCTACTCTTGAGTGTCTTGAGCCTATCGACTTACCTTCTGATCTTGCTCCAATATACCTACCATCAGCTCCTATTCCTCATGAAATTGAACATAATTTACATTGGCAATTTATTGGTTTACTTAATGCGAACTTAAGCTCAATAATGCAAGCAGATGATAAAACGCAACACCTTAAACAAATGCTCGCATTATGTATTCGACCTCAGATCAATGCACCGGAAGTCAAGGCCATCAAAGACGTTCAATTTCGCTCACAAGTTGCTTCATTTAGAACATTAAATACGAATGTTTTTGCGACAGGAACCGAAGTCATTATTACATTGGACACTCACCACTCTTTTCACGCCTTTGCTGAAGTCTTAAATACATTTTTCCAACAATTTTGTAGTTTTGACCGCTTTATTCAACTCAAAATTAAACAATATGGTCGTGATGGCTTTATTAAAACTTTTCCTAAGATCCATGGAAGCACCCTTTGCTTATGAATGTATTACAAGATTTAGCCAAAAATCATAAACACTATGATTTTACTCAAGCCATTCGCTTATTACATTCTTTATCTAAACAACAAAAAGCACTTGGGATACAAAGCCCAAGTGCCGATATACGTTTAAAAGCGGAAGCTATGCCCTATGGTTTAATCAGCGACATTACCAATATAGAGCAACAACCAAGATATATTCAGCTAACCATAGCGAAACAAGCACTCTCTGGCATTTATGGTGTCGTACCCAGTTATATTTACGAAGAAATGCTTAGCGCGATACACCAAGAAAATAATGCACTCCGTGACTTTCTCGATGTATTCAATCATCGACATCTAGAAATGATGCATCTTTTAGAAACTCGTAAGTGGTTAATTTTAGAAAATGAAAGAGTACCCGATAAAATTAAACGGTTGCTCAATTTAGGTGCTTTATCCGCCGATCAAGATGATTATTTTCAATACACGCTTCTGTTAAGTCAAAAAACAAGAAATATCAATGTATTAAAGCGTGTTTTGAATGATTACTTTTGCTATGAAATCGACGTAAACTGCTTATTTCATGAACGAAAACAACTCCCTCGAGATTCTCTGACACAATTACGTTATCACGAATCAGGTAATAATTCGATTGGACATGGTTTCTTACTTGGCAAAACGTGTCTCACCTTTTTTAGTCGACTTAATATCACTATCACTCCTAAAAATGCGAACGAGTTAACACAGATACAAACCGATGCGCATATTGGAAATAAAATTAGAGAACTTATTCAATTATTTACCCGTGATAATACTCCAATTTTTATCTATCTTAATGTTAAACGCAGTTACATTAAGCAACCGATGCTCTCGAGTAATGCTTATGTAGCTGCACACTTAGGCGAAGTGGATTGCTTATCACCCGAAAGGCAACCAGAGAAAATGATGAAACTACTTCTGAAGTAATTCATCTTAATATGCAATACAAGGAATGAAAGTATGGCTCAAGTGACCCTCACGAAACTTGTTGGAAAACTCTCTCTTGATTTGAAAAAAGCCTTAGAGGTTTCAGCTGGCGCTGCAATGAATCAAGGTGTAGCAGCAATCGAAATTGAACATTGGCTTTTACAGTTAATATCACAAAACGATAAGGAATTACTCGCTCTTCTCAACAGTCAAAAAATACCACAAGAGCAATTTGTAGCTGAGCTCACCAATCGCTTAACTCGTTTACCACGAGGTAGTGAAGGTCAGCCAACGTTGAGTCATGAACTCACTGAATTAGCTAAAGATGCTTGGATGCTAGCCTCCGTTAACTATGCACATGGTGAAATCATTAGCTTACACCTTGTTCATGCCTTACTTCAGCAGAATGTATTAGGTGTTAGTACCACTCCTTACGAGACCTTAAAAGACATTTCCATTGAATCGTTACAAGGTTTTATCCAACAGGCGTCTGTTGCAACAGCACAAACGGGTGAAGCGTCTAGTGGCCAATCACCCACTGGCAACGATGCATTAAGTAAATATACGATTAACCTTACCCAAGAAGCCATTGACGGAAATATTGACCCAATATCAGGCCGTAATTCAGAAGTAAGAAAAGCCATCGATATACTTTGTCGTAAAAGACAAAACAACCCAATTATGGTTGGTGAACCTGGTGTTGGTAAAACTGCTGTTGTTGAAGGCTTGGCATTACGCATTGCAGCCGATGAAGTGCCTTCTGCATTACAAGGCGTACAAATACACTCATTAGACTTGGGTTTATTACAAGCCGGTGCGAGTGTTAAAGGTGAATTCGAAAACCGCTTAAAAGATGTCATCAATGAAGTTAAGAATTCAGAGAAGCCCATTATTGTTTTTATCGATGAAGCCCATACTCTCATCGGTGCAGGCGGTGCAGCCGGGCAAAATGATGCGGCTAACTTATTAAAACCAGCACTAGCTCGTGGTGAATTTAAAACCATTGCTGCAACAACTTGGGCTGAATACAAAAAATATTTCGAGAAGGATCCAGCACTCACTCGTCGCTTCCAAATTGTCACTATTGAAGAACCGAATGCTGAAGATGCGATGCAAATGCTTCGTGGTGTTGCTGCATCACTTCAAAAACACCATGGTGCTTATATTGCAGAATCAGCTATCGAAGCATCAGTCAATTTATCGATCCGTTATCTGCCAAGCCGTCAATTGCCTGATAAAGCCATTAGCCTATTAGATACCGCCAGTGCCCGTATTGCATTAACTCAAGGTGCAAAGCCAGAGGTGATTGAATCTCTTGAACAAACCATTCGTTATGAAAAAAATGAAAAAGTTGCTCTAGAAAAAGAACAAGCTTTATTTGGTCATCGGGAAGATCCTATTTCTGAACTGGAAAAGACCATTGCCGCTAACGAAGAAAAACTCGTTGCCTATAACAGTCGATGGAAAGAAGAAATCAAACTTGTTGAGCAAATTAAGTCATTACAATCTGAAATTATGGGGCTTTCCGAAGAAGAAACCGTTGATACGAATAAACAGAGTGAAATGAACTCACTGCTCGATCAGCTTACCAAACTTCAAAATGAAGACCCCTTAGTCAATGCCATGGTAGATGACGCAACGATTGCTCAAGTTATCTCTAATTGGACTGGCATCCCTGTTGGTAGCATGATGAGTGATGAGATTAAAAAGCTATTATCACTTGAGGATCAATTGAACCAACGTGTCATTGGTCAAAATGTTGCTAAACAAGAGCTTGCTAAAGCTATTCGCATTTCACGAGCGGGATTAACCGATGGACGTAAACCCATAGGTGTTTTTCTTATGTGTGGCCCAAGTGGTGTTGGTAAAACAGAAACAGCCATGGCATTAGCGGAGCAACTTTATGGTGGTAGCAATGACCTAACTGTTATCAACATGACGGAATTCAAAGAAGAACATAAAATTTCTATGCTTCTGGGTTCACCTGCTGGGTATGTTGGTTTTGGTGAAGGGGGAGTTCTAACAGAAGCTATCCGCCGTAATCCGTATTCTGTTCTATTATTAGACGAAATGGAAAAAGCACACCCCGGTGTTCATGACCTCTTTTATCAAATTTTTGATAAAGGACACATTAAAGATAGCGAAGGCCGTACGGTAGACTTTAAGAATACTATAATAATTATGACGTCTAATGCAGCAGACCAAGCAATATGTGACGTTTGTGATGATAATGATGTACGCCTAGACAACAATGAATTGCTTGAAAAAATTCGTCCGGATTTACAGCAATACTTTAAACCTGCATTTTTAGGCCGTACTACTGTTGTTCCTTATTACCCACTCAATGATGAAGAGTTAGGTAAGATTACTGAAATATCGTTAAATCGGATTAAGAAAAAGATTGCCGAGCAATATCAGGCAAGTTTCACTTGGGATTCGAATTTTATTGATTATGTTGTCAGTAAAAATACGGATCCAACCACAGGTGGGCGTGCTGTTGAACAAATTATCAACCGCTCTTTGATGCCAAGGCTTGCTGAGGAATGCATCCTGAGGCTAAGTAGAGAAGAACCTATCACGCATGTTGAAGTCAGCTCAAGCTCTTCCAAAGAAGATTTTGAGTTAACCATTCAATAATATAAAGTTGTACTAAGGAAAAGAGTAAAATGGAATTAAAAGAACAAGCAGTTAAAGTTTCTTTATCACTACGTGCCAAATTATCGCTCGCTATCGTAGCTGTTTTACTCTTTTCGATTGGGCTCAATACGACCCTCAATTATCTTAATTTTGAAAAGAGACTCACTGAAACCAGTGATTCAACTTATCAAATTGTGGTTGAGGAAACTCAAAATGATATACAGCAAGCGATAAACCTCGGTTTACCCTTAGCTTCTATTAATAACATTCAATCTTTATTAGACAGACGTATTCAGCTTGTTTCTGGAATCACATCCTTATCTGTTGTGGATATGAATAATCAGGTTTTATTTTCAACCGGTGAGATAGAACCCGATAATCGAGAGATCTCCCTCCCTATTACGAATACTTTTGGTTTAAATGAAGGTAAATTACAGCTTCATTACTCACCGAAAGCCTTGTACGAAAGTCAATTAGCTCTATTAGAAAAGCAAATATTGTATGCGACTATTTGGGTAACGGGCTGTGCCCTATTTGGCTTTATTATACTTCGCTTTTTTTTAAATAATATCCTCACTCGAATAAATACCGCCCGTTCTGCTTCGGAACAATTTCAAACCAATGGCGCGAATGTGTTTAATATATTTGAAGAAACTCAAGAGGCTTTTAATGCTCAACAAACTCAGCATAAAAGAAAAATAAGAACGAAGCATTACCCTTTCTTCATTATCACTCTTGCTATAGTTCTTACTATTGTGGCCAATTTCGGTGCTTCATATCAATCGCTGCATGCTTTTTCAAAGGTATATGAACCGAAACTCGAACAAAAATCCCATTTAATTGGTGATGCGCTATCCACGATGATCGATCGCCTCGTTGATAATGGTGTACCGATTGAACGATTAAATGGCTTAGAGAGTGAGTTTGCTTTCTACGTCGATAGGCACGAAGAATTATTAGCCATCAGCTTAAATCAAAATAAAGACTCCATTTATACGTATTCGCCTGGTTCCAGTACTGAAGATTTAAAACAGACAAGTTCATTAGTTTTATCTCCAGATTCTGCAATAGAATTAAAAATCGCGACTGATGGTAATATCATCGGTAACATTCTTGAAGATAGTTTAATGGATATGATTACGGTCTTAATCACATCATGTCTTGTAGTAACCGAAATCATTTTATTTTTATGCCAATATATGATTTTATCCCCATTACAACAAATTAAACGTTTGTTATCCAAGGATAATTTAACTGTTGGATTGCATACTGCGGCAATTCGTTCCAAAGATGAAATAAGTGCGCTCACACAAAACATCAATAACCTTGTGAGCAGTGCAGCTAAGTCAAAAAAGACTACGTTGCTTGATAATCAAGATTATCGATTCATTCGATTACCTCTATTTCTATTAGTATTCGCTGAAGCGGCTTCTTTAGCCTTTTTCCCGCATTATGTTTCAAATCTTGATTCAATGTCGAACATCATTCCACAAAGTTTAATTACCAGTTTGCCGATTTCTTTATTCATGCTGTGTTGGGCTATTTCTTTACCTTTTGCTGGTTACTGGTCAGATAAAGTAGGACGTCGTTTCTCTCTAATGACCGGTGGTATTATTACCGCAATAGGTCTTACTATCACTGCCTTTGTTACGAATATAGAAATATTATTATTAACCAGAGCAATTACTGCGGTTGGATACGGTATTGTCTTCATCTCAGCTCAGGGATATGTATCGGATACAACTACCGATAAAAATCGTACAAAAGGTATGGCGACATTCCTTTCATCCTTTTTCTCAGGTTCACTTTGTGGTGCTGCTATTGGGGGTATTCTTGCAGACAAACTCGGTTACGCCCCGACATTTATACTATCGGGGTTACTGGCTTTATTAGGGGTACTATTAATCGCTTCCTTCTTCGAAAGCAAACAAAGTGAGACGGTAGGACAACCAGTTAAACTACAAGATTTTAAAATATTACTAAAAAACAAATATTTTGCACTCATCACTTTGTTTAGCGCTATTCCGGCCAAAATTATTTTAACTGGATTTTTATACTATATTTGCCCAGTGTACCTGCAAGATATGGGAGAAAGTAGCTCTGTTTCTGGTCGCGTCATCATGACTTATGGACTCGCTATTATTTTAATTGCTCCTATAAGTGCTGCACTCGTTGATAAGTTCAAAAACAAAATTGCCTTCATTGTTTTAGGTGGTTTAATTTCGTCTATTGCCATGTTAAATGTCTACTTTTTAGATGGAACTTCTGGCGTACTCTTAATTGTTATTTTTGTCGGTATCGCACATGGTATCTGCGTTTCGCCTCAAATCCCTCTTGTCATTGACCTAATGAGTAATCAAGGCATTGAAAGAGGTAAAATCATTGGGATCTTTAGGTTAACAGAACGTATTGGTAATATTACTGGCCCTATATTAGCGGGGATTTTACTGAGTACATTCAGTTATAACGAAACGATCATCATCTTTGGTGTGATCCTATTTATAAGCTCAATCATTCTTCTCTTTTCATATACCGTGTTTACGCGCATGGATAAGCGCGTAGCGGAGGCTTAATATGTCAACATTAATCAAACAACTTATTACCTTAAGTTTTATTTTAAATACACTGTTCTCTCCAACACTGGCTTTAGCATCTACAGCAACGGATGAAGATCAGAAAACCGTCGCATTACTTCTTTGGCGTGGTATTACTGACGCAGAAAGAGGATTTATGGATTACCTCAATAGAACGGGGAATGTTAAATTTGTTTATTTAGATGCTGAGAAAGACAAAAATAAACTCAATGCGAATATTAAAGCACTCAACACGATACAACCTGATCTCGTATATACCTTTGGTACCACTGTCACCCGTACATTAATTGGAACCGAGTATAACCCAACAGAATTTAGCTTAAATGGAAGCACTCCAAGTGTATTTAGTATTGTTACTGATCCGGTCGGCTCTAAGCTGGTTGGCGATAAAAATGAGCACTCAAGAAACTTCACCGGTGTCAGCCACATCGTTCCTCATACCGTACAGCTGAAAGCGATTAAACAATTAAATCATGTGAAAAAAATTGGGGTTTTGTTCAATCCTCAAGAAGACAATTCTGTCATTACTGCAAATAAGTTACATTTAAATTCTTTCAAACATAAAATGAGAGTTCATTTATATCCATTTTCAATTACCGATGGAAAACCTGATATTAGCTCCCTTCAGTCGAACTTAAAAAGAATGAAAGAGGATAATATTGACCTGGTTTACTTACCACCAGACTCTTTTGTGATTTCGAATAGTAAAGTTATCGTGAGTCAAATACACGATGCCAATTTAATGACCTTCTCAGCCACTGAAAGTCCAATAAGAAAAAATAATGCTCTATTGGGTATAGTAAGTCGTTATTACAATGTTGGCCAATTTGCTGGTTATAAAGCGAAGCAAATTCTATTTGATCACATTAATGTTAAAGATATCCCGATTGAAGCCATGAGTGAGTATTCCTATATTGTTAATATGAATGCTGCAAAAAAGTTAGATTACTACCCTCCTGTTTCTATTCTTAAAATGTCGGAACTCATTGGAGATAACCAATGATGATAAAACATCACAAACGTCACTCAAACAACATAGTGAACCGGATTATTTCTAATGATCTACCTATATCGATGTGTCTTATTTTAGCCTTAACAGCATTTAGTTCATCAACTTATGCAGCTAATGGTCCTAATCGATTATTACTAACCACCCAAGCATGGGCTCCCTATCAGGTGCACAATGATGGCGATATGTTTGGCATCGCATTAGACAAAGTAAAATGTGCGTTAGGTAACATGGGGCAACCCTATCAGATTACGATGACTAAATGGTCTAATGCTCAATTAAAAGTTCATAGTGGTGCACATCATGGATTCTTCGTCGCAACAAAAACTCAAGAAAGAGATGAATATGCAACATTATCAACGACCATAGCTCAACAAAAGCTTAACTGGTACTTCGGACCTGGAGTACAAGCTAAGGTAGATGAATTAAGTAAAGTTAAACTTAAGTTTTCAGCTAAATTTGGGTCAAGTAAGTGGTTTTGGTTAAAGCGTCATGGTTTTAATGTCGTCAAACAGCCTCGAGATGCTAAAGTATTATTAAAGCTTCTAAAACAAAGGGAAATTGATGTTGCTTTAGAAGATGAGCTTGTCTTTAAATCTGAACTTAAGAACGCAGAGTTACCTAATGACTACTTCCGTTCGACTAATGTTGAAAATAAAGATATGGGCGTATATTTTTCAAACCGGTTTCTCCAAAAATACACCGGCTTTCTAACCAGCTTCAATAAAGCAGTCATACAATGCGAAGGATAGCTTATGGGAATCAGTATTCATCTCATTTCAGTACCACAAAATGAGGTTGTGACTTCACGAGTTTTCTATTTACCACAAAACGGCGGAGAAATTGGACGCTCACCACAGTGTGACGTTGTTCTTCCCGATCAAGAGAAACGTATATCTCGTGTTCACGCTAAGATAGTTTTATCTGACCAAGGGTATTTATTCCAAGGAATGGGCGTGAACCCTTTGATGCTTAATGACAAGCCATTATCAAATCAAAGACAATACCCAATATCAGACGGCGATATCATTAAGCTAGAACAATACAGCTTATTGGTTACAACCATGGCTGTAACAGAGAATGTTGATAGTAAAAAAGAAGATCCAGACAATGACCCATTTCTATCTCAATTTAACATTGAGGTAAATAACGATGATCTTGATTTCCTTGATTCGGAAGATGTCACTCCATCTTCGAAAGACGAAAAGTCATTTTCTCAAAATCATATTCTATCGGATGACCCTTTTTCTCTCGACCCTTTTGAAGACCTTGAATCTGATGAAGTTAAGCAACATATCGAAATCCATGAGATTAAGCCTGAACCGATAAAAAAGCAAAGTGCAGCACATGAATTTATCTCTGCATCTCCAATCCCTAACTCGATTGAGGCTTCTATTAATAAGTTAGTCTCCATTACTGAAAATTCTCAGCAGAGTTATAACACCCCTATGATCCCTAATGCACAGCTTTTAGATGTATTAGAAGAAACCATAGAACAGTTTTTGAGTGAAATGTCTCCTACCTATTTAGAAAGTCAATTTGATGAATACATAGGCAGTAGTTTATTTACAAGTAAGCAGAGAAAGTACTGGAGAATATACAAAAAACATTTTCAAAATAGATATGACAATGGTGAATATCGCCGTCAGTTCAAAGCATTATTTTTAGAAAATATGCAAAAGAACAAAGAGGAATGGTAATGAGATTGTTATTTCTATTGATGTTGAGTGCATTAACGATGGGTTGCAGTACCTCACCTGAACCAACATCTGTTAGTTATGCTCTAAACATAAGTGCAGATGCGAGTTCCAATCCAAGTGAGAAAAGCAGTGCAAACCCAATATTAGTCCGTATCTATCAGTTAACTGATCAGCAAAGCTTTAAGCAGATCCCTTTTATTGATCTCTACAATAATGATGCGGAATTACTTGCCAATAATCTGATTTCAAAAGAAATATTACCGATCATCCTACCAGATAGCCAAGTCGATAAAATGATTTCGATTGATAAAAAAACACAGTTTATTGCCGTTATTGCTGAATTTACACAATTTAAAAACAGCCAAACAAAATCAATCACGTCAGTGCCTAATGATGAAGAACAATACCTGTCTTTAGATATCAATAAAAATACAATTGATATTGCTGTCATTACACCAAAGTCACCTTGGTGGCATATTTTTTAAAGACACATAACACTTATCAATTACCTATAAAAAGAAAACTAAAAGGTTTAGACATGGATGCAAATCAAAAAGTAGTGTGGCAAGAAGGTATGTTTATCGCCCCACAACACTTTCAGCAACAAGATCGATATGTAGAGAATTACATACATAAACAAATAGAAACGGTAGCTGGTATTGCACCCTATTATGGTTTAACACAATTTTCTATAAACACGGATATGCTTAAAATAGGTAAATTTGTGTTAAGCCAATGCTCTGGCATTTTCCCTGATGGTACTCAATTTAATTTATCCACTGATATCGTCGGTATTATTCCCGATAATACCGTCAATAGTGTTATTTACTTAGCCCTTCCTATTTCTTTACGTGGAAATGATGATTTTACGTCGGACTTAAATTCACAGAGCCGTTACAGCACTAAGTCAATTGATATCTTTGATACAACCACTTCAGAAAATGCCAGTGTCGAAGTCAGCATCGCTCAGCTAAACATCTCAATTAAACTAGAGAATGAAGATGTATCTGGCTTTACGTTAGTCCCTATCGCTAAGGTTCTTGAATGCAGTGAAAATGGTGAGGTTATGTTAGATAAATCATTTATTCCTAGCTGTCTTCATTATGGTGCATCTCAATTTATCGTAGAAAAATTAAAAGAGATTCAAGTACTGACAAACAGTCGAGCAACCAGTCTTTTAAATCGTATTGAAGCTGGACAAGGTCAAAAGAGTGCTCAGTCGCTCATGCAAGATTACCTGTGGTTCCAAACATTGAATTCATGGTTACCTTGGTTTGATATCACATTACAAAATCCTAAAGTACCCACCCATGATATTTATCAAAAATTGAAAACCTATGAAGCTGCTTTACAGGCATTGCAGCCTCAACTAGCTTCCGATGCAAAACCTCTTCGCTTAGATTCATTGTATTCAAATTTTAACCCGCTATTTTCTAATTTAAGAAATATGCTGACTCTTGTCCAACAAGATTCAGTGATTGAATTCAATTGGGATGATGCGCTATTTGAAAAACGACGTTTACTAAGAACAATGATTAAAGACAGTAATTCCGTTGCGACACGTCGATTCGTATTAAGTGTTAAATCAACGTTAAGCGTCTCAGATTTGCTAGATGTATTCCCTGAATCTGCAAAGCTATCTAGTAATTCAAAAATTGTTGAGATAGTTAGAAGCGCATTATCAGGTGTTAAACTTACACCACTACCTGTCGCACCTAGCGAATTAAAACCAATGCAAGGCACTGCGTATTTTGAGGTCGACACAACAGATAAATCATGGCAAGAAATGCTCAATACACGAGATGCTATTGCACTCCATGTCGATAGTCGAGTTCCAAACTTCGATGCTGTTTTATACGCCCTAAGGTAGTCATATGAATTATCTTGATGATGAAACGATTGCTTGGGACAGCAATAAACAAAAAGTAATAGAAGTTTCTGATAATGGAGCGACCTTCTTAACGGTCCCAGCTTATTCTCAAGAAGGTCAAAAAGAGTTTCTGAAACATTTTGATAAAGCTGAAAACCAATTATTGAATATCAGTAGCGAGTTACTTGCCCTTATTTTAAAAATAAAAACGATTCCTCAGCCTGATAATTTAGCTGATTTTCGTTTTATTCTAAAAGATCAAATAAACTCCCTTAAAGCAAAAGGTAATGAACTTCACTATCCTGTCGCTGTTATTGATAAATTATGTTTTTTGTATGCGGTAGTATTAGACGAATTCATTAATTATACACAATGGGGTGAAGACGTTTCATGGGAAAATAAAACGCTACTCAGTGAATTATTTGGCATGCGTAATGGGGGCGAACTTTTTTATACCGTCACAGAGAAAGCGTTACGCCAACCACAAAAAATGGTCGATTTACTTGAGGTCATTTACATATTTTTAAGTATCGGATTTAGAGGGAAATATCGCGATCTTGGTAATGATGACCTTAAAAGTATTACTCATCAACTTGAGCAAGTGATTAGTATATACCGACAAAGTGGTGGATTAACCAGTCATATTAAAACGAATTTACCCACCATACGTAAACCGACACGACATAAAAAGTTTTTTATCAGTACCTTGATATTTGGCTGTTTAGTTGGCACCGCTATTGTTGTGACTAACTTTTGGTATCAACAATCTTTACCTCAACGTTCAAGAGATTTCGTCTTCTTAGAAGATTATAGCCAGAAATACGTTCTCTCTAATCAAACGGCTGATATCGTTTTCATTAGTGATGACGAGGATCTCGATTTTGTTTCGACACAACAATCAGACTTCACCTCTCCTGTTATCTCCAATGACGAGCTTCTCTCTTCTTGGACAGTTCAGTTGGCCACTTTCAATCTACAATCCGAGTCAGTTTCATTTGTTGAAAACCTCAAAACCAGTCCTTTTAGACCAACTATTGAAGAATTTAAATCCTACTTTAGAGTTATTATTCGTGCCGATAGCCGTGAAGAGGCTAATAACATTCAAAAGTGGTATCAAACACATGAAAGTGTCAGCTCTTTAATCATCAAAAACTCTAAATAACGCATTCACTTAGGATAGGAGCACCTTATTTATGGCTTCAAAACAAGGAAAGACCGTGAAACCGATATTATTTTCCTTCGGCCTCTTTGTCTTCATTCTTATTACAGGTAGCTTGTTGGCCTATTTTACACCTTTGAACCAATGGTTCTCGTGGACGTTAGGTGTCAGTCTCATCCTTGCTTTAGCAAGCTCAATTGGTCTTTACCTTTTCATTAAATCAAAAAACAAACCAAAAATTGATGACAACACTTTATTAATTAACCTTAGAAAAAAGCGACTTATTAAGCATTTTACAAGGATGATTAAACAGCAATGTAAGAAAAAAAATGTTCTTACTCGCTATGACATCCCTATTTATCTTGTCTTCAGCGAAGATATTACCAATGATAAATCCATACTTTCTTATATGGGGTATGAAGCCTATAACGCGGATGATTTTGGTAATGACATCGATTTCCCTATATTATTTTGGAGCTCAGAGAATTCAATTTGTATTTCAATCAGCACAGGCGATGATCAACAGCCAGAATATGTAGAAGCTATCAAACAGTGTTTATTGAAATGCCGTCCTAGACAAGCCGTTAATGGCGCCCTTTTATTGACAGATGTACTCTCGTTGCAAGACAGTAATGACACGCTTAATTTGATGGCCGATCATTATAAACTGACTCTATTATCATACAATGAAGCTTTTGGTTTAAACATTCCGATTTACAACATCATGTCCAACATGGGCAGTATTGCTGATTTTTGTCATTATTTTTCAGCGTTTGATGAAACTAAGCGCGATGACGTATTTGGTGCTACAACCCCCTATAATAAACACGGTGGTATTGATGCTGAATGGTTCAATAAGGAATTTGACCATTTAATCCAACAACTAACCTCTAATATTAGCCTTTCAATGGCCAGCCAGTTAAATCAAGAATATCGTAATTCCATTGCGGCAGCCCCTTTTCAGTTTGGATTAATTAAACAAAATCTATGGCGCTTCTTCAAGCGCTTGTACCGGAGTGAACAATTAATCGACGGATTACAATTTCGTGGATTTTATTTTACTCATAACATTCGTTCAATTGAAGAAACAGATCTGTTAGCAACCGTTGTCAATGAAAGCTTAGGTAATGAGAGCTACCCTCAAAATGAACATATCGGTGCGCAACAGAACCTATTCATTCAAAACCTACCCACTCAAGTATTCCTTCAAGAACGTGATATTGTCGGCGTAAATCGTCGTAAAGAAAACTTTCTTTGGTTTACCCAATTATCTTATACTTGTTTATTATTTGCTTTATTAGTCAGTACGATAGCAGTAATTAAACTTGATTTTAATTATCAAAGTGAAAGGGAAGAACGAGCTCATACTCTTTTGGATCGCTACAAAGAAGACATTGCAAACGCTCCCTATGATATCGAAAATATGTCTGATAATATTCCAAAGCTCTATTCATTACAGCGTATTTACAATTTATATCTTCAAGACGATCCTTGGTATATTTTACCCTTCATGCCAAGATCAACGATAAAAGATCAAGTTGAATCTGCTTACCTTGCGGAGCTAAATCAAGTGCTGTTGCCTTCACTTCAAAACACGCTTGAAAAGGATCTGTTTGTTTATGTCAATCTAGAAGATCAAGCGAAAACTCTATCATTACTGAATAACTACCGTACTTTATTCAATCAAAATCGCTCTAATATTGAAGAGTTAAACATCTATTTCATTGAAGCTTTAGAAAACCAAGGTGAAGCCGATGCAAGTAATGTTGCACAATTAAAAATTCTTCTACATGATGTTTTCACAGAAAACATGGTTCCGATTAAAGCCAATTACGATTTACAAACTCTTGCTCAGAAGGTGATCAATCAAACTGGTATCGATCAATTACTCTATGAACATGTCATGGAACTGGCAAGTCAAAATGTAAGAATCGATATTCGTAGCGAACTCGGTGAAAATTTCAATCAGCTTTTTGAGTTCACTCCTGGTTATATCGGCTACCTCGTTCCTTTCTTATATACACCGACTGGCTTTAATGAATTAAATCTCTCTGTCGATTCAGATCTACTTAAAGAAGCATTAACCGCTTATGAAGGGGTTACTGGAGGAGTTCCAAGTACTGCTGAGTTATACAGAATCAGTAGAGAGCTTAAAAAGAACTATCAAAATGATTATATTGCTTTCTGGAAAGAATTTGTCGCTAACGTTAAGTTGAAGCGTCTCACCAGTACGACTCTATTGAATCAACATTTGAACTTAGTGACATTGAATATCAAGAATCCACTATATAACTATTATTCAGTGATCAGTAAATTCACCTCCCCTGTTCAGATGAAGCTGGAAGCAGACACTAAGCCTGAAGATGTTACCCCTGTTGATATCGAGAAAAAGGAATCCGCTCGTCAGATACGTTTATCTTTTGAATCAATACATCAGCAGCTCGAACCTAACGAGCAAAAAATAGCTCCTATTGATAACCTAATCACTCATTTTAATAAGGTAAAAGAATGGCTTAGCGCGTATTATGAAAGCAATAACCCACAAGAAATGGCTTTCTTACAACTCTCCGCGACTTTACCAGCTGAAAATCCAATTGAAACATTGGCAAATTTAACGTCTTTGAATCAACAAGATAAGCTCAGTAAATCCGTTACTCGCGATATAGCGAATCAAACTAATCGCTTAATTATTAATTTAACTAAAGAATATCTTAATAATGAATGGGAAAGAATGGTTTGGACACCTTATGAGCAGACAATTCAAGCCTATTATCCTTTTACGCAAGAATCAGACGTTGACGCTGATATTGCAGATGTACAACTCTTCTTTAAGAGCGGTGGTACATTAGACAGTTTTTATCAAAAGAATCTACGATCTTTCTTAAAAGATAGGGATCTTGTCCCTTACTTACCTGGTTTAATAAGAAATAGCGGTGTCCGTATTTCTCAAAATGTCTGGAATATGTACGATAAGGGTAAAAACATTCAAAAGGCATTATTTATCAATGATCCTCAAAATGTCTCTATTGAGTTTCAAATCAAAGCCAATGAAATGTCACCGACTTTAACAGAGTTTCAAATATCCAGTTCGAAGCCTATCTTCCGTTATCGTCATGGACCAAAGCTATGGAAAAAAGAGCTATGGAAAGGTGATGACATTGAAAACGATGTACTTCAATTTACGATGAAGTCTCAACAGTCTTTGATTGCGAACCAAGATTACTCTGGTAGCTGGAATTGGTTACGTTTATTGCAACCTCACATTACTCGTACAAATTCTGATACTTCATTCGCAGAATTTTCTTCTGGCGAGAGTGCGGTCACTTTATTGATTAAAACCCGTGGTAAAATAAACCCCTTTAAGCAAGATTTCTTTACTGGTTTCAATCTACCACCAAAAATATGATGACAATGAATATCGAACACAAGCCTAATATGCATCAATATCAGACTATTATGCCAAAGGATTGCTCTTTAATTAAAGCAATCACTCCTTATGTCTATCTATGTCAACATGTTAAGTATGGTGAGTGCATAATAAAATTTGCGTTAGTATTTCAACATCGAATCGCACTACGTAATGAGATACACTTTTATTCTGACACCCCCCTGTTTAGGCATCGTTTACTGGAGCATGGCTATTTCAACCTAAACAAGGGGCAACAAGGCATCTTTTTAATACAGCCCCACTTTCAAGGTACACCTTTAAACCTTGCCCATGTCTCTGACTCTAAAATAATTACCAGCTTAGAGCATCAAATTCAGTCCTTACACAACCTTGGCTTTATCCATGCCGATATTAAACCAAGTAATATTATTGTTACCGAACAATCTGCCACCTTAATTGATTTTGGAACGGTGTGTCCGATTAACTCTAAAGTCACTAGCTCATGTACTCAATTAACACCACGCTATGCCAGCTTTGAACAACGACATGGTCACCAATTAACGGCGTATACTGACTGGGTAGCATTGGCGAAAACATTTCGTTTTTTAAAAGAAACTAACATGGTTACGGTGCATATCCCTACCCGTTATGAGCACCTAATTGAAACTGATCTTGCTAAAATCCATGCTTTTTCCAAAGGCTCTCTTAATTTTGAGCTTGGACATGATATGTTAACTTAACTCGACCATTCATGCTTAAAGCATCGACACCTTTCACATGAAGTCGTCGATATAATAACAATAAAAAAGGTGAGTATAATACTCACCTTTTTTCATCTCTTTAATATTATTGTATCGATAATCGATAACGGATATCTGTATCCCTATTATCCCAAATAGGATCTGATAATGTTTTCAAATTGAGATTATTCATTGTTGAATGAGTACTTGAATTAGAAACAAGTCCCCATTTATCAAAGTAGGGTCTTAAATCATACCCACTCGCTTTGCTTGCTTCAACAATAAAGCTTTGAAGACGATTGCTATTTGAAATACTCCCCATGACTTGATAATTATTGCGCGCATTGGTTGCGAGTTCTTGATAAAACGCTTCTCCAAATGTTAAGTGTAATTGCCAAAACATGCCCAGTTGTACCCAATTATTAGCCGTACTAATATTTTTATTTGACGATTGATTTAGATAAGGCACAACATGTTTATTCCAATCACCCCAGCGTTCAAATCTAGGAGTGATACCTAATCGCTGATTCACTAATAGCGACGTTAGATTAACCGTAACTTCCGTAAAATCTCCAACTCCAGCTGTCGAACCTGATAGATAACTTGGTGTGAATGATGTCATCTGCATATGATGGCCTAACTCATGCCAAGGTCCCCAACCATTCACTGAACCTAAAATATCTGGATCGAGTATTTTTTGAGTCGCACCATTGGTACAAGATTGAAGACGATATGTCCAAGCATTTAACTCCCCGTAACACGTATCATTATTTTGTACACCTACTGGTGGAATACCATCAACAAAGTGGAATCGATGAGGAATTTCACGGTGTACACTATTTTGGTTTGATGATGTTAAGGCGTATTGCTCCTCTGCAATCGAGACTATATTATCCCATAAATCTAATGTGACATCTGGACTGCGTCCATCCAACGCCTGAAGTACGGCAGATCGTCTAGCCGTTAACATCATCTTGTCGCCTACCAATTCAATATAAGGCGAATCAGTAAATTGACTGACCATATAATTCCAATCGGATTGAGTATGAACACCCGATATAAATCGAGGGAACTCACGTCCACCGGAAGAAAGAGTCACTTTCACATTGTTGTTATTACTTGAAGAATTAATGTAATAGTACAAAATACCCTCTTGGGTGATATTAAACGTATTACTACCTTGATTTAAGTTCACCGCTTGAGAACCACTAAAAGCATGCTTACGGTTATGTGGCACGGTGATAAACGCTTGCACTCGATTTGATGCTGCATTTGTACCTTGATAATCAACATTGATCGTGACTTGTTCACCTCGGGTGACATAAAAACCCGTCGATGTCATTGGACTTGGTCGCCAGAAACGTAACTGCTGATCAATTAACGTCGCACCATCGCCTATCGGTTGTACAAAGACGGTTCTCGGAATAATATCACCATCAGGAATAACATCCGGTTCTTTTGCTGTCGATACAACGACAGTATCTGAAGAAGTCAACTCTCCGTCATTAACTGTTATTCTAAAGACATAATCTGTCTCATATTCATAATTGTTTAATGTAAATCGTGTTAACGCATAAGTCGGGTTTGAGATATCGGCCGCAGGGCCAGAGAGTTGTTCCCATTGATAAGTCAATACATCATCATCTTGATCAAAAGATTGAGTTCCATCAAGCCAACCCGATTCTACTTGAGTATTCAAAGCGATGGACTGTCCAGCATCAGCTACCGGTGCATTGTTTGATACAACAATCATTTCAGCCGGTGTAAATACAGAGATAATATCCCTATCTTCTGCTTGACCATCTGACACCGTCAACCTAAATCGGTATTCCGTTAAATATTGGTAATTGGTAATGGATATGGAGGCGTTAATCCCTGAAGAAGAAGTGATTTGAGCGCCTGTTGTTAATGATTCCCATTGATACGTTAATTCATCATTATCTGCGTCATAGGATCTTGAGCCATTAAGAACAAAGTGTGTTTCAGCCTCTTGTAAGGTGATGTTTGGACCAGCGTCAGCTTGAGGTGCTTCATTATCTGGTTCCGGCTCTGGTTCTGGTTCCGGCTCTGGTTCTCCTCCTGTACATTGTGCTGAAGAACCTAACGGTAACCATGGATTACTTCCCCAACCACTTTGTGATGGTGATGTCGCGCCATTAGGGTTGGGTATGCTTCTACTACCAGCCCACCATTTGGCTTGATATAGCTCACCATTATAACAAACTTGGTTCCCTCCTGAATAACTCTTTGGTTGCCATTCATCAGCAGCCATCGCTAACGTAGGAAAAAGCATCATAATTGATGCTGCAATCGATGTTTTCTTAAACATATTATCCCCCTCAAAATGTATCTATGAGTGTAGATTGAGAAAGACATAACAACTGCGAACAAGACTAAAATACAGAACACTATCACAACAAAGAAGGTAGCATACACGCGTATACAAGACAGTGTCTCATATAGAACATCGCTACCACCAATAAGATTAGAACCCTCGCTTTTTCCAGAAATGCCCTTCATCCTGTGCATGTACATGGAATGTTTTCTTGGCAATGACCACGCCATCTAATGAAATTGACATAATCCACGGCCCTATTTTATCTTCAATGGGATCCCATATTGTATCGCCAAGATAAAATTCCCAGTCATTGTTATTAATATGAACATCCCCTGTAAAAGCCTCCAATGCTTCTCCTTTTTTACCGAGAATACCTGGATGTTGAATGCAAAACTCAATCACTTTTCCTTTCGCTCTCTTAATATTGATAATGAATCCAAACTCTACATCAATGTCAGCAGCAACATCCGTTGTAAAGTTTTGAATTTTTGGTAACGATTTAGAGCGAGAATCCCATTGTGTATAGATGCCATAGGAAGTCATTTCGACCAAAGGGCTACGTTTTCCCATAAGTGGTATCCTGTATATCAATTACTGATTTTTCATTCATGATAATGGTCAAGCATGATAATATCTACTGTAAAGCGATCGATTTAATCGAGTTTCATTACCTAACTCGATATTGAAATTATTCATGGCATTTACATCAACGGATGATGCCATATGGGAATGTAAAGAATTAGGAGCCCATTATGCCGATTAAGATTCCAGATTTATTACCTGCATCTGATACATTAAAAAAAGAAAATATCTTCGTGATGGACGTATCGCGCGCGAACTCACAGGAGATCCGCCCTTTAAAAGTGTTGATCTTAAACTTAATGCCAAAAAAAATAGAGACTGAAACTCAATTTCTACGTCTTCTGTCCAATAGCCCACTTCAAGTCGATGTGGAATTATTAAGAATCGATGACCGACCGAGTAAAAATACCCCTGAAGAACATCTAGATGCTTTTTATAGACAGTTTGATACCGTAAAGAATAGAAATTTTGATGGGCTCATCATCACCGGAGCTCCATTAGGTCTGGTCCAGTTTGAAGATGTTTACTATTGGGATCATTTAGAAACGATCATGAAGTGGGCAAAAAACCACGTCACATCAACATTATATGTATGTTGGGCTGCTCAAGCGGGTTTAAAGCTACTCTACAATCTTCCAAAGAAAACGAGAAAAGAAAAACTTTCCGGTGTCTACTCTCATCGTAGTCATGATAACCATCATCCTTTGCTTCGTGGATTTGATGATGAGTTTCTCGCTCCGCATTCTCGCTATGCTGACTTTTCTATCAATTACCTTAAAGAGCAAACCGATCTTGATATACTAGCGACTTCGGATATTGCAGGCGTTTATCTCGCGTCAACAAAAGACAAACGAAACGTCTTTGTTACTGGTCATCCAGAATACGATGCATCAACCTTACATAATGAATATGTACGCGATCTTGGTGAAGGACAAGAACCGATGATCCCGGTTAATTATTATCCAAATAATAACCCAGATAATCCTGCATGTGCTTCTTGGCGCAGTCATGGCCATTTATTATTTTCAAATTGGCTAAATTACTGCGTATACCAACAGACACCATATGATTTAGAGACATTTGATATCAATCATTTTACACAGAATAACGATTAATTTTTCGCATATATGTGGTCTCTAGACTGTTCCAGAGACCACATATATTAAAATTGAGTCAGAATTAAATGATTGAATTATTTAATATTTTACTTACATTCTCATTGCCATATCAGATTCATTCGATAGTGCTTCACAACCAGTATCAGTTTTGTAGCCTTCATACATATCTACGATAGTTGAATCTGTAAATGAATAATCCATACATAAAACCACTGAAGATTGTGTTCCACTGATATCTTGAGGTAACTGGCTATTGAGAAAAACGGCCGTTGTCTTAGATGATGTTTCAAGTTCAAAGCCATTATCTGTCATTACACCTGGATGAATAGTAATCATTGCATTCGCATGTGTAATCGTTTCAATTGAGTAATCCGCACCTGAAGGATGGATACTATGTTCTAACGTACTTCCCTCTGCTTTAACCGATAACGCACAGTTATCACAATCAGCATCAACCGAATTTACAATAAGCCTCACTTCCACATCACCTTGCGTATTTTGTGCATTCTTATTTTTATTCTCTTCTTGTGTCGCTGTGCAAGCTGTTAATAGGAGTACGCTTAAAGCTAAAATCCATTGACGCATTATTGTTATCTCTCGTTGTTAAGTTCACCAAAATATGTGATGTACTCTACCTTTTTACAACTTTTTAGGAATCAAGAAAAAGTAAAATAACATCAAGTCTTTGTAAAATTAATATTTCATTCAACAAAAGACAAAATGCCACCTTGATCGCATGGCTATGACTTGGCTATCTGCCTACGAATTATTATTACTAAAATAGAAGGAAAGGATTTTTGAACGTCATACTGAGTGAATACCAACTCACGTGACTCAGCGAGAGCAAGGAACACTGTATGCGCCCTATTTTTACTTTATCATGTTGTCTTTTATTAACCGCGTGTGTCACGGTTACAGATAAACCCGAACCTGAAATCAAAGTATCTAAAAAAGAAAAAGCCGAAACACGAATTGAACTTGGACTCGGTTATATGAGGCAAGGAAATATGATTAAAGCACGTGAAAACTTAGAACGGGCACTCTATTTTTCCCCTGAGTACTATCGAGCACAATTATCAATGGCGCATTACTTTGAAAAAGTCGGTGAAACAACTTCTGCACGTGAAATGTATGAAGATGCTATTGACGATAACCCAAAAAATGGAAACGTTATGAATAACTTCGCCACCTTTTTGTGCAAACATGGCGAATATAAGAAAGCCGACCGATATTTCAATCAAGCAATAGACCAACCCTACTATTATCTTATCGCTGCAAGTTATGAAAATGCCGGATATTGCTCAACCAAATCGGGTCATACAGATAAAGCTCGCACTTATTTTCAACGAGCATTAGATCATGATCCAAATAGACCACGGTCTTTATTACAATTAGCCAAATTAGAAATAGAACAAGGCGCCTACAATGATGCTCGTTTACGCTTGTTTCAATTTCAACAACGTTACGGTATGCGAAAGCCCTCGCTTGAAATGTTAATCAAACTTGAAAAAAAGGCAGGAAACCGCGCACTCCAGATCAAATATCAAAATCAACTTGATAAGTTTTTAGCCAAGCGAGCCAATTTAAAAGCGTCTTAAAACAAAAAAGCCAGAGTTCATCATACTCTGGCTTTTTATTAAAGAAAATTATCGAATGTTAAATAGGGAAACAAAAAGGATTACACACTCGCTAAGCTTTCTTTATTGATCTTCTGGTGATGTAATTTATCACGTAAGATTTGTAATGTTTGATTTTGGATCTGTCTGACTCGTTCACGGCTGATGACTAATATTTTCGACACTTCTTCAAGAGTTTTAGGTTCACCATCAATTAACCCATAACGCAGGTTGATAATGTTTTGGTGACGTTCTGGCAATTGTTTAACAATATCAAGCAATGCTTTATTTAAATTTTGATCCATCATCGTTTGTTCAGGATGATCGTATACATCATCATCATGAACTGTATTCAATAAGTTCGCATTGTCTGAATCACTGGTGCCCCAGTTCTGATCAAGGGAGATAGAGTCTTCACTTAACTTTAACATCTCTGACACTTTTTCAGGTGCAATACCTAACTGAGTAGCAATCTCTTCATCGCTTGGCTCTGATACACCTGATTTTTGTAAATTGGTTTTTGCATAATAACATTGTCTGATTTCTTTGATCTTATGCACTGGAATTCGAATGGTTCGGCCTTGATTCATGATGGCGCGATCAATCGACTGCTTGATCCACCACATTGCATAGGTTGAAAAGCGATACCCTAAATCAGGATCAAATTTTTCAACTGCGTGCATTAAGCCGATATTGCCTTCATTAATAAGATCTCCAAAATCGATACCACGTCCAATGTGTTTTTTCGCTACCGTTACAACGAGACGAAGATTCGCATTAATCATGCGCTGTCTTGCTTCTAGGCATCCTTTTTTGACTTCGATTGCGACTTCTTTTTCTTCTTCTGCTTTAAGAAGAGAGTGCTTAGAGACCTCTTTCATATATATTGCTTCAACAGTAGCACTTTTCGTTTCCTGTTCTTTCACTTTAAGGTTACTAGCCATATAAAGAGTCCTTGTTCGGTTCATCATTGTCTTTCTATTTACATAAATTTTACAATACCCTGACAAACCAACAAGCCAACATCTCACTTATGACGCATATATCACTTTTAAAATTTACTGTTACATTTATCTCACTAATAAAGAATGAACTGTGCATAAAATGGCTTTTTTACCTGTTAATATCTTAATAAATATGTGGATAACTTGTTATATTAACTTTTTGACTACTGTGTGTATGTCCATGAGAATATGCGGGTTATTTTCTGTCCATGCATCATTTCAATGACTTTGACTTCTTTCGCACCCATTTCTTGTGCCCATTTTTTCATCGGTCTTACGTTTTCTTTTTTTGATATCAAGGTTGTAAACCAGCCTACTTGATTTCTATAATGGCGACTTTCAAACATCATTCTTTTAATGAAACCAAGTTCACCACCTGGAGCCCATAATTCCGTATTTTGACCGCCAAAGTTTAATTCTAATTTTGACCTGTTATTCCTTCTTGAAGGTTTATCAGCTTCCTTCATAAGATCAGATCGTCTTTTATCTTGATTCTTTGATAAATTACTTCTTTTTCTTTGGTTTCCTTCTGCCGCCTCTTCAGCCGATTTATGAAATGGAGGATTACAGACCGTTACATCAAAATACTCATCGTTTTTAATGACTCCTATAAATAGACACTTAGGATCCTTTTGTAAACGAATGTCGGTATTATTCATTGTATCACCATTTTCACTCACGATTTTTTTCGCATTTTTTACCGATATCGGATCTATATCGGCTCCAACGACCCTCCATCCTAACCCTGAGCAAGCAACGATTGGATACACGAGATTTGCCCCTGTCCCTATATCTAACATTGAGATCATCGATGATCTTGTATTGTTTTCGGCTTTGTTGATGCTTTCTTTATTCCCCTTTCCTTTTGTCATACCAAGTAGAAGCAGTAGTCGATATATATAATCCGATCGACTTGGAATCGGTGGGCATAAATACCCCTTTGGAATATCCCAATCCTTTATGTTGAAGTAATACTTAAGTAATGCCTTATTCAATAGTTTAACCGAGAGTGGATTAGAGAAATCAATACTCATCTCTCCTCGTGGATTATTGATAATATGACTTTTCAACTCAGGCATAGACTGCGTTAGTTGCTTAAACTGATAACGCTCTTCTAAAGGATTTTCTTTACATAACCCCTTTATTGCGTTTATTTTTTGAAACTTCAAAGCATCGCTCCTCGTTCATCCACACTTGAATATATTAAGATGAATCACTCTCATAATTTACAGAGTCTATTATACGTATTATCATTAATTCAATATCATAGGTTATTGAGACATAAAATGAAAAGAGTTGTATTGTACGTCACCGATAAGTGCCCGCATTGTAAAGATGCACAACGATATCTAGACAGTAAAAAAATCCCATACCGCTTATGTAATGCGAAGATGCAGCGAGGACGTAAAGAGCTAGATGCCCTAGGTGCTCGCTCGGTACCCGTTCTAAAAATTGGTGATCGTGTGATGTTGGGTTGGAAACCATCAAATTTTGAAAAGATATATCACTCTTAATTGGATATTGTATGACTTCAAACACTACTGATACTCAACGCATTCATGATGAAGTTGAGCAATGGTTAGATAATGTGGTTATTGGATTAAACCTTTGCCCCTTTGCTGCAAAGCCTAAGCGTAATAACCAAATTAAGATCCATGTCAGTCAATCTACCAATGAAGACTGTCTCTTAGAAGATATTCGCTTGCAATTAGTTGAGCTGGATAATACACCAGCCACTCAGTTAGATACCACATTAGTGGTCATCCCTTTTCTACTGGGTGATTTTAATGATTATAATTGGTATATCGATTGGGTGGAATCTTTATTGAAGCAGTATGATTGGGAGGGAATTTACCAAGTTGCCACCTTCCACCCTGATTATTACTTTGCGGGTACTCAGCCTGATGACAGTGAGAATTTAACCAATCGTTCACCTTACCCTATCTTTCATTTAATTCGTGAAGAGAGTATGGAGAAAGTACTGGCACATTACCCTGATCCTGAATCGATTCCAGACAACAACATTAATCGTGTCAACACGCTATCTGATGAAGAGAAACATCATTTATTCCCTCATCTCTTTCAGTAATCTTTATTATTTAATTATACAGGTTTACCATGGAATACAGCCAATTAACTCAAACGTTTTTTACCAAGCTTTATCAAGATATTGAAGAGTTTCGTTTTACTTTCGATTTACCCGTTACCGCCCCGAAGACCTTAGATTCGTCCGCTGATACTCTTCATTCTTCACTGATTATTGAAGAAATGACCGAGCTTGCTGAAGCGGACAGCAAAATAGAACAAGCCGATGCAATTGTTGATAGCGTTTACGTTCTTATGGGTCGATTAGTTCATTTAGGCAGCAAAGATATCAATGATACTCCTACAATCAGCTACTTTATTGATGTTCTTCTTAACGTCGCCATCAATCGTGGTATCCACTTTGAACCTTGTTGGGATGAAGTGCATTCTAGTAATATGAGCAAGGTGTGTCGCACAGATCAAGAATTTAAAGATACTGAAACTCATTATGCTAAAGAAGGTATTACTTTAGAAAAAGTCATCAAAGGAGATTATATTATCGCGAAATGCGCTGAAGATTTCGTTTCTCCGAATAAAACAATACGTAAAGGTAAAGTATTAAAATCGGTTTATTATCGCCCAGCTGCTTTAGAAACACTTGTCGCAGACAGATAAACCGTAGACGACATAACGTTTGCAGCTAAATGTATTTATTTAACTGCAAACGTTGAAAAGAATCATAATCCCTAGTTTCTCGACATATACCACATCCATCATCACCACCATAATTTATCTATAACGATCGTTCCTTTCTCATTAATGGTTATCTCCGATTGCTTTAATAGAAGTCCTGCTCTTTGCCCTACCTCGACTGAAGGATTAGGGAAAATAATATAGAGCGGTGACTTACCTGTTTGTAACACTGACTCGCCGTCATAGCCATAGATTGAATTTTTCTCAATCAAAGTAAAATTAACCGCCTGATCTGAGAAAGTAAAATTAAATTCTTCTGACTGTTTGGTTATCACTTTATCAACAATGAAGTAAGGTATTTTTAGAGATGGACGGTTATTTAGTGATGAATGGCTATTTAGAGATGGACTGTTATTTAGAGATAGATTGCTAAGTTGAGTATGAGCGACCTTGACCTCATCATGAGAAGCATGATGTTTTTTAATCTCTCCATCTTCTAACCAAGAACGTATCACTTTATCAAATAACTCAAGCTGATTGAGATTATTCTCTCCGATTGGATGAAGCTCCCCGAGTTCTAACGTGACTGAGTTTGATTGATAAACATCATGCGTAAACCAGCTAAAAGTACCTGATGGCTTACGAGAAAAAACATGAGCTTCTATACCCGCCGTATTCAACAATTCGATAAATTCATTATGATGATGGGACGTCTCACTAAATGGAAGAATTGAAAATTGACGATAAACAGACGGTCGTATCGAACAATGAAGATCCAAATGCCAACGTTTATCATCATCAGAGTTCATATAAAAATCAGCGACGACTTCTTTTAATTTTCGAACAATCTTTAATTCATGACCTTGACCGGAATTGGCTGCCATTTGCTTTTGTTCTTCAACATCGATAATGGTGTCAGAAAACAGGCGATTTAAATTGAAATCAACAAATCGTACATTGTCATCAATCGCTTTAGGGTGAGCAAAGATGATCAACAAACGATAGTGCAGTTTCATTTCACCTTTATAAAGAGCTTCCACTAAAGAATCTAACCACTCGATTGGCAAGGTTTCATCACCATGAACACCACAAGATAAAATTACATGCCCCATAATGTTCTCTGGAATGAATTCGATAACCCCCCGATAATGCTGGAAAATAGTCAAATCATGCTCAACAACGACTTCACCTTCATTCCACACTTGTTTACCTAATACTTTATCTAAAATAAATCGTTTGGAACTCATATTATGCTCTTCCTTAAACGCTCTTATATCTAAAAATTATATGACATAATCTTATCGAATTTTAACTTTCGCTCATTTACCTATAGGTTGTATCCCTTACTTAACATTTCATTACATTTTATTTCGAACAACGTCATATTAAGGGGTCGTTATGTCACTTGCGGTTGCTGCACTACTTGCAGTTTTTGCTGGCATTCTTGTTTTCTTAGCTGGGATGCACAAAAAAGAAAAAACACTGTCATTTAAAGTTCTAGTCGGTTTAATTTTAGGTTCCTCTTTTGGCTTACTTTTACAATTAACTGTTGGTGAAGGTTCCGACGCAATCAAAGAAGTATTATCTTGGGTTGGCGTTGTCGGTGGTTCATACGTTGCATTATTAAAAATGATCATCATGCCATTGGTCTTTATTTCAATGATCGCAGCGGTACTCCGTATCGAACAAAATGGATCTCTTGGTAAAATTTCATTTTTAGTTATTGGTATTCTTTTATTTACAACGGCGATTTCGGCTGTTGTCGGTGTGTTCGCTGCAAGCTCATTTGGCCTAACCGCTGAAGGTTTAACTGAAGGCGCTCGTGAAACGGCTCGAATTGCGGCATTAGATACACGAGCAGCAACAGTCAGTGACCTGACTATTCCACAGATGCTAGTCAGCTTTATTCCAACGAATCCATTTGCAGATTTGGCCGGGATGCGTTCGACATCAATCATTGCTGTGGTTATCTTTGGTGTATTCTTGGGTTTATCTGCTCGCAAAGTCATTGCTGACAAACCTGAGCTTGAATCACCAATCCGTACTGGTATTGATGCTATCCAATCCATCGTGATGGGTTTAGTACGCATGGTTATTTCTCTAACACCTTACGGTATCGCCGCTCTAATGACTAAAGTGGTTGCCTCATCAAGTGCCGCTGATATTCTAAATCTACTTGGATTCATCGTTGCCTCTTATGTTGCGATTGGTGTAATGTTCCTTGTACATGGCTTATTACTTGCTCTATCAGGTGTGAGTCCAAAAGAATATTTCAAAAAAATCTGGCCTGTACTTACCTTTGCCTTTAGCTCTCGTAGTTCAGCAGCAACGATTCCATTGAACGTTGAAACTCAAATTAACAAGCTGAATGTTCCACCTGCGATTGCTAATCTATCGGCATCATTTGGTGCGACGATTGGTCAAAATGGTTGTGCGGGTATTTACCCTGCAATGCTTGCTGTCATGGTTGCGCCTACACTGGGTATTGACCCACTAACGTTTGACTTTTTATTACCGTTAGTTGCTGTGATTGTAATCAGTTCTTTCGGTATCGCCGGTGTCGGTGGTGGTGCAACCTTCGCTGCATTGATTGTATTACCTGCAATGGGATTACCGGTTACTATCGCTGCATTATTAATCTCTGTCGAACCGCTTATTGATATGGCACGTACTGCGCTTAATGTCTCGGGTTCAATGACAGCCGGTACGATTACCAATCGTGTATTAGCAAGTCGATTAAATAAAGAAGAAGTACAATCAACAACTGAAGAAGTTAAAGCTTAACTTTACTCTATACTATATTAAGTAACACCATATTAAATAATACCATGTTAAGTAATATCAAATTTAAATGAACATATTAAGTTTGATTGGATACAAAGGGAAAGGGTGCCATGGAATCGGCACCCTTTTTTATTACCTATTATTCTATTTATATAAAATCGATACTCTGATGCCGTTTAGCTCTCGCCTTTCTTTGCCTCTATGACTAGCTGAACAATGTCTTCCGCCGCGACTGGCCTAGAGAAATAATACCCTTGTGCCCGCTCTATACCCAAATTTAGACAAGTCAAAAAGTCATCTTTATTTTCAATTCCTTCTGCAATAATATCGAGGTTAAGCGACTGCACCATAAGAATTAAACCACGTAATAACTCTCTAGATTTTTCTGAATCATCCGACACAATTGATTTATCAAGTTTGACAATATCAATGGGAAATCGATGTAAATGAGATATAGAAGAGAATCCCGTACCAAAATCATCGAGAGAGATTCGACACCCTAAATGACTGAGTCCGTTAATCACTTGATTAACAACTTGAGAATTATCAATTAACGCTGTTTCTGTAATTTCAAATTCCAATCGATTCAAAGCAACTTTATTTGATTCCGCTATATCAACAATATATTCGACAAGATCCAGTCTGGTTAACTGAACCGAAGAAAGGTTAATGGCCATTGTAACAGGGGGATTACTTTGGGAATCAAAACGACCATCACACCATTCACTAAACTGTTCAATCGCACTTTTAATAACCCATCGTCCTAATTCATGGATTAGCAACGATTTCTCTGCAACAGGAATAAATTGTTCAGGGTTAATCGCTTGCCCGTTATGATTCCAGCGAATTAATGCTTCAAAGCCCACTATTGTTTGTGACGTTAAATTCATTACCGGTTGATAATGGAGTTTAAATTCCTTTTTCTCTAGGGACTGTCTAATCCCTGCTTCAATATTAAAATCATGCAGAAACGCCTGCTTCATATGATGTTGAAATGAAGTTGCTTGATTACGACCATTCCCTTTTGAATAATACATCGCAATATCGGCGTATTTAAATAAATCACTGGTATTGTTGGTATCCTTTAAATAGGTAGAAATACCAATACTCATTCCCAATGATATCGGTACCTCATTCGCTAGAAAGGGTTCATCTAATTGATTAATAATAGTATTAGCCAATAAAATTGAATCATGATCGGAATCGTCACTAGTGAGCAAAATAGCAAACTCATCACCACCCAATCGATAAAAATGACAGTGTTCAGTTAATATCGAACTCACTTCATTGGCTATATGCACCAAAACATCATCACCGACATTATGCCCATAACTGTCATTTATGTATTTAAAATGATCTAAATCAAGGAGTAATAAAGACACAGAAGAATCGGTATTATGATCAATATTTGATAGTGTTTTATCAAAACTGTATCGATTCGGTAAATTGGTCAGACTGTCTTTTTCAGCAAGGGATTTCACACTTTCGTAACTATTAAATAGCTTGCTTTCAAGCTCATGTCGAACTTGTGCATTCTTAATCGCTCTTTGTAAACGAAAGCTATTGATGTCGGATTTAATAAGAAAATCTTGAGCGCCCGCATTAACACATTCTAGAGCCAGATCATCATTTTCTGAGCTACTCATCATAATAATCGCAATATTTTTATTGTCGCTGTCGTTTTTTATTTGATGTAATAACGCAATACCATTCTCTCTTGGTAAATTATAATCCAATAAGATCACATCATATTGAGTCCTGTTTATTGCAATTATTGCATCTGAGACGCTTTCAACTTCATTATAAGTGTAACTTAAATCACTTTTTGAGAGAGAGCGAATGACGCTTTCTCTATCCACGACATCATCGTCGACAATCAATATATTCATATATGAAACCATCTATCGTGTTGTTATTTCTTCGGTAAATAGACCACTTTCCAGTAACAATCGAGCATATCAACCACACTTAAAAACCCAGCACCTGTTTCGCCTTTGACAAAATACCCGGCGATATGCTGTTTATAACTTGCAACAATGTCTTCTTCCGCTTTAGACGTTGTTAATACAAACACCACTAAATCCGTTAGTTTCTCATCAGCTCGTAATCGCTTTAAAAACTCAATGCCGTTCATTCTAGGTAACTGTAAATCAAGTAAAATTATAATTGGGCGTTCAACGTTTTCATTATTAAGAAATTCCAGTGCTTCAATACCATCGTAGGCTCGAATAATAGGATTAGATATTCTCTTTTTTCTAAAACTCCGTTCAATACTCATGGCATCAACATCATCATCTTCGATCAATAAAATAGAAACTTCCTGTGCTTCCTTAACCATAATTCCCTCTTACTTTTTCCATATCAAAATAATGCTAGTACCTTGCGTGCCATCGGATTGAATCTCAACATACCCATCATAATTTTCAACAATACGTTTAATGATAGCGAGCCCCATTCCACTGCCTTCCACGCGATCTCTTGGTTGCAGTGTTTGAAACATTTCTAATGCCTTGCTATGAAACTCCTGTGGAATGCCGGGTCCATCATCGGTCACAGTAATCTTGTGATTGTCACCCGATGATAAGTAGGACACCGTAATGTTACCTGTCTCTTTATCATGATGTTTTATTGCATTAGAAATTAAATTCCGTAATACAATTTCAAAGGGTTTTTTAGGTATATTGATCACAACGTCATCACAATGACATGTAAATTGGGTACTCCCACCTAGCATAAACAAGATGTCTTGCGACAGTGCCTGTATGTTCACCGTTTCATTGTCATATTTTTTTGTCCCTGAGCGCGAATAATCCAATAAATCATTCAGTAAGGTCATCATTCTTTCACTTCTTTGTGACAGTAAAGTAAGATGTTTTTTAGAATTATCCGGTAATATATCTTCACAATCTTCGACTATCCATTCAGATAATTGCTTCATTGCATTCAAAGGTGATTTAAGATCGTGTGATGCAACATAAGAAAACTGCTCTAAGTCTTTATTCGACTTCTCTAGATTTAGAGTTTTTTCAGTCAATTCATTGGTCATCTCGTCTGCATAAAATAAAGCTTGTCGATTTGCACGCGATAAGAAAATAAATAAACCTAATAATAGTGAATCAATAGTCAATCCAGCAATCAAGATAAAGTAAGGTTGATCTGAAGCAGCTTCTTCTCTAAAACCAAGATTAGAGGTTAATGTGAATGTCCATGTACGGCCATAGAAGTCCAGATCCATCATTTTACTAAACAGAGGGTTAACATCATATTGATTATCTTCTCCCCCCTCATGATCATTGAACAACACCTCATCACCATCATGTATCTCGATACTCACCTGTCGGTTTTTTTCTGCCAATGTCCCTTGCATCAGATTCTTCATTATAAATGGAGCGTAAGTGACACCGACAATATATTCTCTACGTTCATCTACTGTCTTGGGTGTTACTCCATATTTATAAAATGGAGTATAAAATAGAAACCCAGGTGTTTTCTTTGAGTCTTGAACTAAGGTAATCGGTCCGGTCAGCTGAGCGGTGCCGGTATCTCTGGCTTTTTTTATGGAAGAATAACGATTGTGTTCAAACGCCATATCAAGTCCAATCGCTTTCGCGTTTGGCTTTGCTGGTTCTACATAAGTGATAGGCCAATATTCTGTTTCTTTGTGAATAGGATGAATATCGTAATCGGGCCTTAACGACCGTTGAACTTGTAAGTAATCGTCTAATTGATCTTGTTGAATATTATAAATAATACCGATACCATTAATTCCAGGGTAGGCTTGATCTATCTTTAAGCTGTTGGCATAGGATAGCCAATCTAAATAAGAAATGGCTTCCTTATTAGCGTCAGCATAAGCAACACCTCCCCATAATGCATTTTCATACAGTTCCATTCTTTCTTTAACAAGGGAAACGACTTGTTCCGCATTACGGTTAAATTTTAATTCTAATTTCTGTTCAAGTTGTAATTTTGAATAATACCAAGCAGAAAAAGTAAGAACTAAAGAAAGCCCAATAATAATCCAATGAATGCTATGAAGGCGGCTCGCTTTAATGAGTTTCTTTCTATTGTCTTTATATGTCGATTCTTTCATAAATATTACTCAAGTTAAACACATGATATTTAAGTAATCTTAGATGGATATCGGAATCATTCCTATTATTCAATAATTTATAGTTAGTACATTCAATAATAAAATTCATTATGGTTGGAAATAGTATGAATATAAATAGTTCAAGGAAGGAATGTTATGCTTCTTCTGTCTCATTTTTAAAATAATAAGACATTCTGTGATGCTCCTTTGATAGGCAATGAAACCTTCATTATGAGTAAGGAATCATACTGTGGCAACTCACTTTTCCCCCGTCGCTCCGCCATACTCAATTTCAATCGCTTGATGATAAGCTAATTGCTGAATATCGGGTATCCAACTTCGTAAATCGCTTAAATGCGTTACAACCCATGTCTTATCATGAAAAGTTAAAGGATCTTGCCTTGCTTCTGAATTAGCCTTTGAATGTAAAGTCGCGACTTTTTCATCAGTCGCGCCTGATTCTAAAAAAGTATGCATTCTCTCTAATCTATTTTGAGCAAATGAATGTTCAATGTCTTCTATCGTCAATTCGACCACAGAATAATGACATCGTAATGATGATTCTGGCAAAGCATTACACCTTGCTTTCCATTAATAGCATGATCCAGTGTATGTCCTTGAGTTTCAAAATAATCAAAGAAAACGCTAACGATATCTTGATGATCTTCAACTAATCGTCAGTCCATTACTCTCATCTTTATGGCTTAAATCTGTAATTCAATAAATCTAGTCAATTTTTTCATTAGTTGGGTACCATGACCTCTGTCATTTCCACTAGAAAAACCGTCATTTTAACGATGAAAACCCCATAAAAAACCGACAAAAACACGCAGTTTGATGCGCCTCTCACTCTCACAATGATAGACTCAGAGTTGAATATGAAATGTGGTATAACGTCTTAATAAAGCAATTAAATTTACGTTGAGCACGACTTTACCATTACACGACCCATGGCCTTCATCGAATGAATGAATGATTTTGAACACCGCCATGGGATAGCCCCATAGGAAAGATATGCGTTATCACATTATTATTGCCGCACTGACCGGGTTGTTACTCGGCTGCCAAGACGATTCCGAATCGGTTGCGGTGCAACCACAAGTAGAACAGGTTCAAGGCAAGCCTTGCCACTTTAGAGATGCTCGATTAAAACGTTTCGATGTTACTGGTGAACGCTGTCAATGGATTAGTGAGCATAACTACATCGTATATTCAGAAGATTTATCTCCGCCAGATAAGCCCGGCATTATACCGAGCAAACCGAGTTATGCGGTTTACAAAGCAAAAGAGTGGTCACGAGAAGATTTAAACGACGCAAGCTCCTATGATAAGCCCCGCATTCAATTCTGGTGGGACAACGATCATAAAGGCGATAAATATGAAAAAGCGGATAAAATTTGGAGCATCAAGGTTGATGGCACCGATCTACGTCTTGTAACCGATGCTATCCCCGTAGATGGCGTACGGCAAGGTGAACTGCGTCGCTCTCCGAACATGCGCTATGTCGCCTACGCCTACAGTAATGCCGACGGATTGTTTAAAGCCATTTTTGATTTACAAACGCAGGAAACAACGATCATTGGGAAATCTCGATCTAAGCCCTTTTTTGTATGGGAAGAAGATAGCCAAGCGGTTCATTATTCCAATGGTGGTCATTACTATCGCTACGACCTAGTCACTCAAACAAAAACAACCTCCCCTTTAAAGCTTTCTAATTCAGCCGTAATCCGAAATGGCCAATTAGTTTATGTTGGGGATATTGGGTTAGGTATTTACGATATTAAGACTGGTGCAAGATTAAAAGGTATTAAACCAAGTGATAAATACCGTGATAGTTATTCATTAGGAAAGCGAGCATACACAAGTCGTATTATAAGTCCTAATGGAAAATACGCTTGGATGAAAAATTCTTTACATAAACTTGTCATTGATACTGATTCTTTAACAATTATTCGTGAGTTACCCACTTCTGAAGAATTTAAGAATATATATCATAAACCTAATAATTTAAGTAATGATAGTTTTATGACGCAACAAGGTGTTGCCACAATGCGATTTTATAATTACCAAAATCTCGATAAATATATTCATAACGGTGATTATCGTCAGTCTTGGGTGGTCATTCAAACGGGTCGCCGAACAACAAACCCTAACCTTTACAATGCGGATGCTAATGATGGTAAATTACTAGAAGGGAATCAATAATGACGATTATTTGTTTAGATCAAGATTATTATTTGTTCGG
This sequence comes from Vibrio sp., assembly GCA_028131545.1. Classification (GTDB taxonomy): domain Bacteria; phylum Pseudomonadota; class Gammaproteobacteria; order Enterobacterales; family Vibrionaceae; genus Vibrio. Next base: position 115 of record JAOICL010000005.1, on the reverse strand, counting down.
TATTGATTACCCTCTCATTGAAGATGCGAATAGTGATGACCGTGTGTATGACAAACTCAACAATCACCGAGATTTCACTTCTGATAACACAATCAAAGGGTTTCGGCCGCTACCG
>JAOICL010000049.1 GCA_028131545.1 Vibrio sp. | reverse complement strand
ATCTGCATAAATATTTACAACGAAACTTCAAAATTACAAACACTTAGCTATACTTATTGAATTATTTTTATAGTTAGGTTTTCGTGTGCAACATTCCATTAGTAAGTTTTTAGTTCCTTCGACGCTGGGTGTCCTACTTTTCATGGCACCGGTCAATTATGACGGTAGCTATACGATCCCAATCGCAGTATTGGCAAAGTCCTTTCAAATGGCCTTTGCTGACTACCTAGTTGCATTGATTACCATCATTATTAGCTTAATGGCCGTATCATCGATTATTTACCGTTTCTTAACGCCTTCTTCCAGTTCCTTTATTCACAATCTACTAAGGCCTTCTATCCCTTGGTTACTCGTTCGACTCATTGGTGCGATAGCGGCTATTGCCACCTATTATCAAATGGGGCCGCAAGCACTGTGGGAAGAAAATACCGGTGGACTGGTACTAGAAGGTTTGCTTCCAACGCTTTTATCTGTCTTTATTTTTGCTGGCTTCTTACTTCCTTTACTCCTCAATTTTGGTTTATTAGAATTTTTCGGAACCCTATTCTCACGCATAATGCGACCTATATTTAATTTACCAGGACGAGGGGCTGTTGACTGTATAACATCGTGGTTAGGAGATGGCAGTGTTGGCGTATTATTAACGAGCAAGCAATACGAAGATAAGTTTTATACACAAAGAGAAGCAGCCGTTATTGGAACCACATTCTCGGCAGTATCCATTACGTTTAGCCTCATCGTTATTGCGCAAGTCAATTTAGAATCTTACTTTGTCCCATTTTATGCTGCTGTATGTCTTGCAGGTTTCGTCGCGGCAATCATTGTCCCTAGACTCCCTCCTTTATCAAAGAAGAGTGATACCTTTATTGATGGTTCAACGCCTAATGAATCACATCAAAAAACACCTCAAGGCTATTCGAGTATGACCTATGGATTCGAACTCGCCTTAAAAAAAGCAAACAGTACGACTTCTTATAGAGAGACAGTAAAGGAAGGGGCAAAAAATGCTATCGATATGGTATTTGGGGTACTGCCTGTTGTGATGGGAATTGGAACAATTGCTCTCATTATCGCTGAATATACACCGATCTTTAGCTGGCTAGGAATGCCCTTTGTACCGTATCTAGAGCTGCTTCAAATACCAGAAGCTACGGTTGCTTCTGAGACTATTGTTGTCGGGTTTGCTGATATGTTCATTCCTGCCATTTTAGCAGCATCATCCGTCGAAAGTGACTTAACCCGTTTCGTCATTGCAGCGGTATCCGTTACTCAGTTGATCTATATGTCTGAGATTGGTGCATTAATGCTCGGCAGTAAGATCCCAATCAATATTGTAGAATTGTTTATGATCTTTATTTTACGAACGTTAGTTACACTCCCTATCATTGCCGGTATTGCTCACCTGATCTTCTAATCATTCTGTTTTTAGATGACACATTCTCAAATTACAGGCAATAAAAAAGGAGAGCATAAGCTCTCCTTTAAAATACTATACAACTCTAAATTATAATTATAGAGATGCTTTCGCTTTTTGAACTAGAACTGCAAATGCAGCTTTGTCAAATACAGCGATATCAGCAAGGATCTTACGATCGATCTCGATAGATGCTTTCTTAAGACCGTTAATGAAACGGCTGTAAGATAGACCATTCTGACGAGACGCAGCATTGATACGTGCAATCCAAAGTTGACGGAATTGACGCTTCTTGTTGCGACGGTCACGGTAAGCATATTGACCTGCTTTAGTAACCGCTTGGAAAGCTACGCGGTAAACACGTGAACGTGCTCCGTAGTAACCTTTAGCTTGCTTTAGAACTTTCTTATGACGTGCACGAGCTTGTACACCACGTTTTACGCGAGGCATGATGACTCTCCTAAACTAAACGATTTAAAAATTAACTAATGAATTAAGCGTATGGCATCATACGAGCAACTGCAGCCACTTCACACTTAGGAAGGATTGCATTTGGACGTAGCTGACGTTTATTCTTAGTCGTACGCTTAGTCAGGATGTGACGTTTTGTAGCGTGCTTAAATTTGATACCACCAGCAGTTTTCTTAAAACGCTTAGCAGCACCTTTGTTGGTTTTCATCTTAGGCATGATGAATAACTCCGCATTGTTACAGTTTATTAAACAATGTAATTAGGGCGAAAAAACCAGCCATTATACAATGGCTCGGTTTAATACTTGTAAGCCGTTAATTACTTCTTTTTAGGGGCAAGCACCATGATCATTTGGCGGCCTTCAATTCTTGTAGGGAAGGATTCTACCACTGCTAGTTCAGCTGTGTCTACCTTCAAACGCTCAAGAACATCAACGCCAATCTCTTGGTGTGCCATTTCGCGGCCACGGAAGCGAATAGTTACTTTCACTTTGTTGCCGTCTTCAAGGAAACGCGTCAGGTTGCGTAGTTTTACCTGATAGTCTCCAATATCAGTTCCAGGTCGGAATTTTATTTCCTTAATCTGAATCTGTTTTTGCTTTTTCTTCTGCTCTTTAGCAGCTTTGCTCTTTTCAAAGAGGAACTTACCATAATCCATCACACGACAGACTGGCGGCTCAGCATTTGGACTAATTTCTACTAAATCCATACCGGCTTCATCAGCAGCACTTAATGCATCCTGAATTGATACGATACCAACTGCTTCACCATCAGCGCCAGTTAGACGAACTTCACGTACGCCTCGAATCTCATCGTTTAAACGATGTGGGTTTGTTTTGGTCACAGGACCACGTCTTCCGCCTTTAATAGCTTATTCCTCCAGATTGAGCTTACGGCTTGAGATCTCATCTTGCATATATGCAATAAAGTCATCCACTTTAAATTTACCGAGATCTTTACCTTTACGTGTACGAACTGCAATTTCGCCAGCTTCCATTTCTTGGTCACCGCACACAAGCATGTATGGTACACGTTTTAAAGTATGTTCGCGAATTTTAAATCCAATTTTCTCATTTCTCAAGTCAGCTTTTGCTCTAATTCCACTTTTTTGCAGTTTTTTTGCAACTTCCTGAACATATTCTGACTGTTTGCTTGTGATATTTACAATCACAGCTTGTTCTGGTGCTAACCATGTTGGGAAGAAACCAGCATATTCTTCGATTAAGATACCGATGAAGCGTTCTAACGAACCTAGAATTGCACGGTGAATCATCACCGGAACCAAACGTTCATTGTTTTCACCAACGTATGTTGCACCTAAACGAGAAGGCAAATTGAAGTCTAGTTGAACCGTACCACATTGCCATGCACGATCTAAACAATCGTATAAGGTAAATTCAATTTTTGGGCCATAGAACGCGCCTTCGCCTTCTTGAATCTCGTATGGAATTTCCATAGTCGCTAAAGCTTGCTTCAATGCTTCTTCAGATTCATCCCAAATTTCATCAGAACCAACACGCTGTTCAGGACGTGTAGACAGTTTGACTACAATATTATCAAAGCCGAAAGTTTGATATGTATCGTAAACCATCTTAATACAATTTGTTACTTCTTCTTGTATTTGACTCTCAGTACAAAAAATATGCGCATCATCTTGAGTAAACCCACGAACGCGCATTATACCATGTAATGCACCCGATGGCTCATTTCGATGACAAGAACCAAATTCTGCCATACGCAGTGGTAAATCACGGTAAGATTTCAAACCTTGATTAAAGATTTGCACGTGACCAGGACAGTTCATTGGCTTTAGTGCATAGTCACGGTTCTCAGACGCTGTTGTAAACATAGCTTCTGCGTATTTATCCCAGTGACCAGAACGTTCCCATAGAACACGGTCCATAATAAGAGGACCTTTAACTTCTTGGTATTCGTATTCAGTTAACTTTTCACGAACAAACACTTCTAAGTCACGGAAAATAGACCACCCATTATGATGCCAGAAAACCATACCAGGAGCTTCTTGCTGCATATGGAATAAATCCAGATGTTTACCTATTTTACGGTGGTCGCGTTTTGCCGCTTCTTCTAAACGAGTCAAATGCGCTTTTAGTGCTTTCTTATCGTGGAATGCTGTACCGTAGATACGCTGTAACATTTTATTATCGCTGTTACCACGCCAATAAGCGCCTGCAACATTCAATAGAGTAAAGTGTTGACAGAATCCCATGTTTGGTACGTGTGGACCACGACACATATCGATGTATTCATCATGATGATACAAACCAGGTTGGTCATCACGTGATACATTTTCATCTAAGATTTCGATCTTATAAGGTTCTTCACGTGATTCAAATGTATCACGCGCTTCCTGCCAACTTACCTTTTTCTTGATAACTTGGTATTTTGTTTTCGCAAGCTCTTTCATACGCTTTTCGATTTTAGCTAAATCATCCTGTGTAAGAGATTCATCTAAATCGATATCGTAGTAAAAACCATTATCAATCGTTGGTCCAATCGCCATTTTTGCATTTGGATAAAGCTGTTTTAATGCGTGACCAAGTAAGTGAGCACAAGAGTGACGAACAATTTCTAAACCGTCGTCGTCTTTAGCTGTAATGATCTCGAGACTTGCATCCTGCTCAATTAAATCACATGCATCAACACGTTCACCATCAACACGGCCAGCAATGGTTGCTTTAGCAAGACCAGGACCGATAGAGAGTGCGACATCAAGAGTCGAGATTGAGTGATCAAATTGACGTTGGCTACCGTCAGGAAGAGTAATAATAGGCATATAATATCCTTCAGTGGTGTTGCATACTAAGCAACACATGTGGGTATAAATCAATAACATTGTATTGATAAAGTAAATGAAGATAAGGCTTCATTGCAATTACTAATGCAACCTAACCTTAACGTTGATTCTATAGTAATGACTCTATAGATCAACCATATTAATAAGCAGGATTCTGCTTTCTATTTTCTGCTTCATTCTTGCTAATAGAATAAAAGCTGCACAAGGCAGCTTTTATTCTATTAATATTTTCATCTGTTTATATCGAAGTATTATTCCATCGGCACTTCTAATTGCAGCATGTACTGAGAGTGATAATCATCATGCCATTGGTAATCAATTCGGAACCGAGGTTCACCTACAACACGATCACCGATACCCAATGAAAAGCGTAAACCATGCTCCATGAGTAGCTCATCGTAGGTAAATTCATTTTTGGACGCTTCTATTTCTGAAGGTAACCAAATACCAATTCCAAAGTGGTTATTTTCGATGAAGTTAGAAATCATCGGGGCTGTCTCTACTGACAACCAGCCAGCCCAATAACTGGACATACTATCATCATCATTGGTACTCAATTGCAAGCTTGAGGCAGCATCTTCTAAACTGACCTCATAGCTTTCTGATGTCATGCAATTATAGCCCAATGACTCATATTGTGTTTTTACACCAGATGATATACATGGCTCATCTGATAATTGTAATTTGATATTTTCATTTGCTTGAACATTCCATATCAAGCCTGTTAGCAATAAAAAACAAACCAGTTGCTTCATCTGCCCCCCCCTATTTTTGCTACATCAATACATCAGGGTTAATCGTAATATTGGTTCTGTTGTATTAAACATACTACAGAATCAGTGGTTAGACCAGTTATCGTTCTCTTATCCTTGAGTGCGTTTCTAATATCTGTACTTCTTATTTTGACATTCTCCGGACACATCAGTATGTGCCAGCGTTGTACTATTTCCTCAGCTTTAGCAAAGCGAGAAAAATTAAAAAAGTTATCCGGACCTAAAATAAACGTGAGTTCAGCCTCTGGATTTTTCGATTGTAAAGCGATCAACACCTCATATGTTATCACACTTTCACCATTTTTATAAATCTCTTTTTCTATCGTAGATAGCTGAGCATTATTCACTTCTATATCTTTTAAAAAAGCATTAACCAATTCACATCGCTGATCATAGGGTAACATTTCCTTTCCCCATGCATGAGCAATACTCGGAAGAAGTAACACTTCATCAAAATGCGATAACGACTCGATAACACTTTTATGTCCTAACGAAGGTGGGTTAAAAGCACTTCCAAAAACAGCGATTTTCTTCATTATTTTGTCTCTATCCATGTTATGTTAAAAGCAGTTTTGTTATAATAACATAATTATATTTCGTTCTCCCTTAGGTATTTAACATGGAACAGCGCATTATTGAGGAAATGAAAGTCCTCCCTGAAATTAACCCTTCTCAGGAGATTTCTCGTCGAGTCTCTTTTATTAAGAGTAAGCTAAAAGCAGCCTATTGCAAATCTCTGGTTTTAGGGATTAGTGGCGGTGTTGATTCGACGACCTGTGGTCGCCTTGCTCAATTAGCCGTTGATGAACTTAATACTGAATCCAATAGTAAAGACTATCAATTCATTGCTGTTCGCCTACCTTACGGTGAGCAAAAAGATGAAGATGAAGCACAATTAGCGTTACGTTTTATCAAACCGACACATTCTGTTTCAATTAATATCAAGCAAGGTGTCGATGGTTTACATTCTGCAACGAATATTGGGCTAGAAAACACCGGATTAATTCCAAAATCTGCTGAAAAAGTAGATTTTGTAAAAGGTAACGTAAAAGCAAGAGCACGCATGGCTGCACAATATCAAGTGGCGGGTTACGTTGGAGGCTTAGTACTAGGCACGGATCACTCAGCTGAAAATATCACGGGCTTTTATACTAAATTTGGTGATGGTGCTTGTGACTTAGCGCCTTTATTTGGTTTGAGTAAACGCCAAGTACGCCAGATCGCAGCAGAGCTCGATGCACCAGCACAATTGGTCCAAAAAATACCAACTGCCGACCTAGAAGAACTTGATCCACAAAAAGCTGATGAAGATGCGCTTGATCTGACCTATGACCAAATCGATGACTTTTTAGAAGGTAAAAACAAAGACCTAGAAGTTTCGCGTAAACTCATCGATATTTACACGAAAACACAGCACAAACGTCAACCTATACCTACAGTATATGACTAACGTTCAGGTTATATCGGTATAGATGCTATCCATCATAGTAACGCCCCTATAAAAAAAGAGCTGAGGTCAACTTAGCTCTTTTTTAACTTCAATTTTGATAACAACTGATGTTTCTATTTATGTAGCTTCCACATTACGTAACTGTCGCATTACGTATCCATCGAAATCCCACTAGCAATAACAAAGTGCCCCACCCCATACTGCCACCGCCACTTGATGATTCATCATCGTCTGATTCAGACTCTTCCACTAGAAAAGAAGAAGAACCATTACCATAATCTATCGTACAGTTACTTGAATTATTAATACAAGCATACTTAGCAACCTCAGTCACCGTGTAACTCGCCGGTGTAACACCATTAAGAACGGCATCAATCCAAGCTTCATAATCGTATACCTCTGTAAACACAGATGTTACGTCAGCTGAACCAACAGCGGTACCACAAGTACTTGGCCCAAAGCTCGTGATACCAACCTGAATATAACTGCTTCCATCACCGTATTCATCCCAATATACTGGCCCGCCTGAATCACCTTGGCAAGTACTGTCATACAAGGTCGATGTATTATCATAAGTCCCTGAAAAGCATATCTGAAGATCCGTAATTCTCGACCAAATACTTTGACAAGATGCTTCTGATACGTATCCTAACATGACTTCTTGAAGCTCTATTTCACTATCCACTCCTGACGTATTGTTACCATGCCCAATCGTCATAAATGTATTGCTACTATTCTGATAAGATTCATTAATGGGCCTTTGAATACTATTGGTACCTGACAGTGGAGCATCCAACTTTAGTATTGCAATATCATTTTGCCAAAGCGTGCTGCTTGAATCATCATAATCGGGGTGAATGTAAATCTCACTGACGGTCTGCTTCTCTGAAATACCATTTGGCCAACTGGTCTCAGTTTGTAAATTAGGGACGACTGAAGTGAATAAAGCGTAATCATCTAGATTCCCACTGCCATCATGCAAACAGTGTGCTGCAGTTAAAATATATTGACTGTTTAACGCGGTAGCGCCACAAAAAGCCCCTGTACCATACACGCCATCATAATTAATACGATCATAAAAAAGACTCGTAAAGTCACCGTAATCGGAGACAGTCGCGTCATTACCATTAACAATATAAGGCGTCACTGAAATATTATCAGAATGCACTGCACTAGAAAAAAGAGCAATCAGGCAATAGAAAGGTAAGACTTTAGTGTACTTACAACGGAATCTAGAAATCGGTAACATCAAAGCCTCTTTGTAAAAAGTGGTTTCACTCTTATAACGTTAGTGTGGCTTTTGATGGTTGGCGAGGTCGTCAGATATAACTATAAGGAATATGTAAGATTGATTGGGCAATTATTGTCGCAGTGGATACAGCATAACTTACTGATTAACTTATCCTGCCATTTAAATTTAACTCAGGCATATAAAAAAGAGGCGTTTGAACGCCCCTTTGAAAAATCATACTTTTAACTTACCCGCGGTAGTAACGCTGAGGAACAAAAGGCATCTTAGCGACTTTCATCGGTACTTTTTTACCACGTACATCAGCAAAGACCTGAGTCTCCACGCCTGCGAAACCTAAAGTCACATAACCCATCGCAACGGGCTGACCCGCTGTTGGTCCCACGGTTCCACTGGTAACGATACCAATCTCTTCATCATCACTAGAGAACAGCTTCGCCCCTTCTCTTACTGGCGTTTTCGCTAAACCCAATAAACCAACACGCTTTTTGTTTATCGCTTTTGTTGCGATCTGAGATAGAATAATCTCAGCGCCTGGGAAACCTCCAGCACGCTCAGCATCAGTACGACGAATCTTACTGATACCCCATAATAAACTGGATTCAACGGGCGTTGTTTCGGTATTTAAGTCGTGTCCATACAAACATAAACCACACTCCAATCGAAGAGAGTCACGTGCACCTAAACCGATCCATTCCACTTCCTGCTCTGCAGTCAGCTTTTCAGCGAATGTCTTGGCATTGCTTTCTGGTATTGAGATTTCAAAGCCATCTTCACCGGTATAGCCACTACGGCTAATAATTAACTCAACACCATCCACTGAGATGCATTTTACATCCATGAAAACCATCGATTCTACACCAGGAACCAAACGAGCTAACACTTGAGCGGCCTTTGGCCCTTGTAAGGCTAATAATGCTCTATCTTCGATAACTTCTAACGCCACATCTTCAGGGAGATTAGAGCTTAAATGGGCAATATCTTGCTCTTTACATGCCGCGTTGACGACAACAAACAGATGATCACCCAGGTTTGCAACCATAAGATCATCCATGATGCCACCCTGCTCATTGGTGAAAAATGCGTAACGTTGATTCCCTTCTTTCAGGTCAATAATATCAACCGGGACAAGAGATTCTAAATAAGCTGCAGCATGACTACCAACTAAACGTAACTGCCCCATATGAGAGACATCAAATAAGCCGGCATTTTCTCGCGTATGATTATGTTCTTTTTTTACCCCTAACTTGTATTGAACTGGCATATCATATCCAGCAAAAGGGACCATTTTTGCACCCGCTTCAACATGTAATGAATGCAGAGGCGTTGTCAGTAATTCTGTCATGAGAGATATTCCTAAATTTAACTATGTCTATAGCGCTATATCTATAAACGATTTTGATCTGAGGCAGCTTCTAAGTGAGTTCTTCTTACCTAATATCCAATGGTTCGTATCATTGATCCACCATGGTTACCTTACTGCGACGTGACTTTGCTGCGACCTATTATTACTTTCAGTGACCGATCATCACTATTATCTTGTAGCAATCCGCTATGGTTATTTTGCGGTGACCCACAATGCTTCAGCATCGTTCTCACTAACACTAATCAGTGCATGCCCCATAGATGCATCATAATAAACACTGTCTCCTTCTGAGAGCTCAACAGGTTCATAAAATTCACTGTAAAAACACAATGTTCCGCTTAGTACCAATAAAAATTCTTCGCCGTCATGTTTAATCCATTCTTTGAATTCATCAAATGAGCGAGCACGAACCTTACATTTAAAAGGAAACATTTTTTTATTTGAAAGTTGATGCGCAAGCAGTTCATGTTGATATGTTGGGGTTGGGTGTTGTTTGCCTTGTCCTTTTAGGCACACATCTCTTCTTCCTGAAGCAATGGCATTCGCTGTGGGTTCAAACAGTTGAGGCATATCGATATTTAGGCCATTAGCGAGTTTTTGCATTGCTTGAAATGTTGGGGAGATATTATCGTTTTCAATTTTACTTAGCGTGGATCGCGCAAGGCCGGTACGCGCACTCGCTTCTTCTAAAGTTAAACCAAGTTCGGAGCGAATTTTTTTTATCTTATTACCTAATAGCAACGGGTTGGCTTCGCTCGCCGTATCGTCCTGATTATTCGAAAGCGTTATATCCATATTTATATTCACATATTAACTTGTCTTATGAGTAACCCGATTATACCAAGCAATACCCTACGTCAACAGTACCTGGTGGGCTTTATTGTGCGATAATCGACATTTTGTGACATTTTATTTCCGATAATAAATTAATATTTGCCAAAGTCCTCATCTGCCGCTATTTTATTGGCCATTGGATAAAGCAAACGTTTGCTATCTTTTTTAAATTCTGTATTAGGAGTCATTCACCATGGAAAATAACCTTAAATTTGCTGAAAGTCACGAGTGGATTCTAGATAACGGTGACGGTACTGTCACTATGGGTATTTCAGAGCATGCCCAAGAACTACTTGGTGATATCGTATACGTTGAACTTCCAGAAACGGAAACTGAAGTTGAAGCAGGTGACGAATTTTCAACCATCGAATCAACGAAAGCAGCTTCAGATATTTATGCACCGGTTTCAGGTGAAATTATCGAAGTTAACGAAGATCTTGAAGATTCTCCAGAAACGATTAATGACGATTCATATAACGCTGGCTGGATTTGTAAGATAAAAATGTCTAACCCTAGTGAATTAGACAACTTAAAGACAGCTGAAGACTACCTAGCGTCTATCGAAGATTAATCCTATTAATACCACTCAACTGCCCTTTACTAAAAGGGCAGTTTTATTTGTTTATGCTATTCACACTTGATAAAAACGATCCTCGCGATCCCATTAACAAGTCGTCATCAAATAATAAGAATAGAACCTCTAAGCATAAACATTGCAGCAAGGAACTCCCATGACCAACCTGTTATCTAGCCTAAGTACACATAACGAATTTGTTTCTCGCCACAATGGCCCTAACATCAATGAGCAGCAAGTCATGCTGGATAAAATTAAATCCAGTAGCCTTGACGCTCTAATCGATGAAACGATTCCCGCTAAAATTCGTTTAGAAAAGCCACTAAATCTGGCACAAGCTCAAAGCGAAGTTGAAATGCTTGCTTCGATTAAATGTATTGCTCAAAAAAATGAGATCAAACGTACTTTTATTGGGCAAGGCTACCACAATACATTTACTCCAAATGTTATTCTGCGTAACGTTTTAGAAAACCCAGGTTGGTACACTGCGTATACACCTTACCAACCAGAAATCTCCCAAGGCCGATTAGAAGCATTATTAAACTTCCAACAAATGGTCATGGATTTAACAGCAATGGACATTGCTAATGCTTCGTTACTTGATGAAGCTACCGCCGCTGCTGAAGCAATGAGTTTATGTAAGCGTGCTGGTAAAAGTAAGAGTAATCTCTTCTTTGTTGCCGATGATGTTCATCCACAAACACTTGCGTTAATTTATACTCGTGCTGAAGGCTTTGGATTTGAAGTACAGGTCGACTCCATCGACAATATCGAACAATACGATGTGTTTGGTGCACTATTCCAACATCCTGGTACCACCGGTGAAGTCAGAGATCTCAGCAACGCAATCAAGTCGGTCCAATCGAAAAAAGGATTAGTGGCTGTTGCGACTGATTTACTGGCTTCTACTTTGATCAAACCTGCTGGTGAAATGGGCGCTGATATCGTCATAGGTTCTTCACAACGCTTCGGTGTCCCAATGGGTTACGGTGGTCCACATGCCGCCTTTTTAGCAACACGCGATAAATTCAAACGTACGATTCCAGGCCGCATGATCGGTGTATCAAAAGATGTTCACGGTAATCAAGCTCTACGTATGGCAATGCAAGCTAGAGAGCAGCATATCCGTCGTGAAAAAGCGACGTCTAACATTTGTACTGCTCAAGCATTACTCGCGAACATGGCTTCTTTCTATGCGGTATACCATGGCGCTGAAGGTTTAAAATCTATCGCTCGTCGTACTCACCATATGACCGCCATTTTAGCGGCAGGTCTAACGGAAGCTGGCTACGAGTTAGCGCATAATCAATTTTTTGATACTGTTACCATCAACACTGATGTACAAACTCAAGATCTGTATGCAAAGGCACAAAAAGCAGACATCAACTTACGTTTACTCGATAAACAAATCGGTATCAGCTTCGATGAAACAACAACCATTGAAGATATTGCTTCATTATTCAATGTTTTTGGTATCACATCTGATATTCAAACACTGTCAAATACGATTACATCAAATGAGTTTGCCGCTATTCCAGAGTCGCTACGTCGTACATCTGACTACCTAACTCATCCTGTGTTCAACACTCACCGCAGTGAAACACAAATGATGCGTTACTTAAAACAATTAGAAAACAAAGATTTCTCTTTGACGCACGGTATGATCCCACTAGGGAGCTGTACGATGAAGTTAAATGCCGTAGCTGAAATGATTCCTGTTACTTGGCCTGAGTTTGGGGCATTACACCCATTTGCACCAATCGAACAGGCTGCAGGTTATACCGCATTAGCACAGGACCTTAAAGAAAAGCTCTGTGAAATCACAGGCTACGATGCCTTTTCCTTACAGCCAAATGCGGGTGCGTCTGGTGAATATGCCGGTCTTATCGCGATTCAACGTTACCATCGAAGCCGTGGTGAAGGTCATCGCAACATCTGTTTAATTCCAAGTTCGGCACACGGGACCAACCCAGCAACAGCATCAATGCTTTCATTGAAAGTAGTCGTAGTAAAGTGTGACAATGAGGGTAATGTTGATATTAGCGACTTAAAAGCCAATATTGAAAAACATAAAGATAACTTATCTAGCATCATGATCACTTACCCATCAACACACGGTGTATTTGAAGAGCAAGTGAAAGATGTGTGTGAATTGGTTCACGCTGCTGGCGGCCAAGTCTACTTAGATGGCGCGAATATGAATGCTCAAGTGGGCCTAACATCACCAGGCTTTATTGGCTCTGATGTTTCACACCTCAACTTACATAAAACATTCTGTATTCCACATGGCGGCGGCGGTCCTGGTATGGGCCCTATCGGTGTGAAATCGCATCTAGCCCCTTTCTTACCGGGACATGTTGAAAATGGTGTTGAAGGTAAAGATTACGCTGTTTCTGCTGCTGATTTAGGTAGTGCTTCCATTCTACCAATTTCATGGGCCTATATTGCTATGATGGGTGAAGCAGGTCTAACTCAGGCAACAAAATTAGCCATATTGAATGCCAACTACATTACCGAGCGCTTAGCGGAACATTACCCTGTACTTTACCGTGGTACCAATGGTCGCGTTGCTCATGAATGTATTATTGATATTCGCCCATTAAAAGAGTCTACCGGTATCACTGAGGAAGACATTGCGAAGCGCTTAATGGATTACGGTTTCCATGCACCAACCATGTCATTCCCTGTTGCTGGCACGTTAATGATTGAACCAACAGAATCCGAAGATTTAGCGGAAATCGATCGTTTCTGTGATGCGATGATCGCGATTCGTTCAGAAATGGAACTCGTGAAAAATGGTGAATGGCCACTGGATAATAACCCTCTAGTCAATGCACCACACACTCAGTTTGACCTGCATTCAACTGCATGGGATCGCCCATATTCACTTGAATTAGCATGCTTCCCATCTAGAGAAGCGAAAAATGCGAAATACTGGCCAACAGTGAACCGTGTCGATAATGTTTACGGTGACAGAAACCTTATCTGTTCATGCCCAAGCATTGAAGTGTATCAAGACTAATCTCTCGATTACGATATAAAAAACGCCCTGTCTATTAAACAGGGCGTTTTTTTATACTGAGATTATCTTATGGTTCTTGCTTAGTTGGAGCTAACGCAATCTCTCGAATACACACACTTTGAGGCTGTTGATAAGCGAAGAGTGTTGATCGAGCAACATCATCCGCATTTAACACACCACCCATCCCCTCTTTCCAATCAGTATAACCGTCTTTAATCTGATCAGATGTAGTATGCGATAGAAGCTCAGTTTCTACTGCACCCGGCGCAATAACGGTGACTCGAACATTTGATGCTGCCACTTCTTCACGTACATTTTCAGAGATAGCATGTACAGCAAACTTAGTACCACAATACGCTGCATGACTAGGGAAAGTCTTCTTACCTGCGATTGAACTAACATTAATAATCGTGCCTGTATTACGCTCTTTCATTGGTGCAAGCACGGCTTGCATACCGTTCAGTAAACCGATGACATTAACATCAAACATGCGTTTCCATTCGTTTGGATCCTGTGTATCCACTTGCTCAAGTAACATCACACCTGCGTTGTTGATTAAGCAATCAACCGTACCATATTCTGCTTCTGCTTTTGCTATTGCCGCTTCAAAGTTTGCTTTATCCGTTACATCAACTTTCTCACACAATGTGTTAGGTAGATTTAGAGCTTCTAACTTCTCAACACGACGCGCAACTAATAATAATGGATGGCCAGCTTCGCTAAATCGACGTGCCATTGCTTCACCAATACCAGAGCTTGCACCTGTAATAACAACTAATGATTTCATTCAAATATCCTCAATAATTATGGTCATACTCAGCGAGAAGGTCATATTAACTGCCGTACTGAGTTACAATCGTGTTTCGTAATGTTATTCAATCAAAATGTCTTTGATTCGATAAGGTGTATATTAGATTAAGTTTCATTGTTGATAAATAGACCTCAAGTAAACACATTGTTGCTATACTGCAACAATATTTACCATAATTCGAATACCACCATGATCATAGATGATATTAATATTTCTGCTTTGAGAACCTTCGTTCTCATTACTGAATTAGGCAGTTTAACTAAAGTGGCTGACTACATCGGCTGCTCTCGATCTCATGTATCCAGACAATTATCCGACCTTGAAAAGCAGCTCAATGTCACCTTAATGCTAAGAAGTACCCGTCAATTTGTATTAACCGATGCGGGTAAGCTCCTGTTTAATGCCTGCCAGAATACCTTTGCCACAACAGAACAAGCCCTACTAGAGTGTATTAATAATCAAGATACACCTTCTGGGCACATACGCATCAACTGTGTTGGTGGGATTATAGGTGAAGATATTATTAGTCCGATACTCGCTACTTTTTTACGTAACCACCCAGATATTACCATTGAATTAGATTTCTCTAGTCACCGTGTCGATCTCATTGCTGATGAATTTGATTTAGCGATACGAATGGGATATTTAGAAGATGCCGATCTTATTGCACGTCATATAACCACGCTCAATATGGTCACCGTAGCGAGTCCAAACTATTTAAAACAACACGCTCTATTAACTCATCCAAACCAACTGAAAATGCACAGTTGCCTTGTCGGTTCTGTCAAGAAATGGGGGTTTCGACATAAAGTCGATAACAATGAATTTACGATGAATATAGGGGGAAGTATGCAATGCAAGAATGGTCGTGTACTCTTACATCATGGTATACAGGGGCAAGGGATCATACGAATTCCCGAAGTTTACTGTCAAGAAGAACTGGATTCCAATGTACTTTCACATGTATTTAAAGAGTGGGAAGTACCAAGTGTACCGCTCTCCTTGCTCTATCACAGGGATAAATATCAGCCAAAACGTTTAATTATCCTGATTGATACTCTACTCAATGATCTTAAAGAGGCATTCAAAAAGGATAGTCATCACTGATTATCCTTTAGGGTTTACATTATTGTTACTTTTAGCTTCTGTTACTTTAGAAGGTGAAATGCTATCTGTATTGATAGTTTCATCTGAGGTCGCGGTCTGTTCTGAAGCTAGGCTTTGAACAGAAGCATTGTTCTCTGAAATATTGTTCTCCGAAACATTTCCTTCAGAAACATGACTTTCAGGTGAATCCTCTTCAGAAGAGTGATCGGCTTTATGCATGAGAAGATCATTTCGAAAAATATCATCATCTGATGCTCCCTTTGGTATTTTTATACCGCGATCATACATTTGATTTAATAAGTGTATAATCGAATGCTTACCGACCGCTTCTTTTTTATATTTTCCGATTAAGGGTTTAGCAACCGACTGCAAATACACTGTATCATCGGTATCAAGTGTGCCCCCTACTTGGTCACGTAGTGGTTTGGATTCATTTCGCCCTAAACTTGTCGATAAGAAAAGCCAGATATAAGCTAAACATTTACCTTCAGCTCCGTGTTTCATCCAAGCTTGTCCGGCATGAAACATAGCTTCAGTATTCCCCGTTTCTGCTGCTCGCTCTAACCAATAACATCCACGAATACGACTTTGCTTAACACCTTGCCCATGTATATAAGCTAAACCAATGTGCATCATACCTTCAACGCTACCGAGAAGCATAGCATGCTTAAACCATTGAGCTGACGAGTTTGGATCATTTGGAGTACAAGTATCTGAGATATACCATCGACCTAATGCTAATGCACCCTTTAGATTACCTGATTTAGCTAGCTCCTGAAGCAACGCTTCGCCACGGCTGGTGTTACGTTCAACCCCTCTCCCATGAAGTAAACATTCTGCACGTTTTAATTTTGCAGCACTGTTACCTTCAAATGAAGATAATGTCACTCGCCAATACGCAGCTTCTTCATCCATCCCTTTTTCATCAAGACGTTCACACATTCGTACGACACCAGCCATCGCGATAGTATTATCTAAATGAGCCGCTTTTCGATACCAATTTAGTGCTGATTTGTAATCTGTTCGTTCCGCTTCTTTGGCTAGGTATAGGATCGTAGAAACATCCCCACTTTCCGCTTTTAAAACACGATCTTGGCGCTCTTGTTTACGGTGCTTTTCTAACGAGCGTCGCTGTTCCAACTCTTTATGTCGTTTCTCTTGATCTAAACGTTTTTGTTTCATAGAGAGCATGGCCATCCAAGCAAATGCCAAGATTAATGCTAAGCCAGTGATACCAATGCCAATGCCTATTAGACTCATAATTACGTATACCTAAAT
>JAOICL010000048.1 GCA_028131545.1 Vibrio sp. | reverse complement strand
AGTGTGTTACCGACACAGCAATCGGCATCCACTTATTTGTCGGAAGGATTGAACGTTAAGTGACCATATTGTGTATTTTGTTTTGGTTTTGTGACTAACTTTTCCTTTTGTGTGTATTATATAGGGGGTTTATTACCCTGCCTTGTTTGGTTTACTGCAATGGAATAAATGATGAGTGAAATAAGAACTAAAGTTGAGTTTGTTGACATTGATGAAGATCAGGCAGGTCAGCGAATTGATAACTTTTTAATAACCTATTTTAAATCTTTGCCTAAAAGTATGGTATATCGTATCGTGCGTAAAGGTGAGGTCCGGGTCAATAAAAAGAGAGTAAAAGTAGAATATAAGCTTCAAGCCAGTGATGTTATTCGTATCCCGCCGGTAACACTGACAGAGCAAGCCAACTCAGCACCGATTAGTACAAAATTGGATAAAGTCGCGACCCTTGAAAGCAATATTATCTTTGAAGATGATCACTTACTGATTTTAAACAAACCATCGGGATTAGCAGTGCATGGTGGAAGTGGCTTAAAATTTGGTGCTATAGAAGCATTAAGAGCATTGAGGCCTCAAGCTCGCTTCCTTGAGCTTGTCCATCGAATTGATAGAGATACTTCTGGGATTTTGCTTGTTGCAAAAAAACGGTCAGCATTACGCCATTTACAGGCTCAATTCAGAGAAAAGACGGTTAAGAAATATTACTTTGCGTTAGTGATGGGGCAGTGGAAAGCATCAGATAAAATAGTTAGAGCTCCATTACTAAAAAATGAAGTGAATAGCATTGTTCGTGTCAATCCTAAAGGGAAACCTTCTGAAACTCGCTTTAAAATTATTAAGCAATTTAAAGAAGCGACATTGATTCAAGCGAGTCCAATTACTGGTCGAACGCACCAAATTCGAGTGCATGCACAATACCAAGGCCACTCGATTGCTTGGGATGATCGTTATGGAGACAGTCGATTTGATGCGTATACGGGGCAGTACGGTTTAAAGCGCCTATTTTTGCATGCAGCTAATATACAATTTGTTCATCCAAAAACGGATAGTTGGATGGAAATCAATGCTGATATGGAAGCTAAACTAGAAAGTGTGTTAAAAAAGCTGCCTTAGTCACTATTCATTCAGTCGTTTAGATTTTAAGGAATCGAGTATCCTTGCTCTCGTAGTAATGAGCAGAGTTGAATCAACGGGAGCCCTATAAGACTGTTTGGATCGCTTCCTGAAAGCTCTTGAAAGAGTGAAATGCCGAGCCCTTCACATTTGAAACTACCGGCACACTGATAAGGCGTATCAAGAGTGACATAACGTTTGATTTCTTCTCTATCTAGATCTCTAAAACGAACATGAAACTCATCGACGACGGCTCTCATTTGATGAGTACTGGTATTGTAAACGCATAGGCCAGTATAAAATGTGACGGTTTTTCCGCTTTGCTTCAATAGTTGAACAATCGCCTTCTCTTTGTTACCGGGTTTACGTAATATTTCTCCTTGTATACTGCAGACTTGATCGGATCCGACAATTAAACTGCTATCCGTTACAATGCATCCCTTTGCTTTAGCGATAGCCAGTCGTAAAGCTCGCTCTTTGGGGGGCTCTCCTTCAACGAGTTTTTCATCGCATATTGGACTGATTGTAGTGAAGGGGATATGCAGCTTATCGAGTAGAGCTTTTCGATAAGGAGAGGTTGACGCTAAAACAACAGGTAAGGTTTTCATGGCTGATCGCTATTTATGGCTTTTAAGGTATGAATATTAATGCCAGTATTAAGAGTAAATACCCCGGTTATATTGACTTAATATGTTGAAAAGAGCATGTGAACTCAGTGAACCAAAGAGTTATCATAGTGATATACTACGATATACGTTATATTTTATTGTGTGACTTTCAATAATAAAGTAGAAAAATAGATATTTTTCCGTTTTTCTTTGACTAAATGCTTCTAGGGAGATAAAATTCGCGCCCATGCAAAAGGTAAAAATACCGCGAGCGGTTGATCCAAGTAAAGCTGCACAGAAACGAGTTGATTATGAAGGTATTATTCAAATCAGCTTATTCAAGCGCTTATTGGGATCGGTCGTAGGCGTAAAACGCGACGCACAAGTTACGATTTCTTTTGGGTTGGATGAACAACGACTGATTGTTATCTCTGGTAAAGCTAACACTGAAGTTGATATTGAATGCCAACGCTGTAATGAGGCCTTCGCACATGAATGCGATGTCGAATTCACTTACACTCCTTATTTTAATGAG
This sequence comes from Vibrio sp., assembly GCA_028131545.1. Taxonomy (GTDB): domain Bacteria; phylum Pseudomonadota; class Gammaproteobacteria; order Enterobacterales; family Vibrionaceae; genus Vibrio. Next base: position 15,470 of record JAOICL010000048.1, on the reverse strand, counting down.
AAAAGTGAAGAAGAAGCCCCTTCTGGTTATGATTTGGTAGATCTTAACGAGTATGGTGAAGTTGACCTTATACAGTTGATTGAGGATGAGTTCATTCTTAATTTACCCCAAATAGCAATGCATGACAGTGCGGATTGTAGCGTAGATACAAATAATATGGTGTTTGGTGATATTCCTGAAGATATTCCGGAAGAAAAACCAAATCCGTTCGATGTTTTAAAAAGCTTAAAGAAATAATCTTTAAGTCCTTAACACAGGAGTAGGGTCCATGGCCGTACAAAAAAGTCGTAAGACACGTTCAAGACGTGGTATGCGTCGTTCACACGATGCTCTAACAACTGCAGCTCTTTCTGTAGACGCAACTTCAGGTGAAACTCACCTGCGCCACAATGTAACTGCTGAAGGTTACTACCGTGGTAAAAAGGTTATCAACAAGTAAGGTTAACCTTTGCGTGATATAACTATTGCAGTTGATGCAATGGGTGGGGATTTCGGTCCTCAGATTACAGTGCCTGCCGTTGTGCAGGCATTGTTGTATTACCCAACCCTAAAAATTCAACTTTTTGGTGATCGTAGCGCGATCCAAAGGGAGTTGAACTCTGTCCCCAAAGAACTCCTTCTTCGATTGACTGTGTGTCATACAAAATACCACATAGCTAATGATGACCAGCCTTCCAGCGTATTAAAAAAGAATTTAGATACAGGTATGTTACTTGCTCTTCAACACGTTTCTTTAGGTAAAGTTGATGCGGCTGTGAGTGCGGGCAATACAGGCGCGCTAATGGCATTAGCACGATCACAGTTAAAAATGTTACCTCAGGTTAAAAGACCAGCCTTAATTTCCTCTTTCCCCAATCAATTAAATCGATCTTGGTTGCTTGATATTGGCGCTAATATTGGTTGTGATTCAAAGATGTTAACTCAATTTGCTTTGATGGGTGTGTGTCTTGCGGAGTCAGAGCTGAATGGAAAGGCAAAAGTAGCCCTATTAAATATTGGGAAGGAATCGAATAAAGGATTACCTGAAATAAAAGCTACCGCAGAGTCCTTAGAGATTGTATTTCAAGATCAATTTATTGGGTATGTTGAACCCAGTGAACTCTTTTCAACAGAAGCGAATGTGATTGTTTGTGATGGTTTTATAGGTAATATTTGCTTGAAATCATTAGAAGGTGTAGCAAACGAAGTGACAAGTGCTTTCCAAAATTCCCTTCCAAGTGTTAGAATTTGCAGATGGGTATATGAGAAAGTATTTTCAAAGTTGAAACATAATATTCAACAATTAGATCCAGCTCGTCATAATGGCGCGAGTTTATTAGGTTTAAATGGCATTGTTGTTAAAAGTCATGGCAATGCAGATAGTGTCGCTTTTTATTACGCGATAGAGCAAGCATTGAACGAGGTTCAACGCCAGATACCAACAAAAATCAGAGCGCGCTTGGAAGCCGTTTTACTCGAGAGGCATCAATAGTCTACATGTATAGCAAAATTTTAGGTACAGGCAGCTATCTGCCGCAACAAATTCGTAGCAACGCAGACTTAGAAAAAATGGTTGAAACCAGTGATGAGTGGATTACAGCTCGAACTGGTATTAAGGAGCGTCGTATTTCTGCCGAAGGTGAAACGGTTGCTGATATGGGCTACGAAGCTGCAAAAAATGCGATAGAAATGGCTGGTATTTCAGCTCAGGATATCGATCTTATTATTGTTGCAACAACAAGTGGAAGTCATGCCTTTCCTTCATCAGCATGTCAGGTTCAAGCAAAGCTTAATATCGCTGGATGTCCAGCTTTTGATATTGCAGCGGCGTGTTCGGGCTTTATGTATGGTATGTCGGTGGCAGACCAACATATTAAATCTGGTATGTGTCAACATGTGCTGGTTATTGGAGCTGATGCACTGTCTAAAACGTGTGATCCAACGGATCGTTCTACCATTATCTTATTTGGTGATGCTGCCGGTGCCGTTGTTATCGGAGCAAGTGAAGAACCGGGTATCTTATCTACGCATATATACTCAGATGGTAAATACGGTGAGTTATTGAGTCTTGAATCGGCAGAGCGTGGTAAGGATGCGGATAAGTGGCTTCACATGGCTGGCAATGAAGTGTTTAAAGTAGCGGTTACGCAACTGTCTAAGTTAGTTAAAGATACCTTAGAAGCAAACGGCCTAGAAAAAACAGATCTTGATTGGCTTGTACCACACCAAGCAAACCTTCGCATTATTTCTGCAACCGCGAAGAAGTTATCAATGTCTCTTGATAAAGTGGTTATTACACTGGATCGTCATGGTAATACATCCGCAGCGACTGTACCTACAGCGCTTGATGAAGCGGTACGTGATGGTCGCATCCAACGTGGTCAAATATTATTATTAGAAGCTTTTGGTGGTGGATTTACTTGGGGTTCAGCACTCGTTAAGTTTTAAAACGTACTATCATTGTAGTATTTTTATATGCACTAAAGTTAGTGTAGGAATTTAGTTGAAAAGGATAGAATATGAGCAAGTTTGCTATCGTATTTCCAGGACAAGGTTCACAAGCTGTTGGTATGCTAGCTGATTTAGCCACGCAGTATGATGTTGTCGAAAAAACATTCTCAGAAGCATCGGAAGTGCTTGGCTATGACCTATGGGCTTTAGTCCAAAATGGTCCGAGTGAAGACCTGAATGAAACTCACCGTACTCAACCAGCATTATTAGCTTCTTCTGTTGCTATTTGGAGAGTATGGCAAGAGCAAGGCCTAGATCAGCCACAAGTGATTGCTGGTCATAGCTTAGGTGAATATTCAGCATTAGTTTGTGCGGGCGTGATTGATTTTAAAGAAGCCATCAAACTTGTTGAATTACGTGGCCGATTGATGCAAGAAGCCGTTCCTGCTGGTACTGGTGCAATGTATGCCATTATTGGTTTAGCTGATGATGCTATTGCAAAAGCATGTGAAGATGCAGCACAAGGTGAAGTGGTTTCACCTGTTAACTTTAACTCTCCAGGTCAAGTTGTGATTGCTGGCTCTAAAGCTGCTGTAGAACGAGCGGGTGCTTTATGTAAGGAAGCCGGTGCAAAACGCGCATTGCCGTTGCCAGTATCGGTACCTTCACACTGTGCACTAATGAAGCCGGCTGCAGATAAGTTGGCTGAAGCATTAAAAGAGCTGACTTTCAATGCACCAAGCACACCTGTTATTAATAATGTTGATGTTACAGCTGAAATGGATCCAAATAGCATTAAAGATGCTTTAGTTCGTCAGTTATATAGCCCAGTGCGTTGGACTGAGACTGTGCAGCTAATGAACGATCAAGGTGTAGAAAAATTATTAGAATTAGGCCCAGGTAAAGTGTTAACTGGTCTAACGAAGCGTATTGTAAAATCACTTAGCGCTGCAGTAGTTAATGACACTGCAACATTTGATGCTGCTAAGTAAGAAAAGGAAGAGATAATGACAAACTTAGAGGGCAAAGTTGCTCTAGTAACGGGCGCTAGCCGTGGTATCGGCCGTTCAATTGCAGAATTACTTGTATCTCGTGGTGCAACAGTAGTTGGGACAGCAACATCAGAGAATGGTGCAGCAGCTATTAGTGAATACCTAGGTGAGAATGGTAAAGGTCTAGCACTTAATGTAACGGATCCGGCTTCTATTGAAGGTGTACTAAAAGCCATTACTGAAGAATTTGGCCCAATTGATATCCTAGTTAATAATGCTGGTATTACTCGTGATAACCTTCTTATGCGAATGAAAGAAGACGAGTGGACTGATATTATGGATACTAACCTGACGTCTATCTTCCGTTTATCAAAAGCGGTTTTACGTGGCATGATGAAAAAACGTGATGGACGTATTATCAATGTTGGTTCAGTCGTGGGTACAATGGGTAATGCTGGTCAAACTAACTACGCAGCTGCAAAAGCAGGTGTTATTGGTTTTACTAAAGCGATGGCTCGTGAAGTAGCGGGTCGTGGTATCACTGTAAATACAGTCTCTCCAGGCTTCATTGAAACTGATATGACTAAAGCATTAAATGATGACCAACGTGCGGCGACTTTATCACAAGTTCCAGCTGGTCGTCTTGGTGACCCTAAAGAAATTGCTGCGGCAGTTGTCTTTTTAGCGTCTCCAGAAGCGGCTTATATTACGGGTGAAACACTGCACGTAAATGGCGGTATGTATATGGTTTAATCCAACTTTATGGCCTGAATTACATAATATTGTAAGAAAATGTCATAAAAAATTGGATTTGTATAAACTTTGTGCATAAAATCAAAAATATTGTAGAGATGATCGGCTAAAAGGTACAAATTCTGGTTTGACCACGCAGGTTATACTTGCATATTTTAGCAATTCTAATAAACTACCGAGTATCGCATTTAGGCGAAATCTCAAAGGAAATTAAAAATGAGCAACATCGAAGAACGCGTAAGAAAAATTATTGTTGAACAACTAGGTGTAGACGAAGCTGAAGTTAAAAATGAAGCATCTTTCGTTGACGATCTAGGTGCTGATTCACTAGATACAGTTGAGCTAGTTATGGCTTTAGAAGAGGAATTTGATACTGAGATTCCTGATGATGAAGCTGAAAAGATCACTACTGTTCAAGCTGCTATCGATTACGTAAACAGCGCTCAGTAATATCTTTTACTCAGGCGACCACCATGGTCGCCTGAGTTCTTTATATATCCCCCTCTTATTTTTTATCTTTTCTCGGAGTAATTATCGTGTCCAAGCGTCGTGTTGTTGTCACTGGCATGGGTATGTTGTCACCTGTAGGCAACACCGTTGATTCATCTTGGAAAGCCTTGCTAGCTGGTCAAAGTGGTATCGTAGATATCGACCATTTTGATACTACCAACTTTTCAACTCGCTTTGCAGGTCTTGTTAAAGACTTTAACTGTGAAGATTACATGTCTAAAAAAGATGCTCGTAAAATGGATCTTTTTATCCAATACGGCATTGCGGCAGGCATTCAAGCTTTAGATGATTCAGGGTTACAAATTACGGACGAAAATGCTCCACGTGTTGGCGTAGCAATCGGTTCTGGAATTGGTGGTTTAGACCTTATTGAAAAAGGTCATGCTACTTTAGTTGATAAAGGACCTCGTCGAGTAAGCCCATTTTTCGTACCTTCTACCATTGTTAATATGGTCGCTGGTAACTTATCTATCATGCGTGGCTTACGTGGTCCTAATATCGCGATCTCTACAGCATGTACAACAGGTTTACATAACATTGGTCACGCTGCTCGTATGATTGCATACGGTGATGCAGAAGCGATGGTTGCTGGTGGTTCTGAAAAAGCATCAACGCCTCTTGGCATGGCTGGCTTCGGTGCAGCTAAAGCACTATCTACACGTAATGATGAACCTCAAAAGGCATCGCGCCCATGGGATAAAGGTCGTGATGGCTTTGTTCTCGGTGATGGTGCTGGTGTTATTGTTCTTGAAGAATATGAGCACGCGAAATCACGTGGTGCAAAAATTTATGCTGAACTAGTTGGCTTTGGTATGTCAGGTGATGCTTATCATATGACGTCACCAAGCGAAGATGGCTCTGGCGGTGCACTTGCAATGGAAGCTGCTATGCGAGATGCAGGTTTGACTGGTGAGCAAATTGGTTATGTAAATGCTCATGGCACGTCGACACCGGCAGGTGATGTTGCTGAAATCAAAGGCGTGAAGAGAGCCTTAGGTGAAGCAGGAACAGCACAAGTTAAAGTATCATCAACAAAGTCTATGACCGGACATTTGTTAGGTGCAGCGGGTTCAGTTGAAGCTATTATTACTATTATGGCTCTTATTGACCAAAAAGTACCGCCAACGATTAACCTTGACGATCCAGAAGAAGGGTTAGGTATTGACCTTGTCCCTAATGTCGCTCAAGACGTTGAAATGGAATACGCATTATGTAATTCATTTGGTTTTGGTGGAACAAATGGTTCATTAATCTTTAAGAAGATTTAATGTCATAATACATTTATGTTACTTTAAACGGCTCATTCTTAGAATGAGCCGTTTTTTTATGTAATCAATAGATGGTTTGAATAAACGGTCGAAGAGATAATTTATAGTCACGTATTTCAGTATTCAGGGATGATAATGACAACATGGGTTAATGGTATTGAGAGTGATTCGATTTTAAATACAGATCGCTCATTTCAATACGGTGATGGATGCTTTAGTACTATTCTGACAATGAATGGTCAATTGCACCTTTGGGGGCGCCACTTACAACGTCTAAGGATGACATTAGATAGGCTGAAAATTGCTCAACCAAATTGGGAGCAGGTTCAATGGTGGCTGAATAACGCGATTTTAGATGCACCCAAAGCGGGCATTAAAATTCATATTAGCCGAGGGTCCGGTGGAAGGGGGTATAGTGTTCGAGGTTTTCATACTCCGCTAGTGACGATTTCAAATTTTTCTTATCCAGAGCAGTATCTTATGCTTTCTCAGCAAGGTATTCGATTAGGTATTTGCTCTTCTCCTTTGGGTATTAACCCTTTACTGGCTGGTCTAAAGCATAATAATCGACTTGAGCAAGTACTTCTTAAAGCGGAAATGGAGACTCTTGATTATACTGATGGTATTGCTTTAGATATTCATGGCAATGTTATTGAGACAACAATGGCTAATGTCTTCTGGGCTCGTTCTGGAACTATTTATACCTCTAAGCTAACTAATAGTGGTGTTGCAGGCGTGATGAGAGCACAGGTTATTGATGACTTAACATTATTATCCATTGAAGTAGTCGAAGGTTATTTTTCTATCGATAGTCTTTTAAATGCGGATGAAGTATTTATTACCAATGCAATTATGCAAGTGGTTCCCGTTATCGCTATCCGAGACCAAGATTACGATATTGGTTCTATCACACGTCGCTTACAGGAGAAGGCAATCTCGTGATTAAAAAGGTATTAATCTCAATTTCAATATTAGGCTTATTGGCTTTTCTATCGGTGGTTTATATGAAAAATCAGGTAGAAGATTACATTAATCAGCCATTAAACATCGAATCAGAGACGTTATATACATTATCGTCAGGTGCGAGTTTTAATCGCACACTCGCTCAGTTATCTGAACAAAATATTATTCATGATAGTCTTGCATCTAAAATTGTTAGTCGCTTGTACCCACAGTACACCTCCGTGAAAGCGGGCACTTATTTGATAAAACCGGGCAATACACTAGCAGAGACATTAACGTTATTTGTATCAGGAGATGAGCACCATTTTTCACTGACTTTTGTTGAAGGTTCGACCTTTAAAGAGTGGAGAAAATGGTTGAATGAAGCCCCTAATTTAACACATGATACTCAAGTATTAACGGAAGCAGAGATTGCGGCTGAACTCGGAATCGAACAACAAAAGTTAGAGGGTTTATTTTTAGCCGAAACTTACTATTACACCTTTGGTATGAGCGATTTAGAAATATTGAAGAAAGCACATAAGCAGCTTACTCAATCTCTTGAATTGGCTTGGGCTAAGAAGCAAAATAACTTACCTTTAAAAGACAGCTATGAAGCATTGATACTGGCCTCGATTATTGAAAAAGAAACCGCAGTCGAATCAGAAAGAAGAAGAGTATCCTCTGTTTTTGTTAATCGTTTAAATAAGGGAATGCGTTTACAAACGGATCCTACTGTGATTTATGGAATGGGTGATAAATATGATGGTGATATCAGGAAGAAAGATTTACGAACACCAACACCTTATAATACCTACACGATTAATGGGTTACCACCCACACCAATTGCTATGCCAGGCAAAGCATCAATAGAAGCTGCGGTGAATCCAGAGGCAAGTAAATATCTTTATTTTGTTGCTAGCGGTAAAGGTGGACATGTTTTTACGACCAATTTAAAAGCGCATAACCGCGCAGTAAGAGCTTACTTAAAAGAACTGAGAAAAAAGAAGTAATGAACCTGGGAAAATTTATAGTAATTGAAGGCCTTGAAGGCGCTGGAAAAAGTACAGCCATTGAAGCCATAAAACAGCAACTTGATGTTATGGTTGACTCTGAATATATTCAGACTCGTGAGCCTGGAGGTACACCACTAGCGGAACAACTTCGTGATTTAGTCAAAGCGGATCATGAGGAAGTCTTACACGATAAAACAGAATTACTTTTGATGTATGCCTCAAGAGTTCAATTAGTCGAAAATGTGATAAAACCAGCGCTTAATAAAGGGACATGGGTGATAGGTGATCGCCATGATTTATCTTCTCAAGCGTATCAAGGAGGAGGGCGAGGGATTGATTCTAAGCTCATGCAATCATTGAAGTTGACGACATTAGGTGATTTTGCGCCAGACTTAACGTTTTATTTGGATATCGACCCTAAAATTGGGTTAAATCGAGCTCGTGGTCGTGGAGAGCTTGATCGTATTGAAAAAATGGATTTGAGCTTCTTTGAGCGTACTCGAGAGATGTATTTATCTTTTGCCAATAATGATTCTAGTATTGTCATTATCGACGCAGAGCAATCTATAGAGCAAGTTGCTTTCGATATTAAACAAAAACTCAAAATATGGCTTAAAGAAACTCAATCAATACACTCTGACCGTGGTGCATGCTAGACGATGAGAGTACTCACTCAATCTATCGACACTTCTCTATATCCTTGGTTTGATAGCCTATGGTCTCAATGGCGACAATTAATAGCGTCGAATCGCTGGTCGCAAGTGAATTTAGTCTATCTGCCAGATGGACATGGTGGAGAAACATTGATCAGTCATTGGCTTCAACAAGTATTGTGTTTAACGATAGAAGGCAATGACGATACCCCTTGTGGATTATGTAAGCATTGTGAATTAATGGCTGTTGAAAGCTATCCAGATGTTCATATTGTGCAGCCAGCTTCTGCAGGGAAATCGATTACCGTTGACCAAGTTCGTCTATGTAATGATTTTGCTACGAAAGCAGCCACCCTTGGTGGTAAAAAGATCATTATTATTGATGGTGTTGAACAGCTTAATGTCGCAGCATCTAATGCACTTTTAAAAACCTTAGAAGAACCAACGGGAAATACTTTCTTCCTTCTGATAGCAGGGGTAAAAAGAGGGATATTACCTACGATATTAAGCCGCTGCCAACAGTGGAATTATCAAGTTTATACTGACCATCAGCTTATTCAGTGGCTTCAAGAGCGAATGAGTCATACGGCTCAACCACAAACGATAATTGATCCTGCTTATTTGAAACTAACTCAGTATGCGCCATTAAAAACAAAAATGTTTTTGGACAGTGGAGAAACTGAGCACGCGACTGAGTGTTTTGAAAAATTAATGCATTATCTAAAAGGGCGTAGTCATCACAGCGATGTGGTTTCTCTTGTCCTTAAGGATCCGATAACACGGTTATGTTGGTTGTGGTATTGGATATCGGATGCACAGAAACATCATTTTATTACCAATGAAGGGGTTTCCCTTTTACCTAAGAGCAAAGAACTCAGTCAGTACCTGAATTACAACGATTTGTATTTAACTCAACAATCACTCTCGCATTTAGTCGCCGATTTGAAATCATCAATTGGGCTAAATAGTGAATTATTAATAACCAATTGGTTGCTAACATTAGAAGAAAAAGTATGTTTGTAGATTCGCATTGTCATTTAGATAAATTAGATTACCAAGATAACCATAAAGACGTAGCAGACGTAATAGCAAAAGCAAAAGCGGCCAACGTTGATAAATTATTATCCGTTGGAGTCACTTTAGATGCGTTTGAACCTATGATTCAGTTAATTGAACCCTTTGAGGAAGTTTCAGCGACATGTGGAATTCATCCTTTGGATGTCGAAAGTGACTTTTCATTAGAGCGGCTGCATCAATATGCAGAGCATCCGAAAGTAGTGGCGATTGGTGAAACAGGGCTTGATTATCATTATCAACCAGAAACCGAAGAGCTACAAAAAGAGCGTTTTAAACAACATGTTGAGCTTGCAGTCAAATTAAATAAACCCTTGATTATACATACTCGTAATGCAAGAGAAGATACCTTAACGATATTGCGTGAAGGTGGAGCGGAGCAATGTGGTGGAGTGATACATTGTTTTACCGAAGATCTTGCTTTTGCTCAAGCTGCAATGGCACTCGGTTTTTATATTTCGATTTCAGGTATTGTTACTTTTAGGGCTGCGCACGAATTAAAAGAAGTGGTTAAGGCATTACCGTTAGATCGCTTGTTGATAGAAACAGACTCACCTTATTTAGCTCCTGTTCCACATCGGGGTAAGGAAAATCAACCAGCTTATGTCGTTGAAGTGGCAGCCTATATTGCACAACTGAAAGGCGTGACTTTAAATGAATTAGCACGAGTCACAACAGACAATTACCATAACTTATTTTTCCCTTCAAATCATCAAAACAGCCTCTAAGTCGATAATTTATTAGATATATAGCTCTAAACTGCCCTTTTTAGGTTAGGCTAGGGCTATGCATCTTGATGTGAGTCACAAACTTGATTAGCTCCGTAAATTAACATTACCCTTTAATTAAATCCTTACTTAACAACTAGATATAAAGCTCTATGAATTCGGTGTTTATTTATTTTTTTGTAGAGCTTTAACTCTAAATGTGACGATTAAAACATAAGAGCAACATAGTTGTAAAATGTTCTACCTCTCAATAATAGAAACTACGTATAGTCTGCGACGTAAAAACACGATGCGATCGTGGAGAGATTCCAAACAAGTGCTACATTTAATCAAGTAATCGATAGTACTTATAGAAAGTTACATGCTTTAGGAGCAATTAATTATGTTTAAAAACCTTTTTGCTAGCCTGCAAAAAGTAGGTAAGGCACTGATGCTTCCTGTATCAGTTCTTCCTGTTGCAGGTATCTTGCTAGGTGTTGGCGCAGCCAATCTTAGTTTTATCCCAGATGTGGTTTCCAGTTTAATGGAGCAAGCAGGTGGGTCTGTATTTGGTCAAATGCCTTTACTCTTTGCAGTCGGTGTTGCACTTGGCTTTACGAATAATGACGGTGTGGCTGCATTAGCCGCTGTTGTTGGTTATGGCATCATGGCTGCAACATTAGGTGTATTAGCACAGATGGATGTTGTATCTGCCCAAGCAGCAGCGCAAGCAGTAGGTCAAGTGCTTGATGAAAGGGCAATGGGACTTATCACTAAGCAATATGAAACTGGAGTTTTGGGTGGTATTTTGATTGGTGGTATTGCTGCTTGGTCATTTAACCGCTTCTTTAAAATTCAACTGCCAGAATATCTGGGTTTCTTCGCTGGTAAACGAGCAGTACCTATCATTACAGGTTTCTTAGCTATTGCACTAGCGCTTGCTCTTTCAATTGTATGGCCTCCGATTGCAGTGGTTATGCAAACGTTCTCAGATTGGGCTGCCCATCAAAATCCAACAGTCGCATTTGGTATTTATGGTTTCGTTGAACGCGCTTTAATTCCTTTTGGCCTTCACCATGTATGGAACGTTCCTTTCTTCTTCGAAGCTGGCTCTTGTGTTAATACTGCAGGTGAAGCTCAAAATGGCGTATTAACTTGTTATCTTGTTGCTGATGACGCTTCTCGTGAAGCAGGTAATGGTTTTGGTCAGCTAGCCGGTGCTTATATGTTCAAGATGTGGGGCCTACCAGCAGCAGCGATTGCGATTGCTCATTCAGCTAAACCTGAAAACCGTGCAAAAGTAATGGGTATTATGGCATCAGCGGCATTAACGTCATTCTTAACGGGTATTACAGAACCAATTGAATTCTCGTTCATGTTTGCAGCGCCAGTCCTTTATGTTATTCACGCGGTACTAGCGGGTTCAGCATTTGTACTGACAAATGCACTGGGTATGATACACGGTACGTCGTTCTCACACGGTTTGATTGACTTCGTTGTTCTATCTGGTAACTCAAGTAAGTTTGTATGGTTTATCGGCTTTGGTCTAGTTTACGCTGCAATTTACTATGTTGTATTCCGCACAGTGATCAATGCTCTGAACTTAAAAACACCAGGTCGTGAAGATGAATCAGAATCAGTATCAGCTGCTCCTGTTTCAGGTAACTCAATGGCGGGTGAACTTATTTCAGCATTTGGTGGTAAAGACAACATTACGGGTCTTGATGCTTGTATTACACGTCTACGTGTTGCAGTAAAAGACACAAACGCTGTTGACCAAGATAGATTGAAACAGCTAGGTGCAGCAGGTGTTGTTGTTGTTGCTGGTGGTGTTCAGGCTATTTTTGGTACGAAATCAGATAACCTAAAAACAGATATGGATGAGTGGATTAAAGCAAACTAATTATTTGTTTTACACTTAATATATAAAGCACCGTACTATATGTACGGTGTTTTTTTATGGGTAAAAAATGATGTAACAGTCAGTCATACAGCTTTTATATTGATAATGAAAGGGTAGGATGACCATACGACTATTAAACCAATCATAAGCCTTCCTGAGTGCAACCATCCATAAAGTACACCTTTCAAAAAATGACACACCCAGTATTCTCGATTTAAGATAATATGTGTTGTTATTTTGGCTTTGTCGTCATTCTTAATCGTGATATGCATGTTGTTACGATGACTTTATATAAATATCAATTAAGGTCATGTCCTCTCACTATATGCCAATATCATGACGGTGATATAGAGATCACCTAATTTTGTACCCTTTCGTCATAGTATGGGCACTGCTTAGCGAATCAATATTGTTTGAATTACACAGTATTGTTTCAGGTATCGCCTACTACATCTTACCTTCTTCAATTTATATTGCATTTGTAGCTCAATAATCGTCATGTTTTTAAAGTTTGTAAGTTCTTAATATAGTGATCTGTAAATTTCACTATTGCAGAGTTATATTTATTTGTTCACTGAAAGGGCGGTGGATGTCCCTTTTCTAAGGGAGCTTTGTTTAAGGAAGGAATCTGTAAAGTGAAGGGTTATTACGTTGAGTTTTGTTTGATAATCTATGTCTAAAGGGATATAGGAGAATTATATATTAGGGAAGACGATATTATTAGTAGTATACAATAAAAAACACCGCACAATGCTGCACGGTGTTTTGATTTATTACTTAGAACAGACGATTAATATCATCGTTAGTCATTGAATCTTTGTTGGTTTTGATGATGTCGATTTGAATATTTTTATCACCATTGAACCAATCTCGAATCTTAATGCTGCTATTTTTATATGGTGTTGAGATGCGTAGGTTATTACCGTCGCGAGTGAGTTCTAAGTCATTCACTGAATTAACACCTTCAAAAACAATCGTATCAACATGAGAGCTTGAATTACCCGAGTTTACAATTTCACCACCGTGGTAATCTTTAGGGATAATGTAAGTATCGTTACCTGCATCACCTTTCATGTAGCTAAAACCAGAGTTACCAGCACGAAGGCTATCATCACCATTACCACCGTATAGGTTGGCATTGCCTGCTTGACCATCCAGCTGGTCATCACCATCACGGCCTAAGATGTAGTCATTACCTTCACCACCGTAGATAACGTCATTACCAGCACCGCCATCTAATCGGTCATCTCCATTAAAACCATCAATGATTTCATTTTTTGATGTGCCTGTGATTTCGTCGTCATATTGGCTACCACATAAGTGGTTAATGCCATCACAGGTTGTATCGACAGGTTTACCCGATACGATGTAGTCAATGTCATCTTTCGTAATGGTATCAGTTGCAGTTTGTACTAATTCGACTTTTTTGCTTTCATCACTGAACCAGTAATCGACTTGGATACCGACTGATTTACCATTTGGTGTAATCATAAGGTGATCACCATTTCGCTCGAAATAGAGGTCATTCACTGAGTTTACACCCTCAAATACGACAATGTCAGTATCAGAGCTTGCGCTGTCATTTCGGATTTGGCTACCGTGGTAGTAGTAGTTCTCTGGAATAATGTACGTATCGTTACCATTTTGGCCTTTCATGTACGTCCAACCTGACTCACTTGAACGAAGTGTATCGTTACCGTTACCACCGTAAAGTTTAGCTTGGCCTTGTTCACCATCGAGGTAATCATTACCGTCTTCACCGTAAAGGTAATCGAAGCCTTCACCACCTAATAGTGTGTCATTGCCACGGCCGCCGTATAAGTAATCGTCGCCAGCGTATCCGTAAATCATATTGTGATCATCGTTACCATCGATAGAGTCATTCTCGTCTGAACCACATAACATGCCATCTTTACCACATTCAGCAGTATGACCATTATTATTGTTGTTACTGCCGTTACCTTCATCGGTATCAGGTGACGTCGTGGTGATCTCATTAATGATCACTGTGCTGTGGTCTAAATCGTGCGCCGTGTAATACAGTGTTGTTTGTATATCGGCGGTATCGAAATCTTGTCCAATACGGAATTCATTATTACTCGTATTAATGTTAACAGTTTTTAAATCATCACAGTTAGAACCATAACAATCTTGAGCATTGAAGTTGTTTTCAATGTAAATTGCTGCTTGATCGATACTACTTGTCGCATTTAAATACGCTGGGTTATGGATCGTATTGCCTTCAATCGTTGCATTACCACGACCGACAGAAATGGCTTTCGAAGTCCAAACACTGCCATTTTCTGAACGATTGTAGAAGTTCTCAATATGGTTATCTTTAATTAGGTAGTTGCCTTTTGCACTGTCAACTGCACCATCATCGACGACAGTAATCACCGCGTTAAAAGGTAATTCAATATTGTAAATCGTATTACCAACGATGTTGACATCGTATGCTTGACCTTTTATATCCACCGCTTCAGTCGTTAAGTCGTGTAGCTCATTACCTTCAATAGTCACATTACGTAATGTGCTTTGGATATCCAGCACAGTTTCACCATTTACGGTTGAGTAACTGCCTTCACCAATGTAAATGCCTTCAGATCGATGGTCGTTGATTTGACCCGCATCATACACTTCATTATTACGGATAACGAAGTTATTATCTTCAGCGTATTCTTCAGCCATCGGATGGCCGCTTGCGTCCATTGCTACCGGCGCCACTTTAATACCGGCGAAGCCCGTGTTGTGAACTTTGTTGTCGGCTAGGACGATGTCTTTTGAGTCAACGACTTCAATACCAACTAGCGCTTCTTGAACATTAAATCCATGCAGTTCAATACCTGAAGAACCTTGAATACGCGCACCGTAAGCGCTGTGAACATTGTTTCGAGACAATGTTGCGCCGTGCTTGTTCATCGAGATGAATTGTACGTTACCGCCTTTCTCTGCGACTTTCATATTAACAAGACGGAAATCATTATATTCACCGTCTTCGACACAGATAGTTTGATTCGCTTTTAAGTTATCCGGATTTTTAAATAATTGGTAAAAATCAGGATACTGTGAATTAGGGAAAACGATATCACAAGATGCCTTATCCTTAAGGTTACCACTTGCGTCCCACTTAGATTCATTTGCAAGTGCACTATGGCTAATTACAGTTGAAACCAGTGCAGCAATAGTCGTTAATTGTATCTTCATAATAAAGTCCATTATTTC
>JAOICL010000047.1 GCA_028131545.1 Vibrio sp. | reverse complement strand
TACCGCACCCAGTAAGCACGCCAAGCCCGATACCTTTGTACCCAATAACAGGTACCCACTTTTTGGCGCACTTTCCGGTAGCACTACCCAGCCTCACTCTATTACACAAAAAGGAACGTGTTATGAAACAAATGAAATCAATGAAAAAGAAAGTACAGAAGGGTTTTACTCTGATTGAATTGATGATCGTCGTGGCGATCATTGGGGTGTTATCGGCGATTGCCGTTCCTGCTTATCAGGATTATGTCACTAAAAGTGAGCTAGCCTCTGGCTTCGCGACAATTAAATCTGTTATAACGCCAACTGAGTTATATTATCAAGAAAATAACGCTCTTCCAACGACAGCAGCATTTGCTTCAATGGGAATATCAACAGCAGCTAACCCTCTAGGTAACCTAGCAGCAACTACTTCTACCGTGACTTTTACTCATGATGACGGCGCTGCTACTGGCGCTATATTTACCTATACTCGTGGAACAACTGGAGGTTGGACCTGTGCTTTTACCGCTCCGTCAGTATCTGGTTCTACATCAACAGTAGCATCACCTAAAGGTTGTTCATAATTATTTATGCTATCTAACCTCCCAATTATCCTGCGCCAAGCTGAGTTAATAACCTCGGCGCAGGAGCAAGCCGTATTGGAAACCCTAGATACCTCGGGCAGCGAGTGCGTGCCTGAGGTATTGCTGTCTCTTGATTACTTTACTCCAGAGCAATTAACGGAACACATCAGTCACTTATTTGGCTTGCCCGTCACCTCACTCAGTCAGTATGATTTTACTTCTTTATGTCAACGTTTAGGTCTGCGTGAATTAATCACGCGCTTTCAAGCCCTGCCCATCGAAGACAACGGCATCAGTCTTGTGGTCGCCATTTCAGATCCCAGCGTGACTGAAATTGAAGATGAATTTCGCTTTGCCACAGGGCAAGAAGTGGAATTGGTCTTCGCCGATGTATTAACGCTGCAAGCCGCGATTCGTCGACTTTATGGTAAGACAATCGAATCGAGCAGCCGCGGCGGTAAAGACATCAGCCAAGAGGAATTAGCCGCTCTCGTCGACGTTGGGGCTGATGAAGTCGAGTCCATCGAAGATCTGAGTCAAGATGCCTCCCCTGTGAGTCGCTTTATTAATCAAATTTTAATTGATGCGGTGCGCAAAGGCGCATCGGATATTCACTTTGAACCCTACGAAGATCATTATCGCGTGCGACTGCGCTGCGATGGGATTTTGGTTTCGGTGCAACAGCCTCCGAGTCACCTCAGTCGACGTCTCTCGGCTCGAATTAAGATCCTTTCACGCCTCGATATCGCCGAACGCCGTATGCCGCAGGATGGTCGGATCAAATTACGACTGAGCGAAGAATACGCCATTGATATGCGTGTTTCGACGCTGCCCACATTGTGGGGCGAAAAGATCGTACTGCGCTTACTCGATAGCAGCGCAGCGAACCTCGACATCGACCGATTAGGGTATAACCCCAAACAAAAACAGTTGTATTTGGATGCACTGAAAAAACCTCAGGGCATGATCCTTATGACCGGCCCCACGGGCAGCGGAAAAACCGTTTCCTTGTACACCGGGCTGCGTATTCTCAATACCGATGAAATTAACATTTCCACCGCCGAAGATCCTGTCGAGATCAACCTATCAGGAATTAACCAAGTACAGGTACAACCTGCAATTGATTTTACCTTTGCCGCGGCGTTGCGATCCTTTCTGCGTCAGGATCCCGATGTTGTGATGGTAGGGGAAATACGCGATCTAGAAACTGCGGGCATTGCGGTTAAAGCCGCTCAAACTGGGCATTTAGTGCTATCCACTCTGCACACCAACTCCGCTGCTGAAACCGTTGCTCGCCTCGGTAACATGGGGATCGAACCCTTTAACCTCGCGTCATCATTAAGCTTGATCATTGCTCAGCGCTTAGGTCGCCGCCTTTGCAATAGCTGTAAACAGGTTCATGACCTGTCACCCACAATAATGCAAGCGCTTAACCTCAAGCCCAGCGACACCCTTTATCAAGCCAATAAAGACGGTTGTCACGAGTGCACTGCGGGCTATTCGGGTCGAGTGGGTATCTATGAAGTGATGTCCTTCAATGACAAGTTAGCCGAAGCTGTGATGAAGAAAGCCTCTGTCGCACAAATAGAAACCATTGCCCAAGCCAATGGCATGCAAACCCTACGAGAATCAGGTATTGAGAAATTAAAAGAAGGCACCACCAGCTACGCTGAATTGCAGCGCGTGTTATATATGTAGAGTGAACTCACTGCCACAACACAACAGAAGGAACTGAAGATATGAGTAAAAAAGCCACCAAATCGGCCAAGCTTCAGCTGTACAATTACCGCTGGAAAGGCACCGGTACCACCGGCAAAAAAGCCTCTGGGTACGTACTCGCGATGACCGAAAGCGAAGTTCGAGATAAATTGCGCGCTCAACATATTCAGATCAAAAAAATCAAACGAACGAACATTTCCTCCTTTGAGCGTATGACACATCAAATTAAAGGGAAAGACATCACCATGCTCACTCGTCAGATGTCCACCATGCTCAAAACCGGCGTTCCCTTAATTCAGTCCTTAAAGCTCATCGCAGATAACCATAAAAAAGCCGAAATGCGCTCGATTTTAGCGCAAATGTCTAAAGCCGTGGAAAGTGGCACCCCCCTATCCAAGGCGATGTCGACATCAAGTTCACACTTTGATTCCCTCTATTGCGATCTTGTCGCCACTGGGGAACAATCCGGTAATCTCCCTGAAGTCTTTGAACGCCTCGCGACTTATCGAGAAAAAAGTGAAGAGTTACGCTCAAAAGTCGTCAAAGCACTGATTTACCCTACCATGGTTGTCTTTGTCGCACTGGGGGTGTCTTATATGATGCTAACCATGGTGATCCCAGAGTTTGAAAAGATGTTTTCTGGCTTTGGTGCTGATTTACCCGCCTTTACTCAACAAGTGCTTCATTTATCGCACTGGGCGCAAAACTATTCATGGATGGTGCTCGCGAGCGCCGTCGGTGCCACCTATTTAACCAAGCTAATGAGAAAACGCTCCGATGCCGTACGACTGGCGACGAGCAAAAAAAGCTTAAAGGCCCCCGTGATCGGAGAAGTCTTGAGTAAGGCATCGATTGCCAAGTTCAGCCGTACGCTTGCCACCAGCTTTAGCTCGGGCATCCCGATTCTAGACAGCTTACAAACCACAGCAAAGACTTCAGGTAATTACTATTATCAAAAGGCGATTGAGCAAGTTCATAAAGATACCGCCTCTGGTATGCCGATGTATTTGGCCATGCGCAATACCAATGCCTTTCCTGAATTAGTCTTGCAAATGGTGATGATTGGTGAAGAATCTGGCAAGCTCGATGAAATGCTGAATAAAGTCGCCTCCATCTATGAGTTTGAGGTTGATAATACCGTTGATAACTTAGGTAAGATTCTAGAACCATTGATTATCGTTTTTTTAGGCGTGGTTGTCGGTGGATTGGTTGTGTCGATGTATCTGCCTATCTTCAATCTTATGAGTGTCTTAGGTTAACTCCCACTCCATAAGATGCAGCCATTGTGTCTCTCCTTGTCATCTCAATCACCCTTTAGCATTCGGTGATTGAGATTGTGATAAAAACCTCTATCATAGCTAGGTACTTTCCCTTTATTGAACATGCTGCTCTTCATGAACCCAAATTCATCAATAACGAGCCATGTATCGCGATCGCCTGCTCAGGAATTATTACAATCATGGATGAAGTACGTTCCTCTACATTAACTATTTATTGCTATCACTGCTATTCAATCCACCAATAAAAGCAGTCTAGCAGTTTCAAATCGGACAATTTTATATGGACATTATTGATTGGCGAGTATTTGATTATGCTCCTTGGCTCTTCCCCACGTTCGTTTTTATTTTTAGCCTGATGATTGGCAGTTTTTTGAATGTCGTTATCTACCGTGTACCTAAAATGATGGAAAATGACTGGCAACGAGAGTGTTCTGAAAGCTTTCCTGAGGGGAATATTCCTGTTCCAGATGAGCTCTTAACACTCAGTAAGCCCCATTCCAGTTGCCCAAAGTGCGGTAACCGCATTCGCATCATTGATAATATCCCCGTCATTAGCTGGGTTATTCTAAAAGGAAAGTGTCACTTTTGCCACAACCCCATCAGTGCTCGCTATCCTATGATTGAATTGCTGACTGCGTTCATGGGGTTGGCCATTGCCCTACGATTTGGACACAGTGAATACACACTTACTCTGTTATTATTCACCTTTACTCTCATCAGCTTAACCTTTATCGATCTGGATACCATGCTGCTTCCAGATAGCCTGACTCAACCCTTAATATGGGGAGGCCTGCTCTGCGCGTTACTCAATATCAGCCCAGTCAGTATCGAAGACGCATTGATTGGTACCATGGTGGGCTATTTAGCGTTGTGGATCGTCTACTGGGGGTTCAAATTGTTCACCGGCAAGGAAGGTATGGGTTATGGCGACTTTAAGCTTCTCGCCGCTTTAGGTGCATGGTTAGGTTGGCAAATGTTGCCACTCATCATCTTGTTATCTTCGGTCGTGGGATTGGTATTTGGATTAATCCAATTACACCTTCGACAACAAGGAACGGAACACGCCTTCCCTTTTGGCCCTTACTTAGCGATTGCAGGTTGGATTGCACTTCTATGGGGACACGGTATCATTGATTGGTATCTTACTTTCTCAGGACTGAATTAATCATGAGTGTAACGACTCCCTATATTGTTGGGTTAACCGGTGGCATAGCCAGTGGAAAAACGACTGTCGCCGATCTATTTCATCACCATTTTGGTATCGATATCGTTGATGCCGATGTGATTGCTCGTCAAGTAGTTGAACCGAATACGCAAGGGCTTAATGCGATTTGTGCTCATTTTGGTGAAGCTATTCTACAGTCTGATGGGACATTAAACCGTGCCGCTCTACGCGAACGCATTTTTAGTCAACCTGAAGAAAAAACGTGGCTCAATAATTTATTGCACCCAATGATACGAGAAACCATGATAACAGAGCTCAATGCCGTCTCGTCGCCATACGGTTTGTTGGTCATTCCTTTAATGGTAGAAAATAACTTACAACATCTCGCCGATCGTATCTTAGTGGTCGATGTCGATGAAGAAACTCAGGTTTCCAGAACAATGACGCGAGATAATGTTCCACGTGAGCAAGCACTTGCTATACTGAAATCACAAGCGACAAGAGCACAAAGATTAGCCATTGCGGACGACGTTCTCGAAAATAATTGTGACAATGACAGTATTTTATCTAAAATTAGAGAGTTACATGACTTTTACCTGACAATGCGCGATAAAAATCACAGAAAATGAATTACATTGGGACTCTCCCCTTTGTAATGGATGACTAAAGGCGATTATTTATGACCGTTCATATGATTGAACACCCACTTAATGAAAAAGCACGTATTTATTTGCGCGTTGAAGTGCTTTTACAACAGCTTCGTTCATCTTCTCAATTTTCTGATGCTCATCATTATTTGACGTTCTTCCGCTCTCTATTTGATCTGGTTGAAATCTTTGAGCAAATTCAAATCAAAGTTGAGTTAGGTAAAGATTTAGAAAAGACACGCATCGCCTATCGTAATTGGCAGGACGTTGAAGGCGTCGATCAAGATGCTCTCAGTCAGTTGCTCCATGAAGTCAATACCATTTATTCTCAATTAATGGCGTCTCCACGTTTTGGACAAGCACTAAAAGAAGATCGCTTCTTAAGCTCAATTCGCCAACGCTTTAGTTTACCTGGTGGCGCATGCAGCTTTGATTTACCCGCTCTACACCATTGGTTACATCTTCCACTTGAGGAAAGAAAAAAATATGCCAACAATTGGATTGGTACATTGGCTGTATTGGAAAGTGCATTGAATTTATGGTTAAAGCTCGTTCGTGAAAGCAATACTTTTTCACAGCAAAAAGCGACGAGTGGAACGTATCAAAGTGATGCCAATGAAGCCGTTTTACTGCGCTTAAATGTGGATTCAACCTATCGAGCATACCCTATGATTTCAGGACATAAAAATCGATTTGTGATTAAATTTATTGATTTTGAAACCGGGCAAGCTTTCGAAGAGGATGTTGCGTTTAGTCTGTCGGTATGTAATTAATTCACTCGCTCGATGCAGCTGTAGCTGTAGTTGTAGTTGTAGTTGTAGTTGTAGTTGTAGTTGTAGTTGTAGTTAACGTTTCTAATCATCAAAATAAAAATACCACACATAAAAAACGGGAGACCATTGGTCTCCCGTTTTTACTTCTATGAGAACGCTAGTTATAGCATTACTTCTTAGCAAGTTTCTCTTTAATACGAGCTGACTTACCAGAACGCTCACGTAGGTAGTACAACTTGGCACGACGTACTGCACCACGGCGCTTAACTTCAATGCTATCAACTTGAGGAGAGTGCGTTTGGAACGTACGCTCAACACCTTCACCGTTAGAAATCTTACGTACAGTGAAAGCAGAATGTAGACCACGGTTACGAATACCGATAACTACACCTTCGTACGCCTGTAGACGTACACGGTCGCCTTCTTTTACCTTAACTTGCACGATAACAGTGTCACCTGGTGCGAATTTAGGTAGATCTTGTTTCATTTGCTCTTGCTCAAGAGCGTTGATGATGTTACTCATGATATAAATTCCTAGAATAAACTGATACTAATTTCAATTGATTACTGTATTACTTAATTAACTCTTCATTTAGAGTTAATACGCTGTTCTTTGATGAACTCAGCCAGTAAACGTTCCTGTTCGTCAGTCAGAGCTAGGTTTTCCAGGAGCTCTGGTCTTCTCAGCCAAGTTCGGCCTAACGATTGTTTCAATCGCCAGCGACGAATATCCTTATGATTACCGGATTTCAGTACCATAGGTACTTCAATGCCATCTAATGTTTCAGGACGCGTATAGTGAGGGCAATCTAATAAGCCATTGGCAAAAGAATCTTCTTCTGCTGACGCAAAATCACCCAATACTCCCGGAACAAACCGAGACACTGAATCAATTAACGTCATGGCTGGTATTTCACCACCCGTCATCACAAAATCACCAATCGACCATTCTTCGTCAACTTCGGATTGTATGATACGCTCATCTACCCCTTCATAACGGCCACAAATTAGAAGCAAGTTCTCATTGGTTGCCAGTTCTTCAACACCTTGTTGG
The DNA here is from genome assembly GCA_028131545.1 of Vibrio sp. Classification (GTDB taxonomy): domain Bacteria; phylum Pseudomonadota; class Gammaproteobacteria; order Enterobacterales; family Vibrionaceae; genus Vibrio. The sequence goes on along the minus strand of JAOICL010000047.1, from coordinate 11,151 downwards.
TCAAGTTTTCGACCTTGTGGTGAAAGGTAAATGACTTTCGTCTTTCCGGGTGAAGCCTGTTTTGCTGTATTAATGGCATCGCGCAAAGGCTGAACCATCATCAACATACCAGGGCCACCACCGTAAGGTCTATCATCAACAGTACGATGTTTATCGTGCGTGAAATCACGAGGATTCCAAGCTTCTATCGATAATAAGCCTTTTTTAACCGCTTGGCCTGTTACTCCAAAATCCGTAACGCTGCGAAACATGTCCGGAAACAGGCTAATAACGCCAATCCACATATATACACCCCGTTACTGCTTATGACCCAAATGGGCTACCCAACATAACCATCTACAAAGTAGCGTTAGTAGGGAGGAGTTAAAATCCAGGATCCCAGTCAACTTCGATCCGTTGAGCTTTGCGATCAATATTCTTGATCACTTGCTCTTCAAGAAACGGGATTAATCGTTCCTTCTGCCCAAAAGCATCTTTAGGATTTGCTTTTACTACCAAAACATCATTGGAGCCAGTTTCAAATACATCGGATACCACACCAAGGTCATACCCTTTGTTTGTAACCACTTGCATTCCAAATAATTCACGCCAGTAGAATTCTTCTTCTGACAGTTCTGGTAATACTGCAGGGTCTATCGCAATTTCAAAGTTTGTCAAAAGGTGAGCTTCTTCACGAATATCAACCCCTTCTAGCTTTACCACCATACCTTTGTTATGACGCTTCCAGCTTTCTACTTTGCATTCGACCCACTCGCCCTTTTTTTGGATATACCAAGGGCTGTAATCAAAAAGATTTTCGGCATTGTCTGTATGAGAAAAAACTTTAAGCCAGCCGCGAATACCATAAGTAGCACCAAGCTTGCCTACGATAATTCTCTCATTTTGCTCGCTCATCATTTTTACCTCTTCAAATCAAATCTATTACTTGATGATATCAAATAATAATTAAGCCGCTTTTTGAGCGTCTTTAACTAGCTTAGCAACGCGATCAGATAGAGATGCGCCTTCACCAACCCAGTGGTTAACGCGATCTAAATCGATACGTAGGCCTTCTTCTTGACCTTGAGCTGTAGGGTTAAAGAAACCTACTTTCTCAATGAAACGACCAGTTGCTGCATTGCGGCTATCCGCAACTACGATTTGATAGAATGGACGCTTCTTAGCGCCGTGACGTGCCAAACGAATGGTTACCATATCGTCCTCTTTTTTGCTTTCTCAATAATAAAATTACCCCCAAAACTATCTTTAGCTTAGGGGGCTCGTGCCAAAATAAAGCTCCGGAATTTTACTCTTATTGGGATTCAATGCAAGCAATTTTAGCTATTTATCAACCAAACTATTCTTGAATAGAAGCCAAAACTAAAATCAACCTATTGATCCTAAAGAAATAATGCCCAGAGTTATTATTGTGTAAAAATTAATCGAAGTTTGTTTGTTTTATAAATAACCTTCAATTAACGACCAAATGGGTTAAAACCGCCGCCGCCGCCGCCCATCATGCCTTGCATATTACGCATCATGTTTCTCATTCCACCTTTCTGCATTTTCTTCATCATTTTCTGCATTTGGGTAAATTGTTTAAGTAAACGGTTAACATCTTGCACCTGTGTACCAGAACCAGCAGCGATACGCTTTTTGCGAGAACCTTTTATAATATCGGGGCGTTGACGCTCTTTCATTGTCATTGAGCCAATGATCGCTTCCATCTGCTTAAAAACCTTATCATCGACTTTGTCTTTCATTTCATCGGACATGTTTGACATACCTGGTAGCTTATCAAGCATTCCCATCATGCCACCCATATTGTGCATTTGACCTAACTGTTCACGGAAATCTTCTAAATCAAAGCCTTTCTTTTCCTTGAACTTTTTCGCCATTTTTTCAGCTTTATCTTGATCGACATTTTTTTGAAGATCTTCAATCAAAGATAAAACATCACCCATACCTAAAATTCGAGAGGCGACACGATCTGGGTGGAAAGGTTCTAATGCATCGGTTTTTTCACCAATACCTAGGAATTTAATTGGCTTACCAGTAATATGACGAACAGATAACGCCGCACCACCACGAGCATCACCGTCTACTTTCGTTAAAATCACACCGGTTAACGGAAGCGTTTCACCAAACGCTTTTGCTGTATTCGCAGCATCTTGACCCGTCATGGCATCAACAACGAATAACGTTTCAACAGGCGCAATGGCATGATGCAGCTCTTTGATTTCAGCCATCATGTCTTCGTCAATCGCTAAACGACCTGCGGTATCAACAAGCAGCACATCATAAAATTTCTTCTTTGCATGCTCAACGGCTGCATTCGCAATATCAAGTGGCTTTTGATCCGCTGATGATGGGAAGAAATCAACACCAACATCGCTTGCTAGTGTTTCTAACTGCTTGATTGCAGCTGGTCGATAGACGTCAGCCGAAACCACTAATACTTTTTTCTTATCACGCTCTTTTAATAATTTTGAAAGCTTAGCCACACTGGTGGTTTTACCGGCACCCTGTAAACCTGCCATTAAAACAATAGCCGGTGGCTGAGCGGCAAGGTCCAAGGCTTCATTGGATTCACCCATGACCGCTTCAAGCTCGGCTTGAACAATCTTAATGAACTCTTGACCTGGATTCAGTGATTTTGAGACCTCAACACCCACGGCTCCTGCTTTTACGCGTTTAATAAAATCACGTACAACAGGGAGAGCAACGTCAGCCTCTAAAAGAGCCATGCGCACTTCACGTAACGTTTCTTTAATATTATCTTCTGTGATACGGCCTTTACCGCTGATATTTTTCAGCGTTTTGGATAGGCGATCCGTTAAATTATCAAACATAAATCTCTCTTTATTTCGCTGGTGGGCGATGAATTACTTCGATTATAACCTGAACTATGGGGGGTTGGCGAGTTTCTATCAAGGTCTCAAGTTTCATGTTCTATCAAGAAGTGAGATACAGATTCATTTTTATGTCAGGAATAGCACCATAAATGGCTCTATACCCTTTGGGAAGGTATACTGTCTGATAGAATTGGACTTTTGCTTTAACTTTGAGGCGATTATGGAAAACTGGCTCGCAGTAATAGCTGCTCTCTTTTATCTTGGGTGTTTGGCTACGATTATACCTGGTCTTCTTCACCAGGAAGGCATTAGTAAAAAAAACGTACTTGTTAGTATCGCTATCGCCCTTTTCTCTCATGCTGCTTTGCTCAGTCATGATATTCTTCAAGGCAATGGGCAAGATTTCAGCATACTCAATGTGGCCTCTTTAATGAGCTTTATTATTGCGCTTGTGATGAGTATTGCCATGTTTAAAACCCGCCTATGGTTTTTATTACCGATTGTTTATAGTTTTGCTGCCATTAACGCCCTAGCATCGACCTTTATTAATGGGCATTTTATTACCCATCTAGAAAACAGCCCAGAAGTGCTTGTTCATATCTCTTTAGCTCTATTTGCCTATGCAACCCTAACCATCGGCGCACTCTATGCTCTGCAATTGGCCTGGTTAGATAAAAAGCTAAAAGAAAAGAAAGCACTTGCTATCAACCCTAATCTTCCTCCATTACTGACCATAGAAAGACAATTATTCAATATTATTGCAATGGGAACCGGTCTCTTAACCGTTACGTTATTGACTGGATTTATTTTTGTGGGGGACATGTTTGCAGAAGGTAAGGCTCATAAAGCCATCTTCTCTATTATTGCATGGATAATTTATGTCATATCTTTATGGGGGCACTATCAAAAAGGTTGGCGAGGACGTAAAATAACATGGTTTGCGGTTGCTGGTGCTGGTTTATTAACCCTTGCTTATTTTGGCAGCCGTTTTGTTAAGGAAGTAATATTAGGGTAAGTTGACAATACACGTTCAATCTATCATAAATATATTCAAGGTATCATTATTTTCCCTTATATATGCCCTACATTATTCAATATTACAGATATACAATAGCACTGTAATTTGAAGTCAGGGCGTAATCGTGTTCACTGAAAGGAACCCATAAAGTTGGACAACATATCTACTGGTATACTGTTTGCTCTGCTCGCTGTACTTATTTGTATTTCCGCCTATTTCTCTAGTTCTGAAACAGGGCTAATGTCCCTAAACCGCTACCGCTTAAAGCATTTGGCAAATAATGGCCATCGTGGAGCTAAGCGCGTTGAGAAACTATTAACTCGTCCAGATCGCTTGATTGGTTTAATTCTAATCGGTAATAACTTAGTTAATATCTTAGCTTCCGCTATTGCGACCATTCTTGGTATTCGCTTATATGGTGATGCGGGTGTTGCGATTGCGACCGGCGCTTTGACCTTTGTCGTCCTTGTCTTTGCTGAGGTAACTCCAAAAACACTGGCCGCTCTGCACCCTGAAAGAATTGCGTTTTTTAGTAGTCTAATTCTAGCCCCATTAATGAAATTGATGTCACCACTTGTCGTGATCATGAACTTCATTACTAATAACTTATTACGACTATTTGGCATTAAGGCAAATGACGCCACTAGCGATAAAGTGAGCTCTGAAGAGCTCCGCACCATCGTAAATGAAGCCGGTGGACTGATCCCTAAGCGTCACCAAGATATGCTATTGTCTATCTTAGATTTAGAGCATGTCACCGTAAATGACATTATGGTTCCTCGTAATGAAATCACCGGTATTGATATTAATGACGACTGGAAATCCATTGTACGACAGTTGACTCATTCACCTCATGCCCGCGTTGTTTTATATCGAGATACTATTGATGAAGTCGTTGGTATGCTTCGATTGCGTGAAGCGTACCGTCTGATGTTAGAAAAAAACGAATTCAACAAGAAGACATTACTCCGAGCTGCTGATGAAGTGTATTTCATTCCTGAAGCGACTCCACTCAATGTTCAACTTCTGAAGTTTCAAAGAAAGAAAGAACGCATTGGATTGATCGTTGATGAATATGGTGATATCGATGGTTTAATCACCTTGGAAGATATCTTAGAGGAAATTGTCGGTGAGTTTACGACATCGATAGCACCCAGTCTCGCTGATGAGGTCATCCCACAAACCGATGGCAGCTTGTTAATTGAAGGCAGTGCTAACGTTCGTGACTTGAATAAAGGGTTGAAATGGGATCTCCCGACCGATGGCCCAAGGACATTAAATGGTCTTATCTTAGAAAAACTTGAAGATATACCTGAAGAAGATGTCTTGCTCACCCTTAATGGGCACAATATGGAAGTGGTTGAAGTCGAAGAAAACCGAATTAAAATGGTTCGTGTCATTCCGAAAAAATAAAACGCTATCAAAAAGCGAACAGAATAAAAAAGCGCTGATTTATAAAAATCAGCGCTTTTTTCTTTTCTATTGAGTTAACGAGAATTTAGCTCACTTGTAATTCTTTCAACATACTTTCAGGTAAAGCCAGTTCCTCATTTTGATTAACTGAAATACCCGTTGTAATAATTTGACTCGCAATAGCCTGAGCTTCTGTTAATGAATGCATTGCTGCTGTGCCACATTGATATTGATTGAGCTCTGGGATTTGCTCTTGCTTTTCAACTTTTAAGACATCTTGCATTGCTGCTAACCATGACTCAGATACCTTCTGTTCTGAAGGCGAACCGATGAGACTCATATAAAAGCCAGTACGACATCCCATTGGAGAAAGGTCAATAATCTCCACACCTTCACCATTAAGATGAGCACGCATAAAACCTGCAAATAAATGCTCTAATGTGTGAATTCCTTTTTCAGATAAAATATCTTGATTAGGAAGTGTGAAACGTAAATCAAATACGGTAATCGTATCGCCTTGTGGTGTTGTCATTGTTTTTGCAACACGTACTGCTGGTGCGCTCATTTTGGTATGATCGACGGTAAAGCTATCTAAAAGTGGCATATTTATATTCCTTTATTTATGCAAATAACGACTGTTATCAAATAACAACGGTCATAGTAGCGCTTATTTCAAATATGAAAAGTACTCAGATAAAAAGACATTAAATGGGACTTCATCTGTTCGCTCGGCTTGTGATTGTGCCTCTAGCGAACGTTTCACTTCAGCTTCCAGCTCACTCTGTGTATAGGCTTGATATTGATGTTGCTTAAGCTCTGCTTGATGCTGTTCGATTAAAGCATTGCCTAACCCACAGATGCCACCATGCTTCTTCGTAATGTCAAGAAGACGTGCTGAAAAGGTCATATCTGGGTTATCAATCCACTGCGTTAACTTATGATACGTCGATTGATATTTAGCGTCTTTTGTATCGCCATCCATCGCTTTAGCGATGACACCGAGATCCGAGAAGACTTCTTTTGCCCATTCCTGCAACGTCAACTTGTGACCATTACAACCAATTTGAAGTTCTAAGCCTGGCTTTCGTCCTTCTATAATGACTTTTTCCCAATTTTTAGACCAACAGCTTTGCTCTTCGTAACTCATCGGTGCTGAGTCAGTTAAAGCACACCATGTTAGGAATAAATCTAAGAAACGAATTTGATCTTCATCGATACCAATTGGGCTAAATGGGTTCACATCCATTGCACGAACTTCAATATACTCAACACCTCCTCGCTCTAAAGCTTCTGAAGGTTTCTCACCGCTTTTAGCCACTCGTTTAGGTCGAATAGGTGCATACAGCTCATTTTCAATTTGAAGTACGTTAGTATTTAATTGCTGCTGCTCGCCTTGCTCACTAAGAGCAAGTTCAGCGAATTTTTTAGAAGGCGTTCGAATCGCTTTATTTAATCCTTCTAAATATTCTTCCACACTATTAAACCCAATTTTTAACGAGCTTTGTTCTGTATTGGTATAACCTAAATCACTCATTCGTAATGATGTTGATTCAGGTAAATATAAGCTATGGCCGACCTTTTCAAAAGGTAAGTTCGTTTCTCTATTCTGAATAAAAGAAGAATTCAGTGCCGGTGATGCCCCAAAGAAATAAGGGATTAACCAACCAAAACGATAGTAATTTCTAATGACACCAAAGTACGCATCCGATTTGGCAACCTGGCGCTCTTCTATCGTCTGTTGGCCAAATAATGCATCCCAAAAAGAGTCTGGAAATGAGAAATTAAAATGCACACCCGAGATGATCTGCATCAAGCTACCATAACGCAGGTTCAATCCTTTTCGGTACAGAGTTTTCATCTTTGCTGTGTTCGAAGAGCCATAATTGGCTAAATTGATATTATTTTCGTCCCCTACATAACACGGCATGGATAATGGCCACATTTGTTCATCACCCAACTTACTTTGCGTGAAGTAATGTATATCCTTTAGTTGTGAGAGTAACGTATCGATATCTTGGGAAACCGGAGTAATAAACTCCAATTGAGATTCTGAAAAATCCGTTGTTATATAATCATGGGTTAAAGCCGAACCTAATGACTTAGGGTGAGCAGTTGATGATAAATAACGGCCAGGTTGATAGCGCAGCGTCTCTCGTTCAACTCCTCGGCAGAGTTGATTAAGTACGTCCGTTTGTTTAGAGACTGCTTCCAGTCGTGCTGCAAATGTCGTCAAAATGAATATCGCTTATCGTTTTTAATTGTATTTGAAAGAGGTCCCCTTCATTTAACACCAGCCAAGTTCAATGAAATGAAGGGCAAATGAAGAAATGGAACAAGGTGCACTTTACTAAAAAACGCAAAAATACACCATCACTCCGTTGAATATGTGTCTATTCTAGTGAGATTTCAAGTATTTCTACTGGAATATCTAACGATTCTAGTTGAGGGCGCAATGTTTTTGCATCTCCAACGACAATTATTTGGTAATCATCAGGGGAGAACCACTTTTGAGCCAATTCATTGACTTCTTCCTGTGATATCGAAGCAACTATCTCATTTCTTGTTTCAATAGACGCTTCATCTAAACCGTACACCAACATATCATACAGTAAACTTGCTTTTTGTGATGGCGTTTCATATTTAAGGGCGTCTTTCTGTGCAACAGCCAATCGCATGAAAGCAAGCTCATCTTTGGTGATCCCTTGCTGGCTGTATTTTTGCATTTCCTTTTCAATTTCTTTAATGGTATCCAACGTCGTATCGGCTCGAACTGATGCATAAAGAACAATAGCTCCTACATCTCGATTCGCAGCATAATACCCTCCGGCACCATAGGTATACCCTTTATCTTCTCTTAAGTTTAAATTCAATCGGCTATTGAAATTCCCTGCTAGAGGAAAGTTAACTAGTTGTGTTTTAAATACTTCTCCAATCAGATCAAATGGCTGCCCCTGACGGATATAACGAACAATACTCTGTGGTGCATTCGGTTTATCAATAAGGTAAATATGTCGGTCAGATAACGGCGTGATGGTATCCGTTTTATAATGTTCAACGGATACGGGTTTCCACTGCTCAAAGAACGTTAAAGATTTCAGCACTTCTTCTTGGTTTAACGAACCAACTACAACCACATTCGCCCCACTTGGCGTATAGTGATCTTGATAAAAAGACTTTATATCTTCTAGTGTAATACCTTGAATCGACGCGTGATCACCATCACTAGGTTGTGCGTATAATGACTCTCCAAACAAGACCTCTCTTGTTGCTTGTGATGCTAACCAATTCGGTTTTTGCTGTTGATATACCAACCCTTCTATTGTTTGTTTTTTTACTCGTTCAAAATCTTCGGGTCTAAAAGCTGGCTCAAACAATGTTTCTTCAACAATAGCTAATGTTTCTGGCAACTTACTGGTGAGACTTGAAATACTTAAAGTGGATGAATATACATTGGCACTGATACCAACATGACTGCCTAATTTATCCAATTTCGCCTGAAGTTCAGCTAATGTGTGACTTTGTGTCCCTTCTTGCATCATTGCCGCAGTGAAAGCGGCCAATCCTTGCTTGCCATCAGGAGTATAGCGTTCACCCGCAGGGAAATAGATCTGAATATCAATGGTTGGTGTTTCATTACTCACGGTACCGATCAACTTTGCCCCATTACCAAAGGAATGACGATAAAGTGGTGGAAGAGTCACTTCAACCGCTTCTGCAACTTTAGGTTGAATCGAACGATCGAAGGTATCTTTAGTTGTCCGTAACGTTAAATCTGATTCAGAAAGGATCGCATACTCCGGCAATGTTCGCTTCGGTGTGATAAATGAAGCTTCTCTCACAGCAATCTGTTGATCCACAGGCTTTTTACTTTCTCCCTTAGGAACGACACTCAGAGCAATATAAGGCTTATTTAGAATGTACTGCTGAAAAGACGCTTTTATCGATTCCTTCGTAATATTACGTGTACTTTTAAGGTAACTTTGTAAGCGATCAGGTTGACCATAATACGTTTCATTCGAAGCCAATTGAGATACTTTGCCATGGACACTTTGTAATGCAAAAACGGCACTGGCTTCAGCATTACCACGAATCCGCTCAAGGCTATCTTCTGATATTGGTGTCCCTTCAAATTCCTTCAAGATACGCTTTATATCGTTATATAATGGTTCTAGGTGGTTCTGGTCCCCAGAGTGAGCCATTGCATACACATAAAATTCACACGCTAATTCATTACAGCGATGAAAAGCACTGACATCTACCGCTTTATTGGTTGCCACTAACTCTTTATATAAGATGCTGGATGCTCCCCCACCTAATTCCGATGCAAGTGCATTGAGTGATGCTTCGGTTTCTTCTCCGCGATACGTTGTCGGCCAACCCAGTAATATCATTGGTTGCTGAATATTATCTTCCAATGTAATAAAACGCGTTTCTGGGAGCGCTACGGGTTGCTTAGGTTCATTCTCTACGCTAGGTCCTTTAGGAATCGAACCAAAGTATTGCTTAACCCATTCTAATGTCTGTTCTTTATCAATATCCCCCCCAATCGTTAATACTGCATTGTTAGGACCGTACCAACGTAGAAAAAATGCTTTTAAATCATTGACATTCACACGATCAAGATCTTCAACATACCCAATTGTTTGCCATGAATAAGGGTGACCTTCAGGGTACATCGCTTCGGCCATTTTTTCCCAAATAAGCCCATAAGGTCGATTATCATAATTTTGAGCTCGTTCATTTTTAACAGTAGCACGTTGTATTTCAAATTTTTTCTGTGATACTGCATCCAACAATAGCCCCATACGGTCGGATTCTAACCATAACACTTTTTCAAGTTGATTTGCCGGAACGGTCTGATAATAATTGGTTCTATCAGCATTGGTGGTACCATTCATGCTGCCACCAGCTTCTGTGATTATTTTAAAATGCTCGTTATTTTCAACATGCTTTGACCCTTGGAACATCATATGTTCAAAGAAATGAGCAAAACCAGACTTCCCAACTTCCTCTCTCGCTGAGCCTACATGGTAAGTTATATCTACATGAACAAGAGGATCTGATGTATCAGGAGAAAGTATGATAGTGAGCCCATTCTCTAATTGGTACTTTTGATAGGGGATCATTGCCTTGCCAGGGATGAGTTTGCTCTCCTCGATGAATTTGACACCCTCAGGCAAATCACTGTTAGGTTCATCAAACAAGCTACATCCTTGTATCGTAAATAGCGCAAGAACCGCTAATAACCGCTTTTTCATTATGTTTTATTCCTTCTAAAAGAAGCCTAAATAGAGTGTAGCCAGCACGCTATAACGAATTAATTTTCCAACAGTAATAACCAACAGTGATAAAGGCGCCTTCATTCGTAGCCACCCAGCCATTAAGCACAAAGGGTCACCGACAATCGGTAGCCAGCTCAACAATAGCCCCCAGTACCCATACCGCCTTAACCAGGGTAGTATCTTTTGATTATGCTGACTGTCGGCTATTGCCTTATTGGGTAGGCAATAGCCGATAAAGTAGTTTGTCATGCCACCCAAAGCATTTCCTATTGTTGCAGTCACAACAAGGACCCAGAGTGTTTGTTCATTCTGGTTCAATGCGACGATTAATGCTGCTTCTGAACCACCGGGAAGTAACGTTGCACTAAGGAACCCCGTAACGAAGAGCCATACTAATGTGAAGTTAGAAAGCCAAAGGACAAAATCGTTCCATATTAATAACCATGCATCCATATTCACCTCACAGGCATCAAATATTGACTAAGCATCAAGTAGTTAAAGTAAAATAGGTTCAAGAGACAATTACCATGAATGAAAGCATTATATTCATATAAAAAGATAAGTCGTATCGGAAGGAGGTAAATAATAGGCATAAAAAAACCTC
>JAOICL010000046.1 GCA_028131545.1 Vibrio sp. | reverse complement strand
GCCAACTGAAAAGGTGAATATAAGTCGGTTTAACGATAACAAATTAGGGAAGAGCTTTATTCAAGACAAGGACAATGATGTGTGATTTTTAAGTCAACTTAAATGACGTTTCGGCTACATTATTTATAACCACTTAACGCTAATACAAAAAAACCGCTCAAATGAGCGGCTTTATTATGAATCAATATTAATGAACCCAGATTGGAGGAATAACACCTGGTGCGCCTTCATTAAACTCTTGATGCTCAAGAACCGAGTTGACATTCCAGTTGGTTAGATCAACATTCAATCGAGATGCCGATGTGAACATATTATCCATTTTTGTCACTTTGGAGGTATCCCAAATCGAAATATCTTGATTAAATTGAGTATTTCCAGCAAACATGGTTTCCATATTGGTCACCTTCGATGTATCCCAATTCGAAATATCGCGATTAAATGTTGAGCCTTTGAACATACCGCTCATATCCGTTACATTCGACGTATTCCAGTTGGTGATATCCTGATTAAAGGCTGTCATTGCAAACATAGATTGCATAGAGTTCGCACTAGAGGTATCCCAAAACGATAAGTCACCATTAAAATCCGTCACCGCAAACATTCGAGAAAAGTCGGTTACTTTTGACGTGTTCCATTGAGAAAGGTCTCCTTTAAAGGCATCTGCGTTGTAAAACATCGAACTCATCTTTTCAACTTTCGATGTATCCCAACCTGAAATATCCCCATTAAACTTCGATGCGTAATTAAACATGTTTGACGTATCCGTCACCTTGCTTAGGTTCCATGTAGAGATATCGCCGTTGAAGTTATCAGCCGAAAGGAATAGTCCATTCATGTCCGTTACATTAGAGGTATCCCAATTCGATAAATCATGATTGAATGAATCAGCGGATTCAAATAAATGATACATGCTCGTCACATTAGAGACATCCCAACCCGACACATCCGCTGAAAAAGCCAGTGCCTGCTTAAACATTTCCCTCATGTTGATTAACTTTGCGGTATTCCAATTAGAAATATCAGCATTAAAAGCCTCTGCTTTCTCAAACATACTGTCCATGGATTCAACATTAGAGACATCCCAACCAGAAATATCTTGGTTAAACGAACTGGCACCGTCAAACATGTTGCTCATATTACGCACACTCGACGTATCCCACCCTGTTACATCACAGGGCACGACCGCCTTGTCTGACCCAAAGGTATCGCTACTGAAGATACTTGACATATCAGTGACTTTTGACGTAATTAAATTATCACAATTACCCGCAGCAATGGCTTCACGTAATGAATGGCTATCGACAATGAGGTATTCTTCCCCTTCAAAGATGACCCGGTCACCAACTTGATGGGGCGCGCTTTCTTTTAATATATCGGTATTACCGTATCGGTAGATGTCTGCTTTGGTTGATTCATCAATGCTGTCTAAATCGGTATTGGCATCTGGATTAGGTACGCCCACTTCATGTGATGCATTACTTGAACTGTTTGAATTGTCTGTTGTGCCAGAATCACCGTCACCGCCGCCACAGGCTGCTAATAACGCCGCTAAAGAAATAATGGTTACTTGTTTTGTTAATGTCATTTTTACCAACTAAAAGGGATCTATAAATGGGGATGACCATAACAAAACAAGGAGGAATGTTGTTCAATAAAAGAACAGCGGTGTGTCATTTTTAAGTTAGTTAATGCGATGCATTCATTGGCATTTTAAGTCAAAGAAAGGGACCGCTTAATATTGAAGAATCGATTAACGCGCTGTAACAACCTGTATTAAACATAACCCTACTATCAACCTATCGCCTCATTAAATACAAAAAGTACACACCACCAATGATAGAAGCCAGTAAACCTGCAGGGAATTGCCACGGATACCATAATGAGCGCCCTATCCAATCGGCTAATACCATGACTATGCCACCTAATAAACCTGCAACCACCATTTGAGGGGCTGCTCTGTATTGTGATAAAGAGCGAGCCATATGAGGCGCTAATAACCCCACAAAACTCAGTGGCCCGATAATAACAGTGCACAGTGTTGTCAATAACGCCACGCAAGCAAGCAGCACCAATCGTACTTTTTTCACATCCACACCAATACTGTTTGCTGAGACATCACCCAACTCAATAATGTTAGCCCAGCGATGCAATAACAGTGACACACCACCCAACGTCCCCACACCGACCAGCATCAACATCACATCACCAGTATTCACTAAATAAGTAGAACCTGATAACCAAGTAAGAAGACCGACAGCCTCCTCTTGCCCTGATGACAACGCGATGCGTAGGCATGCATCTAACCCTGATGACAGCGCGATACCCGTTAATAGGATTTGAGTCGGAGCAAACTGATGTCGACGCCCTAATAGCCAGATAACGACCGCCACCAAAAATGCGCCTAAACTTCCCAGTACAATCTGCTCTAATCGACCAATACTTAAACCTGCCATCGTCGCAACCACCAGCATCAGAGCGGCTCCGGAGCTGATCCCTAATACCTCTGGGCTGGCCATATCATTATTCGATGTACGTTGAATCAATACACCCGCAATGGCCAGTCCAATGCCCGCTAACAAGGCCACCAATACACGAGGAAAACGCAACTCGATAACACTGAGATCCCATGTAATTCCCCACCCATTGTGACCTTGGCCAATCAGGGTAGCGATGACGAATACGATAAGGATGCTGACGGATAAAAGACCAGCACAACGCGCAAAAGAACTGGATTTAAACGCAACAATGGGAGGAGCTGACATAGTGAACTCCGATTGCATGGCACGCTGTTGTAATAACCACAATAGAAACGGTGCGCCAATCAAAGCGGTCATGGCTCCCGTCGGCAAAAGGTCGCGGCCACTTCCTGAAAAAGGTTGAACAACCAGATCGGTGAATAACAGTATCATGCTACCCAACACCCCACTGCCGATCAGCTGTGATGCTAATCGCCTTGCGCCTAACATACGCGCAATCGCGGGCGCAACAACGCCGATAAAACCAATCACCCCGACTTCACTCACAATAACGGAAGTAATTAGGATCGATAAACTCAAACAAAGAATCTTTAAGCGTTTAATATTGACGCCTAAAGACGCGGCAACATCGTCACCAAACTGAAGCGCTGAAAGCGGTCGTTGTAGAATCAATAACAGTAACGTCGCCACAATCACGACAGGAAGAATAAACAAAGTGCTATCCCAACCATTTTGATTTAATGCACCAGCCCCCCAAATAAAAGTACTGCCCAGCACATCTTGATGCAGTAGCACCAACATCGTATTAATGGATCCCACAAAAAGACTCACCACCATGCCAGCAAGTATCATTTGCAGCGGAGCAAAGCCTTTCTTTGCACTCAACAGAAACACAAGAATCGTAGCAACGACGCCACCGAAAAATGCAGGAAGTACCCCACCGAATGGTAATACAGCAGGCAAAAATAAAATGCCGACGATCATGCCCATTTCCGATCCCGCAGCAACACCTAATGTCGTCGGGCTTGCGATTGGGTTTTTCAACACATATTGCATCATCGCCCCTGCCACCGCCAATCCAAACCCAGAAACAACGGCGATGCTGAGCCTTGGTAGATAAGTCAAATCAACAATAATGTGTTGGTAATTCATCGCATCATAGGAAGACACCACCTGCATTAACAAGGAAAAACCGCCAGAATAAGGTACGGTATAGTGAATCAATCCCATCGTAATGACAGCGTAAATCAATACACCGACGTTGCGGCGACACGATAAAAGGGTAAATAATGTCATGCTATCGTCTCTGGCTATTTCATTGCTTGGACAAAGGTATCACTGAGACGTTGTGCTGAAATCAATCCACCAAAGCTCCAAATAGCAGGCAATTCGGTCACACGATCCTCACGAGAAAATGCCATGACTTGCCATAACGGTGCTCCAGTGAGTTGTTGGCGTTCTTTCTCTGATAGCGGGCCAAAAATCATCACATGGGTATGTTGGTACTCTGCGATGGCTTCAATCGGATTCACCGTATAACCCCACTCACTGGTGTCACCATTCCAAGCATTGTTAAAACCCATCGCGTCTGCCACATCCACGGCCAATGACCCTTGTCCATGAAAACGTAATGTCCGATCATTAATGAAACGGACAAAAAGCAAAGGAGGTTGATGGGCATTCGCTGTACCTTCAGCGATATCAGTCTCGGTCATTCGACCCTTCAGTATTTTATCGCGATTGTGTTTTAGCTTGGTCTCCGTTTGACGAATCACGCTTTCCGCTTTCTCACTCTTATCCAATAATAAACCCAAGGTTCGAGTGATGTGTTTCGCGTTGTCCAATGGGCTACGATTGTCCTTAAAAGCCGTTAATACGACGACAGGAGCAATGCGACTTAACGTTTCGTACAAGTGAATGCGTTGCTTATTCAAAAGAATGACATCGGGTTTCAGATCGTTAAGCACTTCGATATTCGGCTCTGAACGCGATCCTACATCCACAACGTCTTTCGTTAACACGGGCGACGCGACCCAACGTTGGTATCCTTTTACATCGGTTACACCGACAGGCATGACGTCTAGACTTAATAGTGTTTCTGTTAATACCCAGTCAAGAGAGACTATTTTCTTAGGGGAGCCAGAAAAAGAACTCACCCCTTTCTCATGAATAATCTCTAATGCTGAAATATGTAAAAAAGGAAAAAAGAGTAAGGTAAAAAAGATAATACAACGTGTTTTCATAAAGGGTATCTTTCGTTATTTAAGACAGTAGTGAAATAAGATAATGGTTAATGAAAGCTGTCTCTGGTTAAGACAATAGCTAAATATGAGGTCGTTAAAAAATAAGACTGAATAATAAAACCTGTTTAACGGATATAACTGATCGGGTGCGATGTGATGGGATCATGGTGCAATGCCAATTCAATACCATAAATACGCTGTAGCGTGTCCGGTGTCATCAATTGTTGGGGTGTGCCTTGAGCGATAATTTGACCTGAGTGCAGCGCCACCAACTGATCGCTGAATTTCGCGGCCATGTTAACATCATGCAACACCATCACTACGGTTAGCCCTAAGTTGATATTCAGTTCTCTAATTAACGCTAATAATTCATATTGATGCGCCACATCCAATGCAGATGTCGGTTCATCCAATAGAATACAACGACTTTGTTGAGCTAATAACATCGCCACCCATGCTCGCTGTCGCTCCCCTCCTGATAACGTTGCAACATAACGATCAGCAAACGACGTTAGCCCTACTTTATCAATGGCTTCATCGACTAATCGGTAATCTTCTTTGCTATAACGCCCGAAAGCGCCTTTCCAAGGGTATCGACCAAAGCACACCAGTTCACGGACAGTGACGCCGTTAGTCACTGGAGGATGCTGAGGGAGATAAGCCACATTCAATGCAAAGTCGATCGGGCTGTATTCTTCAACTGGAGTTTGATTGAGTAATACGCGACCTTGCGTGGCTTTATTTTGCCGTGTCAGTAGCTTCATTAGCGTTGATTTACCACAGCCATTGTGTCCTAAAAACGTCGTGACTTTACCTTCTTCGATCTTGAGCGACGTCGTAGATAAAATGGTTCGTTCTTCAATGGAAAAAACAACATTGTTTAATTCAAACATGATGATCAGTGCTTATTTTTAGGGTGTTTAGGGCAGGTTTCACAATACGTTTTCTTTGCGCATTTATGGACTAAGCAGCAACCGGTACGTCTTAACATGAGAGTGTTGGTCATGATATCCACACTCAATCCAGAAAGTGATGACTGAGGTAAATTGAATGCCTTTAGCCATCGAGCGGCCTGAAGTAACCAGTAATCATTATTGAACTGACTTTCTCTTCGGATCTTTTCCTCTTTCTGTATCATTTTCTTTTGCATAAGAATAATACACGCCAAAATATCATCGCTAAGCTGCTGTCTGACTAACCCTCGCCCAATACGTCGAGAACGGTTCATCTCTGTATAAAAATGATCAAACAATACATTCAGTTCCTTGGCTGCAAAGGCAATTAAGGTGCCTTGTTGGCCTTCTTTCATATCAGATTCAGGCAGTTGATAACCTCGGATATACGCACCGTCCAATCGTTGCTCTAATGAATGAAGAGCCGGCACTTTCTGGCACCCATAAATGGATGCAAAGGCTAAATATATCGGTTGCCAAGTCAATAAACGCCAAGTGCGGGTTAGCCAATACGCTTTGCCCGCCTCTGGATGATGATGTTGTAATCGGCGGTATAATTCATTAATCATACCTCCGCATTCATCGTTCATTTTAATTACGTAAGGAACCGTCGAAGAAGACAGCATCTCCCCTTTTAACGCGGGCGTCAGCGTTTCGGCAAAATGAAACAGACGTTCAAATAATACCGTTCTCGATGGCGACATCTCTGAAGATGATGTCGCTAATGAACGGAGTGTTAATGACGGTGTCCCCATCGATGGCTCGCTTCTTAATTCATTGACTTAGTGACTAACTACTTACAGCTACGCTTAGTTACTTAGTTACTTAGTTACTTAGTTACTTACCAAGTTAGCTAACTAGCTAGTTGCCTAGTAAATCCGTTAGTATTCCACTTGGTAATTGACAGTAAACGTACGACCACGCCCTTGGTAGTTATACAGCTCGTCACTGCCTGCATACCAATTGGTCGCTCGCTGACTCCATGATGTTTGATAGGATTCATTCATTATGTTTTGAATACCAAATCCTAAGCTGCCCAGTGGTAATTCATATTGGCCAATCAGATCCCATGTTGTGTAGCCATTCAGTTCATTGCCGTCTGCATCTTCGTAATCCAGCATGGATAAACTTTGTAACTTCACATTATACGAATCATCATACCAACCTAACCAAGTACCGATCTTTGATGTCACCGCTTCATTAATCGTTTCATCTTGCCAACCATTCTCGTCATCTTCGATTTCTGACGATGCAAAATGTGCCGTTGACCCTATTTGAAAACGGTCGGTTAACCAATAGCTCGCTAATGCTTCCACACCATACACTCGACGAGCTTGGGATACGCCGCTCACGGTAAATTCATCCGTGTATTCAATCACGCCATCGGATTCAGAATAATACAGCGCCGTTTGTAACGATAATCGATCCAACTCTGTTCGATAGCCCACTTCATAACTGTCGGTTTTAATGCCTTCTAATGTGGTGTCTTCTACACTGGAGTTGGCATCTTTACCGTAATATTTAGCTGGATTAGCCAAGTCAAAACCTTGGGCATAGCTGACCCAGACTTGAGAAGCATTCGTTAGGTCAAAAATAGCCCCTAAGTTGAATAAGCCTTCATCATAATCCGTTTCACCACCTGGAACTAAATCGGAATCGGCATTACGTTGAAAATCCGAAATTTCCGTATTCATGTACTGATAACGATAACCACCCTGTAATGCTAAACTCTCCGTTAGTTGGTATTCTGCTTGAACAAAACCCGCTAAAGATTGAGTATCCACTCCCGGATAACGACCTTCATAGCGATCCGCAACATTCACTAACCCCCCGCTATTTTCGGTCGTCGCTTGATCGTAATACAAACGATCACTTGTGAATTTGTCGAGAAAGGCGTCAACACCGTAAGTCAGCGTTAATTTATTCAGGTTCTTTTGAAGTGCCAGTTTCGCATTAATAATGTCGGTATCTTGGCTTGATGAGTTCAAACTTAACGTACTACTTCCATCCGCAGCATAGGGAGAATAAGACTGTGCTTCGCTACGGTAAGATAATTCCGCTAATACGGTATGGTTAAGAACGTTGGCATTATGGTAAGTCGTACTTAATAAATAACGCTCAGTTCCTTGTTCACGAGGTGAGGAATATCCTTCACGCGTGTCCACAAATTGGAAATTCCCTTCTGCATCTTTTTCAAAATACGCACCGTAAGGTGAATCTTGTTGGCTATCATAATATTGTGCCAATATCGTCAAGCTTTGATCGTTCCCTAGTTTGATTTGCGTACTGCCTTGCACATCTAACGTATCATTAAATTGGTACGATCCCTGTGTGGTATCATGATTAACAATATCGCCATCCGCATCAAATGATCCCTGCGTTTGTGTGTACGCAACAGAGAATCGACCCTGCGCTTTTTCTGTTCCGCCAGAAATGGACTGCGCTATTTTTGTATCCGCATCATCGCCATCATTAAAACCAGAAGTTCCCCCAACAAAGGACTCAAATTGTGTACCGCCTACTTCGCCTTTTTTGGTCACGATATTAATAATACCGCCGCTGGCGCCTGCACCATACAGTGAACTTGCACCCGACAGAACTTCGATACGTTCAATATTGAAAGGGTCGATGGAATCGAGCTGACGGCTAATAGAACGAACCGATTGTAAAGACACGCCATCAATTAAGACCATTAAGCTTCGACCACGTAATGTTTGACCAGCATGAGTACGTCCGCCACTACTGACTTCCAAAGACGGTACCGTCACCGCTAAAATTTGGTCGAGTGTTTTACCCGTTCGAGCTTGCGCAGCAATCGCGTCGCTATCAACATACCAAACGGTACCGGCCACATCACTGATTGCAGTAGGTGTTCGATTACCGACAACCACAATTTGTTCTTCTGTTTCTTGAGCCCAAGCCGTTGTAGAGAGGGTTGATGCTAACACCGCGACGGCGGTCAAACTTAATGGAAAGCGTTTCATTATAAATTCCAATTTATTATTCATCATGGTTAATGAGAATCATACTCATTAACACTTTCATTACCATGCCTAAAGCAAAGAGATGAGAGGTAGTTCACACTACTTCACACAACCAAGACGGTTGATGTACTCGTTCTTTCTTCGTTTCTGCACCAGACACCCAATCGAGCATGCCGCTTCCTGCTGATAAGTCATAGAGGGGCTTTTGCATAAATTGATTGATCACTTTTGCACTTCGCCAAGCCATTAAGCTCAGTTGTGGTTCGGCTATTCCGTGGGAATGCATTCCGGTATTAAGAGAAAATAATTTGTTACTCGCACTGTGTGACCATTGCACTTCAAAATTAGGCGATAACGTAAAATCCCCTTGAGGGGTAAAATGAATATGTTCCTTAATGGGCTGAAGACATTGAGGCGTCATGGATTGAAATCCGGTGGCAAGGATCACAATATCGGCGTCTAATTGCTCTTGTGATTGTGACAAGGCATTACATACATTCATCGTATATTCGCTCTCATTTCGAGAAGGAGCCATCGAATACAAGCATCGATTTGGCATTAAACGTATCCACTTATCTTCTTTAAGCACATCAAATCGATGATAAAGTTCTCGATAAATATCGAGTAAACACGCTTGAGTAATGCCATCGGACGTCATTTTTTGAGCGGCAACTTCGGACGCCTTCACTTCTGGATTCAATAGATAAAACGTATCGACATACTCTGGTGTAAAATATTCATTCGTAAAGGCGGCTTCATCTAGCGGTTGAAAATTCGCTCGCCTAGAGACCCAATCCAAAGAAGCGGGTTGTCCCCATCGTCCTCTCATTACATTTAAGAAAATATCGGCGCCACTTTGTCCACCTCCGATGATAGCGACTTTTTTTCCTGAAAAATCACGTTCTTCCAAACCGATTTCAGAGGCATGAAAGACACGCTTGGATCGATATGGCGCTGTACATTCGGGCATAAAAGGCACTTTACCCACACCGAGACAAAGGTGTTTCGTTAAGTACACTCCTTGATTCGTCGTGACTTGAAAAAGTTCACCCACATATTCGACCTTCTCCACACGCGTAGAAAACTGAATATTAGAAAGAGCACGGGACACCCAAGATAAGTAATCAGAAAATTCATGACGACTAATGCAGTTCAGTTCCGTTGACAGAAAGCGATAAAACTTTTTATTTTTAACTAAGTAAGATAAAAAAGAGTATGGGCTTTCAGGGCACACACCACTCACTAAATCTTTTAAAAACATGGTTTGCATATTGGTGTTATCCAGCAACAAACCCGGATGCCAAGCAAAGGACTCTCGCCCTTCAAGAAATAGACTTTTAACCTCTCTTTGTGTATCCAACAGCGCCGCAATACTCAAATTAAACGGCCCAGCCCCCACTCCGATGAAGTCATAAACACCGTTATTGTTAATGTTACTATTCATACGACTGTTTCCTTATTATTTGAAGGTTGGACGGTATTATTTGAAAGTTGCACGGTATTACTTAAAAGTTGGATTGGTGGGTTGCTTGTTTCTCGTCGAGCGATATACAGTGGGTTATCCATATAGTCGTCCATATCCGGTAACATACGAGACTGGCTTTGATTGGTCCCGTGTCTAAACTTCGCCAGATTTAACCCTATTCGGCGTATCCTTGGTTTAAATAAATCGAAGATTTGATAACGTTCAGCGTATTCTGGATGTTGATCAATATAAGCCTGAATCACCTTCCCTAATACGCCGTAAAAACGCCTTTCAGTACAACCAAAAGGAACCAACAACGGAGAAATAAAACGAAGAACCGTAACAAAGTGACCCGTTTGTAAATCATGTATGATCAACGATTCAGGTAAACGCGCTGTCACCGCTTTAATAGCGTCATCAAGGTCACGTTGTTCAGGATAATCTTGATCGACAAAACGCATGTCACCTTGGAAATCTTTGAATAGAATGCGTTTAGGGATGCCATCTTTCATCACAATCGTGACATTTTGCCCGTGTGCGATTAATGCCGTTCCATACTGACAAAGAAGATGATAGTAAGGTAAAACAACCACTTTAAATACGATTTCAAGCCAAGCTTCTATCGTCAAACCAGAGGTCTTAATGTATTCCATAATCAAAGGATTACCTTGACTATCACACTCCATCAGTGCCGCCATTAAGATGGCATGTTCATTCGACTGTAACTTTGATTGTGCTGATTCTCGCCAGATAACACCCAATAATTCATGATAACGATAGGGTGCATGAGGTAATCGATTGAACGTGGCATGATCCACATACGCTGACGCAGGTTCTTGTAACACCTCGGTATGGGAGGCAATGAAGAACGCGTCACTCGTTACCCTCTCTTCCATCCAATCTGATGCCTTCGGACCCGCTAATATATAGCGACCTGGAATACCTCGGTAACAGGACGTATTCATGACCGTTAATGGTAGTTTAATATCGTATCCCTTCGGGTTCGATACATTAGTGAGTGTTCTCAAAGAGAGCTGAGCACGAAAGTAATCACCTAACCTACCCAGATAAATGAGCTGATGACTCGCTATTTCAGCACAAAAATAACGAGAAATAATCGTATCCCATTGCCATGGATGTACGGGGATGAGTGTGTATTGCTCTGGATTTGAATACGTTGCTAACTGACTTTTTAATTGCTGAAAGTCCGAAGGTGACATCGCACTGCTCACCAATTCATCCCAAGTTATCGCGTCATTCGTGGCTTGCTTAACACTCTTCTGATGAACGGCTATCCACACTAATTGAAAAGAGGCTTCCGACTCAGGGGAATACTGCTGAATGTCTTGCATTCCCCACCCTCTTCGACCTTTATTGAACGCAAACTTTGGATGCCCATCAAAGAAAGCTTGTTGTTTATCCAGTGCCATATTCGCGAGAGTACTTGCATCAAATCGAGATTTTTTATCCGCAATACAACAGTCGCTGAGTAAGGTCGAATATAAATCATCTAAATGCTCAGCGATGACGTCTTCGCTCATCTGTAATCGATCTTTCAAGTCGAGCAATAACTGCGTGGCACTGACCGATGCTGACATGTTCGATGAGTTCGATGAGTTCGATGATATGATTTGCTCGAATGGGATTTCCCAACGCATCAAAGAAGAAGGATTAATATTAATCTGACCCCAAATATTACGCTGACCTTCAAAGGTATAAGTAATGGATTGGGAGATAGTCAGCTTAAATCCATCCGTGATATCGGCAGCTTGCTTCGTATCAATACCTTGCTTCACATCGACAGCTTGTTTCGTATCCACAGTTTGCTTCATATAGACAGCTTGCTTCTCATCGACAACATTTATTGTATCGACCTCTTTCTGAATCACGAAAGGCTCAATAGTGAACGCTTGTTCGTACGCAAATTCACTGATCATTTTCGCGACCAATCGTTCATTAACCGCTTGCCAATGTGCGTTGATAGGATGATTGATGGTTAGCATGATCCCTGCTCCTTAAAGAAGGATTGGCGATGTAACATCCATAAAGCCGAACGTTTATGAGGAAAATTAAATTCAAAGCACTTGCTGTATCCCACGTCTTGAAGGCGCGTAAATAACCGCTGATTATCGGCTCGTGGTTCTAATACGATGCGTTGAGTTCGATTCTCGTCACAGAATAAATAATGCGTGAGTCCTTTCATCCAAGCATTAAAAAAATGAGGACCACGAAATGCCGTTTCTCCGACTAATAAATGAATGCCACGATCAAAAGAGTCCACTTGGTAATAAGGACTTAACCGATCTTCTGCAACCCAATAAGCTTCAACATAACCAAAAGGTTGTCCATCAAACTCCCCAATAAGAGGAATAATATGAGCATCATCTAAACGCGATTGCAGACATTCTTTTAACTTTTCTTCGCTCCATGCTTGCTCCCAAAATTCAGCGACTCTTGGGTCGTTCATCCAACGTGTAAAACGTTCTAAGTCTTTTTCTTGGTCAATCACACGAAAGCTGACCGTCTTTTCAATGGTGGTATCATAACGTGAATACACCGTTCCCTTTGGCATTGGTGGACGTTGTGGATGCACAGGATAGCGCGTATCCGTTTGTACTTCACAATAGGGAAAAGCCGAAGAAGGCACATGTTTATGCCATGCAGCTGGCCATTGATAGAACGCTTTTCTTGTGACCTCTTCTTGAGAAAACAAAGGCAAATACATCGCAACATCGTGGGCATGCTGTTGATGTTCAAAGCCTGTCCAATCCAACTCAATACCGACGCAAGAGGGGTCATTGTTAAAAGCCATATCAAACGCCTGTTGAATCGCCTCAATAACTTGATGAATCAACATTTTATCGTCTTCATCACGATCATACTGAGAAGCATGATCGTAATAGATCGTTGCTAAATTAATTTTCATATTGTGATCCTTACTTATTCTTAAAAATGAGCTGAGCTATACGGCTTCTGGTAGTTGAAGTGATGGTTTCTTTACTGTTTGTTTATCTACATGGGATGTAACCCGATCGCTTTTCACTGCCTCTGGCCCATTACCATGTGGCTGCTCAGACGCTACCAATTGGCCTTGCGTCCACAGCGGATTTTTAAGATCGAAATAGATAATCGAAGGATCAGGAATGGCATTTTCATTTTCATTCTGTAGGTAACAGAAAAAATTCCCTTTGCAGCATAAAGAGTCACTCTCTAAGACATATTTCAAACAAGCGTCATCTTCAACACCTGATTTCAAGAGTGCCGTGAGGCGCTTTCGCAGAATAAGAAGCAGTGTCTCTTCTTTGCACCCAATGCCTGAAGCAATCGATGAAATCGTACCAAAGGTGGAATTTATAATGAGGTAATAAGCAAAATACCGCTGAACTTTGTCTTGATTCCAGTAGTTTTCAACCTCCTCTTTTTTTGCCATAGACAATGCAAGGTAGTGTTTAAATGCTAGGTCGGTGTATCCCGTGCCTTGGCAATCGCGATAAAACATACCGACAGGAAGACCTTGTTTCAGCTTAAGAATGATGTTTTGTTGATGAGCTAATAAGACAATGCCTTGATTGGCTTGCAGTGAAAATAAGGGAACAACCACATTGTCACAAAAGGCTTCAAACCATTGATTGGCTGCATCATGAGGGGAAACTTGAGCCGATTTTGCATGACATTCAACGTAATGACTCACTAAGCTTGAACTGGAATACGGGCTTTGCTGAGTCATCGTAGCCAGCACATTACTGACCGTGTCATGCTGATGGTCTGTAGCATGAAAAAATGGATTATCACGCAGTGCCACTAATGTTTCATCGATAACATTACCCTGTTGATCGATCAAGCCAAGGTAAGCAGGTTCATGAAGAATCGTCAAAGGAGGATGAATATTTTCATTATCACATAGCTCTTTTAAACGCACTCCTCGTATCAACTCTTTATAAGACAGATGACGTATGGAATTGGTTAATTTAAGACTCAGTGAAAATTTCAGCATATAAGGTGCATGAGGTGAAAAAAGAGCACGTGTTGATGATGTCGGATACCATTCAAACCCACTAAGCTCAAGATCGCGAATAGCCCCTTCCTTTAAATAAGTTTGGATCGATGGTAATGCTGTCATTTGCTTCCATTGCCATGGATGCATTGGCAGTAATGTTTCCCCTTCTTTAACTTTTTCAGTTTGTAAGCGGCTTAATGCAGGATCTTGGCTCACAAGTCGAGTCACATAGTGTGAGATAGGTTGGTTATGAGCCGATCCTGACAGCAGAATGGAATTCGATACCGCAAGCCATTGAAGTTGACAGTGTGCACCATATTCTGGCGAATACTGCAGAGCATCGTCATGAGTGAATTGCTCTCGACTTTTTGGTGCAGGGTGAAATGAATGACCAATTAATAACCCTTGCTCTGAGGTTTTAAAATCGATTGTTTTTGAAAACAATTGAGATTGGTAGGGGTTATGCTGAATGGCTGATTGTGTATTTCGTACACTTTCCAACACCCTTTCTTCAAAGACCGATTTCTGCTCTTCTGAATACCCTTTGGTCATTGACTCTTCAGATAAAATCATGCTAATCAACATATTATGATCGAGTGAACTCGACACTGTTCCGCTTCGTAGTACCGCAGGAAACAGGTATTCATGTGACCCTAATGTTGAAATAAACGTCGCTGTCACCGTAATTTTATCGCCATTCGCCAATGGAATAATAAGCTCGCCTGATGTCTCGATTTTATCAGTGAAGTATGGAGTGCTGTGCTCTCGAATCAATGCATTTAAAAAGCATGTTGTTGGAATATCTCTGTACATAATCATTTCCCGCCGTATTTATAATGCAAATGATAATTAAAATCATTTAGATTATAAATAGGTAAAGAGACGATATTTATTGATCACAGTCACACAAATAGCATTAATGATAATGATTATCATATGCATTGGTGTGATTTTCTCTTACAGTAGTGCCTGTCATCACATTCTAATAACGGGTAGAGACTCATGATTTTAACTGCACCACGCCAACTTAACCTAATTTGTCTATTGTGTGCTTTAATGGGAATAGGACAAAATACCCTTCTCGTCTCACTTCCTTATCTTGTTGAACTTTCAGACCTTTCTCTCTCTACTTGGTCAATTATCATCGCGGTTGGGAGCTTTTTATTTCTACCATCAGCACCCTATTGGGGGAATATCAGCGATAGCGTAGGCCCCAAGCGAGTTGTTAATGTCGCATTAATTGGAATATCTGTTAGTTTTGCCGGAATTAGCTTGGCATTGTATTTGATGCATGACTTACCCTCGATAGCACTTGTCGTTATATTACTTATTTTTCGTATTATTTACGGGTTAACCGCATCAGGTTTAGTGCCAGCCAGCCAGCATTGGGCTATTTTATTGATTGGGGAAGATAAACGTTTAGAAGCCATCACCTCTGTCAGTATGGGGTTAAGTATTGGTCGCTTATTTGGTCCGATGATCGCGAGTGTGTTTCTACTCATTTCGCTTCAATTCGCGTTCATTATCATGGCTATTGTTCCTATTTTTGCTTATCTATTATCTTCGAATTGGGATAACCCTGTTTCGGCGACAGATAAAAGGACAAACGATATAAAAACGGTATTTCCTTGGAAGTCTTTACCCTATGTATTGAGTGGCTTTTTTCTTTGCACTGTCGTGGCATTAATGCATTACAGCTTTTCTCCACTCATCGATACGATCACACATTGGAATACAGAAAAAATAAGTCAATTTATTGCGATATTACTGACGATTGGGGGATTACTCACCTATTTAGCCCAACGCTTAATCGTAAAACCTAAGTGCCTTTCATTAAATACATTGTTTATTCTAGGAGGAGCGTTGCTTTGCTCTGGTGTTGCTCTCTTTTTAATGCCACATATCATCGCTTTTATTATTGGTATGGCATTATTATCATTAGGGGGAGCTTTTTTAGTACCGGCTTATAATACCTATGCCAGTGAGTCAAATAAAAGTGCGCCTGGATTGATGGCGGGCTATATATCAATGGCACACACATTAGGGTATGGATTTGCTGCGTTATTAACGTTTATGGTCGCTCTATCCCCTACTTATCCAGTAATTTTCGCGACTATGTTGTCGGCCTTAATTTTAGGTATTGCGGTGTTTTCTCACAGTAAGCACACCACTCTTTCCCCTCTTCCATCCTCTCTTTCGCCACCTAATAGCAACGAGACAAAATAACCATGCGTCATCAGTGACACATCATTGGTCATAGATCATTCTCTCTACATGACTCATAATCACAATTAGCGATACAAGATTAACTATATAAAAGTAGTTATATAAGATTCACTATATAAGATTAGCTATATAAGGTTCGATAATGACCTTCTTGTGCTAATAATTCATCGTGTGAGCCCGATTGTGACACTTTACCATCGTCCAATACATAGATAATATCAGCGTGTTTAACCGCTGACAGACGGTGTGCCACAATTAATGTTGTTCGATTTTTTAAGAAAGACTGCAATGCTCGATGCAAGTTTGCTTCCGTTGTCGTATCAAGTGCAGATGTTGCCTCATCGAGAATAACAAATTTAGGGTCGTCTAATACCATCCGAGCAATGGCTACACGCTGTCTTTGTCCTCCCGATAAACGAACGCCTTGTCGCCCTATATGTGAGTCGAGACCTTCTGATAACGTCTCTCTAAGGTGTGATAGCTGCGCCACCTCTAATGCATTCCATAATTCCTCATCGGAATAATCACGTCCTAACGTGAGATTGCCTCTTAACGTATCATTAAAGATCATTGGATTTTGTAGTACTACCGACATGTGTGTCCGAAGTAATTCATAACTGACTCTTTCAACTGTCTCGCCATTAATTAAGATATCCCCGTCCATTTTTTTATATAAGCCCAGCAATAGCTGAATTAATGTCGACTTTCCACCCCCTGATGTACCGACCAATGCAACGCTTTTTCCTGCTGGTATGGATAACGTTAAGCCATTCAACACGGAACGGTCATCGTTATAACTAAAATGGACATTCTTTATTTCTACCGAGATATCCCCTTTATCATGGAAAGGGTTAACTTTACTTTCTAATCGCTCTTCTTCTTCAAGGCTTAGCAATCCATTAATTCGTTTTATTGCCGCTTTAGCACCATACCAAGAAAATTGGATCCCTAATAATTCTTGAACAGGAGATAACATAAACCAAAGGTAACCAAATACCGCGAAAATTTGTCCGATGCTCAAATCACTAAAAATAACCATGATCATCGCTGCTGCTCTGAATATCTCAAAACCAATCAAAAAAATCAGGAACGAAAACCGGCTAGCAGCATCCGATTGCCATGCGTATTGGTCGGCATTTTCTCTTATTGAGTCTGCATCTTGTTTTAATACCTCTAAATATTGCTTTTCTCTATTTGATGCTCTTAATTGATATAGTCCATCAAGGGTCTCAACCAGCTTTTGTTGGAATTGTTCAAAAGCTTTATTTTCCTTTTGTTTCAGATGCTTGATCCGACTTCCCATCATTCTTGATAACAAAACGACCATTGGATTCATCAAAATAATAAATAAACCCAACTGCCAATTTAGCCATAATAAAATAGCCCCGGTTCCCATGAGCGTCAGAAGGCCAACAACAAATCGACTTAACGTTGTCCCAATAAATTTATCGATAGTTTCAATATCTGTGACCAAATGAGAAGTAATACCACCGCTTCCCTTTTCTTCAAATTGTTTGATGGATACGGTGCCTATTTTATCTAGAACCCATTGTCTCATTTGGCAGGTAATACGTTTTGATACGTACGTAAATTGACGTGTCTGATACACATTCAGTGCTTGACTTAATATTCGCATTAAAATAATGCAAAACAGCATAACGAGTATATAGCCCGTTGGAGTTTGCCATGTTTCAGGGATAAGTTGATTGAGCGTCGCAATACCATTAGCGGGTTGATCTAATAGGACTTCATCAACCATTAAAGGCAATAATAAAGGAATAGGAACACTGATTGCCGTGGCTAAGAAAGCAATACAGTTAGCGTAAATCAATGTCCGCTTATACTGTTTTGCTTGATTAATTAACCATGATTTATCAACGATAGGGAAAGACATATTGATACCTTTAAAGACAGCATTTCGACGAGCTCTATAAAAAGGGTATACCAATACAAAATAAAGACGGATCTATTTATAAGAAGTGGTTACAGGTTAGGAATCAATTAATAATCAATTTTCTTTCTCAATGACTTAACGGCCCCTTTTTTGACTTTACTGTCGACTCTTTTTCTCTTTGAATTTCGAGTCGGTTTCGTTTCTCGACGCCTCTTTTGAACAATGGCTGCAGATACGATGATACTTTTCAATCTTTCTAACGCATCTTGCTTATTCTGCTCTTGAGTTCGGTAAGATTGAGCCTTAAGAATTATCACACCATCCGAAGTAATTCGAGCATCAGATAGGGCCAACAATCGATCTTTATAAAAATCAGGTAAGGTGGAACGTTTTATATCAAAGCGTAAATGAATTGCGGTAGCGACTTTATTGACATTTTGTCCGCCGTTTCCCTGGGAGCGAATCGCATTTAATTCGATTTCCCATTCCGATAACGTCACAGAATTTGAAATAGTTAACATGCTCGCCTCTTTTTATCAGTATTTTAGAATGTCTCTATATGTTCTCATTTTATACGCATAATGATCATTACGATAGTGACACTGTGACTTATTTATTCCGTTATTGATCAACA
>JAOICL010000045.1 GCA_028131545.1 Vibrio sp. | reverse complement strand
CATCGTGTATCGGGTGTGATTACGTTTGTCGCTGTAGGGATTTTATTATGTTTGCTATCTACATCTTTATCTTCACCAGAAGGTTTTGCTGAAGTAGAGGCCATTGTTGATGGCTTTTTCGTTGGCTTTATCTTATGGGGTATTTTAACCGCACTTGCTTACCATGTCGTAGTCGGAATCCGTCATTTACTTATGGACTTTGGGTATTTTGAAGAGTTAGAAACTGGCGCGAAAAGTGCAAAAGTATCGTTTGTTATTACTGCAGTATTATCTCTGCTAGCAGGAGTTTTAGTATGGTAAAGCATGTTTCTTCATTTGGACGCAATGGTGTTCATGACTTTCTTCTTATCCGTGCCTCTGCTGTTATCATGACACTGTATATTCTACACCTACTGTGTTTTTTTACCTTTTCTGGTGACATTGATTACGCAGCGTTTACTGAGTTTTTTGGTAGCACGTTCACTAAAGTCTTTACCATGCTTGCTTTAATGTCAGTACTGATTCATGCATGGATTGGTATGTGGCAAGTTTTTACGGACTACATTAAGTGCGCTAAATTACGTGGTGCTCTTCAATTAGGTGTGGTTGCTGTGTTATTTGGTTATGTTTTTTCTGGTTTATTTATTTTGTGGGGTGCGTAAGTGTCTATTCCTGTTCGCGAATTTGATGCCGTTGTAATCGGTGCGGGTGGTGCAGGTATGCGCGCTGCACTGCAAATTTCAGAGCAAGGTTTATCCTGTGCTCTACTATCTAAAGTTTTTCCTACTCGTTCACATACTGTATCGGCTCAAGGCGGTATTACGGTGGCTTTAGGTAACTCTCATGAAGATAATTGGCAATGGCATATGTACGATACCGTTAAAGGTTCGGACTACATTGGTGATCAAAACGCCATTGAATATATGTGTAAAAATGGCCCAGAGTCAGTTATTGAATTAGAGAAAATGGGATTACCCTTTTCTCGTTTTGAAAATGGCGGGATTTATCAGCGCCCATTTGGTGGTCAATCAAAGAATTTTGGTGGTGAGCAAGCGGCTCGTACTGCAGCGGCAGCAGACCGTACTGGTCATGCACTTCTACATACGCTTTATCAACAAAACATTAAACATAAAACGACCATCTTTTCTGAATGGTATGCGCTTGATATGGTTAAAAACCAAGATGGTGCAATTATGGGTTGTACCGCTATTTGTATGGAAACGGGCGAGATTTGCTACTTCAAATCTAAAGCTACAATCCTAGCAACGGGTGGTGCAGGTCGTATTTACCAATCTACAACGAATGCTCATATTAATACTGGTGATGGTGTTGGTATGGCTCTGCGTGCTGGTGTTCAAATGCAAGACATGGAAATGTGGCAGTTCCACCCAACGGGTATTGCTGGCGCTGGTGTTCTTGTAACAGAAGGTTGTCGTGGAGAAGGTGGTTACCTTCTTAATAAAGACGGCGAGCGCTTCATGGAACGTTATGCTCCTAACGCAAAAGATCTTGCAGGTCGTGATGTGGTTGCACGTTCTATGATGATTGAAATTCGTGAAGGCCGCGGTTGCGATGGCCCTTGGGGACCTCACCTGAAGTTGAAACTTGATCACTTAGGTAAAGATTTGCTTGAATCTAAATTACCTGGCATTTGTGAGTTATCAAGAACCTTTGCTCACGTAGATCCAGTTAAAGAGCCGATTCCAGTTATCCCAACATGTCACTACATGATGGGCGGTGTCCCAACTCAGGTTTCTGGTCAAGCCGTTCATCAAAATGCTGATGGCTCAGAAAAAGAAGTTCAAGGCTTATATGCCTGTGGTGAAATTGCATCGGTATCAGTACATGGTGCAAACCGCCTTGGTGGTAACTCGCTATTGGATCTGGTTGTATTTGGTCGTGCTACAGGTCTTCACCTTGGTGAAACATTGGCAGCACAATCTGAAGCTCGCCCTGCGACAGAATCTGACATTGAAGCTTCTCTTGCTCGTACCATGCGTTGGGAAAATAGCACGAAAGGTGAAGATCCAGTTCAAATTCGTAAAGACCTACAAAGTTGTATGCAAAATAACTTCTCGGTATTCCGTGAAGGTGATGCAATGGCAACGGGTTTAGAAGAGCTAAAAGTGATCCGTGAACGTCTAAAAGATGCGCACTTATCTGATAAGTCTTCAGAGTTTAATACTCAGCGTATTGAGTGTCTTGAACTAGATAACTTAATGGAAACGGCATTCTCAACAGCGGTTGCTGCAAATTATCGTACAGAAAGTCGTGGTGCACATGCTCGCTTCGATTTCCCTGAGCGTGATGATAGTAACTGGCTATGCCACTCAATTTATAATCCGGAAACTGAAGCGATGAGTAAGCGTGATGTCAATATGACACCAATTCATCGTGAAGCTTTCCCACCAAAAGTTCGTACATACTAAGGGAGGTAATGCAAAATGAAACTGAATTTTTCTGTCTATCGTTACAATCCTGACGTTGATACGAAACCATACATGAAAGAGTATACGCTTGAAGTAGAAGAAGGCTCTGACATGATGGTACTTGATGCGTTGATTCTTCTGAAAGAGCAAGATGCAACACTCTCATTCCGTCGTTCGTGTCGTGAAGGTGTGTGTGGGTCTGATGGCTTGAATATGAATGGTAAAAATGGGTTAGCGTGTATCACGCCATTATCAGCTCTAAAAGGGGATAAGCTTATTATCCGTCCACTACCAGGTTTGCCTGTTGTACGTGACCTTATTGTTGATATGACTCAATTCTATGATAACTACGCTAAAGTGAAGCCATTTTTGATTTCTGATGGCGCGATCCCACCTGCTCGTGAAAATTTACAAGCACCGGAAGAGCGTGAGCATTTAGATGGTTTATACGAATGTATTATGTGCGCGTGTTGTACCACATCATGCCCATCATTCTGGTGGAATCCGGATAAATTTATCGGACCAGCCGGTCTTCTAGCGGCTTATCGTTGGTTAATTGATAGCCGTGATACAGCAACAGATGAGCGTTTGAATGATCTTGATGATGCTTTCAGTGTTTTCCGTTGTCACGGTATTATGAACTGTGTCAGCGTTTGTCCAAAAGGATTGAACCCAACTAAAGCTATCGGCCATATTAAATCGATGCTTGTGAGTCGTTCAGTATAAGGCACGTGAGTGCTCTTCCAAAAGCCGACATCGGTCGGCTTTTGTTTATGAATAATTGATTTTTTAAGGATAATTATGCAAAACAGCGTGATGAAGGCATGGCTTGAGTCTTCTCATTTAGCTGGTGCGAATGCGTCTTACGTTGAAGATCTCTATGAGTTGTACCTTAGCGATCCAGATCTTGTGGGTGATGAGTGGAAGAGTGTATTTGATAGTCTTCCTCAACATGAACAAGAGACAACGGAGCAACCTCACTCTCGAGTGCGTGAGTACTTTCGTCGCCTAGCTAAAGAAGCTAAGCAATATAATGTACAAGTAACAGACCCTGATGTGGATGCAAAGCAAGTAAAAGTATTGCAGTTAATCAATGCATATCGCTTTCGTGGACATGAAGCTGCCCAGCTTGATCCCTTGAATCTTTGGACTCGTCCATCTGTTGCTGAGTTAGACCCTACATTCCATAACCTCACTCAAGATGACATGAATGAAACCTTCAACGTGGGTTCTTTTGCCGTAGGGCAAGATACCATGCAACTGAAGGACATTTACGCCGCTCTGAAAAAAACCTATTGTCACTCAATTGGTTCTGAATATATGCACATCACTGATACAGAGCAAAAACGTTGGATCCAACAACGTTTAGAATCTGTGCAAGGGCATGATCAATATACTTCAGTAGAGAAAAGAACCTTTCTTGAAGAACTCACTGCTGCAGAAGGTTTAGAGCGTTATTTAGGTGCGAAATTCCCAGGTGCAAAGCGTTTTTCACTTGAAGGTGGTGATGCACTCATTCCAATGACAAAAGAGCTTATTCGTCATGCTGGTAAGTCCGGTATGCGTGAAGTTGTTATTGGTATGGCTCACCGTGGTCGTTTGAACATGCTGGTCAATGTTTTAGGTAAAAAACCTCAAGATTTATTTGATGAATTTGCTGGTAAACATGATGAAACTTGGGGTACAGGTGACGTTAAGTATCACCAAGGTTTTTCTGCTGATTTTGCAACGGAAGGTGGTGATGTTCATTTAGCATTAGCATTTAACCCTTCACACCTTGAAATTGTTAACCCGGTTGTCATTGGTTCTGTTCGTGCACGTCAAGACAGACTTGGTGATAATGATGGTTCTTTAGTCTTACCAATCACTGTTCATGGCGATTCAGCTATTGCTGGTCAAGGTGTGGTTGCTGAAACCTTTAATATGTCACAATCACGCGGTTATCATGTAGGTGGAACCGTGCGCATTGTTGTCAATAACCAAGTTGGTTTTACAACATCGAATCCTAAAGATCTGCGTTCTACTATGTACTGTACTGATATTGCTAAAATGGTACAGGCGCCAATCTTCCATGTGAATGCTGATAATCCAGAAGCTGTTGCCTTTGTGACTCGCCTTGCACTTGATTATCGTAATGAGTTCAAACGTGATGTTGTGATTGATTTGGTATGTTACCGCCGTCATGGACATAACGAAGCTGATGAGCCGAATGCAACTCAGCCTTTGATGTATCAAAAAATCAAAAAGCATCCTACGCCTCGTAAGATTTACGCTGACATTTTAATGGATCGTAATGAAGGTGACCTTGCTACAGCGACACAATTAATGAATGAATACCGTGATGCTTTAGATCATGGTGAAGTCGTTGTTAAAGAATATCGCCCAATGGCGATGCATTCAGTTGATTGGACACCTTATCTTGGTCATGACTGGGATATGAAGTGGGACAATGAATATGATTTAACTCGCTTGAAAGAGCTGGGTAATAAATTATGTGATTTCCCTGATAGCCATAAACTGCAAAGTCGTGTTAGTAAGCTTTACAATGATCGTCGTGCTATGTCGAATGGTGATAAGGCAGTCGATTGGGGTATGGCAGAAACATTAGCTTATGCGACTCTAGTTGATCAAAATAAACGTATTCGTGTATCGGGCCAAGATTGTGGACGTGGTACTTTCTTCCATCGTCACGCAGTTCTACACAATCAGCACGATGCAAGTACCTACATTCCTCTTCAGAATATTAATGAGGAGCAAGGACCATTTGAGGTTATTGACTCCGTACTATCTGAAGAAGCGGTACTGGCGTTTGAATATGGTTACGCAACAGCAGAGCCAGGTGGTTTAACTATCTGGGAAGCTCAGTTTGGTGATTTCGCGAATGGTGCGCAGGTTGTTATTGATCAGTTCATTTCTTCGGGTGAGCAAAAGTGGGGTCGCTTATGTGGTTTGACCATGCTATTACCTCATGGCTATGAAGGACAAGGACCAGAGCACTCATCTGCACGTCTTGAGCGTTATCTTCAGCTGTGTGCTGAACAAAATATGCAGGTTATTATCCCTTCAACACCGGCTCAAGTTTACCATATGATTCGTCGCCAAGTTGTTCGTCCTATGCGTCGACCTCTTATTGTGATGTCTCCTAAATCGTTACTGCGTCATCCTTTATGTACATCTTCATTGGAAGATTTAGCAGAAGGGACTTTCCAGCCAGCGATTGGAGAAGTTGATCAACTTGACCCTGCGAAGGTTAAACGTGTTGTCTTCTGTTCAGGTAAAGTTTACTTTGATTTGCTTGAGCAACGTCGTGCGAATGAACAAGACGATGTCGCTATCGTTCGTATTGAGCAGCTTTACCCATTCCCTGATGCGGATGTGAAAGCTTGTATAGCTCAATACACTAATGCAAAAGACTTTGTATGGTGCCAAGAAGAACCTCAAAACCAAGGTGCTTGGTACTGTAGCCAACACAACTTTGCTTCGGCAATCCCTCAGGATGCAAAACTGAGATATGCTGGTCGCCCAGCATCTGCTTCTCCAGCAGTAGGATATATGTCGGTTCACCTGAAACAACAGAAAGCGTTAATTGAAGACGCATTAACACTGGCGTAATGGCTAGTAGGAAAGGAAAACAATTATGACTATTGAAATTCTGGTCCCAGACCTACCTGAATCAGTAGCGGATGCAACAGTTGCAACTTGGCACAAACAACCAGGTGAAGCTATATCACGTGATGATATCCTTGTTGATATCGAGACAGACAAAGTTGTTCTTGAAGTACCCGCGCCAGTTGATGGTGTTTTAGAAGCAATCATCGAAGTAGAAGGTGCAACGGTACTTTCTAAGCAACTATTGGCAAAAATAAAGCCAGGTGCTGTTGCTGGTGAGCCAACAAAAGATGCCGCTCCAGCTGAAACAGCTGAAACAGCTGAAGCTGGTAAAGATGAAGTAAATGATGCTCTAAGCCCAGCTGTTCGTCGTTTGCTTTCTGAACATAACCTTGAAGCATCTGCAATCAAAGGTACTGGTGTTGGTGGTCGATTAACTCGTGAAGATATCGATGCGCACCTAGCAAAAGCGAAATCGGCTTCTGCATCAGAGCCAGCAGCGATTGAAGCTCCATCAGCAGCACGTAGTCAAAAGCGTGTTCCAATGACTCGTTTACGTAAAACGGTTGCAAATCGTTTACTAGAAGCGAAAAATAGCACTGCAATGCTGACAACATTTAACGAAGTTAACATGAAACCAATCATGGACCTTCGTAAGAAATACAAAGATCAATTTGAAGAGCGTCATGGCATTCGTCTTGGTTTTATGTCTTTCTATGTTAAAGCCGTAACAGAAGCATTAAAGCGTTACCCAGAAGTCAATGCATCTATTGATGGTACTGATATTGTTTATCATAACTATTTTGATATTAGTATGGCGGTTTCAACACCTCGTGGTCTTGTTACACCTGTACTTAAAGACTGTGATACGTTAGGTCTTGCTGATATTGAAAAGGGCATCAAAGGTTTAGCACTGAAAGGTCGTGATGGTAAACTTACTGTTGATGAACTGATTGGTGGTAACTTTACTATCACAAATGGTGGTGTGTTTGGTTCATTAATGTCAACGCCAATTATCAACCCACCTCAATCCGCCATTCTTGGTATGCATAAAATCCAAGAGCGCCCAATGGCGGTTAATGGTAAAGT
Source organism: Vibrio sp. (assembly GCA_028131545.1). Taxonomy (GTDB): domain Bacteria; phylum Pseudomonadota; class Gammaproteobacteria; order Enterobacterales; family Vibrionaceae; genus Vibrio. Next base: position 11,776 of record JAOICL010000045.1, on the reverse strand, counting down.
TGAAATCTTACCAATGATGTACCTAGCACTGTCTTACGATCACCGCTTAATCGATGGTCGTGAATCAGTTGGTTTCTTAGTAACCATAAAAGAGTTACTAGAAGATCCAGCTCGCTTATTGCTTGATGTATAATTAAGTGAATAAAGTAAGGTACAGGAATGTACCTTACTTTTTTTGTGACATAAGGTAATTTATATGAGCTATGTCACTATGTCTTGGGTTCGATAGTTCTATACTGGAGCCCTCTCAAATCTGAGACGAAATTTTATAGGTAATGCTCAATAGCAGCATTATGGATATAAGAGTCCCTTTGGACATATTAAATGGAATAACACAATGAATTTGCACGAATATCAAGCTAAACAGCTATTCGCAGAGTTCGGTTTGCCTGTACCTCAAGGTTTTGCTTGTGATACAGCCGAAGAAGCTGCAGAAGCTGCTACAAAAATCAACACTGCTAAGAAAGTTGTAAAATGTCAGGTTCACGCTGGTGGCCGTGGTAAAGCAGGTGGTGTTGAGCTACATGATGATGCAGAAGGCGTTCGCGCTTTTGCTGAAAAATGGCTTGGTAAAAACCTTGTTACATACCAAACAGACGCTAATGGTCAACCTGTAACAAAGATTCTTGTTGAAGAAGCATCAAATATTGCTAACGAACTTTACCTAGGTGCTGTTGTTGATCGTGCATCACGTAAAGTTGTTTTCATGGCTTCTACTGAAGGCGGAGTTGATATTGAAACAGTTGCAGAAGAAACACCAGAACTGATTCATAAAGCAACAATTGATCCTTTAGCGGGTCCTCAAGCATACCAAGGTCGTGAGCTTGCGTTTAAATTAGGTCTTAAAGGTGACCAAATTAAGCAATTCACTAAGATTTTCTTGGGCCTTGCAACTATGTTCTCTAAGTATGACTTTGCTTTATTAGAGATCAACCCATTGGTTGTAACTGCTGAAGAGAACCTTCTGTGTCTTGATGGTAAAATCAACATCGATTCAAATGCACTATACCGTCAGCCTAAGATCCGTGAATTACACGATCCTTCACAGGAAGATGAGCGTGAAGCGCATGCAGCACGATTTGAATTAAACTACGTTGCTCTTGATGGTAACGTTGGCTGTATGGTTAACGGTGCCGGCCTAGCAATGGGTACAATGGATATTGTAAACCTGCACGGTGGCAAACCTGCAAACTTCCTAGATGTAGGTGGCGGCGCAACAAAAGAGCGTGTAGCAGAAGCATTCAAGATTATCCTATCTGATGAAAATGTAAGTGCTGTTCTTGTTAACATCTTCGGTGGTATCGTTCGTTGTGACATGATTGCAGAAGGTATCATTGGCGCAGTAAAAGAAGTTGGCGTAAATGTTCCTGTTGTTGTTCGTCTTGAAGGTACGAATGCTGAACTAGGTCGTGAAGTTCTGGCGAACTCTGGTCTAGATATCATCGCTGCAGAGTCATTAACTGACGCTGCACAAAAAGTTGTTGCTGCTGCGGAGGGCAAATAATGTCTGTATTAATTAACAAAGATACGAAAGTTATCTGTCAAGGTTTCACTGGCGGTCAGGGTACTTTTCACTCTGAGCAAGCAATTGCTTACGGCACACAGATGGTTGGTGGTGTTTCTCCTGGTAAAGGTGGTCAAACTCACCTAGGTCTACCAGTATTCAACACGGTACGTGAAGCAGTAGAAGTAACAGGCGCAACGGCTACGGTAATCTATGTACCAGCACCATTCTGTAAAGATGCGATTCTAGAGGCTATTGATGCAGGCATCGAGCTGATCGTTACGATTACAGAAGGTATCCCAACAACAGATATGATCGATGTTAAAGTGAAGCTAGAAGAAACTGGCGCTCGCATGATCGGTCCAAACTGTCCAGGTGTTATCACTCCTGATGAATGTAAGATTGGTATTATGCCAGGCCACATTCATAAGAAAGGTAAAGTAGGTATCGTATCTCGTTCAGGTACATTAACTTACGAAGCAGTTAAACAAACAACAGATGAAGGCTTTGGTCAGTCTACTTGTGTTGGTATCGGTGGTGACCCAATCCCAGGTTCAAACTTCATTGATATTCTAAAACTGTTCCAAGAAGATCCAGAAACTGAAGCAATCGTTATGATTGGTGAAATCGGTGGTACAGCTGAAGAAGAAGCTGCAGCATTCATCAAAGAAAACGTAACTAAGCCAGTAGTATCTTACATTGCTGGTGTTACTGCTCCTCCAGGTAAGCGTATGGGTCATGCTGGCGCTATCATCTCTGGCGGTAAAGGTACAGCTGAAGATAAATTTGCTGCACTAGAATCTGCAGGTGTTAAAACGGTTAAGAGCCTAGCTGACATCGGTAAAGGTTTACGTGAAATCACAGGTTGGTAATTACCACCTTTGAGCAATGATAAACGAAAAGGCTTAGCATTGTATGCTAAGCCTTTTTTATTATATTACTCTTACTATCTTTGACATAATTCGTTATAAATGAGAAATAATCGAGCTTCAAATTCCAGTTGATGATAATCAGGTTCCATATGCTGGCATAAGCTGTAGAAAGCTTTGTTGTGTTCTTTTTCTTTAATATGAGCGAGCTCGTGCACAACAATCATTTTTAATAAAGCTTCTGGAGCGTGCTGAAAAACACTGGCAATTCGTATTTCGTTTCTTACTTTTGTTTTACCACCATGACTTTTGGTTATGTAGCTATGTAAGCCTAAAGCATGTTGAATAGGTTGGATTTTTTTATCGTAGACAACATTCTTAAGTGGTGATGACTTTTTGAGAAATCGACTTTTTAGCTCTTGAGTATATTGATATAAAGCTTTATCAGTGGTGATTTTGTGATTGTTAGGATATTTACTTTTAAACCAAGGTATAAATGTTTCAGATTCAATAGCATGTTTAATATTATGCTGGATTGAATCTGGGTAGCCATTTAATACGCTAAGATTTGCAGGCATTAATCTTCCTCATCAAATGAATCTAATGGCCATCCACCTAACGCTTTCCAGTGGTTTACAATTTTACAAAAAAGTTCTGTGGTCTTTTCTGTGTCATATAATGCGGAATGAGCTTCTCTATTATTAAATTCCATCTTAGCCGCTTTACATGCTTTTGCTAACACAGTTTGGCCATAAGCAAGACCACTTAACGTAGCGGTATCGAAGGTAGCAAAAGGGTGGAAAGGAATGCGCTTAAGGTTACATCGTTCACTGGCTGCCATGACAAAGCTATGATCAAAATGTGCATTATGAGCAACGATAATTGCACGGCTGCAATTATGTACTTTTTGCTCTTTTCGTACCATTTTAAATATTTCTCGCAATGCTTCCCCTTCATCAATAGCGCCACGTAATGGACTATAAGGGTCTTTCATTCCAATGAAATCAAGAGCTTCTTGCTCTATATTTGCACCTTCAAAGGGAGTGATATGATAATGCTTAGTCATTGAAGGCTTTAGATTACCATCATCATCCATTGTCAGAGTAATGGCACAGATTTCTAGCAGTGCATCAGTTTTGGAATTAAACCCTGCTGTTTCAACATCAATAACAACGGGTAGGTAGCCTCTAAAGCGATCTTTTAACAGGGATGCAGTGGTCATAGTGATTTATTCATTCGTTAAAGTAATCGTTATTATTGCAGATTATGACGTAAAGATAAAACTTGGCTGACTTTTTGCTTTGCTATTGTTAGTCAGTGATCCTTGAAGGTAGGTGGCAATTGTATGCCTCTACACTAATCATTATCTATTTATCTAATCGGATAAGGGTGCAAAATGAAACTATCGGCCATTTATTTTTCTTTAGCTTGCTCTTTGATGAGCACTGCAGCCTTTACCTCACCTTTAACCTATAAAGCAACACCGCAGCAAGCTGATTGGCATATGTTGGCCAATAGCCCAACCGAATGTCAATTATTACATCATATTCCCAACTATGGTGATGCGGTATTTAGTTCTTATGCGAGTAAAAAAATAAACCTCGATTTTGAATTGAAAATGAGACGAAAGATGGGGGCAACTGAAAATGTGAGTTTGGTTTCAATGCCGAGTGAATGGCAATCAGGGGACTCATCTCGTAAAGTCGCTAATCTTCAGTTCTATAAACAATTTGATGGATTTATTGATGGCCAAATGGCATGGGGAATGATGACTGAGCTTGAACGTGGAAGAATGCCAACATTCAGTTATCAAGATTGGTATGACAGTAATAGAAGAATCGAGGTTTCTCTATCAAGTGTGCGTTTTCATTCAAAGTTATCGGTTTTTAATGACTGTGTTGCTAATTTACTACCATACAGTTTTGAGGATATTTCCTTTACGATCTTGCACTATGATGGTGATAGTATTGAGTTAAATAAGCGCTCCCAACATCGGTTATCTCAAATTGCAGATTTCATAAAACATTCACAAGATATTGATCTTGTGTTGATTTCTACTTATACCGAATCGAGTTTTTCTCCGACAATAAACCCATTAGAGTTATCAGAAGAAAGGGCGAAAGTACTACAACACTTCTTTTCAGAGGTTGGTCTTTCTGAAAATCGAATTCAAATCCATGGCTATGGTAAGAAGAGGCCGATAGCGGATAACTCATCACCGATAGGAAAAAATAAAAACCGAAGAGTGGTTATTTCACTTGGACGAGGGTAAAGAGGTTTCGTAAAAAGAAAAGCAGAGCGTTACTCTGCTTTTCATGGGATAAATATTTATCCCTCTAAGCCTGCATTTGCTTGCTTGTTTTGAATCAATTCAATCATATAGCCATCAGGATCTTTCACAAAGGCAATATGCGTTGAGCCACCTTTTACAGGGCCTGGCTCTCTAGTAATATTACCACCTACCGCTTTAATGGCGTCACAGGTTGCATAGATATCTTCAGCACCGATGGCAATGTGACCAAAAGCGGTACCTAAGTCATATTCTGATGTATCCCAGTTGTAGGTTAATTCAATAACAGCACCAGATTGTTCATCGCCATAACCAACAAACGCCAATGTGTATTTATACTGTTCATTCACGTTCTTGCGTAATAATTCCATACCCATCACTTCGGTATAAAACTTAATCGAGCGATCGAGATCGCCTACTCTTAACATGGTATGTAAGATGCGGTTAGACATAACACTCTCCTAAATAGGGTTAGATTTCAGTTTTTTCTTTATACTCGCAAAGGTCTTCAATTAAACAGCTACCACAACGTGGCTTGCGAGCAATACAGGTGTAGCGACCATGAAGAATAAGCCAATGATGCACATCCAGCTTAAACTCTTTGGGAATGACCTTTAGTAACTTCTGTTCCACATCATCAACGGTTTTCCCCATAGCGAGTTTCGTTCTATTGGACACTCGATAAATGTGTGTATCTACAGCGATCGTTGGCCAACCAAATGCGGTATTGAGTACGACATTTGCTGTTTTTCGGCCAACCCCTGGGAGGGCTTCTAGCGCTTTTCGATCTTCAGGGACTTCACTATTATGTTGTTCTATTAGAATGCGACATGTTTTGATGGTATTTTCGGCCTTAGAATTAAATAAGCCAATGGTTTTAATGTATTCTTTTAGACCATCAACACCAAGAGCAAGGATGTCTTCAGGTGTATTCGCGATAGGGTAAAGTTTATCTGTCGCTTTATTTACACTGACGTCCGTTGCTTGAGCAGAAAGTAATACAGCAATGAGCAACTCAAAGGGCGTTGACCAGTTTAACTCTGTTTGTGGCTTAGGGTTATCTTCTCTAAGGCGCTCTAAAATGAGTTTGCGTTTGTCTTTATTCATAACCTAATTCTTATCGGTACATTCTGTAACTACATGGGCAATTAAGTGTTTGTCACTCTTGCTCGTTCTATTTCAGGCTTTTCTTCTTTTGGAGCTCGTGTCGATAGTTGCTCATCGATTATATTTTTAGCGGCGATAAGTAAACCTACGCCAATAAAAGCACCGGGTGGTAGTAGGGCCAGTAAAAATTGATTGTCGAGCTCAAAGATTTGTATTTCAAGAACACTAGCCCATTCTCCTAATAAAAGGTCAGCACCTGACAGTAAGGTACCACTGCCTATCACTTCACGTAGAGCACCTAATAAAACAAGGACCGCAGCCATGCCGGATCCCATCCAAAAACCATCAATCGCAGCAGGTAAAGGTGCATTTTTAGAAGCATAGGCTTCTGCTCGCCCAATAATAATACAATTGGTCACAATTAAAGGGATGAAGATGCCTAAAGAAAGGTATAAACCATAAGTATAAGCATTCATCAGTAGCTGAACGCAGGTCACTAAGGCGGAGATAATCATCACGAAGACCGGAATACGGATTTCATTGGGTACATGATGTCTAACTAATGAAATCGTTAGATTACTCATCACCAGAACCAATAACGTAGCTAACCCTAGCCCCAGTGCATTAATAACGGTAGAGGAAACGGCAAGAAGGGGACAAAGCCCTAATAGTTGAACCACAGCTGGGTTATTAGCCCATAAGCCATTTTTCATTAATAAACGATGGTCGCTCATTTTTATCCCTTACACTTAGGTGCTTTTGCTATCGATTGAGTAAAGTCAGGTGTTTGCATTAATTCAATCGTATTTTTTACGGCTTTGACAACAGCTCTTGGTGTGATAGTTGCTCCAGTAAACTGGTCAAATTCACCACCATCTTTTTTTACTTTCCACTCATTACCATTGTCGGGTGTAACGGTTTTTCCGTTGAATGACAGTACCCAATCAGAGACTCGAATATCAATAAGATCCCCTAGGCCAGGAGTTTCTTGGTGATTAAGAACTCGAACACCAGTCACATTGAGATCGCTATTCAGACCGATAAGAAGCTTTATTGGGCTGGTATACCCATCTGGTGCATAGGATTCAATAGCGTAAGCGGTTATTTGAGAATCTAAAGTTGCAATGTAAATTGGCACGTCTGAAGTTGTGCCCAACAAGCTGTTATTCACGTTGACACAATTCTGATAAAGTTGATTATCATGTAAATCATTAGGGACAACAGCAGAAAGAGTTTTTCTTAACTGTGCGTTCTCTTGCTCTTTTATACTATCTTCAGTTAGGTAGTGAGTCACTGCAACAACGCCTGTTGATGCGCATGCAAATAAAGCTAACGTTGCCCCATTTTTTTTAATTACATCAAACATGTTTATCCTTTATGGCCGTAAGTACGTGGCTTGGTGTAATAATCGATTAACGGTACACACATATTGGCTAATAGAATAGCGAAGGCGACACCATCAGGGAATCCACCCCAATTGCGGATCAAGCAAACGATAAATCCAATCATGGCACCAAAGATCAATCGACCTTTAGGGGTAGTTGAAGCAGAAACTGGGTCGGTAGCAATAAAAAATGCCCCTAACATCGTTGCCCCTGAAAGCAAATTCATTAAGGGTGTCGCTGTTTCACTTGGGAATACAATACTAAATAATGAACTGAATATCAGTATGCTGACTAGAAAACTGACAGGAATATGCCAGCTAATAATGCGCATTTTTAATAAAATAAGACCACCGATTAAATACGCTATATTGATCCATTCCCAACCAACACCGGCAAGGTATCCAAATTCTGAACCTTGTAGTATTTCAGCATAAGTATACCCATTCGATAATTCTGTTTTTATGGCATCCAAGGGAGTGGCCATCGTAATACCATCGACACCGGCTCTTATTTGTTGTAATGATAATCCGTCAACATTATACCCTGTAAAAATAAGGGTGAATGCATCGTTAAATGAGGAGGTTTGTCCGTATAAGTCGCTCGGTGAGATCCAACTGGTCATTTGAACGGGGAAGGAAATCAGGAGTACGACATAAGCAACCATCGCGGGATTAAATAGGTTTTGCCCTATTCCACCATAAAGGTGTTTAGCGATAACAATGGCAAAAAACAGACCGATAAACAGTACCCACCAAGGTGAAAGAGGAGGAATGGCGACGGCCAGTAGCCATGCAGTCACAAGGGCGCTATTATCCCTTAATACTTTTTGTGGGTCACGTTTGCGTAGCTTGACGACAATCGCTTCAAAGCTTAACGCTATTATGATTGCAAAACAAAGTTGAATTAACGTTCCCCACCCAAAAAAATAAAGTTGAGCAAGCAAGCCTGGAATGGCAGCTAAAGCAACCCATTTCATGATCTCAGAGGTGCTTCTTCTACTGTGAGCATGTGGAGAGCTTGCGATAAAAAAGGCCACTATTTGTTCTCCTTTGATTCTTGATTAGGTGATTCACTTTGCTTTTCAGAGCTTTGAGCTTGCTGTTGAGCCTTGCGTGCTTTAGCGCGAGCAATGGCGGCAGCGACAGCGGCTTTCTTTGGGTCGTCAGTCGTTTCTTGCGTTGGTGATTCACTTTGTGTTTCAGTACTCTCAGCTTGTTGTTGAGCTTTACGCGCTTTAGCGCGAGCAATAGCGGCAGCGACAGCGGCTTTCTTTGGGTCGTCCGTTGTTTCTTGTGTTGGTGATTCACTTTGTGTTTCAGTACTCTCAGCTTGCTGTTGAGCTTTGCGTGCTTTAGCACGAGCAATAGCGGCAGCCACAGCGGCTTTCTTTGGATCGCTGGTCGTTTCTTTCGCTGGTGATTCACTTTGTGTTTCAGGACTTCCAGCTTGCTGTTGAGTTTTACGCGCTTTAGCACGAGCAATAGCAGCCGCGACAGCATCTTGCTTACTATTTGTATTTTGAGTATTTGCGTTTTCATCTTGTGAGCTGTCTTCTGAGGCATTCAGCGTTTTTTGAGCTTTTCGTTCACGAGCTTGTTGCTTACGTTTTTCACGTAACTTTGCCATTTCAGTATTATCAGGTTCTTGTTTACCTTGAGCGAGAGCTTCAGCTTGTTTTGCTTTAGCTCGAGCAATAGCCGCCGCGACAGCTGGCTTCACAGTGGTATCAGCATGACTTTTATCATTTTTAGCCTGGACCCTAGCGATAGCGGCAGCAATGGCATCATCACCGCCAGATGTTTTCATATCTTTACGTCTTGCTTCCGCCGCTTTTTTGAAGCGATTTTCACGCTCTTGTTTATCACGCTCCATACGAGCATTTTTTTCTTCAAAACGTAATCGTGCACGTTCAGCGGCTTCTTTCTCAAACTTTTGATGTTTAATTTCTGCTTTGGCTTGTCGATAATATTGAACCAAAGGGATTTCGCTAGGACACACGTAGGCACAAGCACCACATTCGATGCAGTCTTTAAGGTTGAGTTCTTCGCATTTATTGTATTCTTGCGCTTTTGCATGCCATTGAAGTTGTTGAGGAAGTAAGGACACAGGGCAGGCATCAGCGCATAAGCTGCATCGGATACACGCCATCTCATTATCTTGAGCCGTTATTTCTTTCTTTTTAGGTGCGAGGATGCAGTTAGACGTTTTTGTTATCGGAACTAGGCCATGTGGTAAGGTAAACCCCATCATGGGACCACCCATAATGAGGCGTTGATGACGTTTCTCTGGACGGCAATCAAATTGCTCAAGGAGGTGGTTAACTGGTGTACCAAGGTGTACCCACACATTTTGAGGCTGTGGGAAAGATTGCCCCGTTAAAGTGACAATACGTTTAATCAAAGGCTTACCGTCAATAATGGCTTCTTTGATGGCATATAAAGATCCAATATTTTGAACTAATACACCAATATCCGCTGGAATTCCATTCGTTGGAACTTCAAGGTTAGTAAGGACTTTGATTAATTGCTTTTCACCACCAGAAGGGTATTTGGTTGGGATCACTCGAATGATGAAGTCATGATCCTTAGAGGCAGCTTCTAATGCCTTGATGGCATCGGGTTTATTATCTTCAATTCCAATGATGGTGAGTTCAGGTTGAAGAATATGTTGCATGATCGAGATACCTTTTACTATCTCGTCAGCATAGTGTTGCATTAATACATCGTCAGCAGTGATGTAAGGTTCGCATTCTGCAGCATTAAGAATGAATATTTTCGTTTTGTGCTGTCCAGATTGAATCTTCTTTGCGGTAGGAAATCCCGCTCCTCCCATTCCCGATATACCTGATCGGCGAATGATTTCAATCAAATTTTCAGCGGATTCATCTTGATAGTTTAGCGTTGGTTTTAGATCAACCCAAGTATCTTGACCGTCAGGTTCAATAATCACGCATAGCTCACTTAACCCTGAAGGGTGAGCAATGGTTCTTTTCTCGATAGCTTTTACTTGCCCTGAAGTTGGGGCATGTACTGCTAGCATAAATGTCGCATTAACTTCGGTAAGAGCTTGTCCTTTTAGAACGCGCTCGCCTTCACTAACGATAAGGTTACCGGCTTTACCAATATGTTGCTTCAGCGGTAAAACAATCTCATGCGGTAATGTCGCACTTGAAATTGGAGATTGATTCGATTGCTTTTTATTTTCAGGTGGGTGGATCCCTCCTGGGAAATCCCATAATCGGCCAGATTGAATTTGTTGAATAAGAGACTGCATAATAATTAGTTATCTTGATTATGGTTCGAGAGAGCTTGGCTATTGACGGGTTTAACCGTGCCAGTAATATTCGTGACGGGGATTTGATCTAACTGCCATTTCCAGTTATCTGGTGTTGTTGCTACAGGGATCATATCAATACAGTCAGTAGGACAAGGAGCAACACAAAGATCACACCCAGTACATTCGCTTTCAATCACGGTATGTAAGGCTTTGTTCCCTCCCACAATAGCATCAACAGGGCAAGCTTGAATGCACTTTGTACAACCGATGCACATATCTTCGCGGATAAAAGCCACTTTCTTAGTGTTATCTAATTCATGAGCGGATTCTTGTACTTCAACTCCCATTAAATCGGCAAGTTTTTCAATGGTTGCTTGGCCGCCAGGAGGACATTTATTAATGTTGTCACCATTAGCGATCGCTTCAGCATAAGGGCGGCAGCCAGGGTAACCACATTGCCCACATTGAGTCTGGGGAAGAATTTCATCAATTTGTTCGACGATAGGGTCAGCTTCGACTTTGAATCTAATAGAAGCAAAGCCGAGTAAACTACCAAAGATAGCCGCTAAAATGACCAATGCAATAACGGCGATAATTACAGTCATCATTATAAAGATACCAATCCAGTGAAACCCATAAAGGCAAGGGACATGAGTCCTGCTGTAATCATCGCGATGGATGCACCTTTAAAAGGAGAGGGAACATCTGCGGCAGCGATTCGTTCACGCATGGCTGCAAATAAGATTAAAACAAGAGAAAACCCAGCTGCACCACCAAAGCCATAGATAATGGATTCGATGAAGTTATGTTTTTCGGAAATATTAAGAAGAGCAACTCCTAATACAGCACAGTTTGTTGTAATGAGAGGTAAGAAAATCCCAAGCAACCGATAGAGAGTCGGGCTGGTTTTATGTACGACCATTTCAGTAAATTGGACAACCACAGCAATCACTAAGATAAAGCTCATCGTTCTTAGATACTGGATGCTAAGTGGTTCAAGAATGTAAGTTTCTACTAAGTAAGAGCATACAGAAGCTAAAGTAAGAACAAAGGTGGTAGCAAGCCCCATACCAATAGCGGTCTCTAATTTTTTAGAGACACCCATGAAAGGACATAGCCCTAGAAACTTCACAAGCACAAAGTTGTTTACTAAGACAGTACCGATTAACAACAGTAAATATTCAGTCATAAAAAGTATCGTTGCTGGATCGCTTAATGTAAGGCGTAATGGCCTTGGTTAAATGGTGTATCGGCTATTATCTCAATATCACGCTGAATAACAACCGATAGAAGCTAAGGGTATTCGAATTTCATGGATTAATTATATACGTCAACATCAGAAAAG
>JAOICL010000044.1 GCA_028131545.1 Vibrio sp. | reverse complement strand
TGTAGACATGTTGAAGAAAATAGCCAGCACTCAAAGTAAAATTGCCCACTTACCAAATACCTCTTATGAAAATGTTGGCGTGCATACAGGAAAGGTTGTACGTTCCAGTTTAAAAAAAGGGGAGGTGGCTTTAATCGGATCAGGTCCTGGAGATGCTGAGTTATTGACAGTCAAAGGCTTACATTTACTTCAACAAGCAGATGTTGTGTTATACGACTATTTAGTATCAGATGAGATTATGTCATTGATACCGAGCTCAACAATTCTTGTGTGCGTTGGTAAAAAGGCAGGGCATCACAGTGTTCCTCAAGACAAAACGAATCAGCTGTTAGTTGACTTCGCGAGTCAAGGATACCGTGTCGTACGTATGAAAGGAGGCGATCCTTTTATGTTTGGACGAGGAGGTGAGGAATTAGAAGTATTATTTCAGCATAATATTCCCTTCCAAGTTGTCCCTGGAATTACCGCAGCAGCCGGCGCTACAGCCTATGCTGGTATACCTTTAACACATCGAGATTATGCTCAGTCAGCTATGTTTATTACAGGTCATCTAAAGCCTGAAAGTGATGAACTTGACTGGAGTGTATTAGCGAAAACAAATCAAACATTAGTTATCTATATGGGATTAATGAAATCAGGTTATCTTCAACAGCAACTGTTAGAAAATGGGCGTTCATATAATACGCCTATTGCTATTATAGAGCGGGGAACTCAGCAGCAGCAAAAAGTCTTTATTGGTAAGTTGGAAGAGTTAAAAGATTTGGCAAAAGAAGCCCAATCACCATCATTGATTGTTATAGGAGAGGTGGTTGCATTAGCAAAACAACTACAATGGTTTAATCTTAGTGAATGTAATAGATCATATTTTGAGCCTAAATACGCTTAGTTCAGCTTACCTTCCTTTCTTTAACGAATAGGAAAATACTATCACAAGCATTGCTGAGCTTTGGGCTATAGTAGAGTATCATTATGTTTGAACAGGGTTTTATTTTAGCAATACTGCTTTGCATTATCACGTGTTTACTCACTACCAGAGTCAAACCAAGTTGGATCTTTGCAAGTGCAGCAGTCGTCGTTTTCATGGCTGGTTTAATTGAATTTAAAGACCTTGCCGTAAACTTTACGAATACATCACTAGTTACCCTTACACTATTAATTCTATCATCTTGTGCCTTAGAGAAAACACGCTTAATTAGTTGGGTATGTCGAAGTGTTACTAAGGGGTCTTTAGGGGTAGTTGTCGCTCGATTAGGTTTATCCACGGCATTATTATCCTCTTTTACTAATAATACCGCTGTCGTTGTCGCATTAATGGGAGCTATCAAGCGTAATCGCCAACACGCTCCCTCTAAATTATTAATACCTCTTTCTTATGCCGCTATCTTTGGTGGAACATTAACACTTATCGGAACATCGACAAATTTAATTATTAATAGTTTTGTAGAAGAGTTAGGTTTACCTTCATTAGATTTCTTTGCTCCTACAATAATCGGTGTCATCGTTTTGTTCGGTGGATTAGCGATATTGATCCCTATAAGCTATCTACTCCCTAATTATGATGACGATCATACCGATGACCTCCCTTATTTTCTTGAAGCAAAGGTTATGAACGACTCTACTCTTGTTGGAAAAAGCATTGAAGAGAATGGTTTACGAGATCTCAGAAAATTGTTATTAGCTGAAATCATTAGAGATGGTCGTAGCATTAGAACATTATCACCTGACTTCCTTATTCAAGAAAATGATCGACTTATGTTTTGTGGTGATATTGAAAGTATTGCAACATTACAAGAAATTGAAGGAGTGACATTATTTGGCCAACATTACCTCAATGGTCAAAGTTTAATTGAAGTGGTGCTAAGCTCCTCTTCTAGTATTTGTCGTTCTACTTTAAAAACATCACGTTTTCGAGACCGTTTTGGGGCAGTTGTTGTTGCTATTCGTCGCGGCCATGAGCATTTACAAGGAGGACTTGGTAATATTCGATTAATGGCTGGAGATATTTTAGTCTTAGTACCTAGTAGGCGATTCGAAGCGAATAAAGAAATAAATTCTCGGGAGTTTATCCAAGCAACAGACTTAGACTCTAGTGCTAAATTAGATAATAAAAAGTCGAGTATTGTTGTTATTGGGTTTGTTAGTGCGATTGGTTTATCTTTAATTGGGGCTATATCGATCATTAAAGGACTTCTGATTTATTTAATTGCGATGTTATTAATGAGAGTCATTCGGATTGGTGAATTGAGGCGTCGATTCCCTATGGATATAGTTGTTATCGTTGGTGCTGCATTATCTATCGCACAATTGATGATATCAACGGGGCTATCAGATAAAATTGGGTTAATATTTTTAGATATGTTTTCAGCGTGGGGTGTGTACGGTGCACTGGTTGGTATTTATTTGATCACCTTAGTTTTGACCGAACTCGTTACTAATAATGCAGCTGCAGCATTAGCTTTTCCTTTAGGTTACAGTGTTGCAATGAGCTATGGTGTAGACCCTATGCCATTTATCATGGCCGTCTTATTTGGTGCCAGTGCCAGCTTTATTTCCCCATATGGTTATCAAACTAATTTACTCGTGTTTAGTGTTGGAAATTACTCAATGAAAGATTTTGTTAAGGTAGGCACGCCGGTATCGATTGTTTATTCAATATTGGTTTTGATTTCAATACCTATCTTTTTTCCTTTTTAAGTTAAATGATTTCATCTATATCTGAAGTTTTAGTGATGTTTTTAAAATGTTTATTAAGATCTGAAATCACGTCATCAATATAGTTAACCTCGCCTTTACCTTCAAAAAGAGAGCTAAGTTCATTGCCGATAGGAGAAAAGCGGTAATAAAAGAGTTTTGTTTCTTTGTTGGGAGTAGATAGAGAATAAACGCTTTGTTTGTACCGTAATCTTATTGAGCAAGCAGAAGAGGAATCAACAGTTACTTCGGTATTGTGTAGAATTCCTAGTTCAATCAACAATAGAATTTGAGCAAAGCCAACACCATATTTCTGATTATCAATAGGAATTAACTGTTTTTTTGATGAGAAAGGAAACAATCCAATGGTACAAGTTGTATAGGTTAAGAGTTTTTTACAGTTATCGGAACCGATATGGCACCCTAAACGAGTGATTTTCTGTAAGGCTTGTGCGTCTTTTGGTGTTAGGCTTTTTAAAGTATGCATTGAGCGAAAGGATATCTGCCCTGGGGAGGCTAGCTCATGCTTGAGTACCAGCGCCCACAGTTTTTGCATTGTAGGATTAAATACATTTTTGGCTATGTTAATGAACTCATAAAACCATCCAATATCAGGCTGAGAGGCTGCTTCTTGATCGCAAGCAGAAAGGGCTAATGACATAATGCTCTCAAGATTTTGTTGTTGTTCCTCTTGCTTTTTGTCCTCTCGTAAATGGTACCGTTCAAGTAGAGAATTTTCTGGTTGGTTGCGTTGTAGTGTAGCATCGAGAAAATGAGCCTTGGCAAGGTTCATCATAACTTCAGCGCTACTTGCAATATGTGATGTTTCTTTCTGTTTATTCGACATCATAATAAATCAAATTACCCAATATATCGTATTATTATATACCTTAAAGCTTCAACTCTATCGCTGAACATGACATTAAGAGTTAAGTTTTACGGCATTAAGAGTTATGAAAATAAAATTTTTCATGAAATGAGAGATGAGTTGTAAATGACTTGTAAACACAATGATGTGTAATTGTTTCTTTCTTTCAGGGTGCTAATCTTAATAATAAAGCTACTGTGCATAGTGTTGCGTGAAGTTAGTGGCTTTATTGTCTGGATTAAGGAGGATTCTGATGAAACGACTCAGTTTATATAAGCAATCAAAAGTAAAACAATACTTTTCTCTAGCTGTACTTTTTGTTACGTACTTTTCTGCTTTGCTGTATCTATCTAATTATATTAGCCAGTCTTAAGTGACTGGCTAATCGTTACATTTACTCAATATTTCCTTGCAAAGGCTCTAGTTGTTTCCCCATCATGTTATAACCTGTTTGGATCCCACCAATACCTTCACTATCCGTTGATAAGGTACCAGTGACGGTAATGACATCCCATGCTTGTGGTGATGGGGCACCTTGTGGAAATTTAACTAATAATATCTGATTTGGCGGCGGCGGCGGAACGTGTACACAAGCACCAAAGTACGGGACTAACAGAAATTCTGTAATAATACGCCCATCTCCTTCAAGTGGAATAACATAACCAGAAATAGAGATTGTAATATTATTCAACTCTTGTCTAACCGCACCAGATTGAGACTGCTTGGCTGGTGCAGCGTTTTTAGAATGTTGATTGTTTAAGATATTGTCGTCTTTTTTTAGGCCGGCTCTTTCACTCTCAGGGACTAAATCAATCCATTTTAGATGTTGTATTACCTCATCGTTATTAGCGATATGGCTACTTGTTTTTTTACTTGTGTCAGTTGCAAAAGTTTGTGTTGAAGTTAGCAGTAGCAGACTAAGCATTATAGTAGTGAATGATTTCATGTAATGAACCTATTTGATTTTATTTTATAAATTATACACGAATACTCATACCATCGGATAATGAATTTTTATATGCCTTAAATGCTGGTATGGCACCTAGGAATATACCGGATAATTGAATCATACCTAAAATTAGCCATTCATTTGAATGTGGTAAGCGCAGGTCAAAAGTTAGCCCATAATGAGACTGTAAAACAGGTGAAAAAAGTAAGAGTAAAGCTTGTAAAAAGAGGAAACCGGATAGAATACCCAAAAAAGTAATCGCGGTTGCTTCACTGATTAAAAGCGTTGCAATATGCTGAGGCTTCGCCCCCATTGCCCTTAAAATAGCCATTTCCCGACGACGTTCATGCAAGCTAGTGAGCAGGCTACAAAGCATCCCAATTAAGCCAGATATAACAACAAAGAAAGAAATGATAAGTAGTGCTTGTTCAGCAATGCTCATCATGCTCCATAGTTCTGCCAATGCAACACCAGGTAAGATGGCACTGAGTGGCTCTTGCTTATAGGTGTTAATTTGTCGTTGTAAAGTAAATGTTTGAATTTTAGATTTCAGACCAACAAGCATTGCTGTTATTTGTTTTGGTTGAAGATCCGCTTGCATTGCCTCCTTTTGAGTTGGGTTATAACCTAAATTGGCACCAGACTCCCAACCAATATGAATGGCCTCGATGGCTTCTAGGGATACGTGTACCGTTTTATCAACAGGTGTACCTGTTGGGGCTAAAATCCCTGTGATGACAAAAGGAAGGTTATCGTGTCGGCTAAACCCTGCATCTCGTAAGCCATGAGCAATAACGATTTTATCTCCAATGTGATAGTTAAGTTTCTTAGCGACATCGGCACCAATAACCGTTTCAAATAATGAGGAAAAAGAGCGGCCTTTACTAAAGTTAAGAGATTGTTTTCTGCCGTATTTAAAAAATGAAAAATAATCTTCATTTGTTCCCATGACTCTAAAACCACGATGGGAATCTCCTAACGAGATAGGCACTGCCCACTTTACCGCTCTATGCTGACTAAATTCTTGGTAGCTTTTCCAATCAATATTATTAGTCGCATTGCCAATATGAAAAACAGAATAAAGTAGTAAATTCGTTGAGCCAGAGCGACCACCAACAATAAGGTCGGTACCTGAGATGGTATTTGAGAAGCTCTCTTTTGCTTGGGTTCGAATTTGCTCAACACCTAACACAAGCATAACAGAGATGGCTACAGTAAAAATGGTTAGTGCTACGGTCGATAAGCGGTTATTTAAGCTTTTCCAAGCAAGTTTCGTTATGATATTCATAGTTGTGTTTCAGCCGCTTTATTCAATGCCATTAGATTAATAACTTCGTCAAAGTGGTGTTCAATTGTAGGGTCATGGCTAACAAAAATAAGTGTGGAGTGTGTTTTTCTGACTTGAGTTAGTAATAACTTTAAAAAAGTGGAACGGTTATCATGATCTAATGCTGATGTAGGTTCATCGGCAATAATGATTTCTGGCGATCCAATTAATGCTCTAGCAGCAGCAACGCGTTGTTGCTGGCCGATACTTAACTCGATGACTGGGCTATGGATAAGATGTTCTGGTAGTTGTAAGTTAAGTAAGATCTGTTTTGCTTGTTCTTCTAACTCTAGGGTGACGTTCTTTTTTCTCGATGTTGAAAAGTGGCATGGGAGAGTGACATTTTCGAGTACAGATAAATAAGGTATTAAGTTAAATTGTTGGAAAATATAACCTATATGATTAGCTCTAAAAGCATCCCTAGCTCCCGCGGATAAAGTCGACATATCACGGTCAAGTATGTGAATATCCCCAGATGTTGGAGTATTAATGCCAGTCAAAAGGCTCAGTAACGTTGATTTACCACAGCCACTTGGTCCTTTGATAAAAAGTGCCTTTCCTACCTCTATGCGTAAATTTGGTATATGTAACGTGGGCTTATCGGCTTTTGGCCAATAAAATAGAACATCGTTCAGAGTAATAGAATAATGAGCAGTTGCCATCGTAAAGTAACCTTTCCTTGATGAATACAGAGTATCCAGTATCAACTCATTTGAATGTATTTTTAACTATATCAATTATTATAAAAAGAATAGTGTTGATTAATATAAAAGTGTATTTATTTGACATTAGAAGGAAAGAAAAGTGCCTTTCATTGGTCATAATGAAAGGCACTGACAGAAAAGTTATGGCATGTCTTTTTCTGCGAGCTTAGCTTTATCGATCATCGATGTAATGGTTGAACCTTGAACTAGGATCGAAAAAACCACAACAGCATACGTCATTACCAGTATTAACTCACGAACATCGATAAGTTTATCTTCGATAACCCAGATACCTGGCGGTATGGATAATGCCATCGCTATAGCAAGGCCGCCGCGAAGTCCACCCCAAGTTAAAATCTTTACAGACCATGGGTTATAAGTACGGTAGCGCTTGAATCCCATATAAGGAATTTGAATGCTTAAGTAGCGAGATAATAAAACAAGAGGAACAGCAAATGCCATTAAGATCCAATCTTCAGTATGGAATTCAAACAGTAGCATTGACATACCAATAAGTAAGAATAAAACACCATTTAAGAACTCGTCTACTAACTCCCAGAAGTGATCTAAGCTTTCTTCACTCGTTTTAGAAAAACCAACATAGCGAGTCCAGTTACCAATCATTATTCCAGATATAACCATGGCTAGTGGGCCAGAAACATGCAAAATACTTGCAAAGGCATAACCCGCTGTTGGAATTGAAATAGTGAGTAGTAGTTCCATTGAATGGTCGTTGGTAGAGCTAATTAGATAATGGAAAAGAAGTCCTAGTAGAAAGCCGTAAACAACGCCACCTATTGCTTCTTGTAAGAATAAAACGGTGACACTACCAACTGTTGGAGCTTCGGTACCAAATGCAACGGTAAATAACGTAACGAAAATAACCAAACCTAACCCATCATTGAATAAAGACTCGCCTTCAATTTGTGTTGAGATTCGCTTAGGTGCGTTCATTTTTTTGACAATAGCCAATACAGCAATGGGATCGGTTGGAGAGATCAGAGCACCGAAAAGTAAGCAATAAATAAAGTCGAATTGGATCCCGATAAGGTGGCAGAAACCATAAAGTACGATTCCGATAAAAAAGGTGGAGAACAGCGTTGCCCCAAAGGCGAGTATCGCGATTTCCCATTTTTGATCTTTGAGGTTAGGTAATTTGATACCTAAGCCACCTGCAAACAGTAAGAAACCTAAAATGCCCTTTAAAAGAAAGTCTTCAAAGTTGATATCGGACATCGTTTTTACTGCAATATCAGTTAAGTGAAACCAATCATTTTGTCCTGCAATTAAAATCAGCAAAGAAAGCATCATGGAGCCAGCTGTAATCGCAATAGTGGTTTGCATTTTACCAATCTTGCTGTTGATCAGCGCAATGACCATAGCAGCTGCGGATAAAAAACAAAGTGTATAATAAACCGACATAGTTATCTCGTATGTAGTAAAAGGTAAATCAATATAGTTGGTTAATTTTGAAGCTCAATGTGATGAATAGCAAATTAAACCATGTTTTTTTGCGCAAATTTAACGTCATCACTCGAATCCTTCGTTATTGAAATGATATAGGCAACGGACAGAACGTTACTTTCGTAACCCTTTACGATTTGGACGTCTAGCAATCTAGCTTTTCTATGGTAGGATGGAATCAGTTTAATTTAAGAATTGTGGTACAAAGGAATGACAGTAAAACAGCAAATCGAAGAGCAGCTAAAGCAACGAATTCTACTGATTGATGGTGGTATGGGAACCATGATCCAAAATCATCAATTGGAAGAGAATGATTATCGCGGAGAGCGATTTTCAGAGTGGCATAGTGACTTAAAAGGAAATAATGATCTATTAGTTCTTACTCAACCAGCATTGATAAAACAGATCCATATCGATTATCTTGAAGCTGGTGCTGATATTCTTGA
Organism: Vibrio sp.; assembly: GCA_028131545.1. GTDB lineage: Bacteria > Pseudomonadota > Gammaproteobacteria > Enterobacterales > Vibrionaceae > Vibrio. The sequence goes on along the minus strand of JAOICL010000044.1, from coordinate 10,544 downwards.
AACCAATACATTTAATGCTACAACCATTGCGATGGCTGACTATGATATGGAAAGCCTTAGCGAAGAGATTAACTTTGAGGCAGCAAAACTGGCCCGTGAAGTCGCAGATGAATGGACATTAAAAACGCCTGAAAAACCACGTTATGTTGCTGGTGTTCTTGGGCCAACAAACCGTACCTGCTCACTTTCTCCTGATGTTAACGATCCTGGGTACCGTAATGTTACATTTGACGAGCTTGTTAAAGCGTATTCAGAATCAACTCGCGCATTAATTAATGGCGGTTCAGACCTCATTCTTATTGAAACGATCTTTGATACATTGAATGCGAAAGCATGTGCTTTTGCCGTTCAAAGTGTATTTGAAGAAATGGGTAAAGAGCTACCTGTTATGATCTCAGGCACGATTACAGATGCTTCTGGTAGAACATTGTCAGGTCAAACAACTGAAGCTTTTTATAATGCACTTCGCCATGTGAATCCAATTTCATTTGGCCTTAACTGTGCTCTTGGGCCTGATGAACTGCGTCAATATGTTTTAGAGTTATCAAGAATTGCTGAATGCAATGTAACGGCACACCCGAATGCGGGTTTACCGAATGCATTTGGTGAATATGACCTCTCGCCTGATGATATGGCTGAGCATATTGCGGAGTGGGCTCAAGCTGGCTTTTTGAATATGATAGGCGGATGTTGTGGTACAACGCCTGAACATATCAAACGCATGGCCGAAGTGACAAAAGATGTAACTCCTCGTCAATTACCTCAGATTAAAAAAGCGTGTCGATTATCAGGACTCGAACCACTAACAATAGAAAAAGAAACACTGTTTATTAATGTCGGTGAGCGGACTAATGTAACCGGTTCAGCTAGATTCAAACGGTTAATAAAAGAAGAGCTTTATGATGAAGCTCTTGATGTTGCACGAGAGCAAGTTGAAAATGGTGCGCAAATTATCGATATCAATATGGATGAAGGCATGCTTGATGCTGAAGCCTGTATGGTTCGATTCTTAAATCTATGTGCATCGGAACCGGATATCTCTAGAGTGCCTATTATGGTTGACTCATCTAAGTGGGAAGTTATAGAAGCCGGCTTAAAGTGCATTCAAGGTAAAGGTATTGTGAACTCTATTTCTTTGAAAGAAGGAAAAGAAAAGTTCATCGAACAAGCAAAACTTATTCGCCGTTACGGTGCTGCTGTTATTGTCATGGCTTTTGATGAATTAGGGCAAGCTGATACACGAGAACGTAAACTACAAATCTGTACAAATGCTTACAACATCTTAGTTGATGAGGTTAATTTCCCTCCTGAAGACATTATCTTTGACCCTAATATTTTTGCCGTTGCTACGGGTATCGAGGAGCACAATAATTACGCTGTGGACTTCATCAATGCAGTGGCCGACATTAAACGAGACTTACCTTACGCTATGATTTCAGGTGGCGTCTCAAATGTTTCGTTCTCCTTTAGAGGTAATAATTACGTACGAGAAGCGATTCATGCTGCTTTTCTATATCACTGTTTTAAAAACGGTATGGACATGGGAATTGTCAATGCTGGCCAGCTAGAAGTTTACGATAATGTACCTGAAAAACTGCGTGAAGCCGTAGAAGATGTTGTTTTAAATCGTAGAGATGATTCGACAGAGCGGCTTTTAGATTTAGCTGAAGAGTATCGCGCTAATGCCGTGGGCAAAGAAGAGGATGCCTCTGTACAAGAATGGCGTACTTGGTCTGTTGAAAAGCGTTTAGAACACTCTTTGGTCAAAGGCATTACTGAATTTATTGTTGCAGATACAGAAGAAGCACGTCTTCAAGCAGAAAAGCCCTTACATGTCATCGAAGGTCCTTTAATGGATGGTATGAATGTCGTCGGGGATTTATTTGGGGAAGGTAAAATGTTCCTTCCACAAGTTGTTAAGTCAGCTCGAGTTATGAAGCAAGCCGTTGCCCATTTAGAACCGTATATTAATGCTGAAAAGCAAGCAGGTACCGCGAATGGGAAAATTCTTCTAGCGACGGTTAAAGGGGATGTCCATGATATCGGTAAGAACATCGTTGGTGTAGTATTACAATGTAATAACTATGAAATTATCGACTTAGGTGTGATGGTTTCCTGCGAGCAAATACTGAAAGTAGCTCAAGAAGAAAATGTTGATATCATTGGGTTATCTGGATTGATTACTCCATCGTTAGATGAAATGGTCCATGTCGCTAAAGAGATGGAACGCCAAGGTTTCAACCTTCCATTATTAATTGGTGGTGCAACTACATCGAAAGCACATACTGCGGTTAAAATTGAACAAAACTACTCAAACCCGGTTGTGTATGTAAATAACGCATCGAGGGCTGTTGGTGTTTGCTCTGCATTATTATCGGATGAATTACGTCCTGCTTTTGTCGATAAATTAGAAGCTGATTATGAACGAGTACGAGATCAACATCGTCGTAAAAAACCTCGTACTAGACCAGTGACATTAGAAAGAGCAAGAGCGAATAAAGTTGCGATTGATTGGCAAACTTATACTCCACCAGCACCAAAAAAACCAGGTGTGCATATTTTTGATGACTTTGATGTTGCAACATTACGTAAATACATCGATTGGACGCCGTTCTTCATGACTTGGACACTGGTTGGTAAATACCCTGCCATATTCGATCATGAAGAAGTAGGGGAGGAAGCCAAACGTTTATTTAAAGATGCTAATGATTGGCTAGATCGCATCGAATCTGAAGGCCTATTAAAAGCAAGAGGAATTTGCGGTATTTTCCCTGCTAACAGTGCTGAAGATGATATTGAAGTTTATACCGATGATACACGTGAAGGCATTCAACAAATGTTATTCAACCTTCGACAACAAACAGAAAAACCAAAAGGGTTTAACTATTGTTTATCGGATTACATTGCACCGAAAAGTAGTGGTAAGCAAGATTGGGTTGGTGCCTTCGCTGTCACAGGTGGAGTTGGTGAGCGAGAGTTGGCTGATGACTTTAAAGCGAAAGGGGATGATTATAATGCAATTATGATTCAATCTGTCGCGGATCGTTTAGCCGAAGCATTTGCAGAGTGTTTACATGAAAAAGTACGCAAAGACATCTGGGGATATGCTGACGATGAAAACCTGTCGAATCAAGATTTAATACGCGAGAAGTACCAAGGTATTCGTCCAGCACCGGGTTACCCTGCTTGCCCTGAGCATACAGAAAAAGAAGCTATTTGGAATTTGATGGACGTAGAAAAGAACATTGATATGTCATTAACAACTAGCTATGCCATGTGGCCTGGTGCATCGGTATCTGGTTGGTATTTTTCTCATCCAGAAGCTCGATACTATGCGATTGCGCAAATACAAGAAGATCAGGTAGCTTCTTATGCGGATCGTAAAGGATGGAGCCTCTTGGAAGCAGAGAAATGGCTAGGGCCAAATATTAACGGCTAATTGGTTACCTTTTTTACTATAAATACAATCGCCTCAATATACAGACTAATTCAATGTATATTGAGGCGTTTTTATTGTTAGCTTTCTAGTAATTCAGAATGTAAATCTCGTACAGTTTGCTTTGCATCTTCCTCATTAACAAGGAAGCAAACATTATGAGGACTTGCTCCAGAGCAAATCATTCGCAAATTAACATTTTCTAACGTACTAAATATACGTTTCGCATACCCTTTGCTATCGCTCATTTTATTACCAATAAGAGCAACAAGGCTTAAACCGCTTTCAACTTCAACACTGCACAGCTCCTCTAATTCAGCTTGTGCTTCCTTTGGTAGCTTTGGAACACCACCAGCGGTATCGGCTTGATCGAGAGTTAGGGATACACTGATTTCCGATGTTGTTACAAGATCCACCGAAATTTTATACGTTGCTAATATTTCGAATACTTTAGCTAAGAAACCATAAGCATGGAACATGTTAGCACTACGCAAAGTGACCATGGTTTGATTGTTACGTACCGCTAAAGCTCGAAAAAGAGGCGAGTGTTCTACCTCATGTCTAATCCAAGTGCCACCTTGTTCTGGCGCTTTAGATGAACCCACAAAAACAGGAATATCATGGCGCAGCGCGGGTACCAGAGTTGAAGGGTGAAGGATTTTTGCTCCAAAATTAGCCATCTCAGAGGCCTCACTAAAGCTAATTTCTGGAATTGGGGCCGCTTTATCGGTAATCCTTGGATCAGTGGTGTAAATACCAGGAACATCGGTCCAAATCTCAAGCCCTTTAGCTTCGACTGCTTCAGCAATTAAAGCAGCACTGTAATCACTACCACCGCGGCCTAAAGTCGTCGTATTTCCATTTTCATCGCCACCAATGAACCCTTGAGTCACTACGACGTTATGTTTACATAGTGGGGTAAGTAGCTTCTCAGCGAGTGCTTTAATCGTGATAAGTTGAGGTTGTGCTTTGCCAAAATCGTTATCAGTACGTAGTACATCACGAATATCAAAACGGATAGCAGGAATGCCTCGTTCTAGCATGAGTTGGGTGAGTAAATGTGTCGACATCAATTCACCGCAAGCAACAAGGTGATCTGTTAATTTTACCGTTGATTCTATCGATGCTGCTTTGGCTAATGCTTTTATCGTATCTAAAATATGATCGATTTCATGCTGAACAGTTTCACCTTGGTTTAACTGAGCAATAATTGATTCATGAATATGACGGATTTTACTGATAATACCACGACGAGTGTCTGAATCGGCTACGCCATTGGCCAGTTCGACCAGAAGATTGGTGACACCTGAGCATGCACTACTAACCACTAATTTAGTATTCGAGTTATTCTCAATAATTGCAGCACAACGACTCATTGCTTCAAAACTAGCAACGCTGGTACCACCAAATTTAGCGACATTGAATTGACTCATGCTTTACCTCCATTTACGACTGATGTCCATTTGATATAAGGTTTAGGAATTTATTTTACTTTATCACTCAAAAGCTCTTTCATGAGAGAGGGAGCTTCATTTTTGTCGGACAATGGAATTAATTGATCAATATGGTTTTGTGAGAAGTTACTTTTAGGAAAAAGGTAGATAGCTTCTTTTTTGACCTGTTGAGCTAAGTGTTCTTGTTCGGTCCGTTGGTAAGCTAAAATCAAAAGCTGATAGTAAATGGGTCTGGGTGTTTGCTTAATGATTTCTCGAGACCAACGAATATACGATTGCACTAGATCCGCATTGTTCGTTTGTATGCCAGCAAATAAATAAGTATTGAATATATTCCATTCGTAGCGAGTTTGCCAGACTAATGGGTTCGTCACTTGCTCTAATATATCAATATTTCTTGGATTAGAACGCTCAAATTGACTCAATACAGCGTTGCTATGTAAGGCTGAAACCATAAAAAGGCTCACTAAGATAGGTAAGGCAAGACTCATTACTCGAAGTAAGGTGTATGTTATCGTATGAAAAGGAAGGGCTTTATATTGAGTGGTTCTTTGATCTAGCCAGTACAACAAGATTATAAGAGTAATCCAATGTATCGCTGAATGATAGAAAGGATACTCTAATTGCGAATGCAGTGCTAAAGGGATGAAAAGAGCAAGAAGGCCGATACGTGTACCGCTTTTACCTTGATAAATACGGTAACAGACAGCAATTGCAGCGATGGCAATAGCCAGTAAGGTGATACTTCCTCCCTCGACAGCCCATAAAAGTACTTCATTATGGGGATGATGCATCGATGCTAAGCCAGAGGGATAATCAGGGTCTAGCTCATGTTGTCTAGCGGTATATAGAATGTATTCGGATTCAAAATTGCCATAACCATAGCCACTTAGTGGCTTCTCTACAAACATATCTACAGCTTGTGGGAAGGTATAACTACGAGGGCTATCAAGATCAACTTTTTCTGAAATGAAATCATTGGAATGAGTCAGTGATGCTCCGAAGCCTAAGAGTGTTCCTAGTAAAAGTCCCCCGCTCCAGTAACTTGTATTGACTAAAGATGCATTCTTATATAGATGAAAAAGGAGTAATGCGCTTCCAATAATCGCACTGAGCCACCCTGTTCTTGAGCCTAGAACAAAAATAAGAGGAATGATGAATATTGGACTGAAAATGCATATAAAGCTGCTAGGTAATCGTTTTATGCTGTTTTGATTCGAGCTTCTAGCGAGTAGATACCCTGAAAGGATCAAGCCGGTCGCTAGGAAACTTGCCATCACATTAGGTTGCTGGAAAATGCCATAGGGGCGATTGGTAAGAGTATCATATCCCCAAAAGTTGCCTTCAGTTATGAAAAAATATTGATAGTACCCTAAAGAAGCTTCAATCAATGCAGCAAGGAGAATAAACCATAATAGTCGCTGCTTGTGTTTGGCTGAAAAGGAAAATTGTTGCAAGACTAAAAGCAGCAATATACCAGCCCATAAACCAAAAATACGGCCCATACTTTCGATTGAAGTACTATGGGTGTAAAAGGTTGGTATGGTTAACAATATGGTGCAAATAAGCAATATGATCGATAGTTTTGAAAATCGAAACTGGCGCTTATCGGCCATATGATAAAAACCAACACCAAGCGCAATACTAATGCCAATCCAAACAGGAGGGTTAAAAGATAAATGTAATCCCGCTCCCCCTGGATTTGGCATGAAAAAATGCATAGCGACGATAAAGGTCAATCCTATTGCCCATAGGAAGGGCTTAGTTAAAGGTAAAGCCGTAGCTGTTTCCTCTAACTGTGTTCCACGTAAAAATACAGTAGCCATATAAAAAACTTCTTAACCATAAGGAGATATAACTCTACCTTAAACGTTTTAATGAGAGAGTAGGGGCCTTAAGAAACGAGCAGTATGTGATTCTTCGACCAAACACACATCTTCTGGCTTTCCTGCTGCAATTATCTCACCGCCACCTTGACCACCTTCAGGGCCTAAATCAACAATCCAATCGGCTGTTTTTATGACATCAAGATTATGCTCTATCACCACTATTGTATTTCCGTTATCTCTTAAACGTTGTAAGACGGTCAGTAGTAGCTGTATATCATGGAAGTGTAAACCAGTAGTGGGTTCGTCAAGGATATACAGAGTTTTACCTGTATCTCGTTTGGATAGTTCCTTGGCTAATTTGACACGTTGAGCTTCACCACCAGATAACGTTGTTGCCGCTTGGCCTAAATGTATATATGCAAGGCCAACATCAATTAGAGTTTGCAGGCGGCGAGCAATAACCGGAATAGGTTCAAAAAATACACGGGCATCTTCAACTGTCATTTGTAAAACATCATCGATGCTTTTCCCTTTGTATTTTATATCTAGAGTTTCTCGATTATAGCGCTTGCCTTTGCACATATCACAAGGAACATAAACATCGGGTAAAAAGTGCATTTCAACTTTGATAACACCATCACCTTGGCAGGCTTCGCAGCGACCACCTCTAACATTGAAACTGAATCGACCTGGCTTATATCCCCTTGACCTTGACTCTTTGGTTCCAGCAAATAGTTCTCGAATCGGAGTGAAGATACCAGTATAGGTTGCTGGATTTGAACGAGGTGTTCGACCTATCGGGCTTTGGTCGATATCAATGACTTTGTCTAAATGAGCAAGTCCTTCTATTTTTTTATACGGTGAAGGCGTCGATAAACTAGCCTTGTTAAGTTGAGTGTGAGCTATTTTAAAGAATGTATCGTTGATTAACGTTGATTTTCCCGATCCAGATACACCCGTTATGCATGTAAATAAACCAACAGGGACGGTCAAATCAACGGATTTTAAATTATTGCCTGTTGCGCCAGACAGTTTAACGACTTTTTTGCGATCCATTGGCGTTCTTGTTTCTGGGATTTTAATGCACTTTCGACCAGAAAGGTAATCACCGGTTAATGACTGTGGGTTACTTAAAATATCATTCACGTCACCTTGTGCTACGATATGACCACCGTGAACACCGGCTCCTGGACCGATATCAATAACATGATCAGCTAATCGAATCGCTTCTTCATCATGCTCGACAACGAGGACTGTATTACCAAGATCTCGCAGGTGCGTCAGCGTTTTTAATAAGCGCTCATTATCTCTCTGATGAAGTCCAATTGAAGGCTCATCAAGAACATACATAACCCCAACAAGTCCTGCTCCAATTTGACTGGCTAGGCGAATGCGCTGCGCTTCACCACCAGAAAGTGTTTCAGCACTCCGTGATAAATTTAAATAATTTAATCCCACATTAACAAGGAAGTGTAATCGGTCATTAACCTCCTTCATGATTTTATCGGCAATTTGAGCTCGTTGACCTGTTAACTCTAGAGTTTGAAAAAATTGTAACGCATCAAAAATGCTCAGCTCTACAATTTCTGGGAGTGTGGTATCAGCGATAAAGACATGACGGGCTTCTTGTTTTAAACGTGCACCATTGCAACTAGAGCAGGTTTTATTGGAGATATACTTAGATAGATCTTCTCTAACTGTGTTTGACTCCGTATCACGATAGCGTCGTTCAAAGTTTGTAATAATCCCCTCAAACGAGTGGCGTTTAACGCGTAAATCACCTCGATCGTTTTCATAATGAAATTCAATTTCAGTGTCACCTGACCCATAAAGAAGGACATGGCGAAGAGTTTTATCTAGCTTGGCGAAAGGAGAGTTGAGATCAAGCTTATAATGCTGAGATAAAGATAAAAGCATCTGGAAGTAATAGTGGTTTTTCTTATCCCATCCACGAATGGCACCATCAGACAAACTTAATGCATCATTAATGATCACTTTATTCGGATCAAAATATTGTTGTACCCCCAGACCATCGCAGGTTTGGCATGCTCCAGCTGGATTATTAAAAGAAAATAACCTAGGTTCAAGCTCTTGCATACTATAACCACAATGAGGACATGAGAAACTGGCTGAAAAAATCAAGTCATCGTGGCTATTGTCCATAGAGCTCACCACAGCAAGTCCTCCGGTTAATTCCAGTGTGGTTTCAAAGGATTCAGCTAACCGTTGTGTAAGATCGGAACGTACTTTAAAACGATCGACAACAACCTCAATAGTATGCTTTTTATGTAATGCCAGTGTCGGAGGATCGGATAGATCGCACAGATCACCATTAATCCTTGCTCGAATGAACCCTTGTGCTGAAAGGTTTTGTAGCGTTTTAACATGTTCCCCTTTACGTTCTTTAACAATGGGGGCAAGTAGCATCATTTTACTGCTTTCTGGTAGCAGTAGTACTTGATCGACCATCTGGCTGACAGTTTGAGCTGTTAAAGGAGTATTATGTTCTGGACAGCGAGGCTCGCCAACACGAGCATAGAGTAGTCGTAAGTAGTCATAAATTTCAGTAATGGTACCTACGGTTGATCGAGGGTTATGTGACGTTGATTTTTGCTCAATTGAAATTGCTGGTGATAACCCTTCAATATGATCAACATCGGGTTTTTCCATTAACGATAAAAATTGACGAGCATAAGCGGAAAGAGATTCAACATATCGGCGTTGCCCTTCAGCATATAAGGTATCAAATGCAAGCGAAGATTTCCCTGATCCAGAGAGTCCAGTAATGACAATTAATTTATCTCTAGGGAGGGTGAGGCTAATGTTTTTTAGGTTATGAGTTCTAGCGCCGCGAATGTCAATTTTATCCATGAGACGGTTAACCATATTGAAGAAAATGATACTTAACAGTATGGCATAGTGAGAATAGGTTTGGAAATAAGAGGCTGTTTATTTATACAGCAAGAAGATGTGCACTTAAAAAAATAGGCAGCCTTTAAGCTACCTATTTAATATAAAATCAGGTTTATTTTTTCGTTGTCGCTTTTTGACCCAGTTCTGCCGCTTTTTGGTCTTTTAAGTACAGATTTTCAAAGCAGTAGTTTGTTGCTTCGATATAGCCTTCAACACTACCACAATCAAAACGCTTACCTTTAAATTTATAAGCGATAACGCACCCATCTTTAGCTTGCTGCAATAAAGCATCAGTGATTTGTATTTCACCACCTTTACCTGGCTTGGTATTTTCGATTGTTTCGAAGATATCAGGTGTTAAAATATAACGACCAATAATAGCAAGGTTGCTTGGTGCAGTACCTGGTGCAGGTTTTTCTACCATATTATCAATGCGGTAAAGATCATCTTTGATCATTTCTCCAGAGATAACACCGTATTTGTGGGTTTCATCTTCTGGAACTTCTTGCACGGCAACGATTGAACAACGGAATTGTTTGAATAAACGTACCATTTGAGATAACACGCCTTCTTCTTCATTCACACAAAGGTCATCGGCTAATACCACAGCAAACGGTTCATCACCTATCAGCTCTCGACCGGTTAAAATTGCATGACCAAGACCTTTCATTTCACGTTGACGAATGTAAGTAAACTGAGCGCTTTCGATAATGTGGCGAATATCAACTAATAATTCTTCTTTGTTGGTACCGCTAATTTGATGTTCAAGCTCGTAGTTTTTATCGAAGTGATCCATTAAAGAGTGTTTACCGCGACCAGTTACGATACACATTCCTTCCATACCAGCGTCGATGGCTTCATCAACACCATATTCAATGAGAGGTTTATTTACGATAGGCATCATTTCTTTTG
>JAOICL010000043.1 GCA_028131545.1 Vibrio sp. | reverse complement strand
AGGTATTATAGGTAACTATAGGTAACTATAGGAAGATTGTGCATAAGTGCATAACTCCGAGAGTTACACACTTATACACAAAAAAATAATAAAAGGATTTTCTTTTTTATTCACAAAAAACAGACCAAATAAGTTCTTTATTGACACTGTTGGTCTTGTACTTATACTCAGATATTTCTAAAAATGATTTTGGCATTGGGGGTGTAAATGGAACAATTTAAAAGACGAATTAAATCAATAGAGGATTTTTCCAACTTAAAGAGACAAGGTGCTTCAATGCACGTACTTTGCGTTCTAAACGCGTGTGAAGCGACTCATTTAGAATCAAAAGAAAAGCTATTTGACACATATATCAATACTGAACAACAGGTTTATATTGCTCGACACCATATTACTGAGCTTATGCAAAGTATGGTTTCAGTTTCAAATGTAAAACATGCGTTTATCTATTTGTTCGAAGGAGGGTTTTTAGATCGAGTTGTTGTTCATAAAAATACCCTAGAAATCGTTGACTCTAATGAATTTTCGGGTCGTAGCGTTACGATGTATTATCGATGCTCACAAAAGGCAAAATTACTTTTCAGTCAAATTTGACATCCTTCCTCTCCTCACTTTGCGCCCTATCTTAAGGCGGGGAGAAATCAGGTGAACGTCATTTTTCTCTTAATTCCTATATTTAAAACATTAAACTCGGACAAAAAAGGCTATAAATTCATCAAAAATAAATGAATTTGTACATAAAGAAGCCAAAAAGCAATAAACCCGGACACGATAAAGCAAAATCCAATCGTAAGGCATTAAACTCAGACATTTATATCCCCGCCCGATTTCTAAAAGCAATCCAACTTTAAATTATTCTTGAAGATTATGATTTCGCTCGCTGATAGTCTTTGGTATTAGCAGCAATATATTAGCAATTACTTATGTAGTGTGATTGAATTCACATATAACACTCTTTGTATTCAACTTGTCACTTTTAATACCTTTCCTTTATTGTTTTAATGCTTCATATTGACTACATTTATATTTGAATGTAACTCTAACTCAATACTTTAAGGTGTTTTATATGAATGTATTTATAGATAATGGTTCCACTAGCTCTAAATCTGCATATTTTGATGAAAATGGGGACTTAGTTTTAACAAGAACTCACAATCGATGTGAGTTTGGTATTGGATATGGTGAAGATGACCAAGACACTTTTACAACTGAAAACGGTAGTCAATTCACTTTCTTTCACACAGCAAAAACTAACCCGACGAATAACATACAATACCAAACGTCAGATCACTGCCTAGCAGCTATTCATTATGCGTTACACGATCTCAATTTAGACGTTAAAGAAGTGAACCTATATACAACCTTGCCTGTTTCACTTTTTTTTAATAACGGACGTAAAGACCAGGTTCAAATTGAAGAAGTAAAAACAAAATTTATGCAGAAAGTAAAGCGTGAAGATGGATCAAGTGTTGTTATAAAAAGTGTCAACGTTCTTCCTGAAGCGATTCCAGCGGCCCAACAATTTGTTTTGAATCAGGTTGAAGAAGATGAGTTAACTCTAGTTGCCGATGTTGGGGGAACAACTCTTGATCTTTGTCTATTTGAAGGAGAAGCAACCAAAATAGTTAAAGCTGGTACTGAAAAAATAGGTATGTTTGATGCCTTCTCTAATGTTAGAACTAGTGTTGGAAATAAAAATTTAAGTGATTCTGTTGTTTTTAAGCTGATTGAAACTGGAGAAGCAAGAAACGGAAAAATAACAGTGGATCGAGAAGAGGTTACAAAAGAGGTGATTTCTAAGGCCGTCGTAGCAATAAAAAGCTTCCTTGGTGATAGAGAGAAAGAAGTATCGAATATAATTGTCCTGGGCGGTTCATGTGAGTTACTTCATAACGCTCTAAAAGAAGAAGATTTTAATGTTGTTATGTCTAAATCGAAGGAATTCGCTTTAGTTGAATCAATAGCTGAATTGGTGGGTGCTTAATGTCCTCAAAAGTGCAAGTGTATTTGTCAACAGAACAAAAGTTATTATCTTTATTGGAAAAATCTAAATTAACAAATGCTAAGGAGTTAATTCGCTTGGCTAAAATTGGTGCTCAACTTATTAGTGAAGATAAGAAAGAAGCGTCATATAAACTTTTTCTATTTGATAGTGATGAGGGTTTTATAGATGAAGTGGTAGAGAATAAAGCCAGTAAAGAGCTACCGACTCCATCTGAACCAGATAATGATAGTACTAAAAAGAAAGAGAAAGCAAAGAATAATCGAGGTGGTTTTAACGGTTTGATCAGTTGATTATGGATATGGAGGTTTAGCATGAAAAGTCTATTTATATTACTCATGTTGTTTTCTAATTTCTCTATTTCTAAAACACTAAATGAAAAAATCAAAGATATAGAAATTCAATGCTATAGCTGCTCTATTGCAGCCAAAAGCTATATTATGACTCGACATGATTCTTGTAATGATGATGTTAAAAACATTGATTTGGATAGGTTAGCACTAAGCCCTTTATTTAATGGTTTTGCTGCTATTCATGTTGTCGATAATGGTTATTACTATGATCGTTTTGTTGCTCATGTAAAAAAAAATCCGATTTGTGATAATGAAGTTGAGTGGTTTAAGCGATCTAGATTGTCTTTTATCAATTCAATATCAAGTTCAAAAGGACTCTAATGCGACTCCTTTTGGTGTTTCACTTGATTCATATGTAGTTTAATTGTGGTTTGCTAGGTATTCATTTTGATTGAATTGAATATCTAGCACATAAGCGAGGTGAAAAATGTTATATGCGATAGCAATAGAAGTTGGAGGCGAAGGCACAGCATACAGCGTTTGCTTTCCAGATCTAACAGGCTGCTTTTCATCCGGCGATTCAATGGATGAAGCGTTATCAAATGCTAAAGTAGCCGTCGAATTCTATTTAGAAGATTTATCCGAAAACAGTAAAATCCCGCCTTCTCCTCGAAGTTTAAGTGATTGGAAAAAATATGAAGAATATGAAGGTTGGTCTTGGGGTATTGTTGATATCGATATTGATTCCTACTTAATTCGTTCAATTAAAATTAATGTCACATGACCGAACTTAATATTTAAAATATCAGTCTCAGATTGTCATATTTTGATTTGACTTGATGTTTATTTTAAATGTAGTTTGGTAAGTATTCATTTTGATTAAATTGAATATCTAAAAAAGGAAATAGTATAGATCCTAAAGAGTTTTACATAAGGCATGTATCTTTTGGGTCTTAACTTTACAACAAAGGAATAGAAATGAAAATTTTAACAATAGCAATGATTTCAATTTCTGGAATGGTAAGCAATGCATCAATTGCAAATGATAGTTCTAATACTGAAAATCATGAAGGCGTAATACAAACCATTAATACAAGTTGTGTTACTTGTGATTTAACAATGAATACTATATTAACAGCAATGAATCAAGAATGTGGCTTTCCTATTACAGAAGAAAATGAAAAATTTGTTGCTCGTTCACATCCTGTTTATGCATTTGCGTACGCACTGAGTACGGCTTTTGATTCTAACCAGAAAAAAGTATTCAACAAAGCGTTGATTGACAATGCAGACTGTTTTGATTCAGAGTCTTGGATGGAATCAACCAGAGAGTCAATGGTCGCTAGTAGTTAACTTAAATCGTCGTTATTCTTGCTTATCATCCCAATCAAAAAACTTGGGAAGGTTTTTTCTATAATCCACCATGTATTTAAAATGCATTTTAAATACATGGTGGATTCAACTTTGCGAAAATTCCCTTAATGTATCGATAATGCTCATCCGCAAAGTTATTACGATTTTTCTTTTCTGACAAACGAGATCTTGATACTCAATTCTTTGCCCGTCATTTCTTCAACAATGTTGTTCACTGCCAAAAAAATACCGCACATCATCAGCACTGAATGCATCACAATGTTATCACTGAACTGGTACATAACTAATGAAGCATAAGTGATGATACCAAATCCAAGCAGCGCGTAAGCGTATTTTGTGATGTTATTGATTACTTTCTTAAATGCCATTAACTTTCTCCTTTCCCTTCATTTTACCATTCTAATTAGATAGCTGCATTAAATGGAACTGAGCGCAATTGTAAGTAGCTCTCAGCTTCCCATATTTTCATATAGACCAAGGTTGAGCTTATCTTTTTGTGGCCTAGCAATTGCTGTATGACGCGAATATTAAGGTGATGAAGCAAAAGATGCACAGCGTAAGAATGCCTAAAGGTGTGTGGTGTTACATCAATACTAAGCTCAATTCCTTGGTTTGATAGCATCTCAATACTTTCGTTTATCCAGTTTCTGATCACTTGAGCTGACCACGATTTGGGCTCTCTTTTCCCGTCTTTCTCTTTCATTGATGCAGGGTTGATGAACAACGGTAAATTTTTATTTTTCACAAAAGTTCTGTAATGCATTTGTATTGCTCGGCTGGATTTAAAGCAATGTACCGGCACTTTTCTGATCGCGCCTTCCTCGGCTCGTCCTCTTTTGGGTTTCCCGTCATTGGCTCGGTTTTGTTTGAGCGTTCGTATGGTCACTATCATAAATAGATGGCCATCTTCGGGATCAGTATGAAAATCGATGTCTTTATAGCGGATGGCCAACAGTTCATTGATTCTCGCGCCTGTTCTCCACAGCATATTAAATATGATCTTAGCGTGATTATTCGGGGCGGCCTCAATCAACCGATCAATTTCAGGCATCAGCAGGTAGTGGGGTAACTCGTCACAGTTAGCAAGCAGTTGTGGTCTAAGCTGCATCATCATATCAAAATTGGGTTCACATAATGGCATCGCGCCCCCCACTTGGTGACACTGTAACGTTTTCTTTATTTCGAATGAGTAAGGTCATCGAGTTCTATTTTCTCAAATTTAGTATTTCGTCGAAAGCGTATTAATAGTAAGTCGTTTTACGGTCAACGTCACTTTGAATAATGATCCTTTTTTATTGTTAAGTTTTGGCTTTTTGGTGTTTAAAGACGGTAAAGCCAATTTATTATTATGTGAACATGAATCTAAAAGCGCGGTTTCTTGCGACTTTGTTTTTATAAGTAACTGTATTTTAAGGTTTATATTCATAATTAGACGAAGTGATCAATGATTGTCATTCTTAGTGTAAAGCCAATGGGATTATTTTTTCATCAAAAAGTGGCGCTCAGTTCAATTGATTGGTATGATTAAGTTGATTGGAGCTATTCGCTCCAATCGAACGATTCGCTCGGAGAGGCGACGTGGGAAGTAAAATTTATCATTACACTTAAAAAAGGTATGGCAATGACACATTTACTATCAGCAAATCAAGCAAAAACTGCGTTTGGTGAAGTTCTTATAAGGTCACAAAGAGAGCCAGTGCGTATCACGAAAAATGGAAAGGAAACGTCTGTAATGGTATCCGCTGAATATTTTTCAGAAATGGAAAGGTTGAAGGAGGAGTATCTCGAATTATGTATTCGAGAGGCCAGATCAGATCTAGAAAATAATCGTTTAGTTGATGGAGAATCATTCATCAAAAACTTATAAGGAAGAAAATGAATAAATATCACTTATCTCGAATGGCTCAATCACATATTACTGAAATTAAAAAATACAGTGATATAAATTATTCTGAGTTTCATTGGGAAAATTATAAAGGGAAGTTGCTGTCTGGACTCAATCGCATTGCTGAACATCCAGATTTGGGTAAGATTTATTGTGAGAAACGTGATATTTACAGTTATATTATTTCTAGTCATATTGCATACTATCAGAAAATAAAAGATGAAGATATTATGATTTTTGCTCTTTTAAATCAGCGTCAAGAACCAAAGGGTAAATTTTAACAGTAAGAATTATCACCATTTTTAAATATGTTTTTGACTGAAGTTAAAATATGAGATTGATGTGCTTTCAATAAGCACATCTCTTATTTTTATATTAATATAACTCCCACCTTTCAATTATATCTCTTTCTATTTTCCCCGTTTCCCCCTCATTTGTTCATGGCTGCTTTTACGCGCTTCACGGTGGAACGTCCCTTACCTGTAAACTCTGCGGTTTGGTTGATAGAGCGTCCATGTTCTAAGCTAGTGACTATATCTGAGTGCTTTACCAGAAAGCCGTCAGTGCTGACCGTCGTTCCTTTAGGGCGACCAAACTTACCGCTTTCGCGTTGGGTTAGCTCGATGCCACGCTTAGACGCTGCGAGGCGTTTTTCTTCATACTTCCAACGCCCAGTAACTATGAATCGTTCCGCTTTATTGAACGGCTCAAGGTTATTAGTCAGCTTGGTAAATTCCGCTTTTAACCGCTTCAATGATTTGGCATCAAGTACCAGATATTCTGTGTGTGAGCCAATATTAGCTAACTGATTGTTGTAACGATGAAAAACATACTTTTCAACGTGACCACAATTCGCAACTTTGCGCAAAACAGTGCTTTTTACCACGGTTTTTCCTGTGGCTTTTTCTAGATCGAGTACCGTTTCTTTTAAGCGTCGTTCTGGCTCTCTCGATGTTCTCCCGACCTTGTGAATAACGCTGTTATCCTCTAGTTGATACTCAAACAGATACAGTGACGCTTTTAGAATGGCTTGCTGACGGTGTGCCTCAATTTCGAGCCATGCTCGATGTTGAGTTCCTTGTTCAATGGCTTCGCGCAACGTGTGAACGCGCATTTGTAAGGTGTTACGCATCCACTGGCTAAACCCTAACAAAGGTAAGCTACCAAGGATGGTTCTCGCGGTATCGGTAAAGATAAGGTTATCTGTCCAGTCGTCACGGCTAAACAGTTCTTGTTGGGCTGTACGTGTAAAGCGATGTAATCCAGACTTCCAGTGTTGAAACACGTTTGGCGACTTGCTATCCGCTTGATAGCCGTCCTTTAAAGCGTCGATGATCTCTAACGAATAGTTGAGGTGAAAGTGATGCCATGCAGGAATTAGAGGGATCTCATTTAAAGACTCTTTGCACGTCTCCCCATCATGGCGAAAGTGAGCCGCCTTAGTTTTGCCTTTTACAGCGATTAACGGACAGCGACAGAAAGGACAGGCCAAGTGACCTTTTCCTGATTTCTGCGAGTCGATGTGATGAAAGTTGCCTTGCGTATCTTTGCCAAGGCTCAAATATACAGACATATAGAACCATACTTTTTTGAACCCAGTTTGATTGTAGTTTATATAGGTTCAAATAAGTGTGCAAGTTTTAGCTTTATTTCTAGTGGTCGCGTTTTCCCCTAAAGCTTTTTATTCTGGTGTGTTATCATTACTAACACACCTAAATCGGTGATGTGTGTATTTTCTTCTTTCAACAGGAATAGCACACATGACAAAAGCAAAGTCAAAAGCTCGTAGCCTCACTTCATCTCAAATTAAAAAACTCCTTTCTCGATGCTTGTTAATGCAAAACGCAGAACTTAAGCGTGTGGTTTTTGCTTTGTCCTTTTCGACATTGCGTGTGTCGGAACTAGCTCAAATTACTGTAGGTGACGTACTCACGCCAACAGGTGAAATCAAAAATGAAATCCATCTCAGGGCTTCTCTTTGTAAAAGGCGTAAGTCTCGCTCAATCTGGCTTGGCAAACTTGCTCAACAGATGATTCAAGAGTGGATCGATTACAGAAAATTGCGTGAGTGGGCAACGACATTTGATAATACATACCAAGGGCTGAATCCACGTAGCAAGCTAGTGCTCAATAACCGAGGTCGTAGCTATTCAATGAAGCGAAAAACTAGGGTTAATCAGACTGGTGATAGCATTGATTATTCTGCATGTGACGTTCTTGAACTGATGATCAGAAATACGTACCAGCGTGCAGGCTTTAAAGGCTGTAGTAGTCATTCAGGACGTAGATCTTACGGTACAAATATGAATATTCAAGGTATTGACTTAATTGTTATACAAAGGGCGCTTGGACATTCAGAACCATCTATGACCTTAGAATATATTGATGTTTCAGGCTGCCAGCTATCAAAAACAGCAGAAATGGCGTTTTAGTTTGACATGCTACTTAATAGAAATATAATTCAAGTGTTATTAATTAGAGGTTGTTATGAAAATTTCTATTGTCCAAATGATTAATGATTACTATGGTGGTAATCGAGAGGTTGCAGCGAAAGCAGCAGGGATTAAAACTGTTCAGCAGCTAAATAACTTAGTGTCTAAAGGTTATGAGGTCGCTAGACTAGATAATGGTGATTGGGTGATGCTGACAAGCAAAACCAAAATATTCAAAAAACAAAAATAACACTTGTGTTATATAACTTAAATGTTATAATTATTTCAAGTTAATCAAAGTGAGATTTTAATATGAGTCCTGCGGTTTATAGAGAAAAAGGTTACAAATTCTTTTTCTACTCCAATGAAGAAGAACGTTTGCATGTTCATGTTGTTGGAGAAAGCGGTGAAGCAAAATTTTGGATTGAACCAGAAATCACTTTAGCCAAGTCTTACAACCTTTCGGTGAAAGACTTAAACAAGCTAGAAAAAAGCGTAAGAGAGCATGAAGATGAAATCAGAGCAGCTTGGAAAAAACACTTTGGTTAAGGTCTTAGGGGTTAATCCTCTTGGCCTTTGGTTGTTAGCAGAGAATGAGGAGCACTTTTTAAGCTTTGAAGAGTTTCCTTGGTTTAAGACCGCTCCAGTAAATGCCGTTTTTAACGTAGAGAAGCAAGGCCGTCATGGTTATTGTTGGCCTGAACTTGATGTGGATTTAACGTTGGATGGAATTAAAAATCCAGATAAATATCCACTAAAAGCAAAGCACTAGAGGTAAACCTCGATGAATCTTCCTAATATGCGCTCTCCATGTAAAAGTTGTCCTTTTCGTAAAGATTCAATGGTAGGTTGGCTTGGTTCTGAAAGAATGGAAGAAATATTAAATCAAGATCGTTTCGTTTGTCATAAAACCGTTGATTATGAAAGTGACAATACAGCAGATAGAAAACAGTGTGCTGGACACATGTTGCTTTTAAAGACAGAAAACTTATTTTACAGATTTTCTATAGCTTTAAACCAAGACTTAAAGCTATCTGGTCAAGAATTAATATTCAAGTCTAAACAGGATTGTATTGAGCACCATAACAACTAGAGGGGGAAAAGGGATGCCTAAGCCTCGCGGTAGGTTTGTCGGTCACAAGCAGTTTGCAGTTGATCCCAATTGGATTAAAAGCCAACAAGAGATTCGAGCTATCAAAGAGCGAAAGCGGTTTTTTGTTTGGTCGAAAAACTGGATTACGGTAACTCGACTTAAAACAGATCGATTGTGGACAGATTCAGCTATCAAGAAGTGGTTAGGTGAGCCAAAAACTCAAGCAAAATACAAAGTATTTGCTGTGGATGATGTTAGAAAAGCTGAACGGAAAAAAGCGTTTAAAGAGTGGTTAGCACCTCGACTAGATAAAAAGTTGGCAACTGATCCACACTTTAAAATCAAGAAAATTGGAACGGTCTAATGACCAAGGGGAGATTACTTGATCAGCTTTAGACGGGTAATGCACCGCTTGCTAGGTTACAAAGTCTCGATTTCATGTGAGAAAGGTCTAGCACGAAACGATGAACCACATATTAGCCGCTGTTGGTTAGCTTCTGATTGTACCCTTCGCGCTCGATGGCATGGTAAGCAAGTGATTCTGAACTCTGATAAAACAGTGAATGGCTTTCCTGATGAATGGTTAGCTACTTGGGAAAAGATTTAAGGGGATCATGTATATGGCTAATCAACTTATAAAAATTACTATAGACGATGATCTCGAACCTATTCCTGTTGACGAACAAAAATGGTGTTTGGAAAATCCAAGTCCTAGCCTAGATACAAATCGAGTTCTCTGTACTGGTGAAGTAATTGATCCCGATACTGATGCTAAATGGGAAGGAAAGACTGTAGTTCGAGGCGGTATTACTTGTGACAAGTGTATTACTATCGTCAAAAAATTTAAAGCGATCAAGCTGTAGGGGAAAATCGGACTATGCCTAAGCTGAGTAATGCGCGACTTTCAGCTCGGATAGAAGTTATCAAGGAAGCCGCAGCTTGGATAGAAGATCAAGCAATAGGTACTAGTGGCTCAGAAAGTTTTAATACTTCTATTCATGACACTGAGTTACTTGAAGAAGAAGCTATAAAACTATCAAAACGATTATGGAAAGAAGCTGAAAAACTAGCTTTGACACTAAAACCAAACAAGTAGGGAATTTTGGCAAATGTCAGATTTGGATTTTACGAAGCACTGGACATCGGAGCGAACTCGTAAAAAGCAAACGGCTCTAACAAAGCTATCGAATGGATTACTAAAAGAAGTAGTAGAAGACCCATTCTCTAGAGAGTTGTTTGAACTTGAAGAAATTGAAGCGATGGAAGTTGCAGTCGAGGCTTTAAGTAATGCAAAGAAAAAAATTTCTCATATCAAAGAGAAAAAAGCTCGTATTGAAAAACGGAAAGCACAAGAGTTAGTAAACATCGATAGTCAGTCTAAAAAATATGCTCTTGAGGTTTTAGATTCGCTTAACCCCAATCCTGACACTTTTACGCGAGAGCAGCTTTGTTTGTGGGTGACGGTCGCACACTTTACTAGCTCTGTTTTATATCCTGAAAGTTGGGAACTAGACATCAACGATAGTATGGATAATCACTATTTAGAAAGTGATAACGCATTAAGGCAGCGCCATATATGGACGATGAGAGATAAGGCTCTGGCAGCTTTTGAAGAGCACTTGAAAAAAGCATGGACGTTTTCGTTTGAGGATGACTTTTGGTTAGTTAGAGTGCCAATTAAAGAATCTGTAACACAGCTCAAAGCTCTAATGAGTCACGATGAGTTTGTCAAAAGTGAAAAGCGTTATGCATATTTACTAGAGCCTTTGGAGGCTTACAATCGTGAAGTTGAATCAATCAAACGCCGTAAAAATATTAAATCGGTCTAACGAGGGAAAATATGTTCTTCGATTATGTAAAAAAAGCATGGGAACAAGGCGAAGTAAAAGTAGGTTTATCTACTGAACAAGCGAACAAAAGCGTTTGGTTAGAATCGTCTGGGTTAACTCATTTTGCCACTAAATTTCTTAGCCAGTCGGAAAAGCAAAAATTAGCTCAATATGATGCACTTACCAGATATGGGAAATCGCAAGTAAACTTTATTGATGTTGGCAGATCTTCAATGAGCTGGAGTGTCGAAGTAGACGAACTTAACTATGAAAATCTCTATAGCGAAGTAAAGAAAAGAAGTGCGCTGTGCAGCAATAATGTTGAGTTTACTTATGATGAAGAAATCGGAAAAGGATTGATAATTGTTGGCTTGGTCATTCCTGCCGGTAAGTTTGAAGTAGTGCGACGAAAACAATCTTAGAGGGAAAGTCAGAACATGACTGAATTTGAAAAGAAAATGCTTGAAGAAGCACAGAAGCAAACAGCTCACTTGAGCGTGATTAAATCAATAGTTGTCACAATTTGGTTTTTTGTGGCTGTTGGCACAGGTGCGATGTTCACGCTCTGATGGGAAATTAACGCTATGAAAAAAGCATTAAAAGACATAGCTCTATTGCTTGTCGGTGCACTTATTTGGTCTAGTTTTAGTAAGCCAAGTATTCAACTGTTAGATACTTTTATGAGTGTTGCTATTGCTTATGGTCTAATTTCTTTGTGGCGCCACTTTAAAAGCAGAAAATAAGGGGAAAACTTAAACAAGCTAGAAAAAAGCGTAAGAGAGCATGAAAATGAAATCAGAGCAGCTTGGAAAAAACACTTCGGTTAAGGTCTTAGGGGTTAATCCTCTTGGCCTTTGGTTTTTAGCAGAGAACGAAGAGCACTTTTTAAGCTTTGAAGAGTTCCCTTGGTTTAAGACCGCTCCAGTAAATGCCATTTTTAACGTAGAAAAGCAAGGCCGTCATGGTTATTGTTGGCCTGAGTTGGATGTGGATTTAACGTTGGATGGAATTAAGAACCCTGACAAATATCCTCTAAAAGCCAAACATTAAAAAACTGAATTGAGAGTAAGGACAGATATCAAGACTCTTTATCACTCTGGAAATCGACTGTTTTTGATACAATAAAGCTAAGTTTAAAAGAGAGGAACGAAATGTTTTTTTACTTCTTTGATTGGATAATCAAGTTAGGGATTATTTTCACTGTGATTTTTGGCTTAAGTAGTGTCGTTAGCTTTATTTATGCATGGACAGCGCCAGTGCCAACTGACGCTTTGTCGGCAGTGACTCAATATCTAAATTATCGCTGGTTTGCTTTTTTTCTTGTCAGTACGTTCTCTATAGGTGCGGCAACCATGAAGTATCACGATAAAATGCTTAAACGTTTTTAATAAGGGAAATTCCAACTTATGTCTATTGAGCAAATCAGAGAGCTTAGAGCTGAGTTAAAAGCTGTGACTGATAAATTTGATCAACCATTTGACTCAGCTTGCTTATTAGCACAGCTGGATGTTTCAGAGCATTTTATGTCTGAAACTAACGATAAATTTGGCTGGAAAGCTTATGGACGTGGAACTGTGCGCTTTATCACTAATGACCTCCGTTACTCACTGATAAAAAGTAAGTGGTGTGATGGAAGTGATTTTTACGATGCTCCATTGTTTTACGGTTGGTCGTTAAAGCAGATAGAAGAGCGCTTCATTTCTGATGATGCAGATTCAATCCCTGCCTGTGTTTTGATTGCATACAGCCACTATCAGGTGCACGAAGAATTAGTACAGAATAATTAGAGGGTTACAAGACCATGGCATGGGTTATTGGAATAACACAGAGGCTTTCTATTCGTAACAGTGACGAGGGGTTAGACAGGTCATATGTTACCTCAATTAAACGATGCAGTACGAATTTCTCAATTACTACATCTTTTGATAATGCGAAGGTTTACAAAAACCGTAAGCACTTTCAAAAACTACTGGATTTTTTTGAAAAATCTGAAATCGCTTATGAACTAATTCCTGTCGAAGATAAGGATTGTTACTATAAGAAATGTAAGATATGAACAAAGAACAATTTTGCAAAGTTCGAGATCTTTTGGCACTCGACAATTTAAGTCTTGGAAAAGAATTAGGATATACGCACACTAAATATCAATGTAAGCAAATAGATAATTTAGTTGCTGGCACATCGGTGATAAAACCCGTTGTTGTGTTGGCTCTTGAGTGTTTAGCTCGCAGAAAATCAAAATTGATAGAATTCAAAAAAATACTAGATAGCTAGTAATTATTACTATACTTTACTTATCGATTGGATAAATGAGATAAGTGAATATGGATACAAAAAATTCTAGTAAAAGTTGGACTGTTGGAGCGAAATCTCAACTAAGCAATTGGGATATAGAGAATAACTTTCTATTCGCAGCTTTTTGGGGTGACAGTGAACGAGGTTCATTTAATTCATACAAAAGCGCGGAAGAATTTTGCACTCGAAGGAATTTAGGTGAAAATTTAAGGAATTGGACACCTTCAGTTTAATTTATTAATGGGGCGGATTAAACCGCCCTTTATGGGTAATTAGCGATGAAATTCAGAAGCTTAATTAAATGCGAAATTGATGTAAATTTTGTTGATCAAGAAAAAGCCAAGGCGTTCTTTATTGATGGGGATTGGAAAGATATTTATTATGAGTTCTTAGATTTAGAAGAAGCGGCGAGGCATTTGGCGTTTGCATTTCATAATGCACCGGAAAAACTTAGTGAAGGTGGGCTTTTTAGAGATGTAGATGGATTTGGAGAATATTTCTATTCACGTGATAACAAAGAGTGGCGATTAACAGATAAGTATGTTCCTAATGGAGTAGGTATGCCTTGCGGTGAGATAATCATCAGTTATGAGTCTGAGCTTCAATGTAGCCAGGCTGAGGAAATCTAGAGGGGAAAAGGTGAAGAAAAATTTTGGATTGAACCAGAAATCACTTTAGCCAAAGCGAGGGGGCTTAATGTTATTCACTTTGAAAAAGCATTCATTAGTTGATGGCTTGTACGTGGTCGAGATTGGATGCTTGATGATTTATTTTGAGTACGTTGGGTACGATTCATCTGAGCAGTCTTTAATCTTTGAACGTGATGGTGAGATAGTAACAGGACGTGTAATAGTCGATAGTGACGAGCAATTGAGAGAATGGAAGCAGGCGTTTGATGCTATGAATATCGAACTTGAGCACTTAAACGATTAATAGGGGAAAATAAATGGATGTAGTGCTTGCCGATGCTACTAACTCTAGAATCGAAATCATGGATTCGACAAGTGCAGTGGTTGCTGAACTTCTTAAACGGGGTCTAGACGTTCCACTTGTAGAGATTGACGACAATCAAGATAACTTGTTCGTAACTGTCCGAGATAAAGACTATTTATCTGGGGTCTATGTTGGTATAGAACACGATGATGGAATTGTTAACATTTGGCTCAATGAGCGTGGTCATTCGGGGGGTGATCCAACTCTTGAGAGTTTCAATTTCTCAGAGTGCGAATTGAACAGTAATCTTGAACGCATTTGTGAGCTATTCACTAATGCGCCTAAATTCTGATAACGATGGAAAATTTCGCTAGCGTCCAGATTAAACGCCTCAAATGTCCCACTAGAAATAATCGCTCTTACACTCGGACATAGTGAGACTCATATGACTCTTGTTTATATCGAGATATCACGAAAGCAACTTGAAAAATCGGCAGCGATGGCGTTATAGTGTGACTATTCACAATTATAATTTCAATGGGAGATATTTTCCAAAATGGCTAAAACAGCTAACGATAGAAAAAAAGAGCAACGAGAGCGCGATAAAGCGATGAAAATAAAGCAAATAAACATTAGAGTTCATGAGGATGATGAAGATTTTGTAAAGGCATACGCTCAAGCGCTCCTTGAAAAAAGAACAAAACTTGCACAATAAAACTTGCAATCGTGACTAGTCACAATTATACTTAGTGTAGGTTAAGTAAATGAGGCAAGACAATGCAAACAGCAATGATTACTGAAATAAACAAAGGTATAGCTATGAAAAACAAATTAGAACTACTTGATACTGTACAAGGTTGGATTGCTGTTTTTTCAGGTGAAACAGGCAATGGTGAAATTGTAGATCAAGAAGAGGCTCACAATATTGAGGGCAATTCTGAACATGAACGAGTTAAAAATGCTCTTATCGTTTGGGGTGCTGATGAAGATGAAACAGAAGTAACGGTTAGTTAGTGGTTTTACTCGATGCGCTCAATTGGGCGTATCCGGTAAAGTTTTTTATTTATAAGGGAAAATCTATGGATAAAGCGGTGATAATTGTGTCTTTGAACTGGGCTGTTGTAATTTTTGGGCTGTTGGCAGCTTTTTTTTGGTGTTGGTCTGCAATAGTAAAAGTTAGAAATGTTAAGCAAGAACTAAATCCTGATATCTCTTTTATCAACGGAAAAGGAACTAATTTTTAATGAGTATATTAAGAAAAACCTTAATAGCTTTCGCTATTTTATTTTCCTCAACTTCTTTTTCTTATGGTTTAAGTCATTTTGAACGAATGAATTATTTACTTGATAACTATAACAAAGAATCCCAAGAAAATATGATATTGAATATTTATGTTTACTCTCTTCAAAGTAGTCTTGAACTTCTTAATCAAGTTAATAAAAATCAAAGAGGTAAGGCACTTTATTGTTATTCTGGTTCATCTCCAATCGATGTAAATGATTCAACAAAAAAAACAGCGCTATTGAAGTTAATATTAAAAACCTACAGTGAAGAGATTGCTTTTTTCTCACGTTCAAAGATAAATATAGAGCTTCCAATTAATGCATTTGCTATATATGCACTACAAAAGCATTATCCTTGTGATAATAATACTATTGGCTTAGGTTTTGGGAGTTGGCTTCGTGGCTAGTAAATTTACTCGTGGTGGTCAAATCACATTTCACTCAATTAGAATGTGGCTTCAAGTTAATGGTCAGTTAATTAATTATACTTTTTTCCTATTTGTTCTTTTTACCTCTATCATTACCGCTATAATGACTCCTCTGAATGAAATAATTGGAACATTTTACTATTTAAGGAATAAAATATCAGCCTCTATTGGCACTCCATTAGATAAGTCAATTACTACCTATTGGGATGGAAATAAATTTGAAAGTACGTTAGGTGAACAACTTTATAACCCCCTTCTTTTTAAAATGTATGAAGATTTTTCATTCAATATTCAAGTCTATTCATTATCATCTTTAATTATCTGTTCCATTCTTTTTACTTTTGTTAGTCGATATTTTGCACGACAAGGTGAAGATCACAGTGATGACCTTCACATTAGAGGATTACAATTTACTGATGATACCAATGTTATTACTGAATCATTACAGCATAAGGCTAAACACCGATTAAAGCACCAACGCTTAGGTAATGGTAAAATATCAACTTTTAACATTGATGGTCATAGAATTTTTAAAAATGATTTTGAGGTTCAGCACTTGCTTATTGATGGCACAACGGGAGCCGGTAAATCAGTTTGCATTAGAAAGATTTTAAAATGGGTTAAAAGTAGGGGTGATAAAGCAATCGTCTATGATAAAGGATGTACTTTCCTTAGTAAATTTTATAATCCAAAAGAAGATTTTATCTTAAACCCATTCGATGAACGTTGTGTGAACTGGGACATTTGGGCTGATGCTAAAGATATCTCTGATTTTGATTTCA
This sequence comes from Vibrio sp., assembly GCA_028131545.1. GTDB lineage: Bacteria > Pseudomonadota > Gammaproteobacteria > Enterobacterales > Vibrionaceae > Vibrio. Next base: position 2,520 of record JAOICL010000043.1, on the reverse strand, counting down.
TGGCTCAAGCAATTATCCCATCATCTACAAGTGGCGATCCATTTTGGATTAATGCTGCAAGAACATTATTTTCTTCAACTGCGTATCAAATGACCAAAGATGGTAAGCCTCTTACCAATGAAAGATTTTTACATTTAATGCTAACCGCTGATCTTAATACATTAAATGAACACTTAGATGGTACGGAAGGAGCAAGTTTAACAGCAAATGAAATTCAAAAAACCGCAATTACGATTAAATCAGTTTTAGCTACTTATGTTAAATCTCTTCGTTACCTTGACGGACTGAATACTTTAAATGATGATGGTACTCAACAAAGAGCAACATTCTCTATTACAGATTGGGTTCAAGATGACTCAAAAAGAGGTTTTGTTTATTTGACATCAAATGCTCAACAACATACATCGTTGAGACCCCTTATCACAACTTGGTTATCTATCGCTTCTAATGCTATTTTAGGCTTAGAAGCAAATGAAGATCGTAGAATTTGGGTAATAATGGATGAAATGCCATCATTGCATCAAATACCAGAACTGGGATCTATTATTTCAGAAGTTAGAAAGTTTGGAGGCTGCTTTTTAATCGGAATTCAGTCCTATGCTCAGTTAGTAAAAACTTATGGCCAACATGCTGCTGATGAAATATTTGACTTACTTAATACTCGTTTTTATTATCGCGCTCCATCCGCTCAAATGGCTAAAATATCAAGTAATGATCTCGGAGAACAAGAGGTCGATATATCAAAAGAAAATATCAGTTATGGCGCAAATACTTTAAGGGATGGCGTTTCTCTAGGGCATCAAACAATAACCAGACCAGTTGTAACCACGGGTGAAATCCAAGCTCTTAATGACCTCCAATGTTTTGTTAGAGTTCCAGACTGTGAATACATAACCAAGCTTGATCTAAAGTTTGACAAGATTAAGGATACCACCCCTTCATTTATAAAAAGAAATATGGTCATGAGTCAAGAAATGACCGAAGTTTGGTCAAGTCTTATACATGCTGAAATAATTGCTCCTAATAACTTGCTTGATGCTGATGATAAAAATAAACTTAGAAAGATGCAATCTAGCAACTTTGAGAGTGAAAGTGATATGAGAGAGTATTCAAGTGAGATAGTTGATTCTCTTAATCGAACTTCACCTCTATCAACTCAAAACAAAACAAATAGCAATGACTTGCATCGAGTAAATGAAGAGCACTCAATTAATGATATAAATCATATAGATGATACTTTAGAAATGGACTAAAATTCATGAACGAATTAGCACAACAACTTCAGCAAACCATACCGATTCGAACAGCTTTACGCGAATTAACTCTCACTGATTTACTTGCTACAAAAGAAAAATTCAATTCTATTTGCGATAAATTGATTGAATCAAAAGAAATAGCTTTACAAGATGAGCAAAAAGCAATAGAAAAAGCAAAATCCTTAGCTGAAGAAATTAAACTATCGGGTATTGATACTGAAGTTCTCCTAGCTGCACTATCTGCATCACCACAAAAAATAAAAAAGCCCAAAAAGACTAGACCAGCTCTTTATCAGTATGAGATTGATGGGGTTACAAAAACATGGACTGGACAGGGTAGAACACCAAAGAAAATACAATCCGCACTGCAAGAAGGTAAGTCATTAGACGATTTTAAGATACAAAACACATAGAATTAAAGCCCATTATTTATAAAAAATTTCTAATGGGCTTTAATTTCTTTAAAAACTATACTCTTCATTTTTTTCTATCGCATTTTTAATCTCATATTCATTCGATCTTAATTTCAAGTATACTCGGTGCTTACCTTGAAATGTTTTCACCTCTTGATTAACCACCTCAAATTTAGAAATCATAATACCTTCAATTTTTGAACTAACTATGTTATCTATCTCTTTTCTATTTGCATATCCATTATCTTTAGTTTTTATTTTCTCTATACCGTTTATTTCCTGCTTACTTTTCTTTGCAATATCATAACTAGCTTCTAGCTTTGCCATCTTCAGTGCCGTCATGATATCTTTACTTTCACCTATACCAATACCATAAATAAATTCACTATCATGATTTACCTCATTAATCATCCAACTTGGTAATGATTTATTTTCCTTCATTGCAATTTCTTGTTCATAACTAACTTTAACCTTGTCCACTTCAATTTTATTACGTGCTTCTTTTTCACTAATTGATGAGCAACCAAAAACCATTGATAGACTAATCATTGTTAACGCCATATTACCTTTCATTGAACCACCTCATTTATTATTAAATTTTATCTACTTCAACATAAATACTAATATAGCCTAAATCATCACCATCATCAAAGTTACCAACTATTAATTGTTTAGATGAAAAGAAATCTATGACACTATATTTATCATGATAAAACCTTTCGAATTGTATATTATAAGACTTATTCTTTTCATTATAGAATGCTATCGGAACTTTTTTATACAATCCATCTCCATTAGATACAACAATACTTACAACAAACTTAGAAAGAAAATCAAAAGCAATTGGGGAT
>JAOICL010000042.1 GCA_028131545.1 Vibrio sp. | reverse complement strand
ATTGTTATTTATTTAAAAGTTCTCAAATCCTAAATCTTTGATTTAGGTACCAACACACATTCAAGTGTTCTTGGGAATGCAGTTTACTGCATTCATATTTGAGTCCGGCAAAATCGAAACGCTATCTCGCTCATTCAAATAATGAGATAGCACTTTGGTTGTTTAATCACAATCGCAAAGACGAAACTCTTTGGGGTTGTATGGTTAAGTGACTAAGCGTACACGGTGGATGCCTTGGCAGTCAGAGGCGATGAAGGACGTATTAACTTGCGATAAGCCCAGTTTAGGCAGTAAAAGCCACTTGAGACTGGGATTTCCGAATGGGGAAACCCACTTGCATAAGCAAGTATCATTAACTGAATACATAGGTTAATGAGGCGAACCGGGGGAACTGAAACATCTAAGTACCCCGTGGAAAAGAAATCAACCGAGATTCCGAAAGTAGCGGCGAGCGAAATTGGACTAGCCCTTAAGCTTTTAATGCATCAGGCGAATATTCTGGAAAGGATAGCAATAAAGGGTGATAGCCCCGTAGCCGACAATGCATAATCAGTGAAATCGAGTAGGGCGGGACACGTGATATCCTGTCTGAATATGGGGGGACCATCCTCCAAGGCTAAATACTACTGACTGACCGATAGTGAACCAGTACCGTGAGGGAAAGGCGAAAAGAACCCCTGTGAGGGGAGTGAAATAGAACCTGAAACCGTGTACGTACAAGCAGTAGGAGCACCTTCGTGGTGTGACTGCGTACCTTTTGTATAATGGGTCAGCGACTTATATTCAGTGGCAAGGTTAACCGTTTAGGGGAGCCGTAGGGAAACCGAGTCTTAACTGGGCGTTCAGTCTCTGGATATAGACCCGAAACCAGGTGATCTAGCCATGGGCAGGTTGAAGGTTGAGTAACATCAACTGGAGGACCGAACCGACTAATGTTGAAAAATTAGCGGATGACTTGTGGCTAGGGGTGAAAGGCCAATCAAACCTGGAGATAGCTGGTTCTCCCCGAAAGCTATTTAGGTAGCGCCTCGGACGAATACTACTGGGGGTAGAGCACTGTTAAGGCTAGGGGGTCATCCCGACTTACCAACCCTTTGCAAACTCCGAATACCAGTAAGTACTATCCGGGAGACACACGGCGGGTGCTAACGTCCGTCGTGGAGAGGGAAACAACCCAGACCGCCAGCTAAGGTCCCAAATTATAGCTAAGTGGGAAACGATGTGGGAAGGCTTAGACAGCTAGGATGTTGGCTTAGAAGCAGCCATCATTTAAAGAAAGCGTAATAGCTCACTAGTCGAGTCGGCCTGCGCGGAAGATGTAACGGGGCTAAGCTATAAACCGAAGCTGCGGCTGCATACTTTGTATGCGGGGTAGGGGAGCGTTCTGTAAGCCGTTGAAGGTGTGTTGTAAAGCATGCTGGAGGTATCAGAAGTGCGAATGCTGACATGAGTAACGATAAAGGGGGTGAAAAACCCCCTCGCCGGAAGACCAAGGGTTCCTGTCCAACGTTAATCGGGGCAGGGTAAGTCGACCCCTAAGGCGAGGCCGAAAGGCGTAGTCGATGGGAAACGGGTTAATATTCCCGTACTTCTTATAATTGCGATGGGGGGACGGAGAAGGCTAGGTGGGCCTGGCGATTGGTTGTCCAGGTTCAAGTGCGTAGGCTGAAGAGTTAGGTAAATCCGGCTCTTCTTAAGGCTGAGACACGACGTCGAGCATCTACGGATGTGAAGTCATTGATGCCATGCTTCCAGGAAAAGCCTCTAAGCTTCAGATTATAAGGAATCGTACCCCAAACCGACACAGGTGGTCGGGTAGAGAATACCAAGGCGCTTGAGAGAACTCGGGTGAAGGAACTAGGCAAAATGGTACCGTAACTTCGGGAGAAGGTACGCTCTTATCGGTGAAATCCCTCGCGGATGGAGCTGACGAGAGTCGCAGATACCAGGTGGCTGCAACTGTTTATTAAAAACACAGCACTGTGCAAAATCGTAAGATGACGTATACGGTGTGACGCCTGCCCGGTGCCGGAAGGTTAATTGATGGGGTTAGACTTAGGTCGAAGCTCTTGATCGAAGCCCCGGTAAACGGCGGCCGTAACTATAACGGTCCTAAGGTAGCGAAATTCCTTGTCGGGTAAGTTCCGACCTGCACGAATGGCGTAATGATGGCCACGCTGTCTCCACCCGAGACTCAGTGAAATTGAAATCGCTGTGAAGATGCAGTGTACCCGCGGCTAGACGGAAAGACCCCGTGAACCTTTACTACAGCTTGGCACTGAACATTGAACCTACATGTGTAGGATAGGTGGGAGGCTTTGATATGCAGTCGCTAGATTGCATGGAGCCGTCCTTGAAATACCACCCTTGTAGTTTTGATGTTCTAACTTAGCCCCATTATCTGGGGTGAGGACAGTGCCTGGTGGGTAGTTTGACTGGGGCGGTCTCCTCCCAAAGAGTAACGGAGGAGCACGAAGGTGGGCTAATCACGGTTGGACATCGTGAGGTTAGTGCAATGGCATAAGCCCGCTTGACTGCGAGAATGACAATTCGAGCAGGTGCGAAAGCAGGTCATAGTGATCCGGTGGTTCTGAATGGAAGGGCCATCGCTCAACGGATAAAAGGTACTCCGGGGATAACAGGCTGATACCGCCCAAGAGTTCATATCGACGGCGGTGTTTGGCACCTCGATGTCGGCTCATCACATCCTGGGGCTGAAGTCGGTCCCAAGGGTATGGCTGTTCGCCATTTAAAGTGGTACGCGAGCTGGGTTTAGAACGTCGTGAGACAGTTCGGTCCCTATCTGCCGTGGGCGTTGGAGAATTGAAAGGGGCTGCTCCTAGTACGAGAGGACCGGAGTGGACGAACCTCTGGTGTTCGGGTTGTGTCGCCAGACGCATTGCCCGGTAGCTAAGTTCGGAATCGATAACCGCTGAAAGCATCTAAGCGGGAAGCGAGCCTTGAGATGAGTTCTCCCTGATACTTTAAGTATCCTTAAGGGTTGTTCAAGACTAGAACGTTGATAGGCAGGGTGTGTAAGCGTTGTGAGGCGTTGAGCTAACCTGTACTAATTGCCCGTGAGGCTTAACCATACAACACCCAAAGGGTTTTGATGGACTCAAAATAAGAACGTTGAATGTGTTCGAGACTTTTATACCAGCTTTCCAGATTTTAAGAATTTGCTTGGCGACCATAGCGTTGTGGACCCACCTGATCCCTTTCCGAACTCAGAAGTGAAACACAGTAGCGCCGATGGTAGTGTGGGGTTTCCCCATGTGAGAGTAGGACATCGCCAGGCTTTATTTTAAATCCATGTGAACATGGATAAAAATCTGCCTATAAGGCAGGTTTAATACAGTACAACGGAGAGATGGCTGAGTGGTCGAAAGCACCGGTCTTGAAAACCGGCAACCGTTAATAGCGGTTCTAGGGTTCAAATCCCTATCTCTCCGCCACATTGAAGCCCTAGTCATATGACTAGGGCTTTTTTATTTATAACATTTAATCTGATATAACACTTATGTTCTAATCACTTGTCGTTAAAGGCAGTAGTTGAACGTAATGCTGAAATCAATACCCCATCCAAACTCGCTCCAAAGAACAAAAACATATCACTTGATTATACCTTTGATTATATTATCGAACATACTAGTTCATTTATATAAAGCTAATATCAATCTAAAAATTTTACCCTATATACCGAACAATATTTTGATATTCAATGTAGATATCCCAGCATCATTGTGTTTATTTTGATGTTGTCTTGCCGAACTAAGATATATTCTGCTCTCTATAAACAATGTCTGATCGAAAAAAGTGAGGATATGTAGGTTAGTTATTTTTGATGTATTTGTTGGTTTTAAGCGTGAGTAGTAATGCTCTTCTTAGGCTTGAACAGACTTCTGTAGATGCTTGCTATATGAAAGAATGAGTATGTAATAGGGATTATACATAAGTTATCTGAGAAGCTTAGAATGGACTAATGGTGATTCAACTTATTGTTTAGGTATGGGTAATAGGGCACAGTATTATGTTTAAAGGTATATATCTGTGCCATATTGATTTAATCAGTTTCTTTTGTGTTTAGCTTTGCTTCAATCTTTTCTATTTTAGATTCTAGCTCCGTTATTTTCTGACGTGTACGTAGTAGTACCTGTGTTTGGATTTCGAATTCTTCACGGCTAACTACATCTAGCTTAGAAAGCTGCCCTTGAATTATTTGTTTAACTTTATTCTCAACATCAGCCCCAATATTTTTAACTGGCTGAGGCATTACCTCTTGAATTTGTTTGGCTAGTTGCTCTAATTTTTTCGCGTCAATCATGGAATTTCCTCCTATTTACAAATATTCTATGAAATTCTCAACGTAATGTCTTGTTTAGATAAAAAATAAGGCCACATAGTGGCCTTATTTTAGCTTTATTTTTAATTAAAAAGCTTAGTGCCCATGACCAGAGACTTTTGGTGGGATTGCCTCATCAAATTCGGGTAAAGCTTTATGATCCTCTGCTAAATAACTATAAATGACAGGAAGAACAAAGAGAGTGAAAATTGTACCAATTGTTAATCCAGCAACAATAACTATACCAATACTAAAACGTTGGGAAGCACCAGCTCCTGATGAAAATAGTAGAGGTATTAGGCCAGCGATCATTGCAGCAGTGGTCATTAATATAGGTCTAAGTCGAACGCTAGCAGCTTCAATTACAGCATCAAACTTACTCTTAGCATTATGTAATTGTTCTTCTTTGGCGACCTCACAAATTAAAATACCATGCTTAGTAATTAAACCCACTAGAGTAATTAAACCTACTTGAGAATAAATGTTCATTGTTGCAGCGCCCCATGCAAGAGCTATTAGGGCTCCAGAGACTGCCAAAGGTACTGATACCATTATAACTATAGGATCCTTTACTGACTCAAATTGAATCGCTAAAACTAAGAATATAACAGCGAGAGCCAAACCAAATGTTGCAAATAATGCACTACCTTCACTAACATATTGACGAGATTCACCCATATAATCATGGCTGTATCCTTTTGGTAATTCACTTGCAACATTTTCAAGCCAAGCAATGGCATCTCCCATTGCGATGCCTGGTGAAGGAACCATACCAATGGTTGCTGAGTTTAGCTGATTAAAATGAGGTAAAGCCCTAGGCTGAGCAATGACATCAATAGTCATTAAAGACCCAAGTGGGATTGAACGTCCATCTGCACCTCTAACAAAGTATTGATTCATAGAGTCAGGGTTTAATCTCCACTTTCGAGCAACTTGTGGAATGACTTCATATGAACGCCCAAATAGATCGATACGACTAACATAACCATCAGCCATCATCGTGCTTAAGGTTGTACCAATATCCTGCATTGTCACACCATAAGCACCAGCCATATCTTTATCGATATTGATCTTCATCGTTGCTGAGTCAAAGTTTAAATCTAAATCTGAATGAACAAATTGGGCATTGCCTTTCACTTTCATCAATACGTCAGTAGCTTCAGCAAATAAGCTTTCAAAAGACTGTGAAGTTGTTAAAACAAACTGGATAGGTAATCCAGAACCAGCACCTGGTAATTCAGGCATCTGAAATGCCGCTATAGACATTTCGGGAATAGTTCTAACCATAGCGCCAACTCGATCCGCAACCTCTTTCTGGCTTGCTTCTCGTTCACTCCAAGGATGCATCGTTGAAATGCCGAATGCTTGGTTAGAATTAGGTATGCCGATAAAGACCTGTGCATAATCGATCTCTGGTTGCTCACTGACAATCTTATTCACATTATCCATGGTGTTTTGAATGTAATCTAAGTTGGCAGTTGATGGAGCGGTACCTATCAGCATTACAACGCCTTTATCTTCTGCCGGTGCAAGCTCACTAGGTATAAATTTAAATAATAATGGTAAACTAGCGAAAACAATAACAGCAAAGCCAATAACAATAGGACGCTTGTTCATGACAGCGATAAGTATATTTCGATACTTGTTGGTTAAAGCATCTAAAGTTGAGTGAACTTTTTGTTCAAATTTACTTGGCTCTTCACTCGCTTTTAACATTTTTGAACACATCATTGGTGATAATGTTAAAGCTACAACTCCAGAGACAAAGACGGACCCAGCAAGGGTAAGAGCAAACTCCTTAAATAAAGAACCTGTTATTCCTCCCATTAATGCTATAGGAGCATACACAGCACCTAATGTTACTGTCATAGCAATAACAGGGACAGCAATTTCCCTAGTACCTATGATGGCAGCACGAAACGGAGTTTCCCCTGCTTTTATATGTCTATCTATATTCTCTAGTACCACAATAGCATCATCAACAACTAAACCGATAGCTAATACAGTGGCTAATAGTGTCATCAAATTCCACGAAAAGCCTAAACCTTGCATCACCATTGCAACACCAATTAAAGATAATGGGATCGTAACAATAGGAATGATGACAGCTCGAAAAGAACCAAGGAAAAGGGTAATGACAACTAAAACGATAATAGCAGCTTCTAATATTGTTTTGATTACACCATTTATTGACTCATTAATCGCAATTGTTGAGTCATACATAACATTCATATTAATGTTACTTGGCATATTTTTCTCAATGTCAGGAAGAAGCTTGAGAACGTCTTGTGCAATAATAATTGGGTTTGCGGTTGGGGCACCAAAAATTGCAGCAACAACAGCTTCTTGGCCGTTAGCAACAGCTCTGAAAGTATCGTGACTCTTTGCAAGGGATATTTCTGCTATATCAGATAGTCGGATGACCGTACCATCTCCTTGACTACTAATAATGAGTTTCTTTAGTTCATCTGCACTGGATACTTGAGTATTTGCTGAACCATTAAATAGAACAAACTCACCGGTTGCTTGACCAGTTGCTGACTGAAAGTTATTTGCATTTAATATGCTAAGAACATCGGTTGCCGTCAATTTTAAAGCGGCCATTTTTGAAGGATCTAACCAAACGCGGAGTGCGTATTTTTGACCGCCATATAAATCGATTTTAGATAAACCGTTAACTGAAAAGAGTTGGGGTTTGACTACTCGTTCTATGTAATCAGTAATTTGACTGGATTCCAGTTCTTTACTGGTAAAACCAATATATAAAACACCCGTTGTTGATCCTGTAGAAGAGGTGACGCTCGGATCTTCTGATTCTTTAGGTAGTTGGGATCGAACAGAGTTTGTCTTGGCTAATATGTCTGCAAGGGCGGCATTAGGGTCCGTATTCAGCTTCATATTGACTGTTATCGTAGATTGACCTAACACCGATGATGAAGTCATATAATCAATATTATCTGCTTGGGCGATTGCTTGCTCTAATGGTTGGGTAATGAAGCCCTGAATAAGATCAGCACTTGCACCATAATAACCAGTTGTGACCGTAATTACGGTATTGGTCATTTCTGGATATTCCCTTACCTGCATTTTAAACAAGGCTTGAATACCTAGTAAGGCAATAAGGAAGCTAATCGCAATCGCAAGAACCGGCCTTTTTATAAAAGTATCAGTAAAACGCATGGTTTTTCTTCCTTACAACTGAGGTGTTTTTGTAGGAGTTTTAGTTGCATTACTTTCAACAACTTTAACCATAGCGTCATTACTTAGGCGCACCTGTCCTGTCGTAATCACTTGCTCTCCAGGTTTTAACCCTTCTAAGATATGAACAGAGTCTCCTTTGCGTTCACCAACTTTAATGACACGCTGTTTAACACGAAGAACTTCAGTTGTTTCTTTAGTCTCAGGGTTTTCTTTTTTGTCTGTATAAATGACGTATACACTATCCCCATACAAGGTATAAGTAACCGCTGTTTGCGGTAAAATGATTTGATCGGTTTTAGTTGGTAGTATTATGTTAGCTCGAGCAAACATACCACTACGAAGTTTGCCTTCACTATTAGGGATATTTGCTTGCACTTGAATAAGTCCACTTTGAATGCTTACCGCTGGTTCAATCGCAGAAATGGTGCCTTCAAAAGTTTGCTCAGGGTAAGAATCAACGAAAATATCAACGTTTTGCCCAACGTTTATACGCGAAATTTCATTTTGAGATACAGTGAAGCGTAATTTCATAACACTTGTATCTTCAAGTCTAACAATGTTTGTACCTGCTTGAAGAAATTGACCTAAGTACACACTACGAATACCCACTACGCCTGAAAAAGGAGCTCTAATTTGACGTCGATCAATTGTTGCTCTATAAGATTCAATTTCCGCAGCAAGAGAGTAGAAATCTGCAGCAGCATCATCAAAGTTTTCTTTTGATACTGAGCCTTTTTGATAAAGGCCTTTATATCGTTCGTACTTTGCTTTAGTCGCGGGCATTCGTGCTGTGGCTGCTTTTAAGTTAGCTTCTTCTACTTGAGTATCTAAGGCGATAAGAAGCTGGTTGTCCTTCACTTCAGCACCGGAAGAAAAGGCAATGTCCTCAACAACACCATTTGATTCACTTGAAATAGTTACTCCACGTTTTGGTTCAATGAAGCCAATCGCTTGAATTATAGGCACCCAATTTTGAGCATTAACTTCTATCTCAGTAACCGGAAAAGCGGGTTCAGGTCTGTTTGCTAAAAATTCAGCAATTTTTTTCTGTTTGAACATGTTAAAGCCTATAACGCTACCAAAAAGGAGTAGCGATATGATTAACATATAAACGGTCCATTTTTTCATTTCAGTTAACACTCCACGTTTGGGTGAATCGTGATGGCATCCCAGCTTGCTTGTAGCATATATTCTAGGTCTGTCTCATCTAGTTGAAAATAACCTAAGGCATGGCGCCTTGCCATATTAATACAGGCTCCAAAACTTAGTGTAATTAGCATTTGATTAGGAAGGCTTTTAACGATCCCATTTTTCTTACCATCTCTAAATAACAGTTCAATTTGTGGGAACATGTCTTTTTCTTTTTTCCTCAGCTCGTCATTGCCAGTTAGAGGGATAGAATCAAATTGAACGCGATTAAGTAATAAAGATAAATTCGTTGAGGCTAAGTGCCATGTATTCAACCAAGCAATTCGATAGCGCTTTTCAACAGAAACCTCATTTTCTAGTCCTTGTTGCATCGCAGCAGCAATTTGGCGAGTCGAATATAAAAAAACTTCGGTTAATAAATCCTCTTTATCATCAAAATAACGATAAATGGTTCCTGCAGCGACATGTGCTTCGTTAGCTAACTTTTGCATAGAAATATTTTGAATACCAAAATCCGCAATGATTTTTTCAGCTGCATTCAAGATTATGATTTTTTTATCTTTATTTTTCAACTGCATTTATGTCACAAAGTGAATGAACGTTCATTCATTATAGGGTAATCAATAGACAATTTAAATGTTTAAAACGTAAAGATAGCGTAAAGAGCGGGATTTTTCACATTGTGAACTTATTTATATTCAACCATTGAGATTAATAAAGGACTAAGTGGAATCACCGTATTTTCAATGCGATAATATTGAAGAACACCACCATCGTATTAGTAGGAAGCGAAATCATGCAATTAAACCCGAGTCAAAACGAGGCCGTTAAGTACGTTTCTGGCCCATGCTTAGTATTAGCGGGAGCTGGTTCCGGAAAAACCAGAGTTATTACTAATAAGATTGCCTATTTAGTGCAGCAATGTGGCTATAAATCAAGAACGATAGCGGCTGTTACATTTACGAATAAAGCCGCACGAGAAATGAAAGAACGTGTAGGACAAACCCTAGGAAAGCATGAATCAAAGGGAGTGATGGTTTCAACCTTTCATACATTAGGTTTAAACATTATTAAGCGAGAGTACAAAGAGCTCGGTTTGAAAGCTGGCTTTTCTCTTTTTGATGATCAAGATCAGTTAGCTTTATTAAAAGACTTAACAGAAAAACAGTTAGATGGTGATAAAGATTTATTACGACAGTTAATGAGTAACATATCTAATTGGAAAAATGACATGTTGACGCCTGAGGAGGCGAAAGGCCGGGCTTTAGGGGAGCAACAACATTTATTTGCTTGGTGTTTTGAGCAATATCACAAGCAAATGAAGGCATATAATGCGCTTGATTTCGATGATCTTATCCTTCTACCAGTCTTGTTATTAAAAAATAACGAAGAGGTCAGACAAAGGTGGCGTAATCGAATTCGCTATTTATTGGTTGATGAATATCAAGATACAAATACAAGTCAGTATGAACTAGTGAAATTGCTTGTTGGGGAAAGAGGGCGCTTAACAGTTGTTGGTGACGATGATCAATCGATTTATTCCTGGCGTGGTGCTAAACCTCAGAATCTTGTTCTTCTCGGTGAAGATTATCCAAATTTACGTTTAATTAAATTAGAACAAAATTACCGTTCAACCAATCGTATCTTGCGATCAGCTAATATTCTCATCGCGAATAACCCTCATGTATATGAAAAGAAATTATTTTCTGAATTGCCAGATGGGGAAAAATTAAAGGTACTAAACGCAAAAAATGAAGAGCACGAAGCTGAAAGAATTACGGCTGAAATTGTTGCTCATAAGTTCATTAATAGAAAAAAACATAAAGATTATGCGGTGCTGTATAGAGGAAATCATCAGTCTCGTCTACTCGAAAAGTATTTAATGCAAAGTCGAGTCCCTTATAAGATTTCAGGTGGAACTTCGTTTTTTGCGAGGTCTGAAATCAAAGATATCATGGGGTACTTACGAGTATTGGTGAATCCAGATGATGATAATGCATTTCTTAGAGTTGTAAATACACCAAAACGAGAGATTGGGCCTGCCACGCTAGGAAAGCTGGGTGATTACGCGAATAAGCGAGGAAAAAGTCTATTTGAAGTCAGTTTTGAAATTGGCCTAGAACAAACATTATCAGGGAGAAGCTTAAGTAATCTAAGGCAGTTTACAGAATGGCTTGTAAAAATCTCAGATCAAATTGAGCGTGGTAATACCATTGAAGCAGTTCGGTCTTTAGTTCGAGATATTCGCTATGAAGATTGGTTGCATGAAACTTCAACGAGTCCAAAAGCGGCTGAGATGAGAATGAAGAATGTATCCGATCTCTACTCTTGGATTGTCGCAGATTTGGAGGGAAACAATTATGATAAAGAAGAAAAAACGCTAAAAGAAGTTGTGCAGCGTTTAACTTTGCGTGACATGATGGAACGAGATGAGGGTGATGAGGACAGTGATGCAGTTCAATTAATGACATTACATGCATCAAAAGGTCTAGAGTTCCCTTATGTCTACCTTATGGGGACAGAAGAGGGCATTTTGCCACACCAAACAAGCATCGATGAGAATAATGTAGAAGAAGAGCGTCGACTTATGTACGTTGGTATTACTCGTGCACAAAAAGAATTGACGTTTACGATGTGTAAAGAGAGGCGGCAATATGGAGAGTTAATCAAACCGACGCAAAGCCGATTTTTAGATGAACTACCCTATGATGATGTTGATTGGGAAAGGCAGAAAAAAAAGGTATCTCAAGAAGAAAGAATGAGCAAAGGGCAGGCTCATATCGCTAATCTAAGATCGATGTTCAAAAAATAATAAATAAAAAGAAGCCTGCATAGAGCAGGCTTCTTGAATAATTAATGGAATTTACAAACCGTCAATCATATGCTCAATTGCAGCTACGATTTCATCGTCGGAACAATCCATACAAGTACCTTTTGCAGGCATTGCATTGAAACCATTTAATGCGTGATTTTTCAGCACATCTTTCCCTTGGGCAATACGAGGAGCCCAATCGTCAGCATTCCCTTTCTTTGGTGCACCACTTACTCCTGAGGCATGACATGCAACACAGAAAGTACCGTATACAGAAGCACCATCACGAGGACCAGAAGGAACCGCTTCTTTGGGTTCACTCCCAACTAAATAAACGTCACCAACAGGCTTAATACGCTCAGCAATGGCATCATTATCATTTACGTTCGCTGCAAAAGAAGTACTAGAAAGAGTAAGTGCAGCAGTCAATGCGACTAGGCTATTTCGAAACATATCCATTTAACTCGCTTTTTTATCATCAAAGACAGCAGTAAAGCTGAACTTTGGGTTTAGAATATAGTCTGATCTTTAATAATCGTTGTAAGTATATGCACTGACAAGCAATATATAAAATCAAAAACAAAAAAGATTTCATGAGTATAGCGCGAATCTATATACCAATAAATACAAACTTAGGATTATACAGGGTTCATCACACCTCATTATTGAGCACCCTCACACTTTAATTGTAGGAAAAAACAACGAATAATAAAAAAAACAAAAAAAAGACTAGACGAAAGGGCGTGATATCCGTATTATTCCACTCCGCCGATAGGGCATGCGCCCGTAGCTCAGCTGGATAGAGCGTTGGCCTCCGGAGCCAAAGGTCGAAGGTTCGAATCCTTTCGGGCGTACCATAAGCCTGGAAGTATTATCGGTGATTAGATATACTAGAATAATGGTGGCTATAGCTCAGTTGGTAGAGCCCTGGATTGTGATTCCGGTTGTCGCGGGTTCAAGTCCCGTTAGCCACCCCATTCCTTTGTTGGAATAAGTCTCAGGACTATAAATATTGTCGGTGAATAGCGCAGCTTGGTAGCGCATCTGGTTTGGGACCAGAGGGTCGGGGGTTCGAATCCCTCTTCACCGACCACTATTGGAAACTATGGCCTAATGGCGGTAGATTACGATGGTGGCTATAGCTCAGTTGGTAGAGCCCCGGATTGTGATTCCGGTTGTCGCGGGTTCAAGTCCCGTTAGCCACCCCATTCCTTTGTTGGAATAAGTCTCAGGACTATAAACATGTCGGTGAATAGCGCAGCTTGGTAGCGCATCTGGTTTGGGACCAGAGGGTCGGGGGTTCGAATCCCTCTTCACCGACCACTTTTCAAAGCCTTGTCATATGACAAGGCTTTTTTCATATCTACTATAAATTATTTTTTATAAAACCTTTCATTTGATTTAATAATTTATATTTCCATATCAATAGCTATATTTATGCTATATATCACCTTTTTCATATAGAAAGCTTGATATTTGACAAAAACTTTGCAAAATGGCTCACATAGTTTTAGTTGACCGGATTGTCAACTCAGTTTTTCAGACAGGGCAGAACGCTGCCAAAGCAGTCATGAGGTCTGGTAATGTCATTATTAGAAGTACAAAATCTCCGTATAGAATACCCATCTCGTCATGGAACACATGCCGCTGTAAAGTCACTATCATTTCATATTAACCGAGGTGAAATCGTTGGTGTTGTAGGTGAATCAGGAGCAGGTAAATCAACAGTCGGTAATGCAGTTATTGATTTACTAAGCCCCCCAGGTCGCATAGCAAGTGGTGACGTGTTCTTAGATGGAGAAAAGGTATCAGGTCTTACGCCACAAGAAATGCGTAAAGTTCGTGGTTCAAAAATTGGTTTTATCTTCCAAGATCCAATGACGTCTCTGAACCCTCTATTTACAGTAGAGCAACAATTAAAAGAAACCATTCATGCGAACATGAAGGTCAGTGATCAAGAGGCGTACGATCGCTCTTTATCTCTTATGAATCAAGTTGGGATTCCTCAGCCTGAAAACCGTTTAAAACAATACCCTCACCAATTTTCAGGTGGTATGCGTCAACGAGTTGTTATTGCAATGGCATTAGCTGGCGAGCCCGATCTTATTATTGCTGATGAACCAACAACAGCCTTAGATGTGTCAATTCAAGACCAGATACTAAATCTGATCAGAGAGCTATGCATTAAAAAGAATGTAGGTTGTATGCTAGTAACGCACGATATGGGCGTAGTATCTAACGTAACAGATCGAGTTGCTGTTATGTACCGTGGCGAGCTGGTTGAGTTTGGGCCTACTGAAAAAGTACTAGGTAACCCAGATCATTCGTATACACGTAGTCTTATTTCAGCGGTTCCTCGCTCAGATGTTAAGCTTGATCGTTTCCCACTAGTTAATTACATCGAAGAAGCGCAAGAGCATAAAGCGTTAGATGTAAAGAATCACTGGTTAGGTCAAAGCCAAGACCACTCTAATGATTACGAAGGTTCATTGCTAAAAGTTGAGAATGTAAACTTACGCTTCGTAACGAAAGATTCTTTATTTGAAAGTCGTCGTGAATACGTACAAGCATCAAATAATGTGAGCTTTGATGTTGTTGAAGGTGAAACCTTTGGCTTAGTGGGTGAATCTGGGTCTGGTAAGTCAACCATCGCTCGAGTCATTGCAGGCTTATACGCACCAAATTCAGGTAAAGTAACCTTTGAAGGTATTGACCTTACTGCGATTAAATCTGAAAAAGAGCGTCGCCCAATTCGTCGTCAGATGCAGATGGTCTTCCAAAACCCATATACCTCAATGAACCCTCGCATGCGAGTTTTTGATATCATTGCAGAGCCTATCCGCTTTCATAAATTAACTTCTGGTGAGCAAGAAACACGAACTATCGTTAATGACCTTTTAGATCACGTAGGATTAGGTTCAGCAGCGGGTGTTAAATTCCCTCATGAATTTTCAGGTGGTCAGCGTCAGCGTATCTCGATAGCTCGAGCATTAGCAACACGTCCTCGTCTTCTTATTTGTGATGAACCAACATCTGCATTAGATGTGTCAGTTCAGGCTCAAATTTTAAACCTATTAAAAGATCTACAAGCAGAGTTAGGTCTAACAATGATGTTTATCAGTCATGACTTACCGGTTATTCGTCAAATGTGTGATCGTGTAGGTGTTATGCAGAAAGGAACTTTGTTAGAAGTAGCTCCGACTGAGCAACTGTTCTGTAACCCACAACATGAGTACAGCAAACAGTTAATTTCTTTAATGCCGGAATTTACAGGCTTAAGAGAAGAGTTAAAAACAGCATAATAAGTTGCTTTAACTATAAACTCTTTCAATCATAGGTTGAGAGAGTCAATAACAATTAGGGATTCAACTTTATCCCACAAACCTGCAAAGGAGTTATGCATGAAAACTATGAAAAGTAAATTAGCGGTAGCGCTAATGGCTGCTGGTCTAAGTCTATCAGCTGCTGCAGCTGACATCACTATCGCTTACGATTCTGATCCAGTATCCCTTGACCCACATGAGCAAATCTCAGGTGGTACACTACAAATGTCTCATACGATCTTTGATCCACTAGTTCGTTTCACTCAAGACCTTGAGTTTGAAAGCCGTCTAGCAGAATCTTGGGAACGTGTAGATGACAAAACATTCCGTTTCAACTTACGTAAAGGCGTTAAATTCCACTCTGGTAATGACTTCTCTGCTGATGACGTAATTTGGACTTTTAACCGTCTTCAATCTTCAGCTGATTTTAAAGCAATTTTCTCTCCATACACAGAGATGAAGAAAGTCGATGAGTACACAGTTGATCTAGTATCAGCTGAACCGTATCCACTGGTACTACAAACAGCAACATACATCTTCGCAATGGACAGCAAGCATTACACTGGCACGACTGCTGATGGCCAAAATAAAGGCGATATTGTAAAACATGGTAGCTCTTTTGCTTCAACAAACCCATCAGGTACAGGTCCATTTACCGTTATTGAACGTGAGCAAGGTGTAAAGCTAGTATACGATCGCTTTGACGGTTACTGGGATACAGAATCTAAAGGTAATGTTGATAAGTTAACACTGGTTCCAATCAAAGAGAATGCAACGCGTGTTGCAGCATTACTTTCAGGTGATGTTGATATGATTGCTCCAGTTGCACCAAATGATCACCGTCGTGTTAAGAGCGCATCAGGTATCGATCTAGTTACTCTACCAGGTACACGCTTGATCGAACTTCAAATGAACCAAAACAGCAATGAAGCACTTAAGAACGTTCAAGTGCGTCAAGCGATAGTTCATGCGATTAACAACGAAGGTATTGCTAAGAAAGTAATGAAAGGCTTTGCAACAGCAAGTGGCCAACAAGGTCCAGCTGGCTATGCTGGTTATGTTGAAACATTAGCACCTCGTTACGATCTTAAGAAAGCAAAACAGTTAATGAAAGAAGCTGGTTACGAGAATGGCTTCAAATTAACAATGATGGCACCAAATAACCGTTATGTTAATGATGCTAAAATTGCTCAAGCAACAGCATCTATGCTATCTAAAATCGGTATTGAAGTTGATTTGAAAACAATGCCAAAAGCACAGTACTGGCCTGAATTTGATAAATGTTCAGCAGATATGATGCTAATCGGTTGGCATGCTGATACTGAAGATTCAGCGAACTTTACTGAATTTTTACGCATGACTCGTAACGAAGAAACAGGTAAAGGTCAGTACAACTGTGGCTACTACTCAAATGAGAAAGTAGATGCGTTAGTTAATGCAGCAAACAGCGAAACTGATACACCTAAGCGTAATGAAATGCTACAAGAAGTAGAAACTATCCTGTATAACGATGCAGCTTATGTTCCTTTACACTTCCAAAACCTAGCTTGGGCAGCAAAATCTAATGTTGATATTGCACCAATCGTTAACGCGATGAACTTCCCATACGTAGGTGATTTAGTTGTTACAGAGAAATAAATCTCGATAACGATATAGCAGAGTAACTCAGTTTATAACGAACTGAGTTACTGCTTTTTATGTTTAGTCTTGCATGAGTAAGGCTAAACATTATTTGAAACTCATCATTTTATTGAGATTCACTTTTATAGCATGGCGAATATCTATTGATAGCGCGGTGCAATTTTTTACTTGCTGTTGTTGGCTCCCGAGGATCTCTCAAAGAGTTGATACAGGCAAACTCCAAGAATTATAAGGGGCTAGGAATGTTTTCGTTTCTTGTCAATCGCCTGTTTCAGGCTTTAGTTGTAATGTTTGTGATCAGCTTGGTTGCATTCTCTATTCAAGATAACTTAGGTGATCCACTGCGTGAGATGGTGGGTATTTCTGTATCCGAAGCAGAGCGAGAAGCTCTACGTGATGATCTTGGCCTAAATGACCCATTTTTTGATAAATATTCTCGTTTTTTATCGGCTGCAGTTCAGGGTGACCTTGGTAACTCCTATACATTTAAGCGTCCAGCTGTCGCTGTGATTTTAGATAAATTAGTGGCAACCATGGAGCTTGTTATTGGTGCTACAGTGCTGATTATCGCTTTATCGATTCCAATGGGCGTATATTCAGCAATTAAACCGAAAAGTCTATTAACAAAAGCAATCATGGCTTTTAGTAGTATAGGCATCTCAGTACCTGTTTTCTTAACGGCTATCATGCTGATGTATGTTTTCTCCATTGAGTTAGGGTGGTTACCATCGTATGGTCGTGGTGAAACATCCAATGTTCTAGGCTGGAATTCAGGCTTCTTCACTCTTGATGGTCTTGCTCATTTAGTTTTACCATGTATCTCTCTTGCCTCTATCATGCTTCCTCTTTTCATTCGTCTGGTTCGCTCAGAGATGTTAGAAGTGCTAAGTTCAGAGTACATTAAATTTTCAAAAGCGCGTGGTATTGCTTTAAATATCATTTATTACAAACACGCACTAAAAAATACAATGCTACCGGTGTTAACCGTTGGTGGTGTTCAAATTGGTACGATGGTAGCGTACACAATCCTGACTGAGACTGTGTTCCAATGGCCAGGTACAGGTTCACTATTCCTTGATGCGATAAACCGTGTAGATACACCATTAATCACGGCATACGTTATTTTCGTTGGTTTAATTTTCGTTGTAACGAATACTATTGTCGATCTACTTTATGGTCTAATTAACCCAACCGTAGATATTACAGGTAAAGGAGCATAATCATGGAACAAACAATTCAAGCTCAGACGCCTTCTCGCTGGGAACGTTTTAAGCAGTCTGATATTTTATATTACTTTCTACGTGATAAAGTAGCGATGTTTAGCTTTGCTATCTTCGCTGCAATCGTGGTTGCGTCATTAGCATCACCACTTATCTCTCCAACTGACCCATACGATCTCACTTCGATTGATATTATGGATTCAGAACTACCACCATCTTGGTCAGAAGAAGGGGATTCACGTTTTCTTTTAGGCACAGATGACCAAGGTCGAGATGTTTTCTCTACGATTTTACATGGTACAAAACTATCCCTAACGATTGGTTTCCTTGCGGTAGCGGTTCAGTTGGTTTTAGGTGTTATTATTGGTCTTTCTGCGGGTTACTTTGGTGGTCGTATTGATGGCTTGCTAATGCGTTTTGCAGATATCCAGTTATCATTTTCAACAATGATGGTTGCTATCATTGTCTCAGCTATCTTCAAAGCAAGCTTTGGTAGTGAATTCTTCAGCCAATATGCTGTAGTCATGCTGGTTGTTATCATTGGTATCGCTGAGTGGCCACAGTATGCTCGTACTATCCGTGCATCAGTGCTAGCAGAGAAAAAGAAAGAGTATGTAGAAGCAGCGAAAGTCATGGGCTTTAAAGCACCACGTATTATGTTCCGCCATATTCTTCCTAACTGTCTGTCACCAATTTTGGTTATCTCGACAGTACAAATTGCAAACGCAATTATGTCTGAAGCTGCGCTTTCATTCTTAGGTCTTGGTTTACCGATTGATCAGCCATCGTTAGGTTCATTAATCAGTATTGGTTTCCAGTATATTTTCTCTGGTCAGTGGTGGATTACTTTATTCCCTGGTTTAGTGCTAGTGACGTTGGTACTGGTGATTAACTTACTGGGTGACTGGTTACGAGATGTATTCAACCCAAAAATCTATAAAGGTTAATTAGCCGATTAACACCAAAAACGCCACTTCATGATTGAAGTGGCGTTTTTTTATATCCAGTAATGGAAATCGTAAAGAATTAACTCATAGGTTCAATTGTACCAAAACCAGGTATAGAATATTCAGCTGTAGTATAGGTACAGCCACTCCATACCATGCCATTACTCTGTTGACCCCCAGCGACAATAATTGCTCGTCCAAACAATGGGGGTGGCTGCCCATTAGGTAGTGGCCCAGGGCCTTGATAAGATGGAGTTGGGTCTTGTATTGGAGCGCCAAGTGCTTGGGGCCTAGAGGCAGGAACTTGAACCTTTAAAACGAGAGTAGCAGCCATAATATATCCTCATGTCATTGCACTATAAGTATAGAAGATATTGGAGATACAGAAGTATAAGTTCTAGATAAAAGAAAACCCCGAGAGCTAGGCTCATCGGGGTCGTATTTTTCTCGCAGCAATCCGGCTACTAATCAATGCTCCCTGCACCAATCCATAGTTTTACTGATTCCTTCAGTAACTTCCTTAACGTCGCCATCCTAGCGGTGTCCATGGGTCTTATCCTGACCAGCTAACATTCCTCGTTAGCATGCATCACATCATCCTAATGTGGTGTCCTTTATGCTTCATCCTGAAGGCTTTATCCCATCCTAGGGTTTAATTCCTATTAAATTCACAATCCTAGTGATATTTAACATGAATCTTTTTGGCTTCCTGCCGGATAACTCATCCTGAATTATCGAACTTTCATCCTGAAAGTGTCCTTCGTCGTATCCTTTCGACAGGGTTAATATTACGGAATATACGATTTTTCGCAAGATACTATAAAATTAGGTTAGAAAAAATATGATTACCTATTAAGGTACTCAGTATTATTTCATTGAAAAATAAGGCTATTTAATCTATCTTGTCTTTTTTTCTAGATGAATAAAGGATATGTCCCACTTTTAGCGTGAGAGATCTCTTACATGGGGGTTCCATTTTTGCTCTTATCTGACATTAAAGGATATAGATTTAATGGGTATTTA
>JAOICL010000041.1 GCA_028131545.1 Vibrio sp. | reverse complement strand
CGTTACTCAATCATCTCGCCATGATAAAGATTCAAAAACAAGGAATGTTATTATGGATAATCAGAAAACTCTCTCAACAACGATGGCCTTTGTGCCATTAATTGCAATGACCTTGCTCGTCGGAATTGGTACGATGACGATGGGTATCGATCTCAAGTTTATTCTGGTGCTTGCCGCGATTATCGCTGCATTTGTTGCCAAAAGTGTGGGTATTAACCTCAACCAGATGATGGATGCGTATGCTGATAAAATCAAAAGCATCTTCCCTGCTCTACTTATTCTGATTGCTATTGGCGGTATCGTGGGTTCATGGATGTTCTCCGGTACGGTCCCAATGATGATTTACTATGGTCTAACATGGCTTAACCCTGAATACGTTGCTGTCACCGCTTTCATCGTCACAGCCCTTGTCTCTCTATTTACCGGTACTTCTTGGGGCAGTGCAGCCACGAGTGGCGTTGCCTTCATGGGAATCGCACAAGCGATGGGCTTACCTTTACCTCTTGTTGCTGGCGCCGTCATTTCTGGTGCGGTATTTGGTGATAAGGTTTCTCCTGTATCTGATACCACGAACCTCAGTGCATTAGCCTCTGACCTTTCTGTTTACGAACATATTAAAGGCATGCTACCGAATGTGTTAATTGCTGGCTCTATTGCAATTGTTGGTTTTACCTTACTAGGTTCTGGTGGCATTGATGTGAGCGCATCAACGGATGCCTCTGAAAAAATCATCTCTGATTTAGGCAGCATTTATGATTTTAATATCATCATGCTATTGCCTGCTTTTATTGTTTTCTATGGTGGTTACCGCGGTGCTAACCCACTTCTTCTGATGATCAGCGCGTCCATTGCGGCTGTTGTCATTGGCGTCATGTTCAACGGTTTTTCCATTGCTGATGGTGCTTCTTCAATGATTTCTGGCTTTTCTATGTCAATGCAACCACTTGATACGGCTGTACTGGCACCTGAAATCATTACCCTATTAAGCCGTGGTGGTTTTGAAGGTATGATCTCTGGCGCTGTGCTTTTTGCACTGCTTGCGTCTGCATTTGGCTCATTCATGGAAGTTTCTGGTGCGCTTGATGTGATCATGAAAAAACTGCTTAAAATGGTACAAAGTGCTTATAGCCTTGCCGTTGTCACCTTCTTCAGCAGTGCCGCATTAAATGGTATTACGGGTAATGGACAGTTTGCGATAATGACGATTGGCCAAATGTTCAGTGGCGAATACCGTAAACGTGAGGTTGACCCTCGTATTCTTTCCCGCGCAATGGAAAACTCAATCACACTGCTTGAATCACTCTTACCGTGGCATGTCAGTGCACTTTACTTTGCGGCAACATTAGGTGTAGCAACAATGGATTATCTCCCATACGCACTCTTTAATGTATTTGGTGTGGCGCTGTTCTTCGTATTAGCAAAGATACAAACCAGCACAAAAACACCTAAAGAAGTTCATAAGGAAGTCGCCAGTGTCTAATCAACATCAAGAGATGGCTCTTGAAACCATGTTGGTTCATCATGGTGAAGAAAGAGAAAAACAAAACGGGGCCGTTGTGCCCCCTATTTACCAAAATAGCTTATTTACCTTTGAAAGCTGGGATGCCATTGACGATGCCTTTTCGGATCCCATCAATAGCAGTATTTATACTCGTGGTAACAACCCATCGGCTACGGTATTAGAAGCTAAAATTGCCAAAATGGCGGGCGGTGAAAAAGCGCGTTTAATGTCTTCCGGCATGAGTGCGATTACCGCGGCTATCATGCATTGCGTTAAAGCCGGCGATCATATCGTTACTCTGAAAAACATTTATGGCCCTGCCATGAATTTTATTTCTAACTATCTCGATAAAAAGCTCAATATCAGTAGCACCTTTGTCTCTGGATGCGACCTGCAAGAACTCGAGAATGCAATTCAAGACAATACAACAGTAATCTACCTTGAAAGCCCAACATCGGCGACGTTTACCCTACAAGATCTCAATGCCATTGCTCACATTGCTCGTCAGCGTGGGATTAAAACGATCATTGATAATACGTGGGCAACGCCGATGTTTCAAAAGCCACTGGCTCTGGGTATTGATATTGAAGTGCATTCTTGCAGTAAGTACCTTGGTGGTCACTCTGATGTTGTGGCTGGAGTAATTATTGGATCAGCTGTCGATTTAGATTCTATTTTCAGTAATGAATACGCGTTATTTGGCAGTAAAATCGCCCCCTTTGAAGCTTGGCTCTTAACACGTTCAATTCGTACACTACCGCTACGTATTAAGCAGCATCAAGAGAGCGCGTTAAAAGTCGCTCAGTTCTTAGAGGATCACCCCAAAGTTAAATCGGTCAGTTACCCCGGCTTACCCAGTCATCCACAATATGAATTGGCTTGCCAACAAATGACTGGCTTCACTGGGTTATTCACTTTTGAGGTCAACACCACGTCGATTCCAGAGATGAAGGCGTTTCTAAATTCTCTTGAATTCTTTAGTATCGGTGTCTCTTGGGGGGGCCATGAATCACTTGCCTATGTGACGGCTATTTCTTATTTAAAAGAAATGACACCGGAGCAATTTAAAGCTTCTGGGCTTTCATTTGGTATGGTGAGGTTGTCTATTGGATTAGAAGATGTGGACGATCTTATTGCCGATCTCAGTGGTTCTCTTGAGTGCATTACTACTTAAGACTAAAAGAATGGTTTGATCGGCGCTCCATAAGATGATCGATTTCATGGTAATGACGAGGTTTAGAATTGACGTCATTACCATGTACTCCCACCATCATTACCCTATATTCCCGCCGTCATTCTCATGAAAATGGGAATCTATCTGGCTATAATATCAGGGCTAATTTCATGAAAGACTAATTAAAAATTAGTATACTTTAATGGATTCACCCGAAATTCGACTACGACCAAATTGATATAATGAATGTCTCGGCGAGAACAGCATCTCACCGATTATTCCTGAATCCAATTGACTGTCTAGATGACTGATTGCTTTCACCATCTTATACTGACCATCAACCCATTGGTAAATAAGCGTTGTCACTTCACTCTCACTATTAGAAAGCGATATTTCAGAAGCATCGAAGACTCCACTTCCAGCGACTACTTTATCAATTTGAACAGCAACTAGTGAGCCATCACTGTTACTTTCAAAGGATTTGAACATAACACCAGCGGGTGCATCGATACTTTCTTTTCCAATCCAATGATCATCATGATTGCGATAGACATGAATACGATCTGATCGATTCGATACTCCCTCAGAGGCAAGTAATACATTGCCATTTCCACTTAACGCCGTATATTGCACATTTTGAGGGAAAGAGAATGTCTCTATTTGTTTCCATTCTCCTGTCAATACAAAAAGCTTCACTTCGTTCGAACCGTAATTACGTGTCGCAATCACATCACCATCACGACTGATTGAATCCACTCGATCAAGTAATGTGGTTTCTTTTATCCACTTACCTGCATTCAATGTGAAAATCTGGTATTCCTTTTTATTCGAACCATACAATTCTGATGACACCACCATCGTAGAGCCATCATTACTCCATACATTAAACGCCAACATGCTATTGGTATCTTTAAATTCAAAGACACTGTTTGGGGATACAACAGAAACTGACGAAGAGTAAACATAATCACTTGGACCATCCGTACCTTCTTTTGTATAAACGTATGATTGAGTCTCTGCATTAACATCATCCGGAGAAAAAGAACCACTTGGACCAACTAACCCTAACTCTACAGGTTTGCTTTTTACCCATTGTGAATTTTTAAATTCAATTATTTGTGTATAACCGACTTCATCGCTGTACGAATCGCTCGGTGGCATCATACCTGATACCATCATTGTGTCACCATCAAGACTGAGTGACATTGTTTGTACACTTTCACTTTTAGCCAACGTCCCAATAAAGGAGTCGATTTGGGTTTTATCCATCACTTCATTGGCCGTACATACGTGCTCGCTACCTTGTTGAGCAAGAACATAATATTCTGAAAGTGAGCCACGTAGTGCACCACCAATTGAAACCGATAACTCTGTCTTCGTTGTTTTTCCTAAAGGGAAGCACGAACCTTCTTGCACACTTTCACACACGGTATAAATAATGTCTGCATCAAGAGGTGATGTCACGCTATCCCATGTGAATGTCGCGAGACCAAATTCTGAAGAACCATCAGGTTGACTGATATTTTTGATACTAGAAAGGTTAAAAGCCGATAGGTTTTCTGTACTAGAACTACACGATACAACATGCTCTTGAGAGTTATCCTCAGAATCAATAATGCCATCATTGTCATCGTCGTTATCTTCCGTATCAGGAATACCATCATTATCATCATCGATATCTTCTGAATCTGGGATACCGTCCAGATCAGTATCAAAATTCGGGTCAATTTGGGATGAATTTGAATGATCGTTCTGAATATCACTTGAAGATGGACTGTCATCACCACCACATGCAACGAGAAGTGCTGATAGAGATATGATGGCAACTTGGTTTGATAATTTCATGAATGTTAACCCCAAAAAGGGAATGCAAAATATAATGACTAGACAATATCAGGTCGACACGAAGATGCGGTCAAAAAACAAACAGGGGGGGTAAGGTTTATGTCAAAATGTCAAGGGATCGTTTGATGAGATTACCGCCTTCGCGGTAATGACGAGGTGTGGAGTTTTCTTCATGTCCATCTTTCCCGTTACCACTTCCATTTTCTCATTGCTACTCCCATGTATTCCCACTGTAATTCCCATGTATTCCCACCGTCATTCCCATGAAAATGGGAATCTAGCTTGCTGTCGCATCAGTATTCGCTTGATGAGATTACCGCCTTCGCGGTAATGACGAGGTGTGGAGTTTGCATCATGTTACCCGTTACCATTTCCATGTAACCCAATCGTCATTCCCATGTATTACCACCGTCATTCCCATGAAAATGGGAATCTAGCTTGCTGTAGCATCAGTCTCGCTTGATGAGATTACCGCCTTCGCGGTAATGACGAGGTGTGGAGTTTGCGTCATGTTCATGTTACCCATTGCCAATAAAACTGAAAGGATATAACATATCATCACAAGGTATAGTATATACAATAGACGACACACTCAGCCTATATACTTTATATACCGATAAGAAGCTTCCTGTTAAAGAATCGATATAACTCAACAGGATATAAAAGAATACATCAAGGACTATTAAGATAATGAAATACTTAGCACTTTCCACTCTTTCTTTAGCTATATCTAGCTTATCCGTGCAGGCTGAGGAGTTTCGTCAGCATGATAGCCACACACATGGCGCTATCGAATTTAATATCGCTCAAGATGGTGAAGAGCTGCTCATCGAAATATTAGCTCCAGCAGCCGATGTTATTGGTTTTGAACATGCCCCTAGAAATGAACAAGAAAAAGCAGCCCTACAGAAAGCGTTAACCTCACTAGAAGACCCTTCAACTGTGTTAACGTTCGCTCAAGCTGGTCAATGTTCCCTGGAACATAAAAGTGTAAAGCACTCACTAGACAAGCACGATGAACATCATGGCGAACATGACCATGATAAGCACGATGAGCATCATGACGAGCATGACCATGATAAGCACGATGAACATCATGGCGAGCATGACCATGATAAGCACGATGAGCATCATGACGAGCATGACCATGATAAGCACGATGGACATAATGACGAGCATGACCATGACAAACACGATGAACATCATGACGAGCATGACCATGATAAACATGAGAAAAGTACGCACTCAGCGTTCACTATCGAGTACCATTTCGAATGTAAGAGCATCAAAAATGTAGATGAAGCACAAGCCGTTTGGTTTAAGTCTTACCCATCAACTCAAAAGATCACGGTGAATATCTTCACTGATAATGTGCAAACAAGTAAAACTTTAACTGCAAAAGAGAATCGATTCGCGCTATAATTCTTACAGTTTTATAAATGAAAAAGATCTGCTGAGTCAGGTCTTTTTTTATGCCTAGAATAATGAGTTAACCGTTATGAAAAATACGAAGAAGATCATGCACTCTCAAATTACTGTATTAGATGGTGGAATGGGGAGAGAGTTACAACGCTTAGGCGCACCCTTTTCTCAACCACATTGGAGTGCTGATGCTCTTATAAAAGCACCGGAGTTTGTCATTCAAGCTCATCAAAATTTTATTGATGCTGGAGCTGAGATCATTACCGTTAATGCCTATGCGTGCGTTCCGTTTCATCTCGGCCAATCACAATATCATGCTGAAGGTGTGTCATTAGCGCAATCCGCTGCAAAGTTAGCTCATTCGTTAAAAGAAACGTCAACACATAACTTTTTGATCGCAGGGTGCCTGCCTCCTCCCTTCGGCAGCTATAGAGCGGATCTATTTAAACATGATGAAGGGATGACGATCTACCACGATCTTTATCAAGCCCAGCAAGATTACGTCGATCTTTGGCTTATTGAAACCTTATCATCGATTAATGAACTCAACGCTGTCATGACGATGTTCGCCTCTTTACCAACCGGCACAATAAAACCTGTGCACTTGTGTTTTACCCTCGATGATGAATCCATGGACACTCCGAAGTTACGCTCAGGTGAAACACTAAAAAGCGCATTAGACATTGTATTTAGCTCTTCATTACCGAGTGGTGTTATGCTTAATTGCAGTATTCCAGAAGTCATGGAAGCGGCTATTAAAGAGATATCATCTGCCGAAAATCGGTGTATTGATATTGGTGTGTATGCCAATGCATTTACGCCAATCAAACAAGCGCATGAAGCAAACAGTACGTTGCAAGAAGTGAGGGACATTAATACAGATGAATATCTGCATTATGTCGAGCGCTGGATTGCCGCCGGAGCGACGATTATCGGAGGGTGTTGCGGTATCACGCCCGAACATATTCAGACGTTATCTCAATATATCCGTCACGATAATACCTAATTAGAATGCCAGTGCTCATAGCATGAGTCGAAAGTCGTTATCTATCTCTCTTTTTTCGTTAACCGAACAACGATGATTTATAGCGAAAAATCAGATATTATGCCCACCTACAGTACACTTTAAGGGTCGAGCCTAATGAATCATACAACCAATGCACTTACTGCCCTTGAGCAAGCTGAAATTCAGTGTAAACAACACGGGGCTCGATTAACGCCAAAACGTAAAAACATTCTTCTGATGTTATTAGAATCAGAAAAAGCATTATCGGCCTATGAGATTGCTGATCTGTATAAAGATAAATTTGAAGAAAGCATGCCTGCTATGTCGATTTATCGAATTTTAGATTTTTTACAGGAACAGCATCTCGCTCATAAGTTACAACTTGCGAATAAATACGTCGCCTGTATCCATATCAGTTGCAGCCATGAACATGAAACACCACAATTTTTGATTTGTATACAATGCTCAAAGGTGAAAGAGGTGTCGATCAAAAAAGCCATCGTCGATGAATTCAAAAGCAACGTGACAGAAGCTGGCTTTGCCCTAGCAAGTCCTCAGCTTGAAGTTAACTGTATATGCCAATCGTGCCAAGACGATAGAGCGCATTAATTCGCGTACTCGATGACAACGCTAGATTCACAAAAAATACACAATCGCGAGGAAGAATTGAGGCGTATCAAACAAGAAAACAAGGTAAAACGGGCATTTCATCGTGCTTTCAAGACGAAATGACTTTCGGGTTAACATCATGACGATAATCCGAATTTATTCACATTATCGGAGAATAAAAATCGTATAGCGTGCCCTTATAAATTCAAATGTTTTAGTTAATGATTACCTTAATTTTATGTATTTCCCCCTGAGAGATAGCACTACCTACCGCACCTATTGTTACTAAACCATTCTCATCAACACTTTCCCAAAGACCCACTGAACCAACATTACCTTGTTCATCCACAGTGTACGTTTGTACCATTGGAGCACTACCTTTTCTATGTAGCCTTTTCGTAAACTGAAAAGAACAATCATCGCTATTATCCCTTTCCCATTCATCTGGTTCGATAATTTTAACAAAAGGTTTCTTTACTTTAATTTTCAATAGAGCAAAGACTACTGCTAATATCGCCGCAATAAACCTCATTCCGGTAATCGCCATATCTACCGACTCTTTGCCAAACGCTTGCACCAAATATTCTGCTAATGGAGAAAAAACAGAAACCAATAAGGAAGCAAACATAAACCAATCAACATTATCGGTATTCACCCAATCAAACCATTCACTAAACTTTCCCCACATTATTCTTCCTTAACAATCAAAAAAATCGTTTATTGAGATATTTATGTATCATGCTACAATAATGTATATACATATGTAAATACAAGGTTGATATATGGCTACAGTAAATGTGCGTGTTGATGAAGATCTCAAAGTTAAATCATTTAAAGCTTTAGAGGAACTTGGCGTATCACCATCAGAGCTTTTACGACAAACTTTAGAGTATGTTGCTACCAATAAGCGCCTCCCATTTAAAACATTACTGGTTACTGATGATGATGCAGATTTAATTGATCTAGTTAATAAGCGATTACGCTCACCGAAGCCAGTTAAGGTTTCTTTAGATGATCTATGAATTAGAGTTTGATGAAAGGGCTTTAAAAGAATGGGAGAAACTAGATAATACTGTTAAAAATCAGTTCAAAAAGAAGCTATCAAAGGTTTTAAATTCACCTAAGATTGAAGCTAACAAGCTCCGTGAACTACCATCATGCTATAAAATAAAACTGAGAAAATCAGGTCATAGGTTAATTTATCAAGTTCAAGATGAACGAGTCGTTGTTTTTGTTGTGGCTGTAGGTAAAAGAGATAAATCTAAGGCTTATAAAAATGCTTCCAATAGAGTTTAAACTTCGTCATTGTCAAACCCATTTTAAGTAGTGGCTCCAGACCATACTACGTATCTCTATCTACCAAAGTAGACTTCATCAGAGGGAGAAGTCATTGAGCCCCTGATGGTTACGCTTATCATTATAAAATCATATGGTTAACGGCCAATTGCAAGCTCTGCTTCACAGACTTAGCTGCAAGAGCCTTACTATAAGGCTCTAAATAAGATTATTCTCTCTAATACTCTTCATCTTCATAAGGTTCAATTTTTAAACCTTCCATGCCGTAATAGGCATGAATGCCTTCAATATCGTTCTGTTCAACTTTCAATGTGCCCGTCACATTCACAATATCCCAAAGTTCCGCGATAGGTGCACCTTCAGGAAATGACACTAACAGAAGCTGATTCGGTGGTGGCGGTGGAACATGAATACAAGCACCGAAATACGGCACTAATAAAAATTCTGTAATTGAATTTTCATCTCCTTCTAAGGGAATAACGAATCCAGATATCTTCACTTGGCTATTATGTAATTCAGAACGAACTCCAACGGCCATTGATTGTTCAGCTTGACTATCACCTTGGTGACTGGATCCCGGCTGATTCAGCATAAAGCCTTGTTTATCAAACTGCACTCGTTCTTTCTCTGGTATCAAATCAGCCCAGTCGAGAGTAAGCACATCTTCATTTTCTTGGATTGTCCCATTTGAAGTCGCGTTATTTTGAGCAATCGCTGCGGGTGTTAAGCTTATCGTTGTCATCAGTGCCATAAGGACACCCATCAATCGAGACATAACCACTATTATCCTTTTATTTATAAAAATCTGTCGGCTTTTCTAATTCATATAAAGAATCTGAAAATTCATCCATTTTCTGTTGAAGAAAAGCCTGTGCATCATATAGACCGCGATTATAATAATAAGCTCCCAATTCCTTTGCAAAAAAATCCATTAGAAATTCAGCATCAAAGGCACCTATATCATGATCGAGCTCGTCATCAAAGTAGTCTTGTATCTTTTTGACTAATTGTTCTTTTTCATGTTTCGAAAATTCAATTTTCTTCATGTCTTTTTTCCTCTTTTCACCAGCCGATACCCTCTTTTTCTACTGGAAGAAAAGGCAAGGCATAATAGAACACTCTGCTTGATAAAACCGTTTTTTTTATCTTAATATCGGCCATCAAAGTAAAAAAAATAGACCTTAATACCACTTTTTTTACTTCATGCTTTTTTTGCAAAAAATATGTAACAAATCATTAGAATCTTTCTGATTCTCGACCTACTATAAAGATATGGATGGCCATCCTATCAATGAAAAGACAAAGAACTCACTGAAAAGTTTACTGTTTTTGTTGCATGATTAATAATACAAACCAATGTGTTTGTAAAGAGGGCCGCACCTATGACACCATCTGCACGACCATTTACTGCTACATTTTCACAGCACCGTATCCACCGCAGACCACAGCCTCACCGCTCGCCTGCTGTTAATTTTCAAAAAGCTCACACTAACGATGCTACTATCAACGGGAAAAAGTCACTCTCATAAGATGTCATATTGCACAACCTCATGAACTTATTATGAAAAGTGGCATTCTTTGCCACTTTTTCTATTCTACTCTTTCTCTATTCTACTCTTTTTCTATTCAACACTGTTTACCTATTCCCACTACACCTATTCTTCCGTTATACTGCCCTCATGAATCAGCATGTTGAATTATCCTGTGCCTAAATACATTCGTCTCGTATTGTCAGCCGCCACATTTCTCATCAAGCATAAACTTTATGCGTTCCTGTCTATTATCCTTGGCGTTTTATTCGTCATTTTTGTTGATCTTTGGATTACCTACGACGCGCAAGATCGATTAGTCACCATTGACACCGTACCCAGCTATGACGTCGCCCTTGTATTAGGTACCAGTAAATACATTCGCAAAGACATCAACCCTTTCTATACCCATCGTATGGATGCAGCAATTGCTCTCTATAATGAGGGTAAAGTACAGCAATTCTTATTAAGTGGCGATAATGCCCATCGTTCTTATAATGAACCCAAGTTTATGAGGAAGGACCTTCGTAAAGCAGGAATCAGTCCATTGCGAATTCACATGGACTTTGCTGGATTCAGAACATTAGATTCAATTGTGAGAACAAAAGAAATCTTTGGCTTAAATCGTATTTTAATTATTACTCAACAGTTTCACTGCGAAAGAGCATTATTTATCGCCAAACACTACGGTATTTCCGCTCAATGCTTTCCGGTTGAAGGGGCCAATAGTTGGACGGCTGACTTGAAAATTAGGCTCAGAGAGACCCTTGCAAGAACCAACGCATTGATCGATTTGTTTATCTTAAAGACACAACCTAAGTTTTTAGGGGATAAGCACCCGATTATACCAATTCCTGAGCAGCCAGAGACTGACACATCAAAAACAGAATCAAAAGCTGAATTGCTTATCATTCCGTAGCAAACAACAAACGGTAACAAATAACAAAAAATGAAGAACAAAGCGACAAAGTCGAGTCATCCCACAACTGACAGGACAAAGAAGACACTCGATACCATTGACTCTTGCCCCTGTGACCATACTATAATAAACGTTTGAAATAACTAAAAAGCGGCCTATCTATGTCGAATACCCCCCCAAATGTTATCGCCACCGGAACTCTCAAAAAGATGCGCTCTGAATTAGGTGATCAGGTTAATTACTTTCTTCCTGTTGGTGAAGAAGATGTTGCCCTTAACCCTCTTATTGGTAAAACTCTGACATTAACGCATACTGGTCATATTTTTTGTTCTAACTGCGCCAAAAAGACCAAAAAAAGCTATTCACAGGGGCATTGTTTTGTCTGTATGAGAAAACTAGCCAGCTGTGATATGTGCATCATGAAGCCTGAAACCTGTCATTATGATCAAGGTACCTGCCGTGAACCTCAGTGGGGAGAAGACAATTGTATGGTCGATCATTATGTTTATCTCTCAAATACATCCAGCTTGAAAGTGGGCATCACTCGACATACGCAAATCCCTACTCGCTGGATTGATCAAGGTGCGACTCAAGGTTTACCCATTTTTAAAGTAAAAACGCGTTACATTTCAGGTTTAATCGAAGTTGAGCTTGCGAAACATATCTCTGATAAAACAAACTGGCGTACCCTCTTAAAAGGCGATGGTGAACCCATGCCGTTAGAGCAGCGTTTTGCCGAACTTCTACCTTTAGTTGAAGATAAAATTGCAGAAATTAAGCAAGAATTTGGCGATGATGCGATTACACTATTAGATAATGCCATCACTCCCATTCATTATCCTGTAGAACAACACCCTATAAAAATAACATCACATAATTTTGATAAAAACCCAGAAGTGACGGGCACTTTACAGGGAATAAAGGGTCAATATCTTATCTTCGATACGGGTGTTATCAATATTCGTAAATTTACCTCTTATGAGGTTGAAGTCAGTATTTAACGAGAAGAGTTCACTCTCTTCTAGACAACATTTCTAGACAAAATGGAGCAAGTATGTCTCAAAATGACATTAAGCACTGCCAACTGTTAATTCTTGGTTCTGGCCCTGCTGGTTATACCGCAGCGGTCTATGGCGCACGTGCAAACCTAAATCCTGTACTTGTTACGGGTATTCAGCAAGGTGGCCAATTAACCACGACAACAGAAGTTGAAAACTGGCCAGGTGATGCCGAGGGTTTAACCGGTCCAGCTCTAATGGATCGAATGAAAGAGCACGCTGAACGTTTCGAAACTGAAATTGTTTTCGATCACATCCACACCGTTAACTTTTCTCAAAAGCCCTTTTATCTAGAAGGTGATAGTGGGAAATACACATGTGATGCATTGATCATTTCAACGGGTGCTTCAGCAAAATATCTTGGATTAGAATCAGAACAAGCCTTCCAAGGCCGAGGTGTTTCCGCTTGTGCCACCTGTGATGGCTTTTTCTATAGAAATCAAAAAGTCGCGGTTGTGGGTGGTGGTAATACGGCCGTTGAAGAGGCATTATACCTTTCAAATATCGCATCTGAAGTTCACTTAATTCATCGCCGTGATACTTTCCGCTCAGAAAAGATCCTAATCAAACGTTTAATGGATAAAGTGGAAAATGGGAACATTATTCTTCATACCGACAGAACGTTAGACGAAGTCTTGGGTGATGACATGGGTGTGACGGGTGTCCGTATTAAAGATACGCAATCCGATGCGACAGAGAACCTCGATGTCATGGGTGTGTTCATTGCAATTGGCCACCAACCCAATACTCAAATCTTTAACGGTCAGTTGGATATGAAAGATGGGTACATTATTGTCCAGTCAGGTCTTGAAGGTAACGCGACACAAACCAGCATTCCGGGTATCTTCGCCGCTGGAGATGTGATGGATCATAACTACCGACAAGCGATTACGTCTGCCGGAACGGGATGTATGGCGGCTTTAGATGCAGAGCGATACTTAGATAGCCAATAATTATTGACTAATCCATTTCTCACTATAAAAGCCTTTAAAATACTAATATATCAACCACTTGATATAATCTTGCAAGGATATCAGTATAGTTAAAGGCTTATTTTTTGTCCCCTATAATACCTCGATACAATTTATCATGATCAATATCACCTTTTAACTTGATCTTTACATACTAAGTCTGAAATAATCCCTCGATTTTATTATTAATAAGCATCAACTGGAATAAACCCAGTCTTTGATGATATGACACGTTGTATTCTTGATCTCTAGGATTGAGAGATTGTATTTTAAAGGGGAATTTTATGGAAAGTTATGGATGGCTCTCGGTTGTGCCACCAGTATTAGCATTGATATTGGCGTTCACAACACGTCATGTTGTGCTTGCTCTCGGTGTTGCTGTACTCAGTGGTATGTTGATATTAACAGGCGGTAATCCTGTCGATACGGCTTTAATGTTTTTAAAAGACGGACCATTTGCTCAACTAAGCTCAGCCAGTCAGTCGCAAATTATCATCGTTATAACGGTGATTTCTGGTTTCATCTACCTTGTGGAAACCAGTGGTGGTATGGCCGCCTTTTCAAGGGTTGCGACTAAATACGTTTCATCACCACTAAAAGCACAACTAAGCACGTGGGCTTCGGGTATTGCTATCTTTTTTACCGATTCTGGTAACTCTCTAATTTTAGGCCCAGTTTTCTCCCCTATCTACGATAAATTAAAGCTCAGCCGTGAAAAACTTGCGTACATTATCGATTCGACATCGTCTCCTATTTGTGTCTTGATTCCGATCATTAGCTGGGGTGTGTATTCCCAAGGTTTGATTGAAAAAGCGTATGAGAACATGGGCCAAAAGGTCGATGGTTTTTCGGTCTTTCTTGAAGTAATTCCTTACCAAATTTATCCAATTTTAGCGTTACTTTCTGTGCCTATTTATGCTTTTTTGCGTAAAGATTGGGGACCAATGCTAGAAACTGAAAAAGCGGCACAAGCGCGCATTGAATCTGAAGAGATTAAGCAAGTACAACAAGACGAAAACAAAGCTATTTCAATGAAGCTTGTTTTACTTCCTTTAGGTGTCCTGTTTACGTGTATCGTGACCTTATTTGCTTATAACTATAACTTACACGGAAAAATTAACGGCCCGATCATCCGTAGTACACTAGGAACCAGTTACCTATTAGCTTCTGTATTTGCGATTGCTTATTACGCTTGGGCTAAAGTCATGACAGCCACTACAGCGTTCAATAACTTTGTCGCTGGTACGCAAAAGATCATGATTATTCTGATGATTTTATTATTGGCTTGGACATTAGGTGATATCTGTAAAGCATTAGGTACCGGTCCATACATCAGTCAGATAATGAGTGACAGTGTTCCGATCTTCTTACTTCCTGTGATTATCTTTATTGTTGGTGGTTTTATTTCCGTCGCAACAGGGTCATCTTGGGGAACATTCGCGATTTTAATCCCTATCGTTGTACCGGTCGCCACGGCGCTGGGTGCCGATCCTGTTATTGCTGTAGGTGCTGCATTAAGCGGTGGTTTATTTGGTGACCATACCTCTCCTATTTCGGATACGACGATTTTAAGTTCGATGTCGACAGAATGTGAGCATGCTTCACACGTGAGAACGCAATTTCCTTATGCAATTTTGACCGGCGTCGCGACATCGATTGGTTTTATGATTGCAGAATTAACTCGTAATCCATACACTGTCTTCATTGCTGTGGCTATCCAAGTGACTCTCATTGTCATTATGATACGCAAACATAATCAAACTATCGTACAACCTATTCAGGCATAAAGGTATATCATGCAAAAACTCTTTTGGCTCAGAGATGAAGTGAAAGTTGGTGAAAAGCGAACGGCTTTAACTCCAACCGGTGCAAAGGCATTACTTGACGCAGGCGCTCAGGTAATCGTTGAAAAAAGTGAAGGTCGAACGTTTGATGATCAAGAATATACAGCTGTCGGCTGTGAGCTAGTCGATGCTCATTCATGGGTTAACGCGCCTAAAGAAGCCTATATCCTTGGGCTAAAAGAATTAGAAGAAGCGTCTTTTCCTTTAACACACCAGCATATTTATTTTGCGCATGTTTTTAAAGGCCAAGACGAATCAGAGCAAGTATTGTCACGCTTTAACGAAGGTAACGGCAGTATTCTTGATCTTGAGTTTCTACAAGATGAAAATGCTCGACGTGTTGCCGCATTCGGTTATTGGGCTGGCTATGTCGGCGCAGCGATTGGTTTTACTGGTTTTGTTCATCATCAGACCAGCCAGCAGCCACATCCTGCTGTCGCAAGTTACCCCAATCAAACCTTATATATTGAAGAGCTTCGCCGCTCTTTAGATGCTCTGACTGAAAAACCAAAGGTACTCGTCATCGGTTCCAGAGGTCGCTGTGGTCGTGGTGCAATGGATCTTTTTGCTGAGCTAGGCATAAAAACAATATCATGGGATCGCAAAGAAACAGCCTCTGGTGGACCATTTACTGGTATTAATGATTTCGATATCCTAGTAAATTGTGCGTATTTAAGTGCAGGTACCCCTCCTTTCTTAACCGTAGAAAGTTTGGGATCAAACCCTCGTTTAAGTATCATCAGTGATGTCAGCTGTGATCCTAATAACCCTGATAATCCAATTCGTATTTATCATGAGTGCAGTAAATTAGTGAAACCTGTCATTGAGTCTGATGTTCCTGGTGTTTACGTACAAGCTGTCGATCACTTGCCAACCGTATTACCACGAGAAAGTAGTGAAGACTTTGCTGGTCAGCTCTTACCACACTTAATTGATTTAGCGAATGATCATGATCCGCAGGGAATTTGGCAGCGTGCAAGTCAAACCTACCAAGCCGCGCTAACACAATATTTTCCTAAGTAGTACGACTTAGAATAAAAACGTTCAAAGCCCTATCGTTTCAAACTAAGGCTTTTTAAGATTAAAGCTCTATATCATGCATTGCCTATGATATAGAGCTTTTTTGCTTTCTGCTCCATCTACCCAATGAATGCCGTATGAGGTATAATCATGGTCTCCATTTCAATGAACCAACTTAGGTATTTAAACAGTTTAATATGGATAAAAAGGCGAAAAGAAACCTAAATAAGTGGTTAAAATCACAAAGTCAACGAGCTAAAAAATGGCTAATGCTTTCTATTGGACTTGGTGTACTCTCTAGCCTTGCCTTAGTTGGTCAAGCTGCTCTCCTTGCCTCGATTCTGCATGACATCATCATTGAAAATATAAATAAACACACACTTATACCTGAATTTCTTGGCTTAGCTGGCTGTATTACTTTACGCGCGCTTCTAACGTGGGCGAGAGAAGTCACAGGATTTCGCTGTGGTGAACAAGTTCGAATTTATATCAGACAAATTATATTCGATAAACTACATGAACTTGGCCCCGCTTATATAAAGGGAAAGCCTGCAGGTTCTTGGGCAACATTAATATTAGAGCAAGTAGATAATATGCATGATTTTTTTGCAAAGTATCTACCACAAATGACTCTCGCTGTTTTAATCCCCTTAGTGATTTTAGCGGTTGTGTTCCCAGTCAACTGGGCCGTCGCGTTAATACTTCTTATCACAGCTCCCCTTGTTCCTTTATTTATGGCTCTCGCTGGCATGAAAGCAGCGGAAGCCAATCGTAAAAACTTCAAAGCCCTACAACGCTTATCGGGTCATTTTTATGATCGTTTACAATCAATGACGACCATTCGCTTGTTCAATCAAGCCGATAAAGAAACACAGGTTTTACACGAAGCCTCTGAAGTGTTTCGTAATCGAACAATGGACGTTCTGAAAATGGCGTTTCTTTCTTCTGCGATTTTAGAGTTTTTCACCTCAATATCGATTGCTATCGCGGCCGTTTATTTTGGATTTAGCTTTATAGGGGAATTAGATTTCGGACATTACGGGGTTGAAATTACATTGTTTACTGGCCTGTTCATCCTTATTCTTGCACCTGAATTTTATCAACCATTACGTGATTTAGGGACATTTTACCATGCTAAGCAACAAGCCATCGGTGCAGCTGAAAGTATTGTATTCTTCTTAAAGCAAGATGTTAAAAAATTGCAAGGTGGTTCGACTCCCCTTCCTCCTTTGCACGAAAATATAAACGATTTGAATAACAATACTCTCAAAATCAATGGCATCGAAATCATTGCTGAAAACCTTCATGTTTTTACCCCTGAAGGTACCCCTCTTCTCGGTCCAATCAGTTTTTCTCTGACAAAACAACAGCAAACCGCTTTAGTCGGTCCAAGTGGCGCTGGCAAAACAACCCTCATTAATACGCTATTAGGCTTTCTACCTTATGAAGGCTCGTTAAAAATCAATGGCATAGAACTAACGAGTCTGAACCTTGCCGATTTACGAGACAAAATAAGCTGGGTTGGACAAAACCCTTTACTGCTTCATGGCAACATATATGACAATGTCACTCTTGGTAAAGATATGATTCGTGAAGATAAAATCGATAATCATCTGGTCGAACAAGCGTTAAAAAAGGCTTATGCTTCCGAATTTACCGATGAAATCGGTTTAGATTATCCAATTTCTGATCGCTCTGGAGGTTTATCTGTTGGTCAAGCACAGCGAATCGCGTTGGCTCGCGCAATTTTACAAGATGGTTTATTTTGGGTATTAGATGAACCAACAGCAAGCTTAGATTCGAACAGTGAACAATTGATCATGAAGAGCATTAATGAAATGACTCAACATACAACGACATTAATTGTGACTCATCAGCTATCTCAATTAGAATCAGTCGATCAAATTCTCGTACTCGATAAAGGAAAATTAGTCGAGTCGGGGACGTTCAAATCATTATTAGAACAATCTGGTTTATTTTCCTCTATGTATACGACGAATCAACAACTTATCAAAAATAATCAGGGGAATTTAGATGCGTGATTTAATTCCTTATTTACAGCTATTTAGAAAGCACTGGGCAAGCTTATCCCTTGGTATGGCTCTCTCATTGATTACGGTAGTCGCATCAATTGGTCTACTGGCTTTATCGGGTTGGTTTTTATCCGCTGCCGCACTAGCTGGGTTAGCCGCGATCACAACATTTAACTATTTGTTACCTGGTGCAGGTGTTAGAGGGTTTGCCATTACGCGAACGGCTGGACGTTGGGCTGAACGCGTCACAACTCACAATGCCACATTTAAATTATTAACCGAACTGAGAGTGCATTTCTTTAAAAAGTTGTTCCCTCTTTTTCCTGGTAAAATTGGTCAAATACGTGATGCCGATTTATTAAACCGTCTCGTATCCGATGTTGATGCCATGGATCATGTGTATTTAAGATTAATCACACCAATTAGCGTCGCAATCATTGGTAGTATTTTATTAGCTTCTGCTATTGCTTGGGTTGATTTACAACTTGGCCTTACCCTGGGATCGATTTTGCTGGTCCTATTATTTACTTGGCCAATCCTCTTTTATCAACTCGGAAAAAAGAATGGGCACCAACTGACCAATAATAAAGCCGCATTACGTATTGCCACTTTAGATTGGCTTCAAGGCTACAGTGAACTAACGCTATTTGGTGCAGAGCATCACTATCGCCAAAAAATCATTAATAAACAAATTGACTTTATTTTAAATCAGTATGTTAATGCTCACCTTTCGGGGTTAGCACAAGGGTTAATGATATTACTCAATGGATTCAGTCTACTATTAATATTATGGCTTTCTGCTGATGGTGTTGGAGGACAACTCCCTGATCCCATGATCGCTTTTGTCGTATTTGCCACCATGGCCAGCGTAGAGTTAATTGCACCGATAGCCGGTTCATTTCAATATCTAGGACAAACATTGACATCAGCACGTCGATTAAATGAAGTTGTCGATGCTGAGATACCTATCACTTTCCCACGACAGGATGCATCTCATGCTAATGAGTTTGATATAAAATTAGACTCTATTGATTTCCATTATCCAGACAACCCTCGTCCTGTATTAAAGAAGGTTTCTTTAGATATTAAAGCGGGTCAAACGGTCGCAATTCTTGGTAAAACTGGTTCTGGTAAATCAACGGTATTACAGCTTATTACTCGATTTTTTGATCCTTCCCATGGCAACATAACGATTGCTGATACTTCTTTGAAGCTATGGAGTGAAAAACAGTTAAGGCAATCTATCTCCGTTGTCAGTCAACGTGTTGATATCCTTAATGGCACTCTCAAAGATAATCTGATCATTGCCAATAAAAACAGTACTGATGGACAACTGCAACAGGCATTAGCTAACGTTGGGTTAGAACACCTACTCGATGAGAAGGGTTTAAGTACTTGGCTTGGTGAAGGTGGCCGTCAACTTTCAGGTGGAGAGCGTCGCCGCATCGGTATTGTACGAGCTTTACTGCACGATGCGCCCATCGTATTACTGGATGAGCCCACTGAAGGACTTGATAAGCAAACCGAGCAGTCTATTCTCGCTTTACTCCATCAACACTTCCAAGATAAAACCGTCATATTTATTACTCATAGATTAGCCAATCTCAATCAAATGGATAATATTGTCCTTATTGACAGCGGCGAGATCATTGAGCAAGGTCACCATAACGATCTAATTCAGAAAAAGGGGGCTTATTACTCCCTAACTCAACGGATATAGCATCTAGGTACCACACATCAACATTGTACAGTTAACTCAACCAGTCTACATGGCTGGTTGAAATCTCCTACTACCTTACATTCTTCTAGCTTTATTTCCTATCGTATGCACACTCATTTCTATTAAGCTCTTCCCTTCTTATATAACATGTAACCCATAATCTAAATAAGTTAACTTAAATTAAGTACCTCATGCTTAATTTTACTCTTAATGGCGAGATATAGTCACAGTGTCACTACCTATATATTGACCTTTAATATTGGCTATTCACTCATTATCTTCTTTTGTACTTATACAGATCTCGTTAATTTTATACAAAGCCCACTCAAAGTTTACGAATACAATGATAGATTTGGTATTTCTTTCGATTGAAACAACTCTATTCATTAACACCATTTGAGTCATTACCCCCCAAAACCATAACATTTCAATAAAATCACTTCATTTATATAAACAAAACGGAATGATCACATAAATTAAAAATA
>JAOICL010000040.1 GCA_028131545.1 Vibrio sp. | reverse complement strand
CTGCTGTACCACCGCCAATAATAGCGACATCTACATTTCTGTATTCCATTGTAAACCTCTTACTGCTTCATTTTGTCAGGTAGCTGGCTTGATACAAGCCAGCAAGTGTTCATGTTGTTATGCGAAATAGGCTTCTAAATCATCGCTACCACCAATGTGTTTACCACCGATGAATACTTGAGGCACGGTTGTACGACCACTTACGGCATGTAGGCTAGCTGTTGTCGTATCTTGACCAACGATGATTTCATCAAATTGATAACCTTTGTCTGTGAGTAATGCTTTTGCTTTTGCACAGAATGGGCAGCCAGGCTTTGTAAATAGAGAGACAGCTTCCTGAGCTTTAAAGTCTGGATTGAGGTATCTCATCATAGTCTCAGCATCTGAAACTTTGAACGGGTCGCCTGGTTCGTTTGGTTCG
The DNA here is from genome assembly GCA_028131545.1 of Vibrio sp. Taxonomy (GTDB): domain Bacteria; phylum Pseudomonadota; class Gammaproteobacteria; order Enterobacterales; family Vibrionaceae; genus Vibrio. The sequence continues at coordinate 20,837 of JAOICL010000040.1, read as the reverse complement.
ATAAACATTTTTTCAACCACACCATTTTTAACTAGCATGCTGTAGCGCCATGAACGCTTGCCAAAACCAATCTCGCTTTTATCAACCAGCATACCCATGCCATCGGTAAACTCGCCATTACCATCAGGAATTACGGTGATATTTTCTGCTTCCTGATCCTGTTTCCAAGCATTCATTACAAAGGTATCATTGACAGAGATACATACGATGTTATCAACACCCTCTGCTTTGAACTGTTGAGATAGCTGATTAAATCGTGGTAAATGAGTTGATGAACAGGTTGGTGTAAAGGCACCTGGTAAACTAAATACAATGACCGTTTTATCTTTAAATAGGGAATCGGTGGATACATTAACCCATTCTTCACCTTGACGTGTAGGGAAGGTAACTTGTGGTACTTTTTGGCCTGATTTATCTTGTAATGTGCTCATTGACTTGTATTCCTTATACGAATGAAAGATTTTGTGTTTAATGTCTGTCTGATTAACTAAAGTATGGCCAATAATAGTAGATTGTAAAAATCGATAATTCCTATTCTTTTGATTGCTTTTATCAATGATAGGTTTTGCTGGAGTAGGAAAAATGAATATTCGAGATTTTGAATACCTTGTCGCATTAGAAAAGCACAAGCACTTTAGAAAAGCAGCAGAGGCGTGTTTCGTTAGCCAGCCAACATTGAGTGGGCAAATAAAAAAACTAGAAGAAGAACTAGGCAGTACTCTATTAGAGCGAAATAACCGAACAGTATTATTTACACATTCTGGATTAGCATTGGTTGATCAAGCGAAAAAGATTCTACAAGAAGTCAAAACGTTTAAATTAATGGCAAATGGTCAGGCTGATGAATTATCAGGACCGATGCATATTGGTTTTATTCCGACAGTAGGACCTTATGTTTTACCTCGAATTATTCCATCAATACAACAACAGTATCCCGATTTAGAGATGCATTTATATGAAGATCAAACCCGGGTGTTAGTGCAAAAGCTGCAGCAAGGGGAGCTAGATTGTCTTATCTTAGCCTCTGTTGCCGAAACTCAGCCTTTTCGTGAAATTAAATTGTTTGAAGAAAAGTTGTGCTTAGCGACATCAAAGGATCACCCTTGGTCTCAATTGAATTCTTTTAATGTTGAACTATTAAATAATGAAGAAGTACTCACACTTGGAGAAGGGCACTGCTTAAGAGATCAAGCTTTAGGGTATTGTTTTGCTGCTGGTGCTCGTGAAAATAAACATTTTAAAGCGACAAGCTTAGAAACATTGAAAAACATGGTGCAGGTAGGTATGGGAGTGACGCTATTGCCTGAGCTGTCGGTTAGGCGTCAGGATATTGCTGATAGCTTAAATATTATAGAGAATATAGAGCCACAGCCTACTCGACAATTGGTTCTTGCCTACAGACCTGGTTCAGCGTTAAAGAAACGTTTCGAAAAACTCTCTGAAGCAATTATACACTTGTTGAATTAGAGTTATGGCGTGAACAGATAAAAAATCAGCACGCAAATAGCGTACTGATTTTTTCTGAGAAGGAGTGAAATGAACAGCCTAAAATAGCTCGTCTTCAAACTCGGCATTATCTTCTGAAGAGTTATAAATATTGTCATTAAACCCTTGTTCAACTTCCTGTGTTGGTTCTGTGCCTTTAAGAAAATATTCAAATGTGGATGTATGGTCGGTCTTATCGGTTAATAACCCCGTTTCCCTATCGATACGAACATTGATTATATTCTCAGGAAGCTGCTTGATGCTTGGTTTCACATCTTTTAAAGCAATGCCCATAAAGTCTATCCAAGCCGGCTGTGCAGTTTTACCACCAAATTCACCACCAGGTGCTTGTTCATTACGTTTTAAATTTTTGTTGTACTCACTGCGACCTAAGTTTCTTGAGTGGGCATCAAAGCCAACCCAAGAGGCGACGACAATATTAGGGCCATAACCAGTATACCATGCATCCTTTGAGTCATTGGTGGTGCCTGTTTTGCCTCCAATATCTTTACGGTCTAGAGTGCGAGCTCGCCAACCTGTCCCTAACCAAGATGTTTTGGCACCCCAATTTCCTCCTCCCCAAACGTTCGAAATGAGCATTTCACGAACCAAGAACGCCGTTTGTTCAGGAATAACGCGAGTAGCGTAATGTACCGTGGCATCCTCCGTTGGTTGTACTTCTTGTTCATTTAATGCTTGAGAAATAGGACTGTTAGAGTCGCTAGGCTCTTCAGATGCAGCCTTCGTCTTATCGTCTTCGGACAAGACAATATCCTCTTCGCAAATAGCATCGCTACAGTGACTTTCGTCCATTAACTCACAAGTATCATCTTCACAAATAATGGGTAGAGATTCTTGATACACCAGTTCCCCAATCGGAGATTCGACTCGTTCGATGAAGGTCGGTTCGACATAGTAGCCGCCATTGGCAAAGACAGAATAACCTTGAGTCATTTGTAATGGTGTTAAACTACCCGCTCCAAGCGCGATGGTTTCAGACCGTGGGATATCTTTGAGGTTGAAACCAAATTTAGTTAAATAGTTTCTTGATTCTTTTAATCCAACGGACTGAAGCACCCTAACAGCCATTACATTTTTTGATTGTGCTAAGCCAATCTTTAGACGTGTCGGCCCTAAATAAGTAGGTGGTGAATTTTTTGGTCGCCATGCGGTTCCATCGGCATCACTAAGAACTTCATTAATCGGAGCATCATTAATCAGTGTGGCCAGCGTCATTCCACTATCTATGGCAGCAGAATAAATAAAAGGTTTAATACTTGAACCGACCTGCCTAACTGACATGGTTGCACGATTAAATTTATTATGAGTAAAGTTAAAGCCACCGACTAAGGCTTGTATTGTTCCGTTATTAGGGTTGATCGCAACAAAAGAGGTTTGAGCGTCGGGTACTTGTGCTAGCTTCCAATAGGTGGAAATGTCAGAGTCATCATCTTCTTGTTGGAGAGTTTGTTCTTGAACCCAAATAACCTGACCAATAGAAAGGATATCCTTTGCTGCTTTAGGAGCATCTCCTTGCTGTTTATCGGTTTTAAAGGAGCGGGCCCACTTCATTCCATCCCACGGGATTGTGTCGATACCTTGGTTTTTAATGTAAACCTCAACATCTTTGTCACCAACTTGAGTAATAACAGCAGGAATTAATGGGTCATAGGTTGGGATTTTTCTCAGTTCAGCTTTTATTTCAGTATTCGTTAAGCCTAAATCCGTATCTTCCCATAGCGTCTTTAAAGGGCCTCGATAGCCATGTCTTTGGTCATAGTCTAATAGATTATTAATTGCCGCATCATTTGCAGCATGCTGTAAATTTGAAGCGATAGTGGTATAGACTTTCATACCAGAGCTATAAACGTCATTACCGTACTTATCAATCATCCATGTACGTGCCATCTCAGCAACGTATTTGGCATCGACTTCACGGGGTGTTTCGTGATATTCAGAAATAACCGTTTCTGTTTTTGCTGCTTCATATTCAGATTGGGATATATAGCCTTCATCAAGCATACGTCCTAAAACAACATTGCGACGCGTCATCGCTCGATCAGCGGAATAAATTGGATTCATGGTCGAAGGAGCTTTAGGTAAACCAGCAAGAATAGCGACCTCACCAAGAGTCAGTTCCTGTAGAGTTCGACCGAAGTAAACTCGGGCAGCAGCGGCAAATCCATATGAACGGTGTCCTAAAAAGATCTTATTTGCATATAATTCAAGGATTTCTTCTTTTGATAGCTGTTGTTCAATATGGTAGGCAATGAAGATCTCTTTGATCTTTCGCATGATCTTTTTGTCATTGGAAAGATAGTAGTTACGCGCAAGTTGCTGAGTGATCGTACTTGCACCTTGTTTCGCCTCTCCTGATATAGCAACGACGACTGCTGCACGCACAATACCGATAGGATCAAACCCCCAGTGTTCATAAAAGCGAGTATCCTCTGTTGCAATAAGGGCATTAATCAAGTTTTGTGGTATTTCATCGTATTTGACAGGCATACGACGTTTCTCACCAAACTCAGCAATGAGCTTGCCATCACGACTAAAAACTTGCATTGGTGTTTCTAATTTAACATCGCGTAGAGTGGTGATATTTGGTAGTTCTTTTTCTACATACTTATAGAATCCAAATATTGTCCCTACTCCAATAATAATGCAAGCCACTGAAAAAATTAGCATTAGCTTTATGAACTTCACCGAGAATCCCCATTTTGTTTAGGTTCTAACCACATAATCCCTAGTACTCTAATCTAATAGCTTAGCTCAAAACCCCTTTATTGTTTCAACTGGAACGAACTAACCGAGCTAAGCCGAAGGAACGGAGGCAAGTAACATGAATAGACAATTAGTTACAGGTATTGATATTAGTCACCATAGTATTAAAGCGGTGGTACTGAAGCATACTAAAGGTGACAGTTCTATTATCTCTTATCAAGAAATCCCTTTATCAGATGGGATCTCATTAGAAAATAATACCGTAAATCCAGATGAAATTGTAAAGAAACTCAAAGAATTAAAAAAGACTCTCCCATGGTTAAGTCATAAAGTGGCCATTGCCATTCCGGATAATGCGGTGATCAGCAAAATTTTGCAGATAGACAGTGATCTCGATGTCAGTGAGAGAGAGTTCGCTATTATGCAGGCATTTGCACTTCAGTCGCCATTTCCAATAGAAGAATTAAGGCTTGATTTTGTACCGGTGGAAAACACAACGGTAACACGAGGTAAAGTGGCAACTTATCAAGTTTACGCAACGAAAAAAGAAGTTATAGAAAGTCGTAATGACGCAGTATCAAAGGCTGGATTCAAGCCCTTAGTTATGGACTTACAATCGCACAGTTTGTTGTCGATTTGGCAGCGAGCTCAACAGCAAACATCGAAAGAGAACTGGGCCATTTTAGATATTGGAGAGCAACGAAGTACGCTTTGTATGGATCTAGAAAGAAAACCGGCTTTTCATAAAGAAATACCCATGGGGTTTAAAGTGCTTGCAGAAACGAAGGAGCAAGACAGTAATTTAACGGCCTTTGGTGAGAGGGTGTTACGACAAGCACAAATTGCTGCATCGTCTAATGGGGGGAAAGCGATAGAAGGCCTTTGGGTAACCGGTAATGGAGGCTTGATAGAGCCGTTAATCGATTATTTACATACGGCACTAACGATTCCAGTGGATATATTAAATGTGTTTGACCTGTTTGATATAGAACTACCCAAAAAAAGCAGCAAAATTCCTGTAGCTGAAGAAACCTTTGCTGTTGCTACCGGGATTGCTTTACGAGGCGTACATTGGCAGGAGACAGAGCATGTTGCATGATATTAATTTACTGTCTTGGCGCGAAAAGAAAAAAGAAGAACATCAACAAAGATTTATTGGTCTTGCGGCGGCTGGTGTCTTGTTAGCGGTTGGTATGCAATGGGGGGTAGGGACTTATATCGACTCCCAAGCATCAGAACAAACTCAACGTATTCGTTTTCTTGATAATCACATCGCAACACTCGATAAACGGATTATGGATCTCAAAAATGTTGAGAATGACCACAAAGCATTGATTACTCGTTTAGAGGTGGTCGAGTCCTTACAACAAACACGCAATAAAACAACAGATTTTATGAATGCATTACCTAACCTAGTACCACCAGGTGTTTACATTGATAAGATTAATATGGATGAAGCAACGGTAGAAATGAGTGGTATCAGTGATAGTACCTCACGCTTAGCGACGATGCTAAAGAGCATGGAAAGCTCCGCTGAACTTCTCGATGTCTATATGCACTCAATAGTACACAATAAAGAGCGATTTGGTAAAAAATTTCAAACATTTAAAGTGTCCTTTGAGTTTGATTTAGAGCAAGTGAATCAGCGCCATCAAGCACAAGGAGGGAATCATGGTTGATTTTCAAGAATTAGAGTTGGATGAAATGGCCGATTGGCCCTTGATTCCTCAATGCATTGTTGTTGCCGTTTTATTTATAATCATTCAAGGGCTAGGTACATGGTTTTACCTACAACCTAAAGAAGAGGCTGTAGAGCGCCTTATTCATAAAGAAGAGCAATTAAAATCGACGGTGCAAATTAAAGCCAATAAAGCGGCGGCATTACCACAAATGCAGCATCACCTTGACCAACTGTCAGAACGTTATGATTATTTATCCAAGCAATTACCGGTACAAAAAGAGTTGGCTTCTATGTTGGCATCGGTTAATGAGTTAGGACTAGAGAATGCATTGACTTTCACTCGCATTGATTGGGGAGAAAAGCAGAATGATACATTACTGTATAAATTGCCTTTAAATATGGAATTAACAGGGACATATCACGACATTGGGCAATTTGCAGAAGCAATAGCAAGGCTACCTAGAATCATTAACTTACAAGATGTTGATTGGCATCGTGTTAGTCAAGAAAGCAGTGTTTTACACTTCCGTGTCCGAGCTTTTACTTATCAATTTAAGCCGGAGGTCAAAGATGAAGGTTAATCACTGGAAGCGGTTCACATGGCCTATCCTATGTGGTTTTTTACTGATTGGTTGTCAAGCACAAGATGAGCCGCTTGACCAGTTTGTTAAGCAGGTTGAATTACGTTCTCAGAAGAAAGTGAAAGACCTAGCACCTGCCATAGAATTTCAAGCATCCAATTATACACAGGTTGACAATCGAGCTCCTTTTATTCTTCCGCGTGCAGCATTAACGATTCAGCAACCTTTAGCTGATAACAACTGTTGGCAACCCAAATCTCGGCGTAAAAATGGGAAATTAGAGAAGTTTCCATTAAGTAAATTACAACTAAAAGGGGTAATGGGTAGAGCTAAAACCGTGTCTGCTCTTATTCAAGCACCGAATGGTAAGGTACTTAATGCGACAAAAGGACAATACATTGGCTTGAATAATGGTCGAATTACGAAAGTAACGTCGAAATATCTAATTATAAATGAGACGCTTCCTGATGGTTTGGGATGTTGGAATAAACGCAATGTGAAAATGGCTCTTCGATAATCTCAGAAGAAAAAGGACTTAAAATGAAATATGGAAATAAAAGCATGCTCGACAGTGCTTGGAATCAAGCTTTATGGGTTTTATTGTTTTTCACCTCTTTTGTTGCGATAGCGGATGATTCGTCTAATGCATTGAATGGCATTGATTTTCGAGTCGACAAAGATAAAAACGCGATTATTGTCGTAGAATTGGCGTCACCTTCTGTTGTCGTTGATGTGCAGCAAGCACAGGAAGGACTCAGTATTGAGTTATTGAATACGGACGTTGATGACGATAAGTTGTTTTTATTGGATGTTAAAGATTTTGCTACGAATGTTGATAACATCGAGGTGTTTCGTCAATCGCCAAGCACTCTATTGGTCGCCAGTGTTGAAGGTGACTATAGCTACGATTACAACCTAAAAGGCAATCGACTCGAAGTTAAAGTGATAAAAATAGTTAAAGAGCAAATAATTAAAAAGCGTTCCATTTTAGAAAAAGAAGGGAAATTGATTTCGATTAATTTCCAAGATATCCCTGTGCGTAATGTGCTGCAATTAATTGCTGACTATAACCAATTTAACCTTGTGGTTTCCGATTCGGTTTCAGGTAATCTAACGTTACGCTTAGATGGCGTCCCATGGCAGCAAGTACTTGATATCATATTGAAAGTGAAAGGACTTGATAAGCGCGTTGATGGTAATGTGATTCTTGTAGCACCTAAGTCAGAACTCGATGAGCAAGAAAAACTGGCGTTAGAAAAGGCACGTTTAGCCGAGTCGTTGGGCGATCTTAAATCGGAATTAATTAAAATCAAGTTTGCAAAAGCGTCAGATATTGCCTCGATGATAGGGGGATCTGACGGCGGGTTTAATATGTTGAGTGAGCGTGGAACGATTTCTGTTGATGAGCGCACCAACTCAATTTTGGTCAGAGAATTACCAGATAACATTGAAGTGATTAGAGGGATTGTCGATTCTCTGGATGTTGCCGTTAAACAGGTACAGATTGAAGCTCGTATTGTCACCGTGACAGAAGGGAATTTAGATGAGTTAGGCGTTCGCTGGGGCATGATATCGCAAGATGGAGAGCAAACCATCGGAGGGAGCATCGAAAGTGCGCTATGGTCTGAAGGGTTATATGGTGATGAAGGAGGTGATTTACCCGTCGATGATTTTTTGAATGTGAATTTGGCGGCGATATCTCCCGGGGCATCATCCATTGCTTTTCAAGTGGCGAAGTTAGCTGATGGTACATTGCTTGATTTAGAATTATCTGCTTTGGAGCGTGAGTCTAAAGCTGAGATTATTTCTAGCCCACGCTTATTAACAACGAATAAAAAGCCAGCTTATATTGAACAAGGTACAGAAATCCCTTATGTCGAATCAGCATCGAGTGGTGCAACCTCGGTAGCCTTTAAAAAAGCCGTACTAAGTTTGGAAGTAACGCCGCAAATAACCCCTGATAATCGTTTGGTGTTGGATTTAAGCGTAACCCAAGATAGACCTGGCGAAGTCGTTCAAACGGGTACTGGAGAAGCGGTTGCGATTAATACACAACGCATTGGAACCCAAGTGTTGGTGAATAATGGTGAAACCGTTGTTTTAGGTGGTATTTTTCAACATAGTGTCACTAACAGCGTTGACAAAGTACCTCTATTAGGTGATATCCCGTTACTTGGCGCACTGTTTCGTCATTCTTATCAACAGTATGGAAAGAGTGAATTATTGATTTTTGTGACGCCAAAGGTGGTCGTTGAGTAGAAATACGGTTAAATCTGTAATAAAAAGTTGCATTCATGGCACCTAACCTAGATAATTTCGGGTCTTATCACGAATTATCTGTGAGGAATTGGTGCCATGAACGCTTTTAGAGTCAGCAATGCTGAACATGTTTATGGCGATGTCATTGAATTAACGATGTAATTTACTGCTTATCATGGCTGAAAAACGCAATATTTTTCTTGTTGGCCCAATGGGTGCTGGCAAAAGTACAATTGGTCGATATCTAGCGCAACAACTGCATATGGAGTTTATTGACTCAGATACAGTAATTGAAGAGCGCACAGGTGCCGATATTTCTTGGGTGTTTGATGTTGAAGGTGAAGAGGGTTTCCGTAAGCGCGAAGAAGCGGTTATTGATGATCTTACTCAACAGCAAGGTATCGTATTAGCAACCGGTGGTGGCTCGATTATCAGCAAAGAAAGCCGTAATCGACTCTCTGCGCGTGGTATTGTTGTCTATTTAGAAACAACAATCGAGAAGCAACTAGCTCGTACTAATCGCGATAAAAAGCGTCCACTTTTACAAACAGATGAGCCGCGTCAGGTGTTAGAAGCACTTGCTGCTGAGCGCAATCCTCTATATAGCGAAGTCGCTGATTATACTGTACGTACAGATGATCAAGGTGCGAAGGTTGTTGCTAACCAAATCGCTAAGTTATTAGAAGAGCGTTAATTCTCGCTCTTTCAAGGAGAATAAGGCCATGGAACGGATTACGGTAAAGTTAGGGGAGCGTAGCTACCCTATCTCTATTGGTGCTGGGTTATTTTCTGACCCAGCGCACCTCTCTCTCATTGAAGCAAATAAGCAAGTTGTGGTGATCAGTAATGAAACCATTGCTCCGCTATATGCTGATACCATTCTAACACTCATTGGTCAACGAGGAGCGCATGCGGTACTGCTCTCTTTACCCGATGGTGAACAATATAAAACACTCGACACTTTCCAGCAGGTAATGGATTTCCTTATAGAAGGGAATTATAGCCGTGATGTCACTATCGTTGCGCTTGGAGGGGGGGTGATTGGTGACTTAGTGGGCTTTTCAGCTGCTTGTTATCAGCGTGGTGTTGATTTTATTCAAATACCGACGACATTATTGTCCCAAGTCGATTCCTCTGTTGGAGGTAAGACGGCGGTAAACCACCCTTTAGCAAAAAATATGATTGGTGCTTTTTACCAACCTAAAGCAGTCGTCATTGATACAAATTGTCTATCGACCTTGCCAAAGCGAGAATTTGCAGCAGGGATGGCAGAGGTCATTAAATACGGCATTATTTATGATAATGACTTTTTTTGCTGGCTCGAAAACAACCTGGATGCACTTTATGTTTTAGATGAAAAGGCATTAAAGTACGCTATTGCTCGCTGTTGTGAAATCAAAGCAGAAGTGGTTGCTTTAGATGAAAAAGAATCGGGTATTCGAGCGCTACTGAATCTAGGCCATACTTTTGGACACGCTATAGAAGCAGAGCAAGGTTACGGACAATGGCTTCATGGTGAAGCAGTATCATCCGGAACCGTGATGGCGGCAAAAACAGCATTATTGCTGGATATGATCTCTGATGATGATTTTGAGCGTATTGTGTCAATTTTACGTCGTTCTCATTTGCCTACCCATACACCCGAAGGCATGAGTTTCTCCGATTTTATGCGTCATATGAAACGAGATAAAAAAGTGTTAGCTGGGCATATTCGCTTTGTTTTACCTAATAAAATAGGTGAAGCAGAAGTGATTAAAGGCGTGCCTGAACACGTACTAGAAGCGGCGATCGATTTCTGCCGAACAGTATAATTATTGTTTTAGGACTACCTTTGTTTTAGGCACAACCCTTGCTTGTCTTGTTGTATCTGAGTTTATCTCGAATGCAACAAATAAGCAGTAATAACACTTTGTTTAGCATGACACATAGAGTGCTGTGCCTTACGGTGTTAAAAAAGGGGGTTAGAATGAGTGCCTATTTAACATCGAATGAGCATGTGAATATTATTAATGAGCATGCTCTTGATCTACCTTCCCAAAAAGACCTACTTGAACGCTTAGCGCTACTTACTCGTTATCAGTCACAAATGCTCTCAGTATCAGGAGAAGCGGGCTCAGGGCGAAGCTGGTTATCTCAACGCTATTTAGAGGCTTATGCTCAGGACAAAGAGCAAGCTTTACTATTGTGTCATCCTCAACAAAGCGACGCTCAACGTCGTGCTATCTTATTTTCTCAATGTTTTTCCTTTTTATATGGCTCTATGGATAAGATTGATATTCAGCCAGAGCTCTCAATTATTGCGCATTTTGATGCGTTTTTCGATGAATGCCCGTGTAATATGGTTTTGGTTATCGATGATGCTCACCTTTTAAGCGATACTTTACTATTAGAGTTGTGGGAATTAGTTTTCGCTTCACAAGTAAAGCCTGGATGGCAAATTCACGTGGTACTGTTTGGTGAGGAGCATCAGGCATTACCTTTATTACCAAGGTATGCAGGACATCAAAGCACAGCAATGCCTACCGATTGCGAAAAGGTTGAATACCAAGAAGCACCCTTACTGCAACCAATAGTATTAGCTATACCCAATTTGAGTTCATTAGAGTCTCAAGCTTTTTTTGATTATTTAATATTAAGATATACGGATGTTGAACGAGAGGCGTGGCTAAAAAAAGCCTGTAAGCGTCTTCCGTGTTTACCAGGAGGGATTATGGCATTGAATGATAAACAGCCTAAGACGAAAAAAATTATTATTCGTTCCATTATTACATCACCGGCTCGTATGGCTATGACATTCGGAGGCGCGACATTAACCGGCATTGTGGCCTATTTGTCTATAGATTTAACACCAATTCCGACAGGGACGGTGGCAAAACCGATCGAGTTGGCCGTTATAAAAGAAACAGTGGATGGCGTAAATCGTATCAATACAAACACGCTCACATTTCATTCGGGAGATAGGGATGGTACCCCTCCTTTAGAATGGTCTGTTGAATCATCCTCTGAAAGCAACAATGATAGGTCGCAAACATTGCTAATGAGTCAACAGGATGTGTTAGCAAAGCCAGGAGAAATAATAAAAAAACCACAAGAGGTTAGATCCTTTGGTTATGAGGATGATGCACCCTTACCACAAGAAGTTGTGGGGAGTACATTATCCGTTGGTAAAGAAGATTCTTCACAAAGAGTCGTCATTTCTTCTGATGTGGTTGATGCATTACTATCTGGTGGAAATCAGGGTGAAATCACTCTCTCAGCCATACATCAAACGGCACCATTACTCAATACGGACTCATCCAATGTCGGCTCATCGCCTTTACCAACCATTGGCATTGATGTTGCAACTCAAGCACCACCGCTGCGTATCAATCTAACGTATGATAGAAAGGAACTGGCTTCCTTAGCTCCGAGTGATTATACCGTACAGTTAGCGGCCTTAGAAACCGAGCGAGATCTTGGGCAATTTATTGATGGATATGAACTAGAAGGGCAGGTTCGAGTGTATAAGGCTCAACGCAATGGACAAGATTGGTATATTGTCACCTATGGCCAATTTAATGATATTCAATCTGCTCGAGATGAAATCTATCGACTACCTGAAGGGTTACAAACCTTATCTCCTTGGGCTAAGTCATTATCGAATATCCAAAAAGAACTATAAGATATCAAAGTGTGTATCGAATAATACCATTTAGGCGATATCTTATTCATATGTTTGATAAAGTAGGATTGGAGCTGGTAGCCAAGCTTAATAGTGGTTTAGCATTTAGAGGTTTTATGCTACATTTATGAACCTTAATTGGCCATTAGTAGATATCTTTGATGAAGAAGAAGCAGCGTGCATTTTTGAAATGGGCGGGTGGTAAGTATGGACTTGTTGAAGATATTCGCAGACACTTACCAGAAGCTAACAAGTTGATTGAACCCTTTGTCGGTGCTGGCTCGGTCTTTCTGAATACAGACTACGATCACTATCTATTGGCTGACATCAACCCAGATGTGATTAATCTTTATAATTTACTGAAAGCTGAACCAGAAAAGTATATCGAAGAATCGAAACGCTGGTTTACTCCTCAGCATAACGATAAAGAGGTTTACTTGGATGTGCGTCAGCAATTTAATCAAACCGATGATATTTGGTATCGCTCGCTAGCATTCCTATATATGAACCGTTTCGGTTTTAATGGCTTATGTCGTTACAATCAAAAAGGGGGATTTAATGTCCCTTTTGGGTCGTATAAAAAACCCTATTTCCCAGAGCAAGAGCTAGAGTTTTTTTCTGAAAAAGCCAAAAAAGCCACGTTTATTTGCGAAGGGTATGCTGAAACTTTTCGCCGTGCTCGGAAGGGCAGCGTTGTCTATTGCGATCCACCTTATGCTCCGCTTTCTACAACTGCGAATTTCACCTCTTATTCAGGTAAAGGTTTCTCCCTTGACGACCAAGCACATCTTGCTGAGGTTGCTGAACACGCAGCATTAAATCGACACATCCCAGTGTTAATATCTAATCATGATACGATGCTCACAAGGCGACTTTATCATGGTGCAAAACTAAATGTGATTCGTGTTAAACGTACGATCAGTCGCAATGGAGCAGGGCGTAATAAAGTGGATGAGCTATTAGCTCTCTTTCAATCGGAGCATCCAAGTAGATAACGCTCTTAAGTAAGACAAATTCTTAAGTAAATCACGCCCTCTAAAGAGATAAAGTGCTCAAGTATATTGCCTACTACCATGCACTCAGTAACTCACAAATAAGGAATATGAATGAAAGATTTTTTAATTGCCCCTTCTATCCTATCTGCAGACTTTGCCCGACTTGGTGAAGATGTCGAACGAGTGTTAGCTGCAGGTGCCGATGTGGTACATTTTGACGTAATGGATAACCATTATGTGCCAAATCTTACATTTGGAGCACCTATTTGTAAGGCATTACGTGATTACGGAATCACAGCGCCGATCGATATTCATCTAATGGTGAAGCCCGTTGATCGTATTATCCCTGATTTTGCGAAAGCAGGGGCGTCGATGATTACATTTCATGTCGAGGCGTCGGAACATGTTGATCGTACTTTACAATTGATCAAAGAACATGGTTGTAAAGCGGGTGTCGTCTTGAACCCGGCAACGCCGTTATCCTATCTTGATTACATCATGGATAAGGTTGATATGATTTTGGTCATGTCGGTTAATCCAGGGTTTGGTGGGCAATCATTTCTTCCTCAAACATTGAATAAACTAAAAGCCATTCGCCAACGTATCAATGAGTCCGGTCGTGATATTCGTTTAGAGATTGACGGTGGGGTTAAGGTCGATAATATTCGTGAAATAGCAGAAGCAGGTGCAGATATGTTTGTTGCTGGTAGTGCTATTTTTGATCAGCCTGACTATCAAGTTGTTATCGAGCAAATGCGCGATGAGCTGGCGAAAGCTCAGTTATAGAAAAATGATAAGAATAAGTAACCGATCTTAATCAGGAGAGAAACCCATGGAAAATACAGTAAATAAAGAGATTAAATTAGTTATTTTTGATCTTGATGGCACTTTACTCGACAGTGTTCCTGATTTAGCAATGGCAGCAAATCAGACAGTACAAGCATTAGGTTATCCAGCGGTATCAGAATGCCAAGTACGTGATTATGTTGGCAACGGTGCCGATGTGTTAATTGGGCGTTCGTTAAGCCATAGTTTAAACATTGATCCAAGCTTAACACCTGAAATTCGTCATCAGGCACGTACGATGTTTGACCAATATTATGAACAAACAGGTCATCAGTTGAGCCATTTATATCCCAATGTAGAACGTACACTGGATGCTCTGAAAAATGCTGGATATGTATTGACGATAGTCACGAATAAGCCATCACAATTTGTGCCTCATATACTCCAGCAACATAACATTGATCGTTGTTTTTCAGATGCGCTTGGAGGCGATGCTTTCCCTGAGAAAAAACCCAACCCAGTGGCTCTCAATTGGCTTATGGAAAAATACAATGTTTCCCCAGAGCAAACCATCATGGTTGGTGACTCTAAGAACGATATATTAGCAGCACGTAACGCACAATGTGTTTCTTTTGGATTAACCTATGGCTATAACCATGGCGAGCCGATTTCGGCATCGAACCCTGATTATATTGCTGATGATATCGCAAAACTATTGGATATCCTTGGAGTATCTGGAGAAAAAAGCTAGTAAATTAAATGCGATTTAGTACACTGGAAAGCCATGCGATTAAAGAGAATACGCATGGCTTTTTTATTTAAGTTTTTTGAAGTTAAGGAATAAATCAAATGAGCAAACCCATTGTTTTGAGTGGTGTCCAGCCCTCTGGTGAACTAAGTATCGGTAACTACTTGGGTGCTCTGCGTCAGTGGCAACAGATGCAAGATGATTATGATTGTCAATATTGTGTTGTTGATCTTCATGCTGTCACGGTTCGTCAGGATCCTAAAGCGCTGCATGAGGCAACATTAGACGCATTGGCTATTTGTCTTGCGGTTGGCGTTGATCCAAAGAAGAGCACGTTATTTGTTCAGTCACATGTTCCAGAGCACGCTCAGCTTGGTTGGCTTCTTAATTGTTATACTCAAATGGGTGAGTTGAGTCGAATGACTCAATTTAAAGATAAGTCCCAGCGTTACGCCAATGATGTGAATGCGGGCTTATTTGGTTACCCAGTGCTGATGGCTGCAGACATTTTATTGTATGGAGCACATCAAGTGCCAGTCGGAAGCGATCAAAAGCAGCACCTTGAACTTGCACGAGATATTGCGACTCGTTTCAATAATATTTATGGTCCTGAAGCGCCAATTTTCACGGTACCAGAGCCGTATATTCCTAAAGTAAATGCACGTGTCATGAGCTTACAGGATGCGAAGAAGAAGATGTCTAAGTCGGATGACAATCGTAAAAATGTGATTACGTTGTTAGAAGATCCAAAGTCGATACTGAAAAAAATCAAAAAAGCGCAAACGGATGCGGATGAAACACCTCGCATTGCTTATGATATTGAAAATAAAGCCGGTATTTCGAACTTGATGAGTCTGTATTCAGCTGCAACAGGGTTAAGCTTTGATGAAATCGAAGCAAAATATGCTGGAGTGGAAATGTACGGCCCATTTAAGAAGGATGTGGGTGAAGCATTAGTTGAAATGTTAACACCAGTACAAGCTGAGTATCGTCGCATTCGCGACGACCGTGCTTATTTGGACTCGATCATGAAAGTCGGTGCTGAAAAGGCATCAGAGCGAGCATTGAAAACATTGAAAAAAGCGTATGAAGCGGTCGGTTTTGTACCACGTCCTTTCTAATTCAATGACATAATAGACGTGTAATGAAAGTCGCTTTTCTGTGGAGATAAGCGACTTTTTTATTCACTTTTATTGATGAGAAATGGTCGCATTTCTTAACTTAGGTGCCGAAGATGACTGAGGTGCTGATTCCATTCTAATTGAGTAGGTGCATTATGTTGCTCATTATCGATAATTATGATTCTTTTACCTATAACTTGTATCAATACTTTTGTGAATTAAATACTGAAGTTCACGTCGTGCGTAATGATGAGATTGATATTGATGGTATTAAGAGGCTTAATCCATCTCATCTTGTCATTTCACCTGGTCCTTGTACGCCGAATGAAGCGGGCATATCACTTGAAGCGATTCAATATTTCTCAGGTAAAGTCCCTATACTTGGCGTATGCCTTGGGCACCAAGCTATTGCTCAGGTCTTTGGCGGCCATGTCGTTAAAGCCGAAAAACCGATTCACGGTAAAACCTCAGCTATTCATCATACTAATCGTAGTGTTTTTGAAGGATTAAATAACCCTTTAACGGTCACCCGTTATCACTCTTTGATTGTTGATAGAGAGTCATTGCCCAGTTGTTTTGAAATCACATCATGGACACTGGATGAAAATAATGAGTTTCATGAAATTATGGGGTATCAGCATAAAACGTTACCTATTGACGCTGTTCAGTTTCACCCTGAATCGATAAAAACAGAACAGGGGCATGATATTTTGGCTAACTTTTTGAAAAGAAAATGATAGCGGTAGATCCTTGTATTTAAATGAAAAGAATATTTTTCCTTTTTTAGTGCATAAATACTCAATAGTAGGTATGGTTAATCTTATAGGATGTTTATACGTATATTGAGATTATCAGCTCGTTTGATAAAGCTGATTTAGTATTAAGTTCATTGATCAGAAGGAGTTAGCAATGTCTGAAAATATTAAAAGAGCACAATTTGATGAGGTTATGGTTCCGTGCTATAGCCCATTACCTATGATTCCAGTGGAAGGGAAAGGGTCTAGAATTTGGGATCAAGAAGGAAAAGAGTATATCGATTTTGCCGGTGGTATAGCGGTAAGCTGTTTAGGACATTGTCATCCGATTATGGTGAATGCATTACAAGAACAAAGTCAAAAGCTTTGGCACTTAAGTAATGTTATGACGAATGAGCCTGCGTTACGTTTAGCTAAAACCATGATTGATTTATGTTTTGCTGATAAAGTGTTTTTTGCGAACTCGGGTGCAGAGGCAAATGAAGCCGCTTTAAAACTCGCTCGCCGTTACGCTAAAAATAAGTTTAGTGAAGAAAAATCAGAAATTATTGCTTTCAATCAAGGTTTTCATGGGCGTACCTTTTTTACTGTAACCGTTGGTGGCCAAGAAGCGTATTCCGATGGTTTTGGGCCTAAACCTGGTAATGTGACACATCTTCCTTTTAATGATGTTGCTGCTTTAGAAGCACAAATCTCAGATAAGACTTGTGCGATCATGATGGAGCCATTACAAGGGGAAGGAGGGATTGTTCCACCAACGCCTGAATTTGTATCGGCTGTTCGTGCATTGTGTGATAAACATAACGCCCTGTTGATTTTTGATGAAGTACAAACGGGTAATGGCCGTACAGGTGATTTTTATGCTTATCAAGGGCTAGGAATCACGCCTGACATTATGACGACGGCGAAATCAATGGGAGGAGGATTCCCCATTGGTGCTATGTTAACGACAACGGATATTGCTGAGAACTTAGGTTTCGGAACGCATGGTTCGACCTATGGGGGTAATCCGTTAGCCTGTGCTGTTGCAGATGCGGTCATCAAAGAGGTCAGCAAGTCTGAGGTACTCGGCGGAGTTCAGCAAAAGGAGCAGCTCTTTAGAGAAGGTCTAGAATCCATTAATCAAAAATATCATATTTTTAAAGAAGTGCGTGGTAAGGGATTATTATTGGGTGCAGAATTAAAAGAAGAGTGGCATGGCAAAGCAAAGGATATACTGCTAGCAGCAGGAGATGAAGGGTTGTTGATTCTGGTTGCCGGTGCCAATGTTCTTCGTTTTACTCCTTCATTAGTGATTGAAACTCAAGATATTACACTTGGTTTACAGAAATTAGATAAAGCAATTTCAGCACTGATAAAATAAAACGACTTAAAGCTCAATATCAAAAGCCATCAATGTATTTGATGGCTTTTTTATTCATATGAAATCCATATTCTCATCTGGACTTTTATCATACTTAATGACTATGCTGTAAATAGAAATATTGCCGAGAGGGGTTGCTATGTTAGTTGTTCGCCCTATTTCCCGTTCTGATTATGACGCTTTGCATCTTTGTGCCGTTGAATCTGGTCATGGGTTTACTTCTTTGCCGGTTGACAAAGAGCTTCTAAATCGTCGTATTACTCACTCTGAAGACAGCTTTAATAAAGACGATCTATCTGAACCGACTAATGAAAGCTATTTAATGGTTGGAGTCGATAGTGACACCGGTGATATAGCCGGTACGACCGGTATTGAAGCGGCAGTGGGTTGGGATGTTCCATTTTATTCTTACCATATTAGTACCGTGATTCACCACTCTGAACGCCTGAATGTACATAATAAAGTTAAGATTCTCACTTTGGGTAATGATTATACGGGGTATTCTGAGGTGTGTACTCTATTCCTAAGACCCAATCACAGAAAGGGGACGAATGGCAGGTTGATGTCTAAGTGCCGCTTCTTATTGATGGCAGAACACCCAGAGCGATTCTCTAAAACCGTATTTGCTGAAATGCGTGGTGTGTCGGATGAGGAAGGGAACTCACCTTTCTGGAAATGGCTACAAACGCATTTCTTTTCGATAGATTTTACTATGGCTGATTACTTAACTGGTGTCGGTAAAAAAGGATTTATCGCGGATTTAATGCCTAAATTCCCTATTTATGTCAACTTATTAAGCCAAGAGGCTCAAGCGGTTATTCAGCAAGTTCATCCTCAAACTGCCCCAGCATTAAAACTTCTTCAGCAAGAAGGCTTTCGATGTCGTGATCACATTGATATTTTTGATGGGGGTCCAACGGTTGAATGTGATTTGGATTCGGTCAAAGCGGTCAAATGTTCTTTTAATGCCATTACTCAGATTTCAGAGCATACAAGCTCTACACAGTTTCTGATATCAAATACGCGCTTTAAACACTTTCGAGCTGCCGTTTCACAGGTTGCGTATGACGAGGAAACGAAGCACGCCATTATTACCCCTGACACCGCAAAGGCATTACAAGTAGAAGAGGGCGATAAGTTACGCTTGCTACCGATGAATATCTAGATATTCATCATTGGAGGTTACTATGACACATTGGATTAATGCTCAATGGCACCAAGGTTTAGGTGAACCTTTGACATCCCATTCTCCCTATAATGATGAAGAAGTATGGCATGGTTCAGCAGCAACGCCTGAGCAGGTTAATGCAGCCGTTGAATCGGCAAATGCAGCTTTTCTATCATGGCGTCTATTGAGTTGCTCCGAGAGAGAAGCGTATGTTTTAAACTTTGAACAGTTATTAAAAGAAAATCAAGAACGTATCGCTGAAGTCATTGCGCTGGAAACAGGAAAACCCTTATGGGAAAGTCGAACAGAAGTCAGTGCTACGATTGCTAAAATTCAGGTTTCAATTCGATCCTATCATACCCGAACAGGGGAAAGCTTCTCTGATAATCAAGAGACTCAAGTGGTGTTGAGGCATCGTCCAATCGGTGTGTTTGCTATTTTTGGACCTTATAACTTCCCAGCTCATCTACCTAATGGACACATTGTACCTGCGTTACTAGCAGGTAATTGTGTTGTGTTTAAGCCTTCAGAGCATACCCCTTTTACCGCTGAATTAATGGTTTCTCTATGGGAAAAGTCAGGGCTGCCTCAGGGGGTGATTAATTTAGTGCAAGGGGAAAGGGAAACCGGAAAGTCATTACTCATACACCCATTAATCAACGGTGTATTATTTACCGGTAGTGCTCAAACTGGGCATGAATTTCATCACTATTTTGCTGGTCAGCCGGATAAAATGTTAGCGCTTGAAATGGGTGGCAATAATCCACTGGTTGTGTCTTCTTCTTATGGGGAGATGACCGCTGCGGTTTATACGATTTTGCAATCAGCTTATCTTTCATCTGGGCAAAGGTGTACCTGTGCGAGACGGTTATTGCTCCCAAGAGGACAGGAAGGCGATCATTTATTAAGTCAGCTGACTCTGGCAGTTGAATCTTTAAAATGTGGTGAACCGCTTTTAGATCCTCAACCTTTTATGGGCTCGCTTATTTCTCGCCAAGCCGTTGATATGATCATACAAGCTCAAGCTAAATTAGAGAAACAAGGTGCAACGGTGTTGGTAGAAGCTAAGCATCAAGGGTATGCCTTTGTTTCACCAAGTTTAATCGACGTAACTGATGTCCTACAACTTGATGATGAAGAGTATTTTGGCCCGATATTACAAGTGATTCGCTACAATTCACTGGAAGAGGCCGTGATGATTGCCAATGATACCCGATATGGACTCTCTGCAGGTTTAATTAGTACAAAGGATCAAGAGTGGCACTATTTTGTTGACCATATTCATGCTGGTGTTGTTAATAGAAACCGTCCATTGACTGGAGCCAGTGGGGAGCTTCCCTTCGGTGGCCCAGGTGCTTCGGGGAATTTTAGGCCGAGTGCTTTTTATGCTGCCGATTATTGTGCTTACCCTATGGCATCTATCGAAGGTAAATTCACGCAGCTACCAACACAGCTATTACCTGGTATCAATCTCTCTTTTCTAGGTGATTCTGACTAAGGAGTGGCCATG
>JAOICL010000004.1 GCA_028131545.1 Vibrio sp. | reverse complement strand
AAGGGATAGTGCACTGTTTAAAGTTATTAGCGGTTGTCGTTGTTGCTGACGCTGCTTGGGGGATGTATAAGAACTTTTGTACTAATAACATCACTCTATTACTTTGCTTAATGACTGCGATTGTCCTACTGATTGCCCCATCGATTGCGACACAAATCCTCGTACTGGTATTCGCAGCTCTCATTGGTTGTAGACTGCTAAAAGGAAAACCAAAAAGCTCGTGTACGGAATCATTTAAACCCGCATTGGTTCCTTTATTTGTGTTTATCGGGCTGCTGATTGCCTTACCTTTTTTAAGTTCCAGCTCGTCACTCATTCATACCTTCAATCAATTTTTCCAAGCGGGCAGTTTAGTCTTTGGTGGCGGTCATGTTGTTCTGCCTTTACTGCAAAATATTATGGGTGACGCTCTCTCTAAAGATGCTTTTTTAACAGGTTATGCGGCTGCACAAGCGGTTCCTGGTCCTATGTTTACTTTGGCAACGTATCTTGGTTATGAACTTCTACCTAATACACCTATTTTAGGCGCCATCATTGCGACTTTAGGTGTCTTTTTACCGGGCTTCTTATTGATACTTGTCGTATTGAAAAATTGGCAAGCATTAGCAAATCAGCCCTATGTGTCTGGCGCCTTGGCCGGAGTTAATGCGGCGGTTGTCGGTCTATTAATTGCTGCTCTTTATAATCCTGTCTTTACGAGCGCGGTCACTGCGCCTATCGACTTTGCCTTATTACTGGTTGGTTTCTTTTTACTTAAAGAAAAAAACTGGCCTATTATGTGGCTTGTAGGTTTCTTCATCGTATCCGGTCTATTGTTAAGCTTATGGTAGGCATCGCTATAATATCCTTAGTGCGCTGAAAAACTAGCTTCCCTCTAGGGTTTCAACATAAGCTATCCACTTGATTCGAGCCCTGTAATGCTATCGATATCTGTACTACTATCGATAGCATTACAGATATCGCTTTCTGGACCAAAATCGGTTTATTTAGCAGAATCGGTCTCTGTACCACCATCGAACTTCGGGCTTGAAGACCAACCCATTCCCCTGCCTTTCAGCAATACCTTGCTCTTTTTCGCTATTATTCCTTTTATTTACCTCTATTCTTCTTCCAGCACCGTGTTTCGAGCTGAATAAGTGGTTGTAATGATGAGATATGCTAAATTTTAATCATTGAACTGCGTATTTATAAAGAGGGCTATTTATGAGCGAGGCATCAAACGGCTGCACATTACCACCGCCAAATGAATTATTATTACGTTGGGCAAAAGAAAAGCCAAATGCAGTTTATCTGAAACAAATTATTAACCGACAAATTGTTGAATATACCTATGCCGATGTTGCAGATAAGGCACTAAGATTGGTTTCTGCTCTACGTGAATTAGGTCTTGAGCCAAGAGATAAAGTCGCTCTGGTATCGAAGAACTGTGCAGAATGGTTTATCTATGACTTAGCAATGATGCTAGGCGATTATATTAGCGTTCCTATCTTTCCAACCGCATCCGCTGATACGATCGAATATTGTATTCAACACAGTGAATCTAAAGCGATCATTGGTGGTAAGCTTGATGATCCCGCTGAAACTCAAAAAGTGATTAATAACCTACCGGACATCATTAGCATTTCTTTTAATTATGATAGCGCTCCGGTCTGTACTCATAAGCTGGATGAAATCATTACAACGGTCTCACCGACTGAAGCAAGACCCACGCATTCCGATGATAAATTAATGTCATTAGTTTACACATCTGGTACATCAGGAGACCCTAAAGGGGCAATGTTAACCTATGGTGCTTTTAGTTGGGCTTCAGAACATATCGCGACTCACGTTGGTATTACTGGTGAAGATCGATTGTTCTCATACCTTCCTTTAGCGCACATTACCGAACGAGTGTATATCTTCGGTTCATCAATCAGCCGCAGCGTTTGTACAGCCTTCCCTGAGTCTCTCGATACGTTCATCGAAGACGTCAACATGCAAAAGCCCACCCTCTTCGTTTCTGTTCCAAGACTGTGGACTCTATTTCAACAGCGTATACAAGATAAGTTACCTCAAAAGAAATTGGATCTATTACTTAAAATTCCATTTGTGAATAATCTAATTAAGAAAAAAATAGTCACAGGTCTTGGCCTAGATAAAGCACGAGTTTTAGGCTGTGGTTCAGCCCCAGTCTCGCCAGCCTTACTTAATTGGTACCACAAAGTCGGTCTTAATATTACAGAAGCATGGGGAATGACAGAGACCTTTGCATATAGCACATTAAATCATCCTTTTAGAGCAGATAAAATAGGTACCGTCGGTAATGCTGGCCCTGGTGTTGAAATCAAAATCGCAGACGATGAAGAAATCATGGTTCGCAGTAAGGGGGTATTTGCTGGCTATTATAAAAGTGAAAGCGTGACAAAGGAGAGTTTTGATGAGTCAGGTTGGCTACACACCGGGGATATAGGCGAGCTTGATAAAGAGGGTTACCTCACTATCTTAGGTCGTAAAAAAGACACCTTTAAAACAGCCAAAGGTAAGTTTGTTTCCCCTGTTCCCATTGAGAAGAAGCTGGTTGAAAATCTAAGAGTCGAAATGCTATGCCTAGTCGGATTAGGTATGCCTGCTCCATTGCTGCTCGTTGTACCTCACCAATTCCCTAACTTCGATAACGATCGCTATGCTCGTTCTGTAGAAAGAGCCGTCCAGAAAATGAATGAATCTTTAGAAAGTCATGAAAAAATTGCCGGTGCATTAATCATTAAAGATGAATGGACGATCGCTGATGGGTCACTAACGCCAACGATGAAAATTAAGCGCCATATATTAGAAAAACGCTATAAAGACATTGGTGATGCTTGGCCTAAAGGCCAGTTATCTAAATGGGAAGAATAAAACCTAATAGCTATAAATTGACTTAATAACACTATATTTAATAACTCGATATTTATAGTCAACATAAAAAAAGCCCGCTATCTCTAGCGGGCTTTTTTAGCAATAAAACTAATTACTTAGCGTTACGCTCTTTTTCTGCAGCAATAACTTCTGTCGCAACGTTAGCTGGACATGCTGAGTAGTGAGAGAACTCCATAGAGAACTGACCACGGCCTGAAGTAATTGTACGTAGGTGACCAATGTAGCCGAACATCTCAGATAGAGGAACGTCAGCTTTAATACGAACACCAGTGATACCAGCTTCTTGGTCTTTGATCATACCACGACGACGGTTTAAGTCACCGATAACGTCACCAACGTGATCGTCTGGCGTGAATACGTCAACTTTCATGATAGGCTCAAGAAGTTGTGCACCCGCTTTAGGCATAGATTGACGGAATGCACCTTTCGCTGCGATTTCAAATGCGATTGCAGATGAATCGACTGCGTGGAAACCACCATCAAACAGTTCTACTTCAACATCAAGAGTAGGGAAACCAGCTAGAACACCGTTATCCATCATGCTTGCGAAGCCTTTCTGTACTGCTGGCCAGAATTCCTTAGGAACGTTACCACCAACAACAACAGAAGCGAACGTGAAGCCAGAGTTAGGCTCACCTGGTTTGATACGGTAATCGATCTTACCGAATTGACCAGAACCACCAGACTGTTTCTTGTGCGTGTAGCTATCTTCAATTTCTTTAGTGATAGTTTCACGGTAAGCAACCTGAGGAGCACCCACTTCAAGCTCAACGCCGTAAGTACGCTTAAGGATATCTACTTTGATATCTAGGTGAAGTTCACCCATACCTTTCAGGATAGTTTCGCCAGAATCTTCATCTGTCTCAACTTGGAAAGATGGATCTTCTGCAACCATTTTACCGATAGCGATACCCATTTTCTCAGAACCGCCTTTATCTTTAGGCTTAACAGCAATAGAGATTACTGGTTCTGGGAAGATCATTGGCTCAAGAGTACATTCGTTCTTAGGATCACATAGAGTGTGACCAGTTTGAACATTCTTCATACCAACAACAGCGATGATATCACCAGCTTGTGCTGAATCGATCTCGTTACGCTCATCTGCGTGCATCTCAACCATACGGCCGATACGCTCTGTTTTACCAGTTGCAGAGTTAAGGATTGTATCACCTTTCTTCATTACGCCTGAGTAAACGCGGATGAATGTTAGGGCACCGAAACGGTCATCCATGATCTTAAATGCTAACGCACGTAGTGGCTCGCTTGCATCAACCTTAGCAACTTCACCAGTTGCTTCACCAGTGTCTTTGTCTGTTAGAGGCTGAGGGATCACGTCTGTTGGTGAAGGTAGGAATTCTACAACACCGTCAAGCATTGGCTGCATACCTTTGTTCTTGAATGCAGAACCACAGTATGTAGGGAAGAACGCTAGATCACGAGTACCTTTACGAACACATTCTTTGATTTGCTCTAGAGTTGGCTCTTCGCCGTCCATGTATGCCATCATTAAATCATCGTCTTGCTCTACAGCAGTTTCGATTAGCATTTCACGGTACTCTTCAGCTTTGTCTTGGTACTCAGCTGGAATATCTTCGATCGTGTAGTTTTCTGGAAGACCTGAATCATCCCAGATGAACGCTTTCATTTGTAGCAGGTCGATAATACCTGTGAAATCGTCTTCGATACCGATCGGTAAAGTCATAACCAATGGGTTTGCACCAAGAACTTTTTCTACTTGGCCTACAACACGGTAAAAATCCGCGCCCATACGGTCTAATTTGTTAACGAAGATCAGACGAGCAACGCCAGATTCGTTCGCGTAACGCCAGTTAGTTTCTGACTGAGGTTCAACACCACCAGAACCACAGAAAACACCAACACCGCCATCAAGTACTTTAAGTGAACGGTAAACTTCTACTGTGAAGTCAACGTGTCCAGGAGTATCGATGATGTTTAGGCGGTGATCTTTCCAAAAACAAGTGGTCGCTGCCGACTGGATAGTAATACCACGCTCTGCTTCCTGCTCCATAAAGTCAGTAGTTGCAGCACCGTCGTGTACTTCGCCAGTACGGTGGATTTTACCAGTTAGCTTAAGGATACGCTCTGTAGATGTAGTTTTACCCGCATCTACGTGAGCAAAAATACCAATGTTTCTGTATTTTGATAATTCAGTCATTGTCTTACTCTATTTATTAGGTACATAAGTGCGCGCAGAGTATATCACAATCTGAAAAGACTGATACCTTTACACGCCACTGGACGAAAAAAAATTCACCAAGCTCACTCAATGTGGGCAGTTAGTCGATTAAAGCGTATTTATCACGTTTATATTAAGCGTGTTTAAATCAACTTAATGTTTAACTCTCCACAAGGATAGCTAATAATTTTTCTCTTTGTGTGTCAGATTTTATATAAATTGTTCATAATTGCCACACCTAAACACAAATATTTACAAAGTTTCATCGATGTGAATAAACTATAAGCAACCACTTATAATGTGTACTTTATAGTTCATCAAACGCCGTTATTGCTTCTGATAACTTTTTAACTCCATGTATTTGCATACCCGCTATCCCTTCTTTAGGGACATTAGCGGCAGGAACAATCGCGCGCTTAAAGCCATGTTTATGAGCTTCATTTAAACGCTCTTGCCCACTCGGGACTGGTCGAATTTCCCCAGCTAACCCAACTTCACCAAATACAACAACGTCTCTAGGAAGAACTCTATCTTTGAAACTCGACAGTAAAGCCATGACCAAAGCAAGATCCGCACTGGTTTCTGTCACTTTAACGCCGCCAACAACATTAACAAACACATCTTGATCTGACATTTGTAAGCCACCATGCTTATGCAATACCGCAAGCAATAGTGACAATCTATTTTGTTCTAACCCAACCGCGACGCGTCTTGGGTTCGCTAATTGCGAATAATCAACTAGAGCTTGTATTTCAACCAGTAAGGGGCGAGTGCCTTCCCACAACACCATCACAGAGCTGCCCGACGTATCCTCTTCACCACGAGACAAGAAGATAGCCGATGGGTTTTTGACTTCCCTCAAGCCTTGCCCTGTCATGGCAAAAACACCCAGTTCATTAATCGCACCAAATCGATTTTTGTGGCTGCGTAATGTTCTAAATCGGCTGTCCGTACTGCCATCAAGTAAGACCGAACAATCTATAATATGCTCAAGAACTTTCGGCCCCGCTAACGTACCATCTTTCGTCACGTGACCCACAAGAAACACAGCCACATTATTTTGTTTGGCATAACGAGTTAGTGCTGTCGCTGACTCTCGAACCTGCGCCACGCTACCTGGAGATGATTGAACATCGGCAACATGCATAACTTGAATCGAGTCGATCACCATAATCTTAGGTTGTTCTTGCTCCGCAATTTGGCAAATACGATCCACGTTGGTTTCAGACAGCATTTTCAAATTATCTTTTGGTAAGCCTAAGCGCATCGCTCTTAATGCCACTTGCTGTAGTGACTCTTCCCCGGTTACATACAGTGTTGGCATTTGCGATGCTAAATAACACATCGTTTGCAGCAGTAATGTGGATTTACCAGCACCTGGGCTACCACCAATTAAAATAGCGGCACCAGGGACGACGCCTCCACCTAGCACTCTATCCAGTTCTTGAAAACCACTGCTGAAGCGAGGGACTTCTTGTAAATCAATTTCTGATAATATTTGTACTTTCGTTTCACCACTATTACCAGCATAACCACTCAACTTTTCATTACGTCCTGCAGCAGGTGACGCGGCTAATCGAACTTCGGATATCGTGTTCCACGCCCCACATGCATTGCATTGCCCTTGCCACCTTGGAAAATCAGCACCACAATCATTACAAACATAGGCTCGTTTTGCCTTCGCCATCACTCTTCCTACTTACTTCACGCATACAATATGCATGTAATTAAACGCGTTAATTTTGTGTATTTGTTCTAAAGTTTAACCATATAAACAAAACACCCCTAAATCATCGATTAGGCAATAAAGTGGCTCATTACCGTGCTTCTACCATTGTTCAATGACACGGTTGAAATATCAAGTAGGTTCAGAACGCTATGTTAGATAACTCCCCTTTCAATCCAAAACAATCCTCTAATCGACAACAAAAACAGCATGCCATTATTCTTAAAATTGTCGAACTCATGCTGCCTCATTATAAGAAGCCAAACTTTAATGCCTTTCTTGATAAAAAATTAGAAAAGCAGCCCTCTCAAATCAAATTTCTGGTTAAGTTAGAGCTAAAACAACGCTTTGAGCGATGCAATAAAATCATTGATTTAAGGGGGAGAACTAAAAATCAATGCGTCGCATATACCATAGAGAAAAAACAACATTGGCTTGATGAAGAATCCCTTAATCTCTTCCATTTATTACGATCTCAATATGGGGGGTATACCTTTGGAGTTTGGCAAGGCATTCAAGAACATGCCTCCAAAACGATCATCCAAACGGACATCAATAATTTCCATGGGCATATACCCAGTGACGCTAAAGGTTCATTTGAAGCAGAGCCGATGCTCATTGGTTATAATATAAAGCGCAGTGAAAGCCGTTTATGCTTAAAAAGCCAAGTCGATATCTCTTTAACATCAGAACCAGAATCGATCATCGGTATGACCTTTGATATATCAGAGGAAGGCATCAAATTAAAAGCTCCTGCCGCTTTTAATTATCAGAAAGACGATACCATTGAAGTGACCTTTTCTGGGGCTGCAGAGACTTACTTTATCAAAGATATCGATACCCCAATACTCTACAAAATCGTTGGTGTTGATAAACAAAGAAATACCCCTATGGTATCGTTGCGTTGCATTAAATTAGGGACGTCCGATGTCCCACAAAAAATCATTCGTTACCATTTAAAAACGTCACAATCTCTTGCCAAACATACGACTGAAGAGAATGTATTCCAATTTAGAAACAAAGCGTATGAGCATCTCTACCTAAAATACACACATACACTCCCTATTTTCATCAACTCCAGCGGAAATAGCGCTGTAGTAATTAATGATGACAATATGCACTTGTGGGAGTATTGGGAAACAAAAAACAAGCAAAACTTACTCAATAAGCTGATTCATTCTAGTGACTTTCAAATGGCTTTGCAGCACAGTAACCATCAAAATCAATCCTATTCTTTATATTGTTTTCAACAGGATATAGAAGGGGAAGTGACTTTTTTTTATTATCTTAGACCTCATGCTAACCTCTCCGAAGGCATCACCTTGCAAGATAGCATTGCCGATCTCAGTTTCCATCAGTTTTGTGCTCACGGGCATACGAAACCCAGCTGGAAGGTGTTTGACCTTTGCTTCTCTAAATTGACGCCACCAGAAAGGGACATATTCAAAGGGAGTGAATTGGAAGGAGAAGTGCTATACAGTGCAACCCTATACAACATTGCGGATAGCACTAATGCATCGGAGTACAGTGTTAAGATCAAAGGCCATGGGAAAGATGACGAGGCAACATTAAAAAATAAATTTTTAAGCCTGAGCGAATTAATGCCTTCAGCGCATCCACTATTAAATATACGTTTTGATAGACAGTCTCGGCGTAAAGAACATCGCTACTCATTACAAACACCAATTGAATGTACTATTAACGATAAGACAATATCCGGTCATACTGTCAATATCTCACCACATGGTGTGGCCCTCACTTTAGGGACACCATTCGACAGCCTGAAAGCCACTGATAAGGTATTTTTAAACTTCACTCGATTTAGTGGTAACAATACCCATTGCAAGCTAGAGCAGGCTCGTTATCACGTGATTCGAGTGAGCGAAGACAAACACATTCTGCAATTAGCTCTCGAGCAACAAAGTAAATATCAACCCATCGCCAGTTTCTTTGAACAATTAATCGAACACAATAAAAGCAAGTTAATTGCTCATAGTGAACATCCAATACAGGAAGCCTCATTATTGAATTTAAATGAGCTTTTCCTTAATAAGAATACGGCTACCCCGATCTTTGTCGATAAGATTGGTAACATGCTTAGGCCTTGTGTTGCGGGTATTCGCTACCCTCTACCTGGTTATTTACAGGCCTTTGAGATGCTTGGAAATGGTCAACGTTTTTCATTAAAAGCTATTTACAGAGAAAGAAGCCAACGTCTACTCAATGCACCGATGAAACCGATTGAAAACAGCATCGTTGAGCATCACGACATTTATATATCAATACCATCCGAAGCAAAACAACGGCACCCATTAGAAGCCATTGAGATTGTTCAATCTTTATTTATTGAAAATAATACTTCACTAAAAGAAAAACAATCGTTTATTGAAGAAGCTACTGATAAAGGCGACTTCTTTGCTATTCGAGTTAATGGCATTCCTGTTCTTACGTCAGTTACTGAGCACTTCTCGCAAGAAATTAACGAACTCAAACAACAAAGTCCATCACATGCGAAAGGGATTCTAACGGAATTTAATCGACTGGTGGGCTATGGGGAAATTATAGATATCACCAATGAAGTAAAAGAGCGGTGTTCACTTCATTCATAAATATATTCATTGGGTAAGAGTGCATTCCTCAATCGTATATTGGTTCAACATTGTATTGATATAACCATTTAACACAGAAATACATTAAAAATGGTTATATCAACTTTTATATTAGCTAAGAAGAATGGCTTATTCCGCAGAAACTGCAGGGACAGAATCTAACCAAGAAAGCCTTTTGTATTTAACAAGACCTGCTGACAAGATACATAACACACCACCTAACCCAACAAACTTCACAGCCGCTTGAGCTTCTTGCTCTACTTTAGGTTTTGCGTGATAAGCCACGCCTAACCCTGCCGATCTCATCATAACAAGATCGTTAGCACCATCGCCAACAGCGATGGTATTATTCATTTCAATTTCATATTTAGCGGCTAATGACTGCAATACATCGGCTTTCGTTGAGGCTGAAACCACCTCTCCTATCACTTTCCCAGTGAGTCGCCCATCAACAATTTCAAGTTGATTCGATTGTGCATAATCAAAACCACATAGCTCTTTTAAGTGCTCAGAAAAATAAGTAAAGCCTCCTGATGCGATAGCGGTTTTCCAACCAAAGCTCTTTAATGTTGTGATTAATTCGATACAGTCGGGCATTAAAGGTAGGGTTTGCTTAACCTGTTCTAGAATCGCCTCAGGTGCGCCTTCCAACTTAGATACTCGTAGACGTAAGCTTTCTTCAAAGTCTAATTCACCTTGCATCGCACTTTCTGTTACCTTTGAGACTTCATGACCAACGCCAGCAAGCTTTGCGATTTCATCGATACATTCCATATCAATCAAGGTTGAATCCATGTCAAAAACCGCGACACCAGGGTTCGTTAACTCTGGAATGTCGATTAGCTCAGCATAATCGATATTCATTGAAGATAAAAATTCTTGATGGCCAGATGTTATATCTCCAAGCATTAAAACAACTTCATAATTGCCCACCTTCCAGCAGTCAATCACAGGGGTTACTTGCCCCAAATAAAAATCCATCGCTTCAAATAATTTTGGTGTTAAGTAAGAAGAAAACACAATCCAATTGGATTTTTGCTTATCCAAAAAAGAAGCATCTTTGATTTCAGGAAAACGGGTGAGCAACGATGTATGGCGTTTAATGGGCAGCGATTGTGACATATTAAATCCTTGTAATAGTGGCTTTCTCGGCGGTGAATCCTTCACCTTAATACACTATAGAGTATATACTACGACTACAAAAAAGATATTGAGCTTCAATTTTACTTGGGTAAGCAAATAACGCATGAACAAATCATTATTTTCATTCAAAACAACAATGAAACTGCTCACGAGTATGACATTGTTAATCATGCTATCTATTATCGTCATCAATAGCTTTAAAATAAGTCAAAGTAATGAACGTATACAAACTCAGCAACTCAAAGCTTTGACAGATACGCTTATTTCACAAGCGGCGGCGAGCGCGGGATATTTATTGGTGAGTAACGATCAAGTGACACTAAAAATGCTCGCTAATCAACTCGCACATGATCCACTCGTGATCGATGTGAATATTTATAACGCCCTTGGCGTGCCGGTTGCAACCAGCGATAATGCACTATCGGCTCGAGTTCAGATCGGGCTAGATACCCCATTAGCCACTAAGCGCATCGGTAAACAGCAACTCGTAGAGCCGATCTTTAACCCTTTTAATTCAAATCCAGAATCATCAGCTCATGCCATTGGGTTTATTCGAGTGACCTTTGAAACTGGAAAAGTAACGGCAAGCTCCAATCATTACTACCGTAAAACCGATAGATATATGTACACGATGATTTTAATGAGCTTTATCATTGGTTTGTTACTACCTAAAGTGCTTCCTAAGAGAGCTGGAAATAAAAAAGCCAGTCGCGTATTAAAGGACTGGCTTAAGCAAACATAATCTATGTATGGGATGATAAATACAACTCAACTTATCGGCATACTTTAAGAGAATCGACTTTTATAGCATATTCTTACCATAATCCATTGGCGTTGTATCAAAGTAAGACGCTAATGTTTGACCAATGTCCGCAAACGTATCTCGGCGACCTAAACTGCCCGCCGGTACTTTTTTACCATAAAGTAAAACAGGCACATGTTCTCTCGTATGATCCGTGCCTGGCCATGTTGGGTCACAACCATGATCTGCAGTTAATATCAGAATATCATCCTCTTGCATGATGTTCAGTAATTCTGGCAATCTGGTATCAAAATACTCTAGTGCTGCAGCATACCCTGCTACATCACGACGATGCCCATAAGCGGAGTCAAAATCAACAAAATTGGTAAAAACGATCGTATTCTCTTTCGCTTGATTGACTTCGTCGAGCGTTGCATCAAACAGCTTATCTAACCCTGTCGCTTTTATTTTTTTCGTAATACCGCAATGAGCGTAAATATCCGCAATTTTACCAACAGAGACAACGTCTCCCTTCTTCTCATCGACCAGTTTTTGTAAAACAGTCACCGCTGGCGGCTCCACAGAAAGGTCACGACGATTACCCGTTCTAGCAAACCCCGTTTCTTTCGAACCAACAAATGGACGAGCAATCACTCGACCAATATTATAACCTTCTAATTCTTCTCGTACGATGTCACACAGTCTCAAGAGGTTATCCAACCCATAGGTTTCTTCATGACACGCTATCTGAAAAACAGAATCTGCCGATGTATAAAAGATTGGTTTCCCTGTTTTCATATGCTCTTCAGCTAAATCATCCAAGATTTGAGTGCCCGATGCATGACAGTTACCAAGATAACCCGGTAGATTCGCCTTCTCAACTAATCGATCGAGCAACTCCTGTGGAAAACTGTTGGTTTTGTCGGTGAAGTAACCCCAATCAAATAATACCGGTACACCAGCCATCTCCCAATGACCTGATGGAGTATCTTTACCTGATGAAAGCTCTTCAGCATGGCTATAAGCACCAATGATCTCATTAGTGGGTATATAACCATCAGCGAAGGAGCCTGTTGATTCTTGGTGAGTATGATACAAACCCAATGTCGCTAGGTTTGGTAGTGATAACACTCCAGACCTTGTTTCTGTATCTGCTTTTCCTTGGGCACAAAACTGAGCAATATGCCCAAACGTATCTGAACCCTCATCACCAAACTTAGGCGCATCCTTTGTTGCACCGACTCCAAAAGAGTCTAATACCAATATAAATGCTCTCTTCATAATATGCTTATCCTTAGTTGTTCTGAGAATTTAAGGTTTAGCTCGCCACTTAAGAAAAAAAAGTTTGGACAAGCCACTGATAAATTAAGCTGCCAGCATAAACCCCCACAATCCCCATGACACCTGATAACACGGGAGGTGCTGGAATCGGGAGCTTCAATGCCGTAAATAAAACACCCACAGCCAATCCAGCAAGAGTCGCTAATAAAACTTCATTCATTTTATACTCCACAAACAATGATAATGTTCAAAGTATATACAAGGAGATGACAGTTCTCCTGCTTAACATTAAATAAAAACGGCTCCTAATTAGGAGCCGTTTTCTTTATAAACGCTAAAGTAATCTTTAGTTCATTCAAATATGTTCACATTAGAATGAGATAAAGAACCCAGCAATGGTTGCTGCCATTAAGTTTGATAATGTACCTGCGACTACAGCTTTCACACCCATCTTCGCAATATCACTACGACGATTTGGCGCTAGGCTACCTAAACCACCTAGTAGGATAGCAATCGAAGAAATATTCGCAAAACCACATAGAGCAAAGGAAATGATTGCAATCGTTTTCTCTGAAAGTTGAGTTCCTGTTTCAGCTACTGCCTGTGCATTTTCACCAATGTAAGGAACGAAGTTTAAGTAAGCAACAAATTCATTCAAAACAATTTTTTGACCAATGAAAGAACCAGCAAGGTTTGCTTCTTCCCATGGAACACCGATTAGGAAAGCAACAGGAGCAAAAACCCAACCTAATAGTAGTTCTAGGCTTAGGTTTTCCATACCAAACCAACCACCGATACCACCAAGAGCACCATTAACCAAAGCAATCAAACCGATAAATGCCAGTAACATTGCACCGACGTTTGCCGCTAATAGTAAACCTGTTGATGCACCACTTGCAGCAGCATCAATAACATTCACTGGTTTGTTGTCGCCACCATCAATTTCAATGTTCGTATTGTCTTCAGGAGTATCAACTTCTGGTTTGATGATTTTAGCGAATAATAAGCCACCTGGAGCAGCCATAAAAGAAGCCGCGACTAAATACTCTAGTGGTACACCCATAGATGCATAACCAGCCATAACACCACCAGCAACCGACGCTAAACCACCACACATAATGGCAAATAGTTCTGATTCCGTCATTTTAGGAATGAATGGACGAACAACCAGTGGCGCTTCAGTTTGACCAACAAAGATATTGGCTGCTGCAGACATAGATTCTGCACGAGAAGTACCTAATACTTTCTGTAAGCCACCGCCTAGGATACGAATCACCCACTGCATGATGCCAACGTAGTACAATACAGAGATAAGTGCCGAGAAGAAGATAAGAGTAGGAAGCACTTGGAAAGCAAAGATAAAACCAATGCCATCAACAGAAAAGTTCACCAGGCTACCGAACATAAAGCCAATGCCTTCTTTACCGTAGTCAATGATGTTCTGGATGCCTGCGGTTAAGTTAGATAATAACTGGCTACCTGTTTCACTATATAAAATAAACGCACCTAGTAAGAATTGGATAACAAACGCGCCACCAACTGTTCTTAGGTTAATTGCTTTACGATTTTCAGAAAGCAGAACAGCAACACCGATCAGTACTGCCATACCCACTATGCTCATTAACAAGCCCATTGGCTAATTCCTCTATTGGGTTCAAATATGATAATTAAATTCATTATCTGCAACGCTGACATATCAGCCCTGCACATTCATAGAATGCGACGTATTATAGTCATCTCACAAGTAAAAGATGGACATGTATCACAAATTTACACAATAAAGACAAAATAAAGTGAACTTATATCAGCCCAAAAACGTGGGTTATTTATCAAAATTCTGAATAAATAGACCTAACTCAAGTGAAAACAATTTGTTAGTGCGCTTAAGTATAACTTTCAAGCTTGATATTTCTATTTGAATTCCTAACTACATAGAAATTTTAAACGCGATATGACTGTTATTCCACACTATTTCCGATATTTCTTGGCTAGGTCTATCTTTAATCATAGAGAGGGCATCTAAAATATGCTTTAAATACTTAGGGTGATTGATCTGTCCTTGATAGCCGTTGATTGGCATATCGGGTGAATCGGTTTCTAGCACCAAACATTCTATAGGGAGTTGTTCAATAGCCTTACGTGTTTTGCTGGCTCGAGGATAAGTAATCACACCACCAACACCAATATAAAAGCCTAATTGAATAAAAGCATCTGCCTGCTGTCGACTTCCTGAAAAACCATGCAGTACTCCTCCGTAAGTGAACTTTTCCTTTTTTAACAAAGCTAAAATACGTTGATCGGCTTTTCTAGAATGTAATATTAAAGGTAGCCGTGCATTTTTTGCTAAATGTATTTGGAGTAACAACACCCTTTCTTGATCATTTAGAGGAGTATCAACAAAGGCATCCAAGCCACATTCACCAACGGCGACACAACAAGGAAGACGACGTTCAATATAAAGAGGTAAAGACTGAAGTTGCTGTCCAATTGAGAACGCATTACTTAAAAAGTAAGGGTGGATACCAAGGGCATGATAAATATCATCATATTGAGAAGATAACTGCTGTACTCGATCCCAATTTCCCAAACCGACCGATGGAATCAAAAAACGATCAACATGATTCGATTTAGCCTCTAGAAGATGATCATTAAAACCATGCCTAAAGGGTTCAAAATCAAAATGGCAATGGGTATCAAATAACTTGATACCCTGCTTTAGAGAACCAGACATTATTTTATTTGTTCTTCTCTTTTAAATACGATGTCCTTTGCACTCGACTCTTCTTCACAAAAGTAATAGCCTGCAACATCAAATTTTTTCAGTTCTTCTATCTTATTAATTTGATTGTCGATAAGATACCTCGCCATCATCCCTCGTGCTTTTTTCGCATAGAAGCTAATCACTTTATATTGCCCATTTTTACAATCTTTAAAGATAGGTGTAATCACATCGGCTTGCAGTTTTTTTGTTTTAACGGCTTTAAAGTATTCATTAGAAGCTAGATTCACCAGATACTGACTATCTGTTTCAGTTAACTGCTTATTTAATTCAGTAGTAATTAAATTATCCCAAAATTGGTATAAATTACTTCCTCGATCGTTTTTCAGCTTTGTTCCCATTTCTAAACGATAAGGCTGCATTAAATCTAATGGCCTCAATAGACCATATAATCCCGATAGCATTCTCAGATGATGTTGAGTATAAGCGAGTGACTGTTCAGGTAACGTTTCCGCATCGAGTCCAGTATACACATCCCCTTTGAACGCAAAGATCGCTTGTTTAGCGTTATCAAAATTGAATTCTGGACTCCATTGTTCAAAACGAGCTGCATTTAAAGCCGCAATTTTATCACTGACTTTCATTAAAGTCGCAATATCACTAGGTGTAAGGTGACGACATTGCTCAATAAGTTCAGCTGAGTGAGCGACAAGATCAGGAAGTGTATAGTCTTGATGCTGTATTGGAGATTCATAATCCAATGTCTTTGCCGGCGAGACAACAATTAACATAATAAAATATCCTTTATAATCCGAGCTTTCCTTTTTTGTTTATCATTCAAGCTGACCAAATAAACACATGACCTACCTATAAGTGAGGATTTTTTTCTCCCCATACCTCATGATCGATCTGGTTCTTTAGTTCAGGAAAGTCTCTTATTTTGAACACGGGTAATTTCCCGATCTTTAATTGACGATTATAATCCTTTGTAAGCTTGATGATAACCGGTGATAACAGTAAAAGTGCTGCAAAGTTCATCGTAGCCATTAACCCCATAAACACATCAACTAAAGCCCATACCGTTGGTAATGTCATAAACGCCCCGGCACCAACGGATAGGATCACCCCCCAGCGAACAAAGCTCAAAGGGAGCGTTGTATTTTTAGTTAAGATCATAATGTTAGTTTCAGCATAAGAGTAATTTGCAATAATAGAGGTAAAAGCAAAAACAAATAATGCCGTCATCACAAAATACCCACCAACATCACCCAGCTCTCTAATAATGGCTTGCTGTGTCATTACAGAACTTAATGCTCCATGATTTAACATATGTACATCTGATAACAGGATAATAAAAACGGTCGCAGTACAAATAACAATGGTATCAATAAAAACACCGAGCATTTGCACATAACCTTGGGATACAGGGTGAGGAGGAAAGGCTTTTGCTGTCGCGGCAGCATTGGGTGTGGATCCAATCCCAGCTTCATTTGAAAATAGCCCTCGCTTAATACCATGTACTAACGTTTGTGCGATGCCATACCCCACAGCGCCTGCGAACATTTCTTCTAAGCCAAAAGCGGCGCGAATAATCAGAAGAAAGACACTCGGTACTTGCTCTATATGAATAAAAATAATATATAAAGCCACTGAAAGGTAGGCTAATGCCATTATCGGTACAATGATTTCTAGCCATTTTACGATCCGCTTTAATCCACCAAAAACAACATACATTGTGAATATAGACAACGGCAACATCATATAAAGAGGGTGAAGGTTAAAAGATTCTTCGACCGCTAAAGACAATGCATTCGATTGGACGGCATTAAACACAAAGCCAAAGGTAATAATTAAAATGAAGGAGAATAGCATCCCCATTTTTTTCATTCCAAGTCCACGCTGGATATAATAAGCGGGACCACCGCGAAAATATCCAGCCTCATCTTGTGTCTTAAATAGTTGCGCCAACGTGCTTTCAGCGAAGGATGTGGCCATTCCTAATAAAGCAGTCATCCACATCCAAAATGCAGCGCCAGGCCCTCCAACGCTTATCGCTAACCCAACCCCGACGATATTACCGATACCAATTCTGGCCGCTAAACCAGTACATAAAGCTTGAAAAGAACTGATTGTCTTGCCCTTTCGTTGAGAACGAGCGGTAATAACAAAAAAAGAATGCTTAAAATAACGAAACTGTATGAAGTCGAGTTTATAAGTAAAATATGCCCCAGTACCAACCAATGCATAAATTAACCACCCGCCCCAATACAGGTCGGCAAATATATATAGGATCTCACTCATCCTTAAGTTTTTCCTTATATGTTTTGATTACAAATCGAGCTCTGTAAATAGTCTATGCCAATAATGATGAGCTCTATTAGCTCTTATAATCTTTGTGACGGGTCAAACAAAAATTTATAAAAAAAATCACTACCTGTCACAAATACGACACGAAAAAAAGATAAACTTTATAAAGGTATGGTATTTATTTAAATAAGCTTATGTATCTTGATGCATTGATAATTTTGCGTACGAGGAAGTAGCACATATTCAGTAAATAGTGCTCTACACCCTATTTACCGTCTGGTTGTCATTATCATCAATGCAAAGGAAGTTGATACAAAGCATTATCCAAAAACAGAACACAGTGAGGTGACTTATGCTGGATACATTACAACAACTTGATGATTATGTTGAATTTGAATTACCTAAAACGAAACGCTCAAAGCCTGCGAAACGTAAATGGCGTGAAATCGAAGCTTTAAAGGATAAAAAGCGCTTACAACAAGAACTCAAGGAGTTAGGATTCGACTCTTCAGAACTCGATGAACTCAATTTGTATTAAATACACATCTATAGAAAAAGCACGCGATAAAGCGTGCTTTTTACCTAAAGGCTGTATCTATGGCTCAGTAATAGCCCAATGAATGGCTTCCTTCCCGGTCATCAATAGATATTGGTTCGCCATGGAAAAATGACGACACCCTAGAAAGCCACGATGAGCAGAAAGAGGTGATGGATGTGGCGCTGTTAAGACACAATGCTTATTTCTATCTATTGCTTTACCCTTTTTTTGAGCATGAGCTCCCCAAAGCATAAAGACCACGCCTTCATGGTAATGATTAATCGCTTCGATGACCGCACTGGTGTAGGTTTCCCATCCTGTTTTTTTTGCATGTGAATGAGCCTTACCTTCCTCAACAGTTAGTACCGTATTTAACATCAATACCCCTTGTTCAGCCCAAGATTCTAAAAATCCATGAGTAGGAATAGCGAAGCCATCGATATCTTCCGCTAATTCCTTATAAATATTCATTAACGAAGGAGGTACCTTAATTCCAGGCAATACCGAAAAACACAAACCATGTGCTTGATTAGGGCCATGGTAGGGATCTTGACCTAGAATCACCACTTTAATTTCCGAGAATTCCGTTAACTTAAATGCATTGAACACATCCACTTCTGGAGGGTAAATAACCTTCCCCTGGACTCTCTCATCTTTTATAAATGATAAGGTTTCTTGGAAATAAGGTTGCTGACTTTCATCTCCAATAATATCGTGCCAACTTAGATTCATAGGTCGTGTTCAATCCTAATTAATTCATTAAATACTATTTATAACGCTTTTATATACAAGTCTTTAGAGTAAATTCGACCTTCTACATTATTCACGGGGAATCCACCCACATTATCTCTTACCATACGAGCTTGCATATGGAAATAAATTGGGGCTAAAGGCATTTCTGTCGCAAGTACTTGCTCAGCCTGATCGTAAATTTTATTACGTGCATTGGCTGAAGGTGCCGTTAATGATTGATCAATCAACTCATCATAAGTTGTATTTTTAAAGAAAGCTCGATTACCACTATTACCTGAAGTCATTAAAGATAAAAATGTTGATGGTTCATTATAATCACCACACCAAGATGCTCGTAATACATCAAACTCGCCCGCCTTACGTGTTGCAAGATACGCTTTCCATTCTTGATTTTCTAAAACCACATCGATGCCTAAGTTTTTCTTCAACATAGAAGCAATCGCAACAGCAACCGACTTGTTTTTATCACTGGATGGATAAACTAAATCAAACTTAAGTGGGTTATCTTTTCCATAGCCCGCATCATTTAGTAGATCTTTCGCTTTTTTATTACGTTGTTCTTGTGTCCATTGACTGTACTCAGGTGCAGAAGCTTTAAAGCCAGCAACATGTTTATGAGTAAACGTATAAGCTGGAAGATTACCAACTTGAGTGACACCATTCGTAATCACATCCCTTAAAACAGAGTAAGAAATCGCTTTACGAACACGCGCATCATCAAATGGCTTCCTCTGAGTATTAAAAGCGTAATACTCGGTACAAAGTAAAGGTGTCACAGTGTATTCGCTTTCAGATTTCAATGCCTTTGCCATTTGAGCAGGAACATCTGAAGTAATATCTATTTCACCGGATTTAAAGCGAGTTAATGACGAATTTTGACTTTCAATCGAAAGGAAAGTGACTTTATCTATAACGGTATTTGCATGATCCCAATAGTTCGGGTTTTTGACCAACTCAATTCGTTCATTAATGATTCGCTTTTCAACGGTAAACGCACCGTTTGAAATTAAATTCTCAGGCTTTAACCACTCTTCACCATACTCTTCAATCGCATGCTTTGGTACTGGCATGAAAGAAGAATGAGCTAACATAGGGACGAAATAAGGTACTGGCTGTTCAAGAGTGAACACGATGGTATGCTTACCTTTTGCGGTAACCCCTAGACTGTCTACTGCTGCCTCACCGGCAAGAATATTTTTCATATTCTTGATTTGAGTCATCTTATAATACCAGCCATTTTCAGCACCGAACTCCGGGTTCACTGCGCGCTTAATTGAGTACACAAAATCATTTGCAGTAATTAAAGTGCCATCAGACCACTTTGCATCTTCACGTAATTGAAAGGTGAATGTTTGGTTATCACTGGTTTCCCAAGACGTTGCAACACCAGGGATAACATTACCATCAGAGTCTTGAATCACTAAACCTTCAAAAAGATCACGTAAAACGTGCATTTCAGGTAGACCTTCCGCTCTTGGTGGATCTAATGTTGCTACATCTGCATCATTATTACGAACTAGGTATTGCTCTTTTGCAAGTTCAACCCCTTCTGGAATCTGAGCAGCATAAGAAAGAGAAGTGAATAATGATGCGACTATACTTGCTGAAATAATACCTTTTGAACATCGTTTTTTAGATGTCGTGTTTTTTAACCTACTACTCTTTTTCATGTTCATCCTTGTCATTTTATTTATGGCTCATCTGATTATAATAAGCTGTATAGGGAATAAAATATTTACACTGTGAATAATACGTCGATTTATTTATCGGTTCAGCCGTAGTGTGTCACAATAATAGCGTTCCTCTTAAATTATGTGACTGATATGACGCAAAGACCTATTCCAGAACGTGGTACGTTTGACGAATTCCCGAAGCAATATGGGGCCTCTACATTAGGCGCCCCTTTACTCTACTTTCCTGCAAAACACAGAAACAAAGAAACTGGATTAATTTTTGCTGGAATGCACGGGGATGAAAGTATGTCCATTTCCTTGCTTTCTTGTGCGTTAAGAAGTATTCAACTTCATCATTTAAAACACGATATCATACTGTCAACCAATCCTGATGGGAATCAATTAGGGCTACGCAGTAATGCCAATGGCGTCGACTTGAACCGAGCGTTTCCTACTAAAAATTGGGCAAAAGGAGGGACTGTGTATCGATGGGATTCCAAACAAAAAGAAAGAAATGTAAACATAGGAACCGGTAGTGCTACTCCTAGAGAACCAGAAGTCGACGCACTATGCCAATTTATTCATCATCACAAGCCTAAATTTATTGTCTCTATTCATGAACCTTTAGCTTGTGTCGATGTTGATGCCCCTTGTAACCTGAGTCATTGGTTATCAGAGAGAATGAATTTACCGCTGGTTTCCGGAGCTGGATATGAAACACCAGGCTCCTTTGGTACATGGTGTCATGAGCAAGGTTACCACTGTATTACCTTAGAGTTACCCGCTATTTCCTTCGATGAAGCCACTGGTATTTATATCGATACTTTGAGCCAGCTTTTAACTTACCCAAACCAAGATACAATGACATCATGATGCTCTCCCCATAACAACTTAATTGCCATTAACATCGACATCATAATCACTAAAGGGCGAATCCACTTTTGTCCTTTTGTTATCACCACTTTAGCGCCCATTCTGGCACCAATAAAGCCACCTACCGCCATCACTAGACCTAACTCCCATACAGGAAGGCCGGCGAAAATAAAGAATAATAATGAAGCGATATTCGATGTAAAGTTCAATACTTTAGTACGAGCTGTCGCTTCAATTAACTGAAAATGCATGAGCGCGACAAAACAAACAGTAAAAATAGATCCCGTTCCTGGCCCAAAAAAACCATCATAAAAACCGACGCCCCCACCCACGCATAAAGCAAAAGCACTCTCTGACAACTTAGCTGGACCTTGTACCTCTTTCGTTTGCGGTGCCAAAAGAAAGTACAATGAAATTGCAATCAAAAAGAGAGGAATCAAACTGGTTAAAACGGTGACTTCAATAAATTGAACCAGCTCAGCTCCGATTCCTGCACCAATAAAAGTACAAAGAATGGCAAAACGCATATCTTTTAAAGAAACGATCCCTTTACGTACAAAATATAACGTTGCTGAAAAACTACCAAAGGAGCCTTGCAGCTTATTCGTCGCTAATGCTTGTGTTGGAGACATACCTGTTGCTAACAATGCAGGAAGAGTAATTAAGCCTCCACCTCCTGCCATGGCATCAATAAATCCAGCGATGCCTGCAACAAAAAATAACATGAGCAACAGTTCAATGGTGACTTCCATGAATTCGCTTACCTTTAATAAATGAAAAAAGCCCGCTCTCAGGGAGCGGGCAATGAGGTTGTCTAAGTTAAGCCGTAGCTTATCTTATTATTATTATAGAATAATCAACCATGAGTGATAATTCACTACTTCGTGATCTTTATGCTTCTTGCTTAGCAATCTTCGCATGCAACTCTTGAACTGATGTTACCGATTCACGAGCATCTGCTTTGTGAGATTTTGCCGTTGCAAAAGCGGCATTAAGCGTTGTTGTATAATTCACTTTCTCAGCTAGAGCGCCACGACGAAGAACCTTTGAATCTTCAATCGCTTGTCGACCAGCTGCAGTATTTACAATGTAGGTATATTCATTATTCTTAATGCGGTCAAGAATATGGGGACGACCTTCATGTACCTTATTCACTAAACGAGGGTTAATTCCTGCTTCACCTAATACAACGGCTGTACCGTGAGTTGCATCAAGTTGGTAACCCAGTTCAACTAATGTTTTAGCCAGTTCAACAACACGCTCTTTGTCGCCTTTACGAACAGAAAGAAGTGCACGACCACCCTCAGGATAAACATTGCCACAACCTAATTCTGCTTTTGCGAATGCTTCTTCAAAGGTATCACCAACACCCATTACTTCACCCGTTGAGCGCATTTCTGGGCCTAATAGTGGGTCAACACCTGGGAACTTGTTAAATGGTAATACAACTTCTTTCACCGAGAAGAATGGCGGGATAATTTCTTTCGTAAAGCCCTGCGATTCTAATGATTGTCCAGCCATAACT
This sequence comes from Vibrio sp., assembly GCA_028131545.1. Taxonomy (GTDB): domain Bacteria; phylum Pseudomonadota; class Gammaproteobacteria; order Enterobacterales; family Vibrionaceae; genus Vibrio. Next base: position 109,691 of record JAOICL010000004.1, on the reverse strand, counting down.
CGAGCTGCAATTTTCGCTAATGGAGCACTGGTTGCTTTTGATACGAAAGGCACTGTACGTGCAGCACGAGGGTTCACTTCAATTAGGTAAACTTCGTTATCTTTAACAGCAAACTGAGTGTTCATTAGACCGCGAACACCTAATTCGAAAGCAAGTTTTTCAACTTGATCTCGCATCACATCCTGAATCTCTTTACTCAAGGTGTAAGCAGGCAAAGAACATGCAGAGTCACCAGAGTGAACACCAGCTTGCTCGATATGCTCCATTATGCCGCCGATAACGACACGTTCACCATCACAAATAGCGTCCACATCCACTTCAATTGCATCATCTAGGAAGCGGTCAAGTAGTACTGGTGATTCATTCGATACACTAACTGCTTCGTTAAAATAACGACGAAGATCAATTTCATCATATACGATTTCCATTGCGCGACCACCTAATACATAAGATGGACGAACAACCAGTGGGAAACCAATCTCTTTAGATTTCTCAATCGCTTGCTCTAATGCTGTTACCGTTGCATTTTTAGGCTGTAAAAGACCTAAACGATCAACTGCAACTTGGAAGCGCTCTCGATCTTCCGCTCGATCAATAGCGTCAGGGCTAGTACCGATAATAGGTACGCCAGCCGCTTCTAAAGCGCGAGCCAGTTTCAGTGGTGTTTGACCACCATATTGAACGATAACACCCTTTGGCTTTTCAATTCGAACGATCGATAGTACATCTTCTAATGTCACTGGCTCAAAGTATAAACGGTCTGATGTATCATAGTCCGTTGATACCGTTTCAGGGTTACAGTTAACCATAATGGTTTCATAACCATCTTCACGTAATGCCAATGATGCATGTACACAGCAGTAATCAAATTCAATACCTTGACCGATACGGTTAGGACCGCCACCAAGAACCATGATTTTATCATTATCTGTCGGCTGAGCTTCACACTCTTCATCGTAAGATGAATACATGTAAGCTGTATCTGAAGAAAATTCAGCAGCACAAGTATCCACTCGTTTGTAGACAGGGTGAATGTCAAATTGATTACGTAGACGACGGATCTCACTTTCTGACACGCCAAGCAGTGTTGATAGACGTGCATCAGAGAAACCTTTACGCTTTAGCTTACGTAATGTTTCTTCTTTTAATCGTCCAAAGCCACCTGCTTTAATTTCTTCTTCTAAACGAACAATATCTTCAATTTGAACAAGGAACCAACGGTCAACTTGAGTGAGGTTAAATACGCCATCAACCGACATACCCGCACGGAAAGCATCGGCGATATACCATATACGCTCTGCACCCGCTTCTTTAAGTTCATGACGAATTTTTGAAAGTGCATCTGGATCATCCAAATCAACCATTTCATCAAAACCATCAACACCGACTTCTAATCCGCGTAATGCTTTTTGTAATGATTCTTGTTGATTACGACCAATAGCCATCACTTCGCCAACGGATTTCATTTGAGTCGTTAAACGATCGTTTGCACCAGCAAACTTCTCAAAGTTAAAACGAGGGATCTTAGTTACAACATAATCAATTGTTGGTTCGAATGAAGCTGGCGTTGCGCCACCAGTAATGTCATTCATAAGCTCATCAAGCGTAAAACCAACAGCCAGTTTTGCTGCGATTTTAGCAATTGGGAAGCCCGTAGCCTTGGATGCTAACGCTGAAGAACGAGATACACGAGGGTTCATCTCGATGATAACCATACGGCCATCTTTTGGGTTAATACCAAATTGAACGTTTGAACCACCTGTTTCAACACCGATTTCACGAAGTACCGCAAGCGATGCATTACGCATTAATTGATATTCTTTATCCGTTAATGTTTGTGCAGGAGCAACCGTGATCGAATCACCCGTATGGATACCCATTGGGTCAAAGTTCTCAATCGTACATACGATAATACAGTTATCCGCTTTATCGCGAACCACTTCCATTTCGTATTCTTTCCAGCCGATTAATGACTCATCGATTAACAGTTCATTTGTCGGTGAAAGATCTAAACCACGACGACAAATCTCTTCAAACTCTTCTTTGTTGTATGCAATACCACCACCCGTACCACCCATCGTAAACGATGGACGAATAATACATGGGAAGCCAACCATATCGAGAACTTTATAAGCTTCTTCCATGGTTTTTGCAGTATCAGCCGTCGGACACTCTAAGCCAATTGATTTCATCGCTTTATCAAAACGAGAACGATCTTCCGCTTTATCAATTGCATCCGCTGTCGCACCGATCATTTCGACACCGAACTCTTCAAGCACACCATGCTTTTCAAGCTCAAGAGCACAGTTCAGCGCGGTTTGACCACCCATGGTTGGTAGTACCGCATCTGGGCGCTCTTTTGCAATAATGTTACGTACAACTTCCCATTGAATTGGTTCAATATACGTTGCATCAGCCATTTCTGGATCGGTCATAATCGTTGCTGGGTTAGAGTTCACTAGGATAACTCGATAACCTTCTTCGCGCAGAGCTTTACACGCTTGTGCGCCAGAGTAGTCAAACTCACATGCTTGGCCGATAACAATTGGGCCAGCACCTAAAATTAGAATACTTTTAATATCAGTACGTTTTGGCATTTTAACGACTCCAGATTATGCGCGGTGTTGTTCGATTAATTCAATAAAATGGTTAAACAGCGGAGCTGCATCATGTGGACCAGGACTTGCTTCAGGGTGTCCCTGGAAACTAAATGCCGGTTTATCCGTACGATGAATACCCTGTAAAGAACCATCAAATAGTGATACGTGCGTTGCTCGTAAATTAGCAGGAAGGGTTGTTTCATCTGCTGCAAAACCATGGTTTTGAGAGGTAATCATAACCACATCACGTTCAATATCTTTCACTGGATGGTTCGCACCATGGTGACCAAATTTCATTTTTACTGTTTGCGCTCCAGATGCTAGCGCTAAAATTTGGTGGCCAAGACAAATACCAAAAATCGGTAAGCCTTTATCAAGGAACGTTTTTGTTGCTTCTATTGCATAAGTACACGGCTCAGGGTCACCAGGGCCATTAGATAAGAAAATACCATCTGGATTTAAAGCCAATACTTCTTCTGCTGAGGTTTGCGCTGGCACCACTGTTAAGCGACAGCCACGATCGGTAAGCATACGCAGAATATTGCGTTTTGCACCGAAGTCATAAGCGACAACATGGAAAGGAAGTTCTGAATCCGCTTTATCAGCTGGTAAACCTTCTTCTAAAGTCCAAGAGCCTTGCTTCCAAGTGTACGCTTCTGAGGTAGTCACTTCTTTCGCCAGGTCCATTCCTTTCAAACCAGGGAATGCTTTAGCCTTCTCTAAGGCTGCCGTTTCATCAATGGCATGACCTGCAACAATACACCCATTTTGTGCGCCTTTTTCTCGTAGAATACGCGTCAGCTTTCGAGTATCAATTTCAGCGATACCGACTATATTTTGTGACTTTAAGTAATCAGAAAGAGATTGTTCATTGCGGAAGTTAGAAGCAATAATAGGAAGGTCGCGAATAATGAGGCCTTGGGCATGAATCGCTGTGGATTCTTCATCTTCGGAATTAGTACCAGTGTTGCCAATATGAGGGTAAGTTAGAGTAACGATTTGCTGTGAATAGGAAGGATCAGTCAATATTTCTTGGTAACCCGTCATTGACGTGTTAAAAACGACTTCACCTACAGATGTACCATCGGCACCGATAGATACACCACGGAATACAGTCCCATCTTCTAGGACTAACAGTGCTGCTTTACTCAAGACAACCTCCAGAATAAAAATGCATTAAAAATACAAAAAAATTCAGGCTTCTATTCTTTTTTTATCTCAAAAAAAATAATAGAATCCAGACAAATTGGCGGCATTTTACAGAGAGGCTAAAGATAAGTCAACGAGCCAAACCGTAAGAAAGTGTAACTTTTGCCGCATATAATAAAAAAGCCGGTGAAACCGACTTTTTAAAAACTAAATATCATTTAATGACAGGACATCTGTCATTGTATAAAAACCCGCAGGTTTATCCTTAAGCCAAACGGCGGCTTTTATGGCACCATTCGCAAATGTCATTCGATCGGTTGCTTTATGTGTAATTTCGACTCTTTCGCCAATATCGGCAAACATCGCTGTATGTTCACCAACAATATCGCCCGCTCGAATAGTAGCAAAACCAATTTCATCTTTAGTTCGCTCGCCAGTAATGCCTTCTCGTGCATACACCGCAACATCACTAAGCTGGTTATTCATCGCGCCGGCGATCGCTTCTCCCATGCCTATTGCTGTACCTGAAGGCGCATCCACTTTATGGCGATGATGTGCTTCAATAATTTCAATATCCGCATAATCACCCATTACTTTTGCCGCTTTTTCTAGCAACTTGAATACAAGGTTAACACCAACACTGTAATTAGGCGCCATCACTATCGCTGTAGATTGGCTTGCTTCATCAATTTGAGAGCGCTCTTCGTTGCTAAAGCCTGTCGTGCCTATGACTATTTTTTTACCATGTACTTTACATAGATTCACATTGGCAAGCGTACTTTGGGGAGCGGTAAAATCAACAACAACATCAAAGTCATTAATACAAGCATCAAGATCATCTATCAAGGTAACATGATAAAGACCATCACCACATAACTCTCCAATATCAACACCAATTAATGATGAACCCGGCCTTTCTGAACCTGCACCTAATTGAGAATTTGGGTTATTAGACACCGCTTTAACTAAGTTGCGTCCCATTCTTCCTGCTGCTCCTGCAACGGCTACTCGTACCACGTATTTTACCCCATTAACTTAAGAAGATTTTCGCTTTTATGCTTAATAAACTCTCTAAAACTATCACATTCATTCATAAGCTCAAGGCTTAAGAAACATTATTATTCATATTTCTTATATTGCTGGATCACTTTCTCAACAATTGGAGTATTTGCCTCTGGAAATGCATATTGATTCAAATCTTCAATAGAAACCCACTGCCCTATTTGGCCTTCTTTTCCATAAGGTTTCCCCGAAAACGTCAATATCGTAATAAAATCAAAAAACAACGACTTATCAATGTAATCAAAAGAGAAACTATCAAACAGTGCGGTATCCAGAACCTCTATACCCACTTCTTCATTCAGCTCTCGAGCGATAGCATCACTTGCTGACTCACCATTTTCAACCTTACCACCAGGGAACTCCCATAGCCCCCCTTTATGTTTATCTAGTGGCCGCTTCGTTATAAAAATAGAGTGCTTATCTTCTGATACGATGATACCAGCAACAATATGAATTCGTTTTTTCATTCATTATTCCCCTAAAATCAACCCAAAAAAAAGTCGCATTCTCATGCGACTTTTAATATAAAAAAGACAATTACGCTATTTTACCATGGCACTGTTTAAACTTTTTACCACTACCACATGGGCAGGGTTCATTACGCCCTACTTTTCGCATATCACTGCTTGCTTGGGACTGCTCTGATGCTGACTCTTGTTGCTCTTGTGCCTGACGAGCCATCTCCTTTGCTTTAGCAATACGCTCTGCTTCCATCTGTTCGACTTCTTCTTTCTGTTGAACTCGAACCTTAGACAAAACCATGATGACATCGCTTTTTAGTACATCAAGCATACCTTGAAATAACTCAAAGGATTCACGCTTATATTCTTGCTTTGGATTTTTCTGAGCATAACCACGCAAATGAATACCTTGGCGTAAATGATCCATTGCAGATAAGTGCTCTTTCCAAAGGCCATCGAGGGTTTGAAGCATTACTGACTTTTCAAAGTTACGTAACGATTCAACGCCAACAACCTCTTCTTTCTCTTTATAAACAATAACAGCCTGCTCAACGATTTTTTCACGCAGTAATTCTTCATGCAGTTTTTCATCGTTATCAAGCCATTCTTGAATCGGTAAACTTAAATCAAAGTCGGCTTTAAGGCGTTCTTCTAGCCCTGATACATCCCACTGCTCTTCTAATGATTGCGGTGCAATAAATTCATCAATGACATCGTTCAGCACTTCTTCACGGTTATGTGCCAGCATATCGCTGATATCATCCGTATCCATCAACTCATCACGCAGCTCATAAACCACTTTACGTTGGTCATTCGCTACATCATCAAATTCAAGTAAGTTTTTACGAACATCAAAGTTGCGGCCTTCGACTTTTCGTTGTGCTTTTTCAATTGAGCGGGATAGCATCTTACTCTCGATTGCTTCACCTTCATCCATTCCGGATTGAATAATACTAGCCATACGATCCGAGGTGAAAATGCGTAACAAGGTATCTTCCATTGATAAGTAAAAACGAGAAGAACCTGGATCACCCTGTCGACCAGAACGACCTCGTAACTGATTATCAATACGACGTGATTCATGACGCTCCGTACCAATAATATGTAAACCACCAGCTGCTAACACCGTTTCATGGTTTTTCTTCCATTCTGCTTTTAGCTTTTCAAGCGTCTCTTCTGTTGGGTTATCAAGCATCGCTGCTTTTTCTTTCCAGTTACCCCCCAACATAATATCAGTACCACGCCCAGCCATATTGGTTGCGATGGTCACTGCTCCAGGAACCCCGGCTTCAGCGACAATATGAGCTTCCTGTTCATGGAACTTGGCATTTAGCACATTGTGTTTGATCTTAGCTTCCTTCAGCGCATTGGAAAGCAACTCTGACTTTTCAATGGAGACGGTACCAACAAGCGAAGGCTGACCTTTCGCCGAACGTTCTTTGATATCTTCAATGATCGCCGCAAATTTTTCTGGTTCAGTTCGGTAAACCACATCAGGCATATCATCACGCAACATAGGTTTGTTCGTTGGGATAACAACGGTTTCTAACCCATAGATACTTTGAAACTCAAAAGCTTCAGTATCGGCCGTACCGGTCATACCCGATAGCTTGTCGTAAAGGCGGAAATAGTTTTGGAAAGTAACTGAAGCTAAGGTCTGGTTTTCATTTTGAATTTTCACACCTTCTTTTGCTTCTACCGCTTGATGTAATCCTTCAGACCAACGACGACCAGGCATAGTACGCCCTGTATGCTCATCGACAATAACGATATCACCTTCAGGTGATACGATATAATCCACATTTTTTTCAAACAGTACATGAGCTCGCAGTGCTGCATTCACATGGTGCAATAGGCTAATATTATTTGGAGAATATAATGTATCCCCCTCTTCCATTAATCCATTTTGAACCATTAATTCTTCAACAAACTCCTGACCTGTTTCTGTCATATGGGTTTGTTTGCCTTTTTCATCCACGGTGTAGTGCCCATCACCGCGATACTCTTCTGAATCTTCTTCTGCTTGCTGCTTTAGCTGTGGGATAAGTGTATTAATCTTTGCATACAGTTCAGAGCTATCTTCAGCTGGGCCTGAAATAATAAGAGGAGTACGTGCTTCATCAATTAAAATGGAATCGACTTCATCGACAACAGCAAAGAAACGTTCACGTTGAACTCTATCTTCTTTTCTAAAAGCCATGTTATCGCGTAGATAATCAAAACCAAACTCATTATTTGTTCCATATAGAACATCAGATTGGTAAGCTTCTTTCTTTTCCATTGGGTGCATATTTGGAACATTGACACCGACGGTTAACCCTAAGAATTCAAATAAAGGTCTATTCGTTTCTGCATCACGTTTTGCTAGATAATCATTGACGGTAATAACATGAACACCCTTTTTAGTTAACGCATTTAAGTACGCTGGAAGTGTCGCTGTCAGTGTTTTACCTTCACCAGTACGCATTTCTGCAATCTGGCCTGTGTTTAATACCATGCCACCAATAAGTTGAACGTCAAAGTGACGCATGCCGAAGACGCGCTTAGAAGCTTCTCGTACTGTCGCAAATGCTTCAGGTAATATGTGATCAAGCGACTCACCGTTATCAATACGCCCTCTAAATTCAACCGTTTTATTTTTTAGTTCATCGTCCGATAATGCTTCTAATTCAGGTTCGTAAGTATTAATTTGTTTTACAATTTTATTTAAGCGTCGTAAGGTGCGGTCGTTACGGCTACCGATAATTTTAGTGAGTAGTGTCGCTATCATTGCATGGTCTCTCTTATCAAGTGTTCTTTTATCAGCTCAAGCTGAATAGACACCGATATATAAAATGTTTATTTACTTTTGATATCCCTATCTAAAGTATTACTATAATTATTCTCTGCCTTCGTTATGAGGGCTTAAGCATGTTTTTTCAAGGGGGCTAACTAAGTTTATAGTAAGTCTACGGAAACCAGTATTAGATTCAAGGCAAACTACTTTTTGTTTAGATATAGATAGCTTTTTATGGCTACTTTGTATTATTTTAAACCACTTATTGATCACCTAACTCACGTTTCACTCAAGGATAAGGTCACACAATGCGAGATCATCGTCCAACTCTATCAAACAAGCTATTTGAAAGCGGTGAGTTTAAGACTATCTGTCAAAAAGCCGAAAAGCTGACACACATACAACATTTACTTGAGAATGCGATCCCAAAAGCTATTCAAGGCCACTCTCGTATCAGTAATGTTGATAATGGTATTATTACCATTGAAGTGTCAAATGCGACAATAAAGATGCTACTAGAGAGGCAAAAAAGAGACATTATGAATAAGCTATCGCAACAAGGTATTGAGCGATTAGTCGAGATTCACTTTAGAATCAACCCTTCTCTTTATGTCCAGAATGGGCAAAAAAACAAGGTTCATTTGAAAGGAAGAAAGCCATTATCAACGGCCTCTGCAAGCTTACTTGAAGAAGTGGCGGAAAGTGCGCCAGAACGCCTAAAGCTCAGATTAAAAGCCATTGCAAAATTAAGTCGATAAGTCTGTTTGAGCGTGCGTTAATATACCGCACCTAATAAAAAAGCCAGCTAACGCTGGCTTTTTTTCTTTATGCTTTAACCATTAAAGGTTCAATAAACGTGACGGGGGAGCTTTCCTCTTCTTCAAAGGTTGCCCATTCCCAGGCTTCTTGATCCTGAAGGACAGCTTTCAGAAGCTGGTTATTCAAACCATGCCCTGATTTATACGCTTTAAATTCACCAACAATGGCATGACCTGACATATACAAGTCACCAATTGCATCTAACACTTTGTGTGCGACGAATTCATTATCAAAACGTAAGCCTTCTTCATTTAATACACGGAATTCATCAAGTACTATCGCCGTATCGAAGCTACCACCAAGAACCAAGTTCTGTGAGCGTAGGTACTCAATGTCACGCATAAAACCAAAGGTTCTTGCACGAGAGATCTCTTTAATAAAACCTTGAGATGAAAAATCAAACTGCATATATTGTTCATCAGGATCAATCGCTGGATGATCAAAATCAATCTCAAATTTCATTCTAAAACCGTTAAATGGAACTAATTCTGCCCACTTATCACCATCTTCAATTCGAACTGGTTTTTTGATTCGAATAAAGCGTTTAGGTGCATTCAGTGTTTCAATACCGGCTTGTTGAAGTAAGAATATAAATGGGCTCGCGCTTCCATCCATGATTGGAATTTCTGGAGCATCCACTTCAACAATAATATTATCAATTCCCATACCTGACAGTGCTGCGTTCAAGTGTTCAACCGTTGAGATTTTCACACCATCTTCATTAATCAGCGCAGTACAAAGCATGGTATCTTGTACTGCTTCTGCTTTAGCAGGGAAGTCCACTGGAGGATTAAGATCCGTACGGCGATAGATAATACCGGTGTTAGCGGCTGCAGGGCGTAATGTTAATGTCACTTTACGTCCTGAGTGCAAGCCAACACCCGTTGTTTTAACTATCTCTTTTAAAGTACGCTGTCTAATCATCTGACCGCCTCAATTATTATGCTTAATTTGCATCCATTCTAGACACATTTCGCGCATGCTAACACAAAAACTGCCAAAGTCAAATTAGGTTCATACTTTGTCTAGTCAGCTTGGCGACGTAAAAAAGCAGGGATATCTAGGTAACCACTTTTAGGTTCCGCGGAAGCAGTTGCGTCGCCATTACCGGCTTTACGCGCTGCTCCACTAGGCATCTCATTACTTTGTGTTGTTACTGGTTCATTAGTGTTATCGACTACAACCTTACTAACTGTAGCAGTTTTTTCAGATGCTTGCGTGGTCTCAGCTGCAACGGCTTCGACTCTTGCTGGCGCTGGTTTAACCGCTGTATTAGGTAAGACGATATCATTCTTTACTGCTTGACCAATACCAGTAGCAACAACAGTGACTCTAATCTCATCGCTCATATCTGGGTCAAGAGAAGTACCAACAACAACCGTCGCATTATCAGAAGCAAATGCTTTAACGGTATTACCCACCACTTCAAATTCATCTAGACGCATATCGAAGCCAGCTGTGATATTCACAAGAACACCACGAGCACCTGATAAGTCAATGTCTTCAAGTAACGGACTTGAAATAGCCATTTCTGCCGCTTCTTCCGCGCGATCTTCACCTTTAGCAACACCGCCGCCCATCATGGCATTACCCATTTCAGACATGACCGTTTTAACATCGGCGAAATCGACGTTAATGACACCAGGACGTGTAATTAATTCTGCAATACCTTGAACTGAATTACGTAGTACATCATTCGCACTACCAAAAGCTTCAAGTAATGTAATACCTCGGCCTAGAACTTTAAGTAATTTCTCATTAGGGATGGTGATTAAAGAATCAACATGCTTTGATAGTTCAGCAATTCCTTGCTCTGCAAACGCAAGACGCTTTTTACCTTCAAAACTAAAAGGCTTAGTAACAACAGCAACAGTAAGAATATCTAACTCTCTCGCGACTTCTGCTATAACTGGAGCAGCACCTGTACCCGTGCCGCCTCCCATACCTGCTGCGATAAAGACCATATCAGCACCATTCAATGCTTCTTTAATACGCTCTTTATCTTCAAGTGCTGCGTCGCGCCCAACCTGTGGGTTTGCGCCAGCCCCTAAACCTTTAGTAATATCACCACCGATTTGAATAACCGTATCGACACTCGACTTTTTTAAAGCCTGAGCATCCGTATTCACCGTGATGAACTCAACACCTTCGATTGATTCACGTACCATGTGCTCGACTGCATTACCGCCGCCGCCGCCAACGCCGATGACCTTAATTACCGCCTCATCAGACATTTCCATCATTGGTTCAAACATGTGTAACTCCGCACTTAATTGAATTCTTTGTTTAACAGATTAAAACTCTCGTTTCATCCAGTTTTTAAATTTATTTAAATGAGCTGATAACCCGTTTTGTTTTTTTTGACTAAAGCGTTTGGAATCCAAACGTTCTAGGTCATCATTTTCTCTACCATCTCTTGCATAACATAGTAAACCGACAGCGGTTGCATGTGAAGGGTCTTTAACATAATCCGTTAAACCGCTCACTTCTAGAGGCTTACCTATGCGCACTTGACCACCAAATACTCGCTCAGCAGCCTCAACCATGCCTTCAATATGAGAAGCGCCACCAGTAAAGACAACTCCAGCTGCTAAATGACTTTTGGTGCCTTGTTTCTCTAAAATAGTTAATGCTCCTTTAATTGAGTCATCGATCATGTCCATCAACTCAACATAACGAGGTTCAATCACTTCTGAAAGCATTTGTCTTTGTAAGCTTCTCGCTGAACGACCACCCACACTAGGCACATTAACCGTATCATCTTTACTAACTAACTCGCTTAATGCGCAGCCATATTTAACTTTAATTTCTTCCGCGTCATTTAATGGTGTGCTAAAGGCATAAGCAATATCACTGGTCACTGCATTACCTGCATAAGGAATAACTTCGGTATGCCTTAAAGCACCGTTCGTCCATATTGCTAGGTCTATAGTTCCAGCACCAAAATCAACGACACAAACACCAAGTTCACGCTCATCCTCAGTAATAACCGCACTACTCGAAGATAAGCCTGAATAAACAATATTCTCGACTTCTAAACCACAACGCTCCACGGCTTTAATGATGTTTCTCGCCATATCATTGTGACAAGTAATCAAATGAACGCTGACTTCCATTCGAATACCTGATAAACCCAGTGGATTTTTTATCCCTTCTTGATAATCAATAGTAAATTCTTGAGGGATAACATGAAGGATGCGTTGTTCATCTCCCACTTTAACCGACTTGGCAGTATGAATCGCTCTATCGATATCATCCTGACTGACTTCTTCATCAGAAATGGTTCCCATTCCATTTTCAATTCGGCTTGCGATATGATTTCCAGATAATGAAATAGATACTTTCTCAATCGAACATTCTGACATTAATTCAGCCTGATCTATCGCTCTTTGGACTGATTTCACTACCGATTCAAGATCATTCACTCCACCTTTATCCATGCCTCTGGATGGACTACTACCAGCGCCTATGATATTGATTTGTTCATCCGGTAATATTTCGCCAACCAGTGCCGTAATACTGGATGTTCCTATATCAAGACCGACGAGAATGTTCTCACTTTCCTTGTGCCTATTCATCTAAATACCTATTATTTTACATTCTCTGGAAGCCACCCTATAGCAGCTCCTGTATCATACCTTAGATCTATATAACTCACTCGAATGCGCTCTTCGTCTAACTTTTGGTAAAAAGTGAAAAACCGAGCGATCCTTTCTTGCAAAAAGTCACGACCCAGCTCTAGACGAATGGAGTTATCTAGTATAATGCTCCATGCTTTACGTTCATTTAACGTAATACTCTGAATTGATAAGCCATGAGATGTAAACACCTCATTCCATTTATAATAGTTATTATACACTTGCTCACTTTCAGAGTCTGGTCCATAGAAGCGTAAGCTGCTTTCAGGTAGCTTAGATGGTTCACCATCAAAAACTTGACCTTGTTCATTTAAAAGGTGGCTGTCATTCCAAATTGCTTTAGGTTTGTGTTCTATCAAATGAATTGATATCAAATCAGGCCATTGCTTTCTTATCGAAACAGAGGCGACCCAAGGTAACGACAGCACCTTATTTTGTATTTCATCAACATCTTGAGAAACAAAGGACCCCATCGTATCAATATCCCCTAATACATTTTGAATATCATCAATATGAGTATAATGATAATCACCTTGTATCTGAAGACGAGATAAGGGCAATCGATCTTTGTCTAGCATCCATTGTGATGTTAAATAAACAACATAAACAAGAGAAAGCAGAACGACAATAAGGAACATAAAACCTATAAAATCAAACGATTTAGCTTGTTTATTTACAGGCTGAATTTGCATTTGGTGAGGTGTTTTCCCCAAGCTTTGCATTATCGACACTTCCTTGTCATCAATAGTTCAACATAGTTCAGCATTGCTCCATGATGGTAGTCCTGCTAAATAGTGAAATCAATTCAATATTTACGCTTTTCTATAGCAAAATTATCCAAACAACGCGACTGCATGATTATCGTGCCATCTGCTCGATATTCAACCGACTATTGGCCAGTGATTTAGCGACTTTTCCGATATCTCCAGCCCCTTGCGTCAAAACAAGATCCCCTTCTTTCAATACATTAGAAAGTACTGAAGGAACCATATCATGATCGGCAATAAAGATCGGGTCTAATTTTCCCCAGCCACGAATAGTACGACACAAGTCTTTGCTGGATGCGCCTGATATTGGTGATTCACCAGCGGAATACACCTCTAGCATAATAAGTACATCGACTTTATTCAGAACATTCGCAAAGTCATCGTACAAATCTCGTGTTCGAGTATAACGATGTGGTTGGAAAATCATGACAAGGCGTTTGTCTTTCCAACCATTGCGTGCTGCTTGAATCGTGACTGCAACTTCAGTAGGGTGATGCCCATAATCGTCGACCAGCATCACTTCCCCTTTGCCAGTATCAAACGATCCTAAGTGGTCAAATCGCCTTCCTGTTCCTTCTGTTGCTTTAAGCGCTTTCACTATTGACTCATCATCAATATCATCTTCCGTTGCTACCGCAATGGCTGCAGCTGAATTCAATGCATTATGTTCACCAGGAATATTTAAAACGATATCTAAATCTGCTCTTCCTTGACGTGTAATCGTAAAATGTCCTTGCTGACCAATTTGATGGTAATTCTTAACTTGAACATCTGCCTGTTCAGAAAAACCATAAGTAATCACCTGTCGGCCAATATCTGGCACCATCTCTTGAATGACAGGATCATCGATACACATCACTGCCTGACCATAGAATGGCAAATTATGGATAAAGTCCAAAAATGTTTTCTTTAATACCTCAAAGTCGCCTCCGTAGGTATCCATATGATCAGCTTCTATATTCGTTACAATACAAACCATTGGCTGTAAGTGAAGAAAAGAGGCATCACTCTCGTCGGCTTCTGCAATCAAAATTCTGCTCGAACCTAAGCGCGCATTCACACCAACACTTTTAACCAACCCACCATTCACAAAAGTAGGATCAAGCTTAGCTTCATGGTATATCTGAGTAACCAACGCTGTGGTCGTTGTTTTACCATGAGTTCCAGCAACGGCAATACCATGTCGATAACGCATCAATTCTGCTAACATTTCTGCTCGACGGACAATCGGTATTCTTTTTTGTCTCGCCATGACGATTTCTGGATTATGTTCATTAATTGCGGTTGATACGACGACGACGCTAGCATTAACAACATTATCGCTATGGTGACCAATAAATACTTGGGCACCATTTTGAGTCAAACGCTCTGTTGTCGCGTTTTTAGCAATATCCGACCCCGTGATGGTGTAGCCTTCATTTAACAGAACTTCTGCTATACCACTCATACCTGCGCCACCAATGCCAATAAAATGAATCGTATTGACACGACGCATTTCAGGGATCATTGTTCTCATTTGACCTATATCTTGGGTGTGTTTAATAACCATGTCTTGCTCTTATTTTTATTTCTTATTGTTTTATTATTCGTTACTGAGTTTGATAATGGCATTAGCAACCACTTTATCTGCATCAATCTGAGCTTCATTTCTTGCGTTTTGGCTCATCGACAGTAACGTTGTTCGATCCAGTGTCGCTATCAAATCCGATAATCCACTGGCTGTGAGATCGGGCTGTTCTATCATTTTTGCAGCCCCAGCCGTAACAAGATGATCAGCATTCAATGCTTGCTGTCTATCTTTATGCATAAATGGAACAAAAATAGCCGCGATGCCTGCTGCTGCTAATTCTGATACGGTGAGTGCGCCTGAGCGGCAGACAACGAGATCAGCCCATTGATAAGCTTTAGCCACATCATGAATAAATTCGGTGACCTGAACATTTGTCACACCCAGTTCGTGATACGCGCTTTCTACATCAGGTTGATTTCCCTTACCAGCTTGATGCCAAAATTCATATTCGCCTATTAATTGACTCGCTGATGTGGGTAATGTTTGGTTCAGTATTCTGGCACCTTGACTTCCTCCCATCACAAGAACACGTATAGGCCCTTGACGATCGCCTAGGCGTAGTTCTGGCGAGGGTATAGCAACAACATCTTGTCGAACTGGATTCCCAACCACTTCAGCGGTAGGGAAAGCCCCTGAGAAAGCTTGAAATACTTTATGAGCTATTTTTGACAGCCATTGATTCGTCAAACCAGCAACTGCATTTTGCTCATGTAAGACAACGGGAATGCCTAAAAGTTTAGCGGCAATGCCTCCTGGTCCACTTACATAGCCCCCCATACCAAGTACAACATCCGGCTGCCATTGCTTAAAATGAGCTTTCGCTTGTTTGATAGCGTTTACTATTTGGAATGGCGCTTGCAATAAACGTAGAGCGCCTTGCCCCCTAAGCCCTTTGACCTGAATAAAGTCAATTTCAATACCATGACTCGGTACTAGCTCTGCTTCCATACGATCAGCCGTACCAAGCCAGCGAATTTCCCAACCTTCTTCTTGTAATTTTTTTGCCACTGCCAATCCAGGAAATACATGACCACCCGTACCTCCAGCCATCACAACCAATCTCTTATTCTTCTTCATTTTGGTTCTCTCTTAGTAATCTAACTTCATGGTCAATTCGTAATAAAATGGACACAGCAACAAACATAATAACGAGACTTGATCCCCCATAACTAATGAGTGGGAGTGTCAGCCCTTTTGTTGGCATCATTCCGGATGCCGCACCAATATTCACAAAGGTTTGAAATGCAAACCAAATAGCGATGCCCATTGCAAGATGGCTTTGAAATAACAAGTCCAGTTCTCTCGCCGCTTTACCTATCGAAACCGCTTTTAATACTAACCACAAAATTAAGACTAAGACAAAGATGACACCGACAAAACCAAGCTCTTCAGCTAATACTGCAAAAACGAAATCCGTATGCGCTTCTGGTAAATATTCTAGCTTTTGAATCGAGTTCCCTAGGCCTTCTCCCATAAATTCACCACGACCAAATGCCATTAAAGATTGGGTAAGCTGATAGCCATCACCAAAACGATCGGCCCAAGGATCTAAGAATGACGTTACGCGGCGAATACGATAAGGTGCTGAGGCTATTAACCCAATAACAACCACAATACCCGCAGCCACTATACCTAAAAAGTGTTGTAATTTTGCTCCAGCAATAAACAGCATTCCAAATACGGTCACCAGCATAACGACCAGAGAACCAAAGTCTGGCTGCAAAAGCAAAAGAAGCCCCATAATGCCCAAGACGATTAATGGTTTAATATACCCATCAAAGAAGCTACTTTGAATCGCCCCTTTCCAGCGCTCTAAATAACCAGCAATAAAAATAAACAAACTGAGCTTTGCTACCTCAGCTGGCTGTAAATTAAATGGCCCAAGAGGAATCCAACGTGAGGCGCCATTAACGGATTTCCCAGCAAAGGCGACAAAAAGGAGCATTAAGAGGGATAGACCAAGAAAGTAAGAGCTGTATCGTAACCATAGTTTCATCGGAATGAATAAAACAACGGTTGCAGCGCCTAAAGATATGACCAAAAATATGGCATGGCGAATCATAAAGTGGAAAGGAAAATCAACCAGTCTTTCACTCACAGGGAAAGAGGCGGATGTCACCATCACTAACCCGATCATCATTAATGCAAATGACAACCAAATTAATTGGCGATCAAATAATGATTTAGGCGGGGTGTTATTTAACCAATGCCAAGTTTGAATTAAGCGGCTTTGAGATGGGTCGTTCATTGACTCAGATACTCCTTTCGAGTCAGGATTTATTCCTTAGACTTTAGATACTATGGCAGAATTCACTAACTGAGTGAAATACTCCCCTCTTGCGATGAAACTAGAAAATTGATCGAAGCTAGCACAAGCCGGTGATAACATGACCATATCCCCCGTATTTAAACGAGGTAAAATGGCTGTAATGATGTCATCGATCGAGCCAAATCGTTCCGTACTAGAGTGCAATGACAGGAATTGATCGCCATCCACACCATAACAGCACAGGTGTACATTCATTGAGGTTAATATGGGTTTCAGTTCTGAAAAGTCAGCTCCTTTGCCTTCTCCACCCACTAACAAATATAAACATCCTGGAAGATCCAATCCCGATAATGCTGCGATGGTACTTGCAACATTCGTCGCTTTAGAATCATTCACCCAACGTACGCCATTACTCTCAGCAATCAATTGACAACGATGTTGCAAACCACTGTATTTCTGTATTGTTTCAATGGCTAATGTAAAGTCGATATTAACTGATTTCAACAACGCTAATACCGCCATCACATTCGCGACATTGTGCAGTCCCACCATCTGTAGAGAGTCAGTTGAAAGCCCGACAGGTAATAACGCCTGCGTTACTGATTCTCTATAACACACTTCTTTACCTTTAAGAGTAAAATTCCCCTTTCCAGTTAATGAGAAGCTGACAATACCATTCACCTGATCAGTCGGGTAGGTTGCACTGTCATCTTGATTGACGATGGCTGATTGTGCATTATCAAAAATACGTAATTTAGCTTCTCGATAATCATCCATACCAGAATAACGATCCATATGATCTTCTGATAAATTCAAGAACGCAGCGGCCATTAACTTGAGAGTGTGTGTCGTTTCAAGCTGAAAACTCGATAATTCTAAAACATAGAGATCGGCATCCAACTCAAGCAAATCAAGTGCAGGTACACCGATATTTCCGCCAATGAGTGTTTTAACGCCACAAGCATTAGCCACAACTCCCATCATATCTGTCACGGTGCTTTTGCCGTTAGAACCTGTAATTGCAACGACCGGTTTATCGACACTCCAAGCAAACAACTCGATATCCCCTACAACGGTCGTTCCTTGTTGTATCAATCGTTGTATCTGTGGTGTCGCAAGGGCAATGCCTGGATTGACAACAACAAGATCCGAGTCTTGTAACCATTCCTCTTGCCAACTTCCTTTGTGCCATTGCACCGATGTGGGTAATTTATCTTCTTGAGGTGGTGATACTCGAGTATCCATGACTCGAATATCAAGTTCAAAAGGTAATGAACATAAATGACGTACAACTGAAAGACCAGTAATGCCTAACCCTACGACTGTCACTGTCTTAATTCCCTGCCACTTACTTTGCATTCAATATACCTTTATCTTTATCTAAAAAAGAACGTTATCGCACTTTTAACGTTGCTAGGCCAATTAAAACTAACACGATAGAGATGATCCAAAAACGTACAATCACTCGAGGTTCTGGCCAGCCTTTTAATTCGTAATGGTGGTGTATTGGTGCCATTCTAAAAATGCGCTGACCGCGTAATTTATAGGAACCTACCTGTAAAATAACAGACAGTGTTTCCATCACAAATACGCCCCCCATGATCACTAATACAAATTCTTGTCGAACTAGTACGGCTATCGTACCTAATGTACCGCCAAGTGCTAAAGAACCTACATCTCCCATGAATACTTGCGCTGGGTAAGTATTAAACCATAAGAAACCTAAACCCGCTCCAACAATTGCAGCACATACAACAACAAGCTCTGAGGCATGCGGGATATAAGGTATGTGCAGATATTCAGCAAAATTTACATTACCTGTTGCCCATGCTATCGCAGCAAAGCCTGATGCAACGAGAACCGTCGGCATGATCGCTAAACCATCAAGCCCATCGGTCAAATTCACCGCATTACTTGTCCCTACAATCACAAAGTAAGTTAATACAATATAAAAGGCGCCCAACTGAGGCATCACATCTTTAAAGAAAGGAACGACAAGAAGCGTTGCGTTGGTATCTTTACCGTAAGCATATAGCGCAAATGCAACAACCAAAGCGATCAATGATTGCCAAAAGTACTTCCAACGAGCAATCAATCCATCGGTATTCTTTCTTACTACTTTACGATAATCATCAACAAATCCGACAACGCCATACCCTATCATCACAAACATAACAGCCCAGACATAGGGGTTACTCAAATCTGCCCACACAAAGACAGTAATGCCAATGGCTGCAAGTATCATGAGTCCACCCATGGTAGGCGTACCACGCTTACTTAGGTGAGATTCCGGACCATCATGGCGAACCACTTGCCCTATTTGCAATAATTGTAATCGCTCAATAAGACGAGGCCCCATCCAAACGGAAAGCGTTAATGCCGTGATAATACTCAAAATAGCTCGAAAAGAGAGGTATTCAAAAAGCCTAAAAAAAGAAAAGTAAGGTTGTAACAGTTCCGCCAACCAGATGATCATGAATATGTCTCCTTTAAAGCACTGGCAACTTGACTCATACCAGCACTGTTCGCTCCCTTAACTATAATAGTGTCGCGAGTCGATGTATCGTTATTTAATGTCTGTGTTATATAGTCAAGCATCTTTTCATGAGAATGGAAGTGCTGCCCATGACAAAGCTCACTGATTATTTGGGTATCATCCCCAAAAGTCAGAACTTCTTCAAAGTTGTACTGTTTGGCATGCTCTGCTACCACTTTATGAAGTTGGTGGCTTTCACTTCCTAATTCAGCCATAAAGCCTAAGACTAACCAACGTCGCCCGGTATAATTCGCTAATAAATCGACGGCGGCAAGCATCGCTGGGACACTCGCATTATAGCTATCATCAATTAAGCGGATATGACGCTTCAATGTGATGACTTCAACTCGCCCCTTAACATTACCCAGCTGATTGAGTCCTTTCTGAATATGCTCATCTGTTGCACCAAATTCCAAACTTAAAGCCGCTGCCGCTAAGGCATTACCGATATTATGTTGGCCAACAATATTCAGTTGTACTGAAAACTGCGAGTGTGGTGTATTTAGAGTAAAATGAGAGCTTCCATCTTCAGCTAGTGCAATATCAGACGGGTAATAATCTGCATTATCGTCGCTCATCGAAAAGGTTTTTATCGTTTTATCTTGCAGTGTTTGCTCCCAAAACGCATCACCATGGCTGTCTAAATTAACAATAGCCGTATCACCAACATCAAGGCCTTGATAGATTTCACCTTTAGCCTGTTTAACACCATCAATGGAACCAAAGCCCTCTAGATGAGCTGCTGCAACATTATTCACTAAAGCGACCGAGGGTTTAACTAACTGTGTCGTGTAAGCAATTTCACCAATATGATTTGCGCCGAGTTCGATGACCGAGAAGTCATCTTGAGGCGTCGTGCGTAATAGCGTTAAAGGAACACCGATGTCATTATTAAAATTACCTGCGGTATACAACACTTGGCCTTGGTAATTTAAAATATTAGCGACCATCTCTTTTACGGTTGTTTTTCCACAACTTCCCGTTATAGCTAATGTTTTTGTATTGCACTGTTGGTGGACCCAAGCTCCGAGATCACCTAACGCTTTCGTCGTATTAGCAACAACGAGTTGAGGAATAGATAAAGAAGCACAAGCTTGATTTACCACCACAGCGGCTGCGCCTTGTTCTTCTGCTTGATGTAAAAACTCATGGGCATCGAATCGGTCCCCAACTAAAGCAATAAATAGATCACCACTTTGAATCGCTCTAGTATCCGTTGTCGCTTGACTAACCCGTTGATCTTGGCCAATCAGTTCAGCATTAAGCACATTGGCTAACTCTAATAGTGTTACTGTAATCATAGCGTTATTCCTTTAATCTAATGATACTTGGGATAGTTGTTCTAAAACCGATTGTGCACTCTCTCTATCTGAATAATGAATAACCTGATCACCAATAATTTGGTAATCTTCATGACCTTTACCCGCTAGAAGAATAATATCATTACTCTTTGCATGCTGTGCGGCATGCCATAGTGCTTGATAACGGTCATGCTCTATATAAACAGAATCTGGGTGAGATAAGCCTAAGAGCATGTCTTGAATAATCGCCTGAGATGACTCCGTTCTAGGGTTATCATCAGTCAGTATGATGTAATCAGAAAATTGCTCTGCAATACGGCTCATTTCAGGACGTTTCCCTTTATCGCGATCACCTCCGCAACCGACAATAGCCCAAACACTTCCCTGACAATGGTGTCGTAATGCCTGCAATACTTTTTGCAAAGCATCTGGAGTGTGAGCATAATCAACAACTATTTTGACTGTGTCAATTTTATGAAAGATTTCCATTCGACCAATTACTGAGCTTAGTTTTTGAGCATAATTGACGAGTATTTTCTGATCAAAGCCTAATGTCAGTAAACAATGGAAAGCCAACAATAGATTTGACGCGTTAAATTCACCGATCAATGGAGCATTTAACACCCCACTCCCGAAGCGACCAGAGAATTCAATCGCCATACCATGATTAAGGTACTGAATCTTATGCGCATAAAGATCAACGTCTGTATTATCACCTTGTAATGAAATCGATGATGGGTTCGATAACTTGCCTTCTTTTATCCATTGCTGCCCAGTTTCATCATCATAATTAATGATGCTGTGCTGTGTTTTATGCTCTGTAAATAAACTCTTTTTTGCTTCTGCATAATTTTCCATCGTGTCATGATAATCAAGATGATCACGACTCAAATTAGAAAAAGCACTCACATCAAAGTGTAAAGCCTTAATTCGATGCTGTACTAAGCCATGTGAGGACACTTCAAGTGCACAATATTCCGCACCTTGTTGCTCCAATTCATATAACGTTTTCGCTATTTCAATAGGATTACCGGTGGTATTACCTGCCACTTGTAAGTCATCAAGAAAACCATTCCCTGTTGTTCCCATGACTGCCGCTTTTTTCCCAAGTAACGTCAACCACTGAGCAATAAGTTGAGTCACCGTTGTTTTACCGTTAGTTCCTGTAATACCAATCAGTTTAATGGATCGTGTTGGGTATAAACGAGTCGCGATTTCCGACAAATAAGAGGGTAAATCATAAAAATAAATAATGGCCGTTGCTGACTCGATGACGACTTTTCCATGCTCTGATTTTTGATCAGCTTCCACAAGAACGGCAGCCGCTTGCTTTTGAATCGCAGCATCAATAAAACGGCGTCCATCGACTTGGTGCCCTTTAATCGCACAAAATACATCACCTGGTTGTAAACGGCGGCTATCCAGTTCTAAGTTTGTCACTGGGACGTTAGCGATATCTGATGGTAATGGAAACCAAAGGTCCAATAAATTTGACAATGAGATCATGATGTTACCCTTTTTTCTACTCATCGGTGCGCATCAGGGGCGACATTAAGCAATTGTAATGCCCCTTTCATAATTTCAGAAAAGACAGGACCCGCTACAGAGCCTCCATAATATAAATCGCCTTGAGGCTCATTCACTACCACCACCAAAGCCACTCGAGGGTCACTAATCGGAGCAACACCTGCGGTGACTGCAACGTATTCGTCACTATATCCCCCTGCTTCTGCTTTTCGTGATGTGCCTGTTTTAGCGGCTATACGATATCCCGAGACGGCTGCTTTAGTCGCGGTTCCTCCTTCTTGAGTAATGGATTCCATTAATTCAAGAACATGTTTAGCGTGGTGCTTATCGAGAACTTGTCTTTCACGATCTTGAGGATTGCCTTCAATAAGATGTAATGGCTTATATCGTCCATAGCTGCCTAACGTTGCGTATGCTTGCGCTAATTGAATTGGGGATACAGAAAGACCATATCCAAAAGCTAACGTCGCTCTTTCAAAGCGTGACCAGCGCGATCTATTTGGGAAAATCCCGACGGTTTCTCCTTGAAAGTTCAAACCTGATAACTGCCCTAAACCCATTGAGCTGTACATCCCAAGTAAAGCATCGACTGGCATTTCTAATGCCATTTTCGCTACACCGATGTTGCTCGATTTTTGTAAAATCGTTCTAAGGGTCGCTTTACCAATTCGAGAACTGTCTCGAACACGACTGCCCCCTATTCGCATAAGCCCAGATCCAGTATCAATAATTGAATCTTCTTGTACGATATTATTTTCTAGCGCTGCCAGTACAACAAAGGGCTTCACTGTCGAACCAGGCTCAAGCGCATCTGTGAGAACGCGGTTACGCATTTTAAACGCTTCTCTATCACTACGATTATTCGGGTTATAAGAAGGCGCATTAACCATAGATAAAATCGCCCCTGTTTTTACATCGACAAGAATAGCTGAACCTGATGTTGCTCGATGATCCGCTACCGCTTGTTTAATTGAGCGGTAAGCAAGTGCTTGTAAACGCTGATCTATTGTTAATTTAAGCGGTTTACCTTCTTCTTTATCTTCAATGCCGATATTTTCAATCACATTACCATAACGATCTTTACGGATGGTGAATTGACCAGATTCCCCACTCAGCCATCCATTGTAACTTGTTTCGATGCCTTCTAGCCCCTTCCCATCAATGCCTGTAACCCCAACCACATGAGCACTGATTTCTGATGAAGGGTAATAACGACGAGACTCTTTCTTTAAACCAATGCCGGGTAATTTCAGCTCACGAACATAATCCGCCATAGGCTCTCGTACTTGACGTTTTAAGTACATAAAGCCTCGTTTTTTTTGAGCACTTTTCTCTATGCGAGCCAACATAACTTCTCGTTCGATTCCTAATACGTCCGCTAATGCGTACCAGCGCTCAATATCTTTAAACCCTCCTTGTCGAAAGATCATTTTGGGGTTAGCCCAAACAGCCTCCACCGGTACACTAACGGCTAAAGGCGATCCATTTCTATCAGTAATAATTCCCCTAGCTGAGTGTAAAGTATGAGAACGAAGTGAAATACCATCTCCACGCTGCTTTAACGTATCACTATCAAGAATTTGGATATAAGCAATACGGCTCAATAAACCAAGGAAGAGTAATATAATGACCAGTTTCATGAATAAAAGGCGGCCTTTAAAGCCTGTTTCATCACGACTATTAGGAGGGGGTTCATTGTTATTAGGGGAGGGAGATATTGAATCGTTCATTCCTTGAACATCCTTTATTCTTTAATAATAATTTCTTTTGACCCATCACTACGCTGCATTTCTAGCTCTTTTTTAGCGTAATATTCAACTCGACTATGAGCTGAGAGCGTCATTTCTTCTAGGAGTAAATTACGCCATTCATCGTCAAGCTTTAAACGTTCTGACTGCAAAGCAGCTCGTTCATTTATCACTAATCGCGAATGGTGGGTTGTAAAAACAATCGCCATCGCGCTAATAAAAACCAATAACATCAACATTAAAGGCAATAATCCTCTACGGCAGAAATCTTGGAGAATCGCTTTAGGTAGTTGACTGCTGAGTTCATCCTTGAAATGCATACTCTATCCTTAAAAAATCATCACTTAACTCTCTTACAAGAGTCGTCCGAATTACAGCTTTTCAGCAATACGTAAAATCGAGCTACGAGAGCGAGGGTTATATTCTACTTCTTCTTTTGTTGGCTTAATCGCCTTGCTCATTGCTTTTAAGTTAGCACTTCCTAGCGCTTTGATCTGATCTTCAGTCATTGGAATACCATGAGGAACCTGAGGGCCACGACTCTCTTTACGAATAAATTGCTTAACCATGCGATCTTCTAAGGAGTGAAAACTAATCACCGATAAACGTCCTTCTGGTGCAAGGATGCTGGCTGCGCCTTTCAATGCTTTATCTATTTCTTCTAACTCACTATTGATATAAATTCTAAAAGCTTGAAAAGTGCGTGTCGCTGGGTGCTTCTTTTCTTTAAAGCTTTTAGGAGCAGCTTCAGATATTAGCTTGGCTAAATGGTGTGTACGAGTTAATGGTTCTTTTTCTTCATCATCACGATGAGCGACAATGGCCTTCGCTATACGCCTAGCGTGCTTATCTTCACCAAACTGGCGAATAACCCATGTGATATCATCCAGTTCTGCTTTTAACAACCATTCAGAAACCGGTAAACCATGAGTGGGATCCATTCTCATATCTAATGGCCCGTCTTTCATAAAACTAAAGCCACGTTCTGCATCGTCTAATTGAGGTGAAGATACCCCTAAATCAAAAAGAACACCATCGACTTTCCCTTCGAGTCCTCTTTCCGTAATGTATTCACCTATGCCAGAAAAAGGGCCATGAATGATAGTAAACCGAGGATCATCAATGGTTTTAGCTTCAGCGATTGCTTGTGGATCACGATCGATACTATATAAGCGTCCATGAGTACCTAATTTAGATAAAATAGTACGGCTGTGGCCGCCTCGACCAAAGGTTCCATCGACATAAATGCCATCAGGTTTAATGGCTAAACCATCAATCGATTCATGTAAAAGAACAGATACGTGCTGAAAGTTATCACTCATAGGGGGGAATCTCAGTTAATGGAGTTAATTTATTGATTAATCTCTATAGGATATCTCATATTAAAGAGAAGTGCTGTGCAGAACATACTCGAACTATAGAAAGAGGTAAAATAATCGTAATAGATTATTGATTTAAATGTCAAACATATCGCTATTTCTACTTTAGTCGCCAATACTGGCATCATGAACGTATCATGTATTTTGAGCACTATTTATATGAGGGATAAACGATATCACTAGAAACAAAAAAGCTCACGATAGATATACTATCGTGAGCTAAAATAGTTGAAGCTAGCCTGTAAGCCGGGTTCTGTATCCACCTAAGTGGTGATAGCCATTCGTCTAGGCCAGCAATCGCTCACTGGCTCGAGCAACCTACCCGCTTTCTAACGCGAGCCACGCTATGTGAAAGCCTATTTGGTCTTGCTCCGGGTGGAGTTTACCTTGCTACGAACTGTTGCCAGACGCACGGTGCGCTCTTACCGCACCCTTTCACCCTTACCTGTGCCTTACGGCCATCGGCGGTTTTCTCTCTGCTGCACTTGTCGTAAGCTTGCGCTTCCCAGGCGTTACCTGGCACCCTGCTCTATGGAGCCCGGACTTTCCTCCCCCTCATCAGTCTCCCGAAGGACATCAATAAGGCAGCGACTATCCAGCTAGCTTCGAGTGCATTGTAACGCTAATGATGATAGATGTCTAATAGTGTGACCTAATCTAGATTCTCTAAACCCCATTTATACAATGCATTCTTCTTCAGTGAATAAATCTCAGCCGTCAATGCTGCTGCTTTCTTTAAAGGCAGTTCACTAACCAGTATTTTTAATGTACGTACCGCTTCTTCTGGTATCTCCGACTTTTTAGTCTCTCGATACCCATGAATTAATAACACCATCTCACCGCGTCGCTGGTTTTTATCACTTTTAACCCAGTCAACCAGCTCCGCTAAAGGGGCACCATGAATCGTTTCAAAGGTTTTTGTTAACTCTCTAGCGAGTACAACTTCACGTTCTCCACCCAAAACTTCCAACATATCCTCTAAAGAGTCTAAAATCCTATGGGGCGATTCATAAAAGATACAAGTACGTACAGCTGTTGCAATAGAAAGCATTTTATCTTTCCTTGCTTTACTTTTAGGTGGTAAAAAGCCTTCAAAACTGAATGTATCTGAAGGTAGCCCTGAAGCACTTAATGCGGTAATAACGGCACAGGCACCAGGTAATGGCACAACATTCACCCCTGCTGCTCTGCATTGTTTAACGAGATGGTAGCCAGGATCACTAATCAATGGCGTTCCAGCATCAGATACCAAAGCGATTGATAATCCTGACACTAATTTATCTACCAGTACTTTTGCTTTCTGTTGTTCATTATGATCATGTAATGCAAAAGTCGCTGTTTTTATATTAAAATGAGACAGAAGCTTACCCGTGTGACGAGTATCTTCAGCCGCAATAATGTCTACCTGCTGAAGCACTTCGATAGAACGCTGAGTTATATCTCCCAAATTTCCAATTGGTGTAGGAACAATGTATAAAGTTGGGATATTTGTCGATAATGTTGTTTGCTCTGTCATTTGTATACCGTAGCATCACGCTTTATTATAGAACTCGTAATATTATAGAAGTCATATAGTAGGATTAAATGGAAGACCTAAAGGCCATGAAAAAGAATTCAAGAGTAAAAATGCCACGCATTTTAACCCCTATTGCTATATCTGTTGCACTCGCGGCTTGTAGCTCTTCTCCACAACAATCTGCCGTAGATGTGGTCGGTCAACCTGATGGTTCTACTCAAGATTACCTTGAGCAGGCAAAACATGCACAGGGAAGCGCACAACAAGACCTTTTAATTTTAGCACTCAAAGCCGAGTTAAAGAATCGAAATGCCGCTAATGCTAACGATTTAATTAGCAAACTCTCTTCACAAGAGTTAACTGAAATACAGCGCGCCGAAGTTGAACTGGCTCGAGTACAAGTTCTAATATTAGAAGGAAGAACCGAAGAAGCTTCTTTGCTCCTAGCTTGGCACCCTGAACGAGCCATTAATAATGAGCAATGGTATAAGTACCACGACCTTCGTGCTTACCTTTTTTCTATTCAAGGTTTATACCTAGAAGCAGCAGAGGAGCTAAGTTTTGCTTATCCTTATGCCCAAGAAGAATTAAAAGCAACATTAAGCGAAGATGTTTGGCTCAATTTCACACAAGCTGATAATGACCAAATCGAAGCATTCAACCAACTTAATAACGAAGATGTCGTTGACAAATGGTTAGAATTAGCGCTTATTTATAGAGGCCTTGAGAATGATTTACCAAAAGTCCAAGAAGACATTCAAAAGTGGTTAATCGAAAATCCGAATCATCAAGCCGCTATTCACCCACCGAAGACAATCACTAACTTCCTTGCACTTGATATCGCAAACCCTCGTAATACTGCATTACTGCTCCCACTATCTGGAAAGTATGCCGCTCAAGGGCAATTGGTTAGAGATGGTTTCTTATATGCCATGAGCAATGATCTTAGCAGAGACCCTAAAGCAACCATTACTATCATTGATACTCAAAACAATTCTGTTGATGAAATCGAAGAAACCTTACAGTCAGAACACATCGACTTTATTGTCGGACCACTCCTCAAAAATCAAGTCAATAAACAAGATAAGCAGCAGAATCAACGTGAAGGAAAAATTCAAACCCTGGCTTTAAATACAACAAAATCAACGAATCAAAATACGAATTTTTGTTACTTAGCTCTGTCACCAGAACAAGAAGTTGAACAAGCAGCACAGTATATGTTTGAACAAGGGTATAAATACCCATTAATTATCGCACCTCAAAGTCGACTAGGCTCTCGTGTTGTGACTGCCTTTGAAGAGAAGTGGAGTGAGTTAAGTGAACACGCTGTCACCATTGAAAGATTTAAATCTCGCTCAGGCTTACAGCAACAAATACAACATGTTTTTGGATTAAATGACAGTCAAGATAGAATCACTCAACTAGAGCAAGTACTAGACAGTTCATATAAAACTCAGCAAAGGAGTCGCAGGGACATCGACGCTGTTTATATCGCAGCCAAATATGATGAGCTTACGCTAATCAAACCTTTTATTGAGGTTGCCATTAACCCTGAGGCAAAATCTCCAACGCTGTTTGCCAATTCAATAAGTAACCCTGGCAATCAAAAGACACATGAATTGAGAAATGTTAAATATAGCGATATCCCATTACTCACAAAATCAGATTCACCAACATTCAATGATATTAGTGCTATTTGGCCAAAATATGGTAATAATCAAAAGCGCCTTCAAGCATTAGGTATGGATGCTTATGCGTTAACAACCAAACTCTCTTTGATGACTGAGCTACCTAATTATAAAGTTGATGGTCATTTAGGGTTATTATCGATAGATGAAACATGTACATTACAACGCAGTATATCTTGGAGCGAGTACGGTAAGTAACGTTTATCATGTTATTCTCAAAACGCGTCATCAATGCACCATCGATAGCATCAGATAAGCGGGCAAAAGGGGCTCACTATGAGTCTCTTGCACACTCTTATCTGAATCAACATGGACTTCTGTTTATTCAAAGAAACTTCAACTGCAAAGTTGGAGAAATTGACCTTATAATGCAAGATAGATCATGTCTTGTCTTTATTGAAGTTCGTTATCGTAAACACACTCAGTATGGTTCCGCAGTTGAAAGTATTAGCCAAGCTAAGATGCGAAAAGTAATGAAAGCAGCACAGTACTGGTTGATGACCAAACACTTATCCATTGAAAATACAGAGTTTCGCTTTGATGTAGTTGCTATCGATAGTGATGATCGTATATCTTGGATAAAAAATGCAATGACTCAAGGGTAGTAACCATGCTAGAAAGCATTAAAGACAGTTTTACAGAAAGCATTCAAATCCAAATCGCAGCAGCTGAAGAGTTACCGGACGCCATTACTTATGCATCACAAATAATGGTCTCTAGCTTGCTCAACGGAAATAAAGTCCTATGTTGTGGTAATGGTGGCTCCTACAATAACGCGCAACAATTTGTATCTTGTCTAGTTAATCGCTTTGAAACTGAGCGCCCTAGTTTACCGGCTATGACATTATCATCAGATGTAAGCACACTGACTGCGGTAGCCAATGACTATCACTACGATGAAGTATTTTCAAAGCAAGTCCGTGCCTTTGGGCAAAAAAATGATGTTTTATTAGCGATTTCAACCAGCGGTAATAGCCAAAATGTCGTAAAAGCAATGGAAGCCGCTGTCACACGAGATATGACGATTATTGCGCTCACAGGCAAGGATGGTGGTGAAATGGCTGGATTGCTCGGAGAAAATGATGTGGAAGTACGTATTCCGTCACACCGAACCTCTCGAATTCACGAAGTTCATATGGTAACGCTCCATTGTTTATGTGATTTAATTGATCAGGTTCTCTTCCCTTCACATGAGGAGTAACATAATGAAACTTATCCCTTTATCTTGCCTTCTCTTTAGCTCTCTATTACTACAAGGTTGTGCTGGAATACTTGTTGCTGGAGCGGCGACATCCGCAACCATTGTCACCGATCCAAGGGATTCAAATCAAATATGGCAAGATGAAAATGTCGAGTTAACGGTAACTGGAATTGGTAATAGGGTTCCTTTTAGTCATAACGTTCGCGTTTCATCTAGTGCCTATGATGGAACCGTCGTGCTAATGGGGCAAGCCCCTTCTAAAGAATTAATGAATGAGTTTGTCGCACAGATACAACAACTTGATGGAGTAGAAACTCTTCATAATAAAATGAAGATCAAACCGACGCTTTCCTTATCGGAAGTGAGTCGAGACACTTGGATTACGACAAAAATCAAAGCTTCATATTTAAAACATAGTGAGCTTTCTGGTGTGAAGATTAAAGTATTAACGGAAGATAGAGAAGTTTTGTTATTAGGCTACGCCTCGCAAGATCAAGCCAAAATAGCAACGGAAATAGCCAGTAATACTATTGGTGTCAAACATGTTATACGTTCTTTTCAACACCCTTTATCTCCATAACCCTTTAAAGCCAGTAGCTTTATCACTATCCGTCTGTTTACCCAATAAAACATAACCTGATAAAATAAAAGGCAGCGAAAACGCTGCCTTTTAGGAACTCTGACTCAATTATTTAACAACTCGAAGTGTTGGCCTTTTCGGAGGTACTGGCGGTTCATCATCTGGGTCATCATTGAATGAGGCTTCTGTTGTCGTACTTTCAACCTCTTCTACAGCTGACAGTACAGACATACTTTCCTCTGCACTCTCTTCGACTATATTCTCATTGCTGTCGCTTACCGAAGCGCCAATTTCAGCATCATACACTTCTTCAGGCTCAAACATAGTACCCGCACCATTTTCTCGTGCATAGATAGCTTGAATGGCATATAAAGGAACAATAACTGAATGAGGTTGACCACTAAATCTAGCTTGAAACGTTACCGCTTCATTACCTAGTTCTAGATTCCCTACCGCTCGCGGGGCTAAGTTCAAAATAATTTGTCCATTCTGGACAAACTCTAATGGCACTCTTACACCAGGCAGATTTGCATCAACAACAAGATGAGGAGTCAATTCATTATCGACTAACCAGTCATAAAACGCCCTTAGCAAGTAAGGACGACGAGGAGTCATCGTACTCATAATATATAACTTATTTCATTAAGCGCATTTCACGCTCAGCTTCAGTTAATGAAGCTAAGAATGTATCACGTTCAAAAACACGATTCATGTAAATTTTAATTTCTTTAGAACCAGGACCAATCAGGTCAATACCCATTAAAGGTAGACGCCATAATAAAGGAGCAAGGTAGCAATCAATTAAGCTAAACTCTTCACTCATGAAGTATTCATACTCAGCAAAAATAGGCGCTAGAGTTAATAAATCATTGCGTAGTTTATCGCGAGCCAGTTCCGCTTCTTCAGCTGTACCGTTATTCACTTTATCAGCCAGTGAATACCAGTTACGCTCAATACGATAGATCATCAGACGAGTATTACCTCGAGCAACAGGATATACAGGCATTAATGGTGGGTGAGGAAAGCGCTCATCAAGGTATTCCATGATAATTTTTGAATCATAAAGAGCCAATTCACGATCCACTAATGTGGGTACCGATTTATATGGATTTAATTCTATTAATTCTGCAGGCAAATTCGCGTCATCAACAAGATCAACTTCAACGCTCACTCCTTTTTCAGCAAGGACAATGCGTACTTGATGACTATAAATGTCAGACGCACTAGAAAAAAGAGTCATTACCGAACGTTTATTGGCAGCTACAGCCATAGAGCCCTCCAGCACATTGGGATTGGTATATATAAGATAAGACAATGGAGGCGACTAGCCTCCATTGTTAAAATGTAGAACAATTAACGAGTTATAGTAGCACAATTAATGCACATCACGCCAATATTCTTTCTTCAGTAGTATAGTAATGATAGAGAAAATCACTAAGAAACCAAGTACCCACCAACCTAAAGCATGACGCTCTAGTTTAACCGGGTCACCAGAATATTCTAGGAAGTTCACTAAATCACGCACCGCCTGATCATACTCTTCTTGATTTAACTCACCAGTACCATCAGTTTTAACACCAACCACTTTTTGTATTTCATTCCCCTCTACAACTGTTGTTTCATAGACAGGATAAGGAATACCTTGAAGCTCTTCTAACACATGCGGCATACCTACGCTTGGGAAAATAATATTATTCACACCAAACGGACGCGATGGGTCTTTGTAGAATGAACGTAGGTAAGTATATAACCAATCTGTACCACGAACACGAGCAACTAATGTTAAATCTGGTGGTGGAGCACCAAACCATTTCGCTGCTGACTCATCAGGAATCGCATTTTCCATCAGTTCACCAATTTTAGTGTCTGGATCGAAAATTAGATTCTCTATCATTAATTCATCTGAAATACCGATATCGGCAGCCACTCGACCATAACGCTGATATTGCGTTGAGTGACAACCAAAACAGTAGTTCATGAATAATTTAGCACCACGCTGTAAAGATGCCTGATCCGTTAAATCATTGTTTGCTTCATCTAAGTGGTGGTTACCGCCAGCTGCAAAAGCAAGAGAAGGCAACATAGCAAGCAGCGTTACAATCCATTTTTTCATTTGAATGTCACTCTCTCTGGTAGTGGTTTTGTTGCTTCATTTTTACTGTAGAAGAACAGTAATACGAAGAACATAAAGTAGGTCAAACTAAATGTTTGAGACAACAGTGTATATGTTGGTGTTGCTGGAAGCGCACCAAGAATACCCAGAGCAATAAAGCTAATAACAAATTGAGCGATGTTCGCTAAATGAAGCTTACTACGGTAACGGTAAGAGCGAACTTTACAACGATCAAGCCATGGTAATAAGAATAACACGACAATGGATGCACCCATTGCAATAACACCAATTAGCTTATCTGGAACAGCACGTAAAACAGCATAAAACGGCGTAAAGTACCATACAGGTGCGATATGCTCAGGCGTTTTCAGTGGGTTCGCTGCTACAAAGTTAGGTGGCTCAAGGAAGAACCCACCCATTTCTGGGTTAAAGAACAACACATAGCTAAATAAAATCAAGAAGAAAGCAACACCAACAAAGTCTTTTACCGTTCCATAAGGGTGGAAAGGTACACAATCAATAATGTCATATTTTTTCGTGAAATCTTTGTGGAATGGGAACTGAGTTTTATAATCATCACCCATAGAGCCCTTCGGTAATTTTGTTTCGATACCATCTGGGTTGTTAGAGCCAACTTCATGTAGAGCAAGTACATGCAATACAATAAGAAGAAGCAATACAATCGGTAACGCTATAACGTGTAAAGCAAAGAAACGGTTCAGGGTTGCACCCGAGATAACGTAGTCACCACGAATCCAAAGTGTTAGATCATCACCAATAACCGGAATAGCACCAAACAAAGAAATGATTACCTGAGCACCCCAGTAAGACATTTGTCCCCAAGGCAATAGATAACCCATGAAAGCTTCAGCCATTAATACTAAGAAGATTAACATGCCGAATAACCACAGAAGCTCTCTTGGTTTCTGATATGAACCGTAGATCAAACCACGGAACATATGAAGATAGACAACAACAAAGAATGCTGAAGCACCGGTAGAGTGCATATAACGAAGTAACCAACCGTATTCAACATCACGCATGATGTATTCAACTGAAGCGAAAGCCGCTTCACCAGATGGTACGTAGTTCATCGTTAACCAAATACCAGTTAATAGCTGGTTAACAAGTACTAGCATCGCTAGAGAACCAAAAAGATACCAGAAGTTAAAATTCTTCGGCATTGGGTATTCTGAAAGGTGTTTTTTATACGCATTCATTGCTGGAAGGCGTTTTTCCACCCAATCTAATAAAGCTGGCATTATGCCTCCCCAGATTCGTCAACACCAACAACAAGTTGGGTATCACTTAGGTACATATGAGGTGGAACGACCAAGTTCAGTGGAGCGGGAACGCTTTGGAATACGCGTCCTGCTAAATCGAACTTAGAACCATGACATGGACAAAAGAATCCAGATTTAACCCCTTTAACTTGCTCACTAAAACTGTCAGGTAAATAAGTTGGTGAACAGCCAAGGTGAGTACAGATGCCTACGGCAATGAAGTACTCTGGTTTAATAGAACGGAATTCATTTTTCGCATAACCTGGTTGCTGCTCATTCACAGACTCAGGATCACGTAATTTCCCACCGATTTCTTTAAGATTATCAAGGGTTGCTTGAGAACGACGAACCACCCATACAGGCTTACCTCGCCACTCAACTCGAACCATCTGACCTTCTTCAAGTTTCCCGATGCTAACTTCCACTGGAGCTCCCGCTGCTTTTGCTTTCGCACTCGGGTTCCAAGATTTGATAAAAGGCACGGCTACAGCAGCCGCTCCCAAACCACCCACAACAGCTGTTGTGGCAGTAAGAAAGCGTCTACGACCGCTATTTAAAGGCGCATTGCTCATCCAAACATTCTCCCAATCGCTCTTTGGACGTATTTTTTTACTCACAGAGCATGGCTAACAAAATACGAATATGATTGTATTTATATGATCATAAATGATAAAGAAAAGCCTAGTTTTTGACAAGGTAAAGCTCAGTTTAAATAGACCTTAAACTACAAATATCTCTCTAAATCACAAATAGCTCTCATTATTTTAGTCAAAAATACAACAAGGGTTAAAAAAAGCATCAATTTATCGAACTTAATGGAAAAAATATAAACGTTAAGAAGGGAAAAAACAAAAGAAGATAGATGGGAGGGGAAGGTTAACTTTTATTCTATATTGGGAATGTTTAGGTAATAAAAAAGCCCGGTATAAACCGAGCTTTTTTGTACCACAATCCAGTACATGACTGGTAAGGCAATCTTCCTTGATGGAAAATTAACGCTTAGAGAACTGTGGTGCACGACGTGCTTTACGTAGACCAACTTTCTTACGTTCAACACAACGAGCATCACGAGTTACATAACCCGCTTCACGTAGTACTGGACGTAGAGACTCGTCGAACTCCATAAGAGCGCGAGTGATACCGTGACGTACAGCACCAGCTTGACCAGAAATACCACCACCTTTAACAGTGATGTATAGGTCTAGCTTCTCAACTAATTCAACTAACTCTAGAGGCTGTTTAACAACCATGCAAGAAGTTGGACGAGCGAAGTAGTCTTCAAGGCCACGTTTGTTGATTACGATGTTGCCACTGCCTGGTTTGATAAAAACACGTGCAGCTGAGCTTTTGCGACGGCCAGTGCCGTAATATTGATTCTCTGCCATTTTCGAAGTCCCCGAATTAAATGTCTAGTACTTGTGGTTGTTGAGCAATATGGTTGTGCTCAGCGCCAGCGTAAACTTTTAGCTTACGGTACATAGCACGGCCTAGAGGACCACGTGGTAGCATACCTTTAACCGCTAGTTCAAGAGCCATCTCAGGCTTACGATCGATAAGTTTCTCAAAAGAGACAGACTTAAGACCACCTGGGAACTCAGTGTGACGGTAGTAGATTTTGCCTTTCGCTTTGTTACCAGTAACAGTAACTTTCTCTGCGTTTACAATGATGATGTAATCACCAGTGTCAACGTGAGGAGTGTACTCAGCTTTATGTTTGCCACGTAGGCGAGATGCAATTTCACTTGCTAGACGACCAAGAGTTTTACCTTCAGCGTCTACGATGTACCAGTCACGTTTTACAGTTTCTGGTTTAGCAACGAAAGTTTTCATGCTATTAATAACCCGTTTATCAATAATTTACACTTAAGGAATACTACTTATTAGTAAGTAATTATTCCCACTGACTAAGAGCCCATTCATCACCCCTTCGAGTGGTCGGTACTCTTGACCTAACCATTTTTAGGTCGCAGTAACGGTGGGTCGCAGGATTATAATGAAAGACGAAGAAAAAATCACCTATTTTTTTTCAAAAAGTTATGATTTACCCTAAATGCTCTCTTTCTAGGTAGTCGTGGCTTTGCATTTCGGTCAAACGTGATTGGCAACGTTTGAATTCAAAATTTAACTGCCCTTCTGTATACAAATCATCAAGTGGTACGTTAGCTGAAATAATTAAAGTGACATTTCTCTCATAGAACTCATCGACCAATGCAATAAAGCGTCTCGCAGCATCATCGATGGCGCCTCCCATCTGCTGAACATCAGCTAATAGCACCGTATGGTAAAGCTTAGATAACTCAATATAATCATTTTGACTACGGGCAGATTGACAAAGCTGTTCAAAGGTTGCATGTAATACACCATCTGCGGAAGCAATAATAGGTAATTGGCGATGATTAATATCGATAATACGCTCAGCCGTGTGTTCTGCATTAACCAGCTGCTTGAAGTACGTTAATAAATTTTGATTCGCTTTCTCATCAAGTGGAGAATGGTATATCTCTGCTTGTTCTAATGTTCGTAAACGATAATCAACGCCACTATCAACATTAAGGACATGACAATGTTTTTGGATTAATGCTATTGCAGGTAAAAATCGAGCTCTTTGTAGTCCATTTCTATATAAATTCTCAGGGGGAATGTTAGATGTCGCAACCAGTGTTACCCCTCGCTTAAATAATGCTTGGAACAACGTCCCCAAAATCATAGCATCAGTAATATCTGAAACAAAAAATTCATCAAAGCAAATCACCAATGCTTCTTCATGAAGTTTATCTGCAACAACCTCTAATGGATCGCTGACCTCTTTCAGTTGTGATAATTCATCATGAACCCGATACATAAAACGATGAAAATGACAGCGTATTTTCCTGTCGATAGGTAATGAATCATAAAAGGAATCCATAAGGTAGGTTTTTCCTCGCCCGACTCCTCCCCAAAAGTAGACGCCTTGAGGAAAGGCAACCTCTGTATCCACTTTCGCTGACGACTGTCCCAATAACGTTAAGATTTTCATTTTCCATTTCGGTACAGGAGCTATCTTCACTTCTTTATTTACATGTGAATTATGTTCGATCATTTCATGATAAAGCTTGTCTAATACTTCCACTGCTTTTCTTTGAGCTGAATCTGCTTCAAAACCTGAATGCAATAAATCTTGCTCATAACGTTGTATTGGCGT
Source organism: Vibrio sp. (assembly GCA_028131545.1). Lineage (GTDB taxonomy): Bacteria > Pseudomonadota > Gammaproteobacteria > Enterobacterales > Vibrionaceae > Vibrio. Next base: position 72,527 of record JAOICL010000004.1, on the reverse strand, counting down.
CACTAGTTACTCCTGATGTTCCCAAAAATGTATCGACATTATTGGCCATGATAACATAGCCGTTATGTGATATGACTGGTCTCTTTTACATATGAATGCGTACAATTATTGCACTTCATTACGCATCCATATACATTACCCTTACTATAAACCTTCATTACTTAAGTACAGCATTCAATTGAGTAATGAATTCTTATAAAGATAGCTATTGTTTTAAATTGATTATCTTTACTAATAAGGAGCTTTTTATGCCTTGGATATTTGCAGTTGTTGGTTTACTCATAGGAATTGGTGTGGGCTTTTTAGTTGCCCGAAGCAAAGCATCTAACTATAAAGATCAAAAAGATCTCCAGAAAGAGTTAGACACAGCAAAATATCAACTCGCTCAACAACAACAAGAGATTGCGGATCATTTCGCTCAAACGGCCAATTTGGTACATTCCCTTGGAGATAACTATAAAAAGTTATATCAACATTTATCACAATCATCAAATGATCTTATTGCCAACCAAACAGCACAAGATAACCCCTTTGTAAAAATGCCTGACAGTCAGACTGTAACAAGCGATGACTCGCAAATACAGACTGAGTCAGAATCAGAAGCACCACGTGATTACGCAAACGGCGCTACTGGATTATTACGAGAAGAAGAAAAAGTCATCATACAAGCTGATGAAGCCGTAACCGAAAAAAAAGCGTAGTTATATTGGAACCAAAAAAAGGTTTTCAAGTCCTATCTTTATATGAAGTTTTGTAAATTAATAAGTCAAAGCCATTTGGTATAGCTCTATATTTTTGTATAGCCCTATATAGGGTAATGATTTTATATTTCCATTGGATGTATTTAGTTAGGAGTCATAGGATGAGAAAACCTTTACTTGCATTAACCGTGTTATCACTAAGCTTAAGCACTATTTTATCTTCTCCGCCAACCTTGGCAGCCCTCCCTATTTCGATCAATGGTGAATCTTTACCAAGCTTAGCTCCGATGCTAGAAAAGACGACTCCTGCTGTCGTCAGCATTGCCGTTGAAGGCACTCAAGTGTCAACTCAAAAAGTACCGGAAGAGTTCCGTTTCTTCTTTGGGCCTAACTTCCCAGAAGAAAAGATTAATGAAAGGCCTTTTCGTGGTCTTGGTTCTGGCGTCGTCATTAACGCAGAAAAAGGTTATGTCGTGACAAACTACCATGTCATTGATGGCGCTAAGACGATTAGAGTTAAGCTTAAAGATGGAAGAGAGTATGACGCTAACTTGATTGGAGGAGATCAGCTTTCTGATATAGCGCTACTTCAAATCATTAACGCGAAAAAACTCACTGAAATTAAATTAGCTAACTCAGATGATTTACGCGTAGGTGATTTTACTGTCGCTATTGGTAACCCATTTGGATTAGGCCAAACCGTTACTTCTGGTATTGTGTCAGCACTTGGACGAAGCGGTTTAAATCTTGAAAACTTTGAAAACTTTATTCAAACCGATGCCGCGATTAATACAGGTAATTCCGGTGGTGCTTTAGTTAACCTCAATGGAGAACTGATTGGTATCAATACTGCGATTTTAGGCCCCAGTGGTGGAAATGTCGGTATTGGCTTTGCCATTCCAGCCAATATGATGAAAAGTTTAACTGACCAGATTTTAGAATTTGGGGAGGTAAAACGAGGTATGCTGGGGGTTCAAGGTGGTGAAGTCACTTCTGAGCTGGCTGAAGCCCTCGGCTATGAGTCCAGTAAAGGTGCCTTTGTTAGTCAAATAGTGCCAAATAGTGCGGCTGATAAAGGTGGATTAGAAGCGGGCGATATCATCATTGCTATGAATGGCAAAAGCATTGAAACCTTTTCAGAACTTAGAGCTAAAATTGCGACTCAAGGTGCAGGGAAAGAAGTCAAACTTAAAGTCATTCGTGACGGAAAAACCCTTACATTTGATGTCACTTTAGGTGCCGCAAGCACAGTTAAAGCAAAGGCCAAATCTCTTCATGACAGTCTTGAAGGGGCTGAGCTGTCTAATAGTACTTCTAAGGATAAAGCCGAAGGGGTAAAAGTGACTTCCGTTAAAGAAGGATCTAATGCTCATCGTTATGAATTACAGCAAGATGACATTATTATTGGCGTGAATCGTAAACGCATTCAAAACCTGGCTGATTTAAGAAAAGTACTAGAACAAAAACCCAATGTATTGGCATTAAATATCCAACGAGGTGATCGTACCATTTACTTAGTCATCCGATAATACGCCATCGATTTACCGATTATATAACTCACTTAAGACACCTAATATACAACGACCAATTTAGGTGTCTTACTCCCCCTCATTGAACACTTGGGCATTTTACAAAGCAATGCTATTCTAATGACCTTTATGGAATTTATATTAGAAGGCTAGGATTATGCTCTCGTTTCTCTTACGCTCTGTCATACTTGGTGTAGCCACTGCTGCTCTTGTTTTAATGATATCGCCTTACCTTCATTTTCCTGCCACAAAAGATATCGCTTATTCCGCTCCAAAAAAACAATCAGCACTACAACTCTCTTACCGAGATGCAGTCAGAAAAGCTGGCCCTGCTGTTGTTAATATTTATAGCCGAAAATACAATGAAGAACATCAGCTGAGTTTAGAGACTCAAGGGTTAGGTTCTGGGGTCATTGTCAGTGAAAAAGGCTATATCATCACCAACTACCATGTTATCTCACAAGCCGACCAAATCATTGTTGCTCTACAAGATGGAAGAATAGAAGCTGCGCAGCTCGTTGGTAAAGATCGTCGTACCGATCTTGCAATATTAAAAATTCAAAGCCAAAATCTCCCTGTTATTCCTTTAAACTCAAGTCATAACCCTGAAGTTGGTGATGTCGTTTTGGCTATAGGCAACCCTTATAATCTTGGACAAACAACGACTTTTGGGATTATTTCTGCGACAGGACGCTCATCAATCAGTGCAGATGGAAGGCAATCCTTTATTCAAACCGATGCCGCGATTAATAAAGGAAACTCAGGAGGAGCTCTAGTTAACAGCAAAGGGGAGCTAGTTGGTATTAATACCGCTTCTTTTCAACAAGCTACCGATATTGAAACCTATGGCATCTCATTTGCCATACCCTATACATTAGCGGCAACAATTATGGAAAAGATCATTGCCGACGGGCGTGTAGTTCGGGGTTATTTTGGTATCGATGCTCAAGATATCAACACCACATTAGGTACGGAACATCATAAAGGTATTTATGTTCTTCGCGTTACCCCTGGTAGCCCAGCACATAGAGCTGGCGTTCAACCAAAGGATATTATTTTAGACATTGCCGGACAAACCATTACCGGACAAAACAATATAATGGATATTATCACCAATCTACGCCCTGGCAGCACAGCTAAGGTCAAGCTATTAAGAAAAGGTGTTGAAGTGACTTTACCTGTCGTGATTGGGGAAGATTATCGTTAAAAAAAGCACCAAGATAATTTATTACTAGAAATAAAGAATCGTTGGTGCTTTTTAAGATGGGGTAACACAAAAGTACTTATCGAGCGAATCTAACTAAGTATCAAACTCTATCTTTGTTACTCGCTGAAGCCCTCTTGGTAACATACTTCCTCTGCGGCCTCTCTCACCTCTAAAGTTTTCAAGGTCTGCTGGTTTTAATCCCAATTTTCTTTTACCTGCATACAGTGTAATTCCTTGGTTTTTAGGGATCGTAAATAAGTGCGATACAAATTCTTCTCTGTTTTTCGCTTTTGCAGCAGGAATATTAATGATTTTGTTACCTTTACCTTTACTCAATTGAGGTAAGTCTTTAATCGAGAAAATCAACATTCTCCCTTCATTGGTAATCGTCACAATATCATCTTGTTCTATATTCTCAATCGACGTCGGCAACAATACCTGAGCATTCTCTGGTGCATTAACTAATGCTTTACCATTTTTATTTTTTGAAACAAGATCACTACCTTTGCAAATAAAACCATATCCAGCATCAGTCGCAACCAGCCAATTTTGACTATCATCACTCATTAATACATGACGAACTTGACTTCCAGCACTCACATTCAATCGACCGGTTACTGGCTCACCTTGACTTCTAGCCGACGGCAAAGAGTGAGATTCTAATGAATAGCTACGTCCATCATTACCAATAAAAATAGCCGGTTGATTACTTTTACCACGAGCATGAGCAAGGTATTTATCACCTGATTTATAGTTCAGTGTGGATGGGTCGACCTCATGCCCTTTCGCGTGGCGAACCCAGCCTTTATCTGATAGCACCACGGTAATCACTTCACTTGGAAGTAAATCACGTTCCGTCATGGCTTTGGCTTCTGAACGTTCAATTAATGGAGAACGACGATCATCACCATATTTGTCAGAGTCGGCTTTGATTTCTTTCTTTAATAACGTATTTAAGCGACGCTCTGAACCCAATAGTTTTTCTAAGCTATCACGCTCTTTTTCTAATTCATCTTGCTCACCTCGAATTTTCATTTCTTCAAGCTTAGCAAGGTGGCGAAGTTTCGTGTCTAATATGGCATCGGCTTGAATATCCGTAATACCAAAGCGAGACATCAGGACCGCTTTAGGTTCATCTTCCGTTCGGATAATATCAATGACTTCATCTAGGTTTAAATAGGCAATCAATAAACCTTCTAATATGTGCAGACGAGCAAGAACTTTATCTAATCGATATTGTAAACGCTTCCTAACCGTTGTACGGCGATACTGAATCCATTCACTCAGAATGTTAACCAGCCCTTTCACTTCAGGACGGTTATCTAAACCAATCATATTAAGATTGACGCGAAAACTTTTCTCTAAATCCGTCGATGCAAATAAATGATTCATTAACTGATCACAATCTATACGATTTGACCTTGGAACAATAACGATACGAGTCGGGTTTTCATGATCCGATTCATCTCTTAGGTCATCAACCATGGGCAGTTTTTTTGCACGCATCTGATTTGCAATTTGCTCTAATAACTTAGCGCCCGAGACTTGATGCGGTAATGAGGTAATAACGATATCGTTACTATCTTTATGCCATACAGATCGCATTTTAATGCTGCCACGCCCGGTACGATAAATCTTTGCAATATCAGCTTCAGGGGAAATAATTTCTGCTTCGGTAGGGTAATCTGGCCCTTTAACATACCCCATTATATCGGTGAGGTCGGCAGTAGGATGATCGATCAGATGAATCGCTGCATTCGCTATTTCACGTACATTGTGTGGTGGAATATCCGTTGACATACCAACCGCAATCCCCGTCACACCATTTAATAATATGTGTGGTAAACGCGCAGGTAACATTTGTGGTTCTTTCATCGTACCATCAAAGTTAGGCTGCCATTCAACAGTACCTTGCCCTAATTCACCCAGTAACACTTCAGCAAATTTAGACAATTTAGCTTCGGTATAACGCATCGCAGCAAAGGATTTAGGATCGTCCGGTGCTCCCCAGTTTCCTTGACCATCAACCAACGGGTAACGGTAAGAAAAAGGTTGTGCCATTAACACCATCGCTTCATAACACGCTGAGTCACCATGAGGATGGTATTTACCAAGTACATCACCCACAGTACGCGCGGACTTTTTATATTTAGACGACGCCGATAAACCCAGCTCTGACATTGCATAAATAATGCGGCGTTGAACTGGCTTTAACCCATCACCGATATAAGGTAAGGCACGATCCATAATGACGTACATGGAGTAATTAAGGTAAGCATCTTCCGTAAATTTACGTAATGGTAACTGCTCAACACCATCTAATGACATTTCCGTTGACATTTCGCTTATACCTCCGCCATATCACCGTTATTTTGTAGCCATGCTCGGCGATCATCTGCCCGCTTTTTGCCTAATAACATATCCATCATTTCCATCGTTGCTTGATCATCATCAATGGTCAACTGCACTAATCTTCGCGTATTAGGATCCATGGTTGTCTCACGTAACTGGAGAGGGTTCATTTCACCTAGACCTTTGAATCGTTGAACATTTATCTTTGACTTTTTCTTACTTAATCTTTCTAAGACGCCTTCTTTCTCTTCTTCATCTAAGGCATAGAAGACTTCTTTACCGCAATCAACACGATACAGTGGCGGCATAGCAACGTACACATGGCCAGCTTCAACCAAAGCTCTAAAATGACGAGTGAATAACGCACACAATAAGGTGGCTATATGCAGCCCATCGGAATCGGCATCCGCAAGGATACAGACTTTGCCGTAACGCAGTGCGCTCAAATCTGCGTTATCCGGGTCAATACCTAAAGCCACCGATATATCATGCACCTCTTGTGAAGCAAGCACTTGATCGGAAGAAACCTCCCATGTATTTAAGATCTTACCTCTTAATGGCATCACCGCTTGAAACTCTCTGTCTCTAGCTTGTTTTGCACTGCCTCCAGCAGAGTCTCCCTCGACGAGAAATAATTCTGTTCGACCTAAGTCTTGCTGTGAACAATCGGTTAATTTCCCAGGTAATGCAGGTCCCGAAGCCACTTTTTTTCTAACGACTTTTTTACTAGCTCGCATACGCTTATGAGCATTAGCAATGACCACTTCGGCTAATTGCTCAGCTAGTTGCGGTTTTTCATTAAGCCATAAACTAAAGGCATCTTTTACCACACCAGAAACAAAGGCAGCCGTCTGGCGAGAAGACAATCTTTCTTTTGTTTGGCCTGCAAATTGCGGTTCTTGCATTTTTACGGATAAAACATAAGAACAACGATCAAACACATCATCGCCTGTTAATTTAACCCCTCTTGGTAATAAATTACGAAACTCACAAAATTCACGCATAGCATCGAGTAAACCTTGGCGTAATCCATTAACATGAGTACCGCCTTGTTTCGTTGGGACTAAGTTAACGTAGCTCTCGGTGATCAAATCTCCACCTTCAGGTTGCCAAATAACAGCCCAATTTGCCATTTCTGTTTCGGCAATAAATTCCCCGATATACGGTTCTTCGGGCAAAACAGGATACCCTTTGACACCCTCAGCTAAATAATCCTTTAAACCATCTTCATAAAACCATTGATGATCTTTATTGTTCACTTTATCGATAAAAATAATTTCTAACCCAGGACAAAGAACGGCTTTTGCTCTTAGGTTATTAATCAAACGCAGTGTGGAAAATTTATCGCTATCAAAATACTTACTGTTAGGCCAGAAGTGGACACTGGTTCCTGTATTTTTTTGACCACAAGTGCCAGTTACAGACAGCTCTGTTACAGCATAACCATCTTCAAAAGCAATTTCGTGAACTTTTCCTTCTCGTTTTACGGTCACTTCAACTCGTTGAGATAACGCATTCACCACTGAAATACCGACACCATGCAATCCACCTGAGAATTGATAATTGTCATTGGAGAATTTGCCACCCGCATGGAGCTTAGTTAAAATCAATTCAACGCCAGATATGCCTTTTTCAGGATGAATATCCACTGGCATGCCTCGGCCATCATCAATAACTTCGAGTGATTGATCGGCATGTAAGATCACTTTTATTTTCTTGGCATGGCCAGCTAAAGCTTCATCAACCGAATTGTCGATAACTTCTTGAGCCAAATGATTGGGTCTATCCGTTTCGGTATACATCCCTGGGCGATGTCGTACTGGATCCAATCCTTCTAGAACGGAAAGATCCTTCGCATTATATTGTTCTGTCATAGTACGGATTATTTTCTATTGTTCGTTGTAATGAAAAAGGGAAATGAAGGTGAGCACTACATTATGGTTCAATAGGCTACAGAATAAGGAAATAGCCGATCTTCACCATTGTGTATTCCCAATCTAATTTATATATAAGCCTATTTTTATACGACTTGTGTGCTTTTTACTGTAAACGCGATCTTACGCTCAATGATAAAGAAATGAAATAATTGAAGGAAGGAAACGTTCAAAACCAATAAAACTATGATTTCCATCAGGTTCAATGGTATTTTTAGCTAAATGAAAGTAATCCACAGCTTCGTGATAGTTTAAAACTTCATCACCCTCTTGTTGCAAGAGCCATGCTTTATTCGGTAAAGGTAATTCATTCACACGTAGTGCTTTTAGTTCATCAATATGCGCTGCCTTTAAAAGAAAAACGTCTTGCGTATAAGGATTGGTTTGCTCACCTAAAAAGTCTTTGAGTAAAAGGTGCGGAGTAATCGCTGGATTAATCGCAACCAAAGGCAGTGAATATTTATTTTGTAGCCATATCGATAAAAAACCACCAAGTGAACTACCCACAACTCCAATCTGATAATGCGCTTGATGCTCTTCTACAATCCTTTTCAATACATCAGCAGCTTCTTGAGGATAATAAGGTAATTGCGGTATCACTAACTTTATATCTGGGTGGTGGTGCTCACAATACTCTTTCAGTTGTATTGCTTTTAATGATTGAGGGGAACTTTGAAAACCATGAATATAGAGTAACAATCGTTTATTCACATTAAGTCCTTGTATCAAAATAGAATGTTAATATCCATTAGAGGAGAAATCCGGCTGATATAAACCATCAGTCAAACGTTTTACACTTGTTTCAATATGACCATTTTTATGCAAATGAATTTCTCGCCACCCTGGAGAGCGTTGGTCGAGTGCAAATTGGTCCGACAAAGGTTTAAATTGAATGCATGTCGATGGCGTAGAGAGAACTCTAACATCGTTATGCATTGTATCCATTTCTTGATGAACATGCCCACACAAAACGGCTTTTACATTGCTGTATCCCTTGAGCGCACTCCAAAAGCTTTCACTATTTTTTAATGTGTGTTGATCAAGCCATTCACTTTTTACCAAAATAGGATGGTGGTGTAAAAGAATCAAGGCATGGCGTTCTGGGTGCTGATCTAACGAATGAACGAGAAAATCTAATTGATCTTGATTTAGCCCACCATGGGGAACACCAGAAACTTGAGAATCTAGCAATATACATTGCCAATGCTCACCCAGTAATACATGCTTATGATCATAGATAGGCGCTTGATCTAAGGAACTATGCATTAAAGACTGCTCATCATGGTTTCCAGGCAACCAAAAGCAAGGTGATTTTAATGCAGATATATTATCAACAAAGTATTGATAGGATTGTTCTGTATGATCTTGAGAAATATCCCCCGTAGCAAGCACGGCATCAAAATTTGTTCCCTGCTCTGCGATCGCTTCTATGACAGCTAAAAAGCTATCATTTGTCGATACACTCAATAAATTACCTTCTCTCGTTTCAAATAAATGACTGTCTGTCACTTGAACCAAACGAACGGTTTCTTCAGATATAGATAACAACACGATACAATCCTACCTACTAGGGCTCTCTCCAATCAATCGGGGTACGCCGAATCCCATGTTTTAAACAGAAATTAAGCCAATCACGTAAAAAGCGATTCAATTGCGCTTTTTCATCTTTCTGTCTCATTTTGTCATTGGGGTAATCATATATTGGCTTCACATAAAGCTTACCATATCCACCAATAACTTCAGCAACTCTAGCGTCATGATATAGCCTGACAGACAACTTAGGTAAAGGAAAGATCGGCATCTCACCTATTTGAAAAACTTCGACTAAAGATGTGTATTTTGTAATCTCTATCACTGTTATTTGATAACTTTGATCGACGGCTTGGTAACAATAAATATCACCAGCTACAGATGATATAGGGACTAACGCATTCAGCTTAGCATAATTGGTTTCATAAATTCGCATCAACTCAAGTAAGTCGACGTGATAGGGTTTATTCATTAGAGGGTGCCCAACGCTCTTTTAATGCATCCGCATGAAGCGCTAACCATTGTAGTGCAATAATGGTAGAGGCATTTTCAATTCGACCATCCGTCACCATATCTAATGCTTCTTGTCGAGTTACACGATGTACTTGAATATCTTCATCTTCATAATCTAAGCCATACACACCCTGTGCTTGAGTGGCATCCACTTCCCCTACAAAAATATCAATTTTTTCAGAGCAACCACCTGAAGAAGGGTAGTAAGACAAAATGCTTTCTAATCTTCCCACCTCTAATCCTGCTTCCTCTACCGACTCGCGACGAATCACATCTTCCGATGTTTCTCCATCATCTGTCATACCAGCAACAATTTCAAATTGCCATGGTTGCTCATGATATAAAGCGCCGACTCGAATTTGCTCGACAAGAACAACGCTATCATTAATAGGATCATAAGGAAGCATCGCTGCCGCTGGCCCGCGTTCGAACATTTCTCTTTCAACAGGACGGCTCCACTCCCCTCCAAAACATCGATGTTTGAACGTATATTTTATCATTTTGAAAAAACCCTTAAAAACGGTTTCTTCTTTTAATATGTCGATATCTTTTTTATTAAATTGAGAATTGATTGACATTATACCGATTCCTAAATTGAAGCTAATTTGCGATATTTAACATAAACAGTTATTTATCATTACCACTGCTTTGGATGACCATTACCCTACCGTAAAAGTAAAAAAATGTAAAAAAGTGAGTTATAGTGGATTATTCTTTTGATTTTCAGGTAGACTTAGGTGAAGCTTATTCCCTTTATAGACATTGAAAACCTAAGCAGGAAAAAACATGAGAAAACTGCTTCCAATTATTATTAGTAGCACACTATATGCATTTAGCTCAGCTTCATGGGCTGACACTTTAGCAAGCATCTATGATCAAGCAAAAAGTAATGATCCAACATTAGCCTCATCCGCAGCAACCCGCGATGCTGCCTTTGAATCTATTAATGAATTTAAAAGCTATACTCTGCCACAAATTGATCTCTCAGGTGGCTTAAATAAGAACATCAGTAGCGAAGAGTTACGTGAAAGCCAAGTGTTAAGTGCTGGTATCAATGCAACGCACCCTTTATATGAACGTTCTAGCTGGATCACTCTGACTATTACAGAAAAAACAGCTCGTCAAGTAGATGCCAGTTATGCCGCTGCGCAACAAGACCTGATTATTCGTGTTGCTGATGCTTACTTCAATGTTCTTCGAGCTCAAGATAATCTTGAATTTGTTAAAGCAGAAAAAACAGCGGTTGGTCGACAGTTAGAGCAAACTAAACAGCGTTTTGAAGTAGGCTTATCTGCGATTACCGATGTGCATGATGCACAAGCTCAATATGATGCTGTTTTAGCGGATGAAGTACTCGCTCAAAACGAATTGAATAATAGCTATGAAGGGTTAACTGAGATCACCTCTAACGATCATTCAGATCTTTATGTCCTAAATACTCAGCGCTTTTCAGCTACAAGACAAGACTCACCAAGCAATGTGCTATTGAAAGAAGCGGAAAGTAAAAACTTGTCTCTACTTTCTGCTCGTATCTCAAAAGATATAGCCAAAGAAAGTATCACTCTAGCTCAAGCCGGAAAATCACCAACCGTATTACTCACTGGTGGTTATAATTACGGCGACGATATGGACAACGAAACCATGGATGCTTATACCGATTTAAGCATTGGTGTGAATGTTTCTATGCCTCTTTATACTGGTGGCCGCATTGACTCTGAAGTCAAACAAGCTCAATTTGAATACATTGCTGCGAGTCAAGATCTTGAAGCAACACATCGTGGTGTCGTCAAAAACGTACGAGCTTTTAGTAATAATATAAATGCGGCTATCGGCGCACTGAAAGCCTATGAACAATCGGTTGTTTCTGCTAAGTCAGCACTACAAGCAACGGAAGCGGGTTTTGATGTTGGTACTCGTACCATTGTTGATATTTTAGATGCGACACGTCGTCTTTATGATGCAAATAGTAAGCTATCCAATGCTCGTTATGATTACATCTTAAGTGTTCTTCAACTCAAGCAAGCTACTGGTTCCTTATCGGAACAAGATATTCTTGATATTAATGCTGGTTTAACCGCAGTAAAGTAAAAATGAAAAAGAGCCAGTCGACATCATCGGCTGGCTCTTTTAAATTCAATAGCAAGATGTATCTCAACAATACCTATCTCACGACAATGTATTACGAATGACTGCCTTTAATCGCATCAATAATACTTGTTGTCGAAACACCATCTTCAAAGTTGAGGACTTTAACCTCTCCGCCATTAGCAATGACTTCTTCACCACCAGCAATCTCTTCAGGCTTATAATCACCGCCTTTCACTAATAAATCAGGTAAGATTTCAGCAATAAGACGCTGAGGGGTATCTTCAGAAAATGGCACAACCCAATCGACAGCACCCAGTCCAGCCAAAACAGCCATACGACGATCCGTAGGATTGACGGGTCTTCCTGGACCTTTTAATCGTTGTACTGATTCATTTGTGTTTACAGCGACAATCAAGCGATCGCCTAGTTGACCTGCATTATTCAGATAAGAAACATGACCAGCATGCAATATATCAAAACATCCATTAGTCATGACGACGCGCTCTCCTTTAGCTTGAGCACGACGAACCGCTTTAATTAAAGCATCTTCGGTAATAACACCATAATCTGAATCAATACTGCCATGAACGGCTTCCGCTAATTCAACTTCAGACACCGTTGATGTCCCTAGTTTACCAACAACAACACCAGCCGCTGCATTCGCTAAAGCACACGCTTCATCTAATGCCTTACCCGCTGCTACCGAAGCAGCAAGAACTGAGATAACGGTATCACCAGCACCGGTGACATCATAAACTTCTTGAGCTTGTGTTGGCAGGTTGAATGGCTTTTGATTTCGACGCAATAGTGTCATGCCATGTTCACTGCGTGTTACCAGTAAGGCTTCAAAATCAAAACGCTCTATTAGCTCTAATCCCTTTTCGACTAACTCTTCTTCGCTATTTACCTTTCCAACAACCAGCTCGAACTCAGTCATGTTAGGCGTGAGTAATGTCGCCCCACGATAACGTTCAAAATCAGCTCCTTTAGGATCAATAAAAACCGGGACTTTTTGGTCTCTAGCCTTTGCGATAATAGCGGGAGCATCCTGCAAAGCACCTTTATCATAATCAGATAAGATCACAGCACCCATTTTATCCAGTTGCTGATCCATACGAGATAAGATTTCAGTCGTATCAACATGATTAAAACGCTCTTCAAAATCAAGACGAATAAGCTGTTGCCCTCGACTTAACACACGTAGTTTCGTAATCGTAGGGTAATCAGGCAACGCAATAAAATCACATTGAACACCCAACGTGCTAAGCGTGTTCGTTAAGACTTCTGCTGGCTCATCTTCACCAATTAATCCAACGATATGGGCATGTCCCCCTAATGAAGCAATATTCATTGCGACATTAGCAGCGCCACCTGGTCGCTCTTCATTGTTTTCCACTTTAACGACAGGCACAGGTGCCTCTGGTGAAATTCGACCTGTAGGACCATACCAATAACGGTCAAGCATAACATCGCCAATAACCATAACGCCGGCTTTGTCATAAGTAGGAAGAACTGGCTTCATTGTTTTCTCCAAATTCGATCATGCTTTTATTAAATTGTAACATACTCCATCATACTGCCGCATTACTTTGAAGACGGATGAATCTAAGTATTACAGCATAATATGCTGCCAAAGCGCTCTTATTGATTCTCTTTCTTGATGCAATTTCCCTTCGGCTAGATCGGCCGATAATTCTAGTAAGTTTCTATGGTGAATTTCATTGCGCATGGTCGTATAAGCATGATTAAGACAAGAAGCTTGATCCGGTAGTAAAATATTAGCCTCCTCCATGGATTCAAAGATTCTAATATTATCGGACCATTTCGCGACAGAAGGGTTGAGATGGCTATGATTCAAAACTAAATACTGCGCAATGAATTCTATGTCTGTAATACCTCCGGGATCTTGCTTTAGCATAAAGCGACCTGCTTTCTTTTCTCCTAAGTGTGACCGCATCTTTTCTCTCATTGAAGCCACTTGATCTTTCAACACGTTTTCTTCTCTTTGCTGAGAAAGAATGTGTCGTCGAATACGATTAAATTGATCAACAATGTCCCCTTCACCGACGACAACCCTTGCTCGCACTAACGCTTGATGTTCCCAAGTCCACGCTTCTTTTTCTTGATATTCAGCGTAAGCATGAACATCACAGACCAACAGCCCAGATACCCCTGATGGGCGTAATCTCATATCCAGTTCATATAACACACCTGAAGGAGTACGAGTGGAAAAGAGATGAATAATACGTTGCGCTAAACGTAAGTAAAACTGCCTAGAATCAATGTTCTTTCTACCATCGGTATAACTATTGGCCGGACAATCATGAAGAAAGACAACATCAAGATCGGATTGATACGCTAATTCTCGCCCTCCCATTTTACCGTAGGCTACCGCTGAAAATCCCTTATCACGACGATCTTTTAAATGAATCGGTTCTCCATATTTTTCGGACATCTGCTTCCAAGCTTGATTCACTACCGTGCCTATAATTGCTTCCGCCAAAGAAGTTAAATGATCACTGACTTGCATAACGGGAAGAACTCCAGCTACGTCACCTGCTGCAATTCTTAACATGCACACTTGTTTAAACTGACGCAGCGCTTCCATTTGTTGTTCCATATCATCTTCTGGGATACGGGCAAGAAAGTCTCTTAATTCAATGGTGTATTGATCACATGAGAAAGGATGATAGAGTTGATATGGATCCAATAATTCATCTAACAATATCGGATATCGAGCCAATTGTGTTGATATCATAGGGCTCGCAGTACATAGCCTAATCAGTTGCTTTAGTGCATCTAGGTTTTCATACAATAGCTGAAGGTAAGCAGTCCGTGTCACAATGTGCATCAGTAAATGCAATACCCGAGGCAAGCCAAACTCAGCTTCAGGATGTTGATATACCGCTTGAAGCAGATAGGGCATTAAGCGATTAAGCACCTCTCGTCCTTTTGGACCTAAGCTCTTTTTTGTAATATCATCTTGAAAACCAGCAATGAGGCTTGCATCTCTAATCGCATGACTCGACGGCACTTCCCCTGATAGAATTTGTTCGAGAACTTCTCTATCATAAGCCATATCCCATAATTCTTTATACACCGACGCTAGGCTCGGTTTTTCTTCTTCCTCATCAATTAGCCCATCAAAGATATAATGGATATCCACCATCTTTTTAGCCAAGTTAGACTGGAATGCCTCCCAATCATTGTCCCCCATCGCGATCGCAAGTTTTAACCGTGAATTATCATCATCAGGAAGAAGTTGGGTTTGTTTATCATCCATTGCTTGAAGGATATTTTCGACACGGCGAAGATAACAGTAGCCTTCTTTTAAAGCTGAGACTTCTTGTTTTTCGAGTAACGATAATTCTTCAATCGCATCTAAGGTCTCGAGTAACCCTCTATTTTGTAGCTGAATGTCTCGACCACCTCGAATTAACTGGAAGGCTTGAGCGATAAACTCAATCTCTCTTATACCTCCAGCACCGAGCTTAATATTATTATCTAATCGACGGCGTCGAACTTCACTTCGAATCATCGACTTCATACTACGCAGTGACTCTATAGCACTGAAATCAATATAACGACGAAACACGAAGGGCTTCAACATTGCTCTTAAATCTTGATACTCAGGTGAGTCTTCGTCTCCCATCGGACGAGCTTTAATCATGGCATACCGTTCCCATTCACGTCCTTGTTCTTGGTAATACCCTTCTAAAGCAGCAAAACTCATGACCAATGGGCCACTGTCACCGAATGGACGTAAGCGCATGTCCACACGATAACAAAACCCATCCATGGTTTGCATATCGAGTGCTTTAATGACGCGTTGACCAAGTCGAGTAAAGAACTGTGCATTATCTAAAGTTCTTCGAGCTCCTTGCGTCTCACCACTTTCTGGATAGGCAAAAATCAAATCAATATCTGACGAAAAGTTCAGCTCTCTTCCGCCTAATTTTCCCATCCCAAGAATGATCATTGATTGAGATTCACCTTGTTCATTACAAGGAGTTCCCCAGCTATCACAGCACTGTTTATATTGCCAATGATAGGTGGCCATAATCATGGCCTCAGCTAACTCTGATAGATGCTGTAAGCTTTCTGTAATCGACCAAGACAACGTTATATCACGCCAAGCGATATACACCATTTCACGTCGACGAAACTGCCTCAATACTTTATATCCATCTTGCTCATTGTGGCTTAATGTGAGCAAATGATTCAGCCTTTTTAGATACCCACTGGATCGTGAAGGCAAGGTTAACATGTCTGGTAATGTGTCTTGTAAAACCTCATCTTGTAACAGACTTTGTGTCACGAAGTGACTAATAGTGGTAACACGCTGCAATTCTTTAACATACCGCTCTTCCCAACGTACAGATAAAGCATGAAGTCCCCTTCCTTCTTCCCATTCATACTCATTTTCTTGATCTAATTCCTTTGGGATAGGTACTAACGCTATCGGGTCCATTTTTCCTCCTTGAGGGGCATTATTGATTCGAAAGTTGCATTACATTGAGTTATCGCCAATATGGCTCAACCTCAATGCTGATGATTCTCGTTTGTTCCATTGCATGCAAAATGGATATTTCTTGGCGTTTTATCCAACGTAATAGCTGAACTCGATGGGAGCTTTCTAAATCATCGCACAACGCTTCTAAAGGAGAGAGCGTATTCAAATCATCAATGCCCTCTAAGAGATCACTCCAAGGAAGACGAAATCGATTTCGCTCTTCAACATTGTATAAATTGGCAAAACCAATCCCCGTATACAGGTTACGCATCAGTCGATTCGCTTCTTGTATATATCCCTCACGATCAAATATTTTTTCCGGGGGAAAAGCATCCGATAAATCTTGCCACGTGTTATCTAATTGATCTCGTGAAAAAACCAACACGGATTGAGAAAGGGACTGTTGTGCTTTCTTTCCCATAAAAGGTTGCCAACCTCGTAAAAGGATCCAACGACTGAGATCCAATAACAACCCAGTATAACGTGCAGACGAAAACAGAATTTGTATATCTTGCGCTGTAGGTAATTTATTTTTTTGCTCTTTCAGGCGCTCAACCAGTGTTTTTTGGGCATCCAGCTTACGTAATATATACCCTTTATCTTTTAATAAATCCGATAAATAAAAGTGTTCTTTTAACCAAGTTAATTCTCCATCTAACCACTTCATTTCTTGACGTAAAATCGCACTGGCTTTTCTTGGTACGATATCCCCATAAATTAAAAGTGTTTGACGAATAAAACGAATGGCATTTTGAATCTCATATAAAGCACCGACTTCTTGCCCTTCAAAAAACAACTGCTCATGGCGATGCCAATGATCGAGAGCATGCTCCAAGCTGTTAATGAAACAAGTTTCTACGGTATCTGATGAGGAGGTATTGACCAACGAAAGATGACGCGGAGCAATGACTGGCTTTCCTTGTGCTAAGTAATACCCTCTCGCGGCTTTACTTAAATTACCCAGCCTCATCCCACCTTCGTCGCTCAAAAATCTTGCTAACGTAAACAAGGCATCTATTTGTCCCGATCGTAATTCCAGTTCAACCTCACAAATCGGTTCTGATTTATCCCCAGAGATCACTTCCCCCTGATCAAAGGCGACTTCTATTTGGCTTCCATCAGCCATCGAAATAAGCCACTGCTCTCTAGTGAAATCGGTAGAAAATAAAGGCTTAATCTGTTGTTGAAGATCCTGAATGGAACGACCTTTTGGCCAAATATCATCTGGGTGTAAAGACAAATCAGGTATCGTCGATGTATGCTCTGCATTAAACTCGGGTCTTTGATGCAACCCAGCAACCACTCTCCCAGCTGTCTTTACTGTTTGGACAAAAACGTCATTGTAGGTTCGAATTCGTAATCCGATATCATGTTGACGCAACCAGTTATCTTCTGTCTCAAAGTAAATATTCCCCAACCTTTTTGAGTTATGTTGCAATACTTTAAGATCTAAAATCTTATTGCGAAGCATTGTGACAAATTTATCTTTTACAAAAAATTTCAGCTCTATTTCTGTTTCCATAACGCCCTCATATCTTCTTTTGAGTCATTTAATGATACTTTTATGAAATTATTATTAAATAATAATTTGAGAGATGAGCAAAAAAGATTAAGATTCATACCTTCATTCATCACTAAACACTAAATCAACTTGTATAATTAGTATAGTAATAACCAAAGAGTTCTATTATCACGATATAATGAAGCTATGAGTTAAGCGTATCGACAAAAAAGCGATGCATTAAGACTGTCGTTAGATTCGCTATATTGGCGTTTTTAATAGTCCTACTCTAAGGTTATCTGATTAAAACAATGAATCGAATTAGGTCGATGTAAATAAAGGTTTTCACATGCCAGTAAACCCAATTATGGGGCTATTTGCCAAATCCCCAATAAAACCACTTCAAGAACATATGACTCGTGTTAACGAGTGTTGCTCCCATCTTATTGCCTTTTTTGACGCTACTTTTGAAGAGGATTGGGATAAAGCAGAAATGGAGCGCAGTACCATTTCTCATATTGAAAAGACAGCCGATGCTCTAAAACGAGATATTCGTTTAAAGTTACCTAGAGGTGTTTTCTTACCCGTTGATCGTAATGATATGCATGAGTTATTAACTCGCCAAGACCGATTAGCGAATACAGCGAAAGATATCGCGGGTCAGGTTTATGGGCGAAAGCTTAGCATTCCAGAAGATATGCAAGACTTCTTTAAAGCCTATTTACAACGCTCGTTAGATGCGTCACAAAAAGCCCAAGAAGTCATTAATGAATTTGATGAGTTACTTGAGACCGGTTTTAAAGGTCGAGAGGTCAATCTTGTCGAGGAAATGATTCATCAATTGGATATCATTGAAGATGATACCGACTATATGCAAATTCAACTACGTTCACAGCTTTTCAAATTAGAGCCTGAGCTAAACCCTGTTGATGTAATGTTTATTTATAAAATTTTAGAGTGGATTGGTGCTATTGCCGACCATGCACAAAGAGTGGGTTCCCGACTTGAGCTGATGTTAGCTCGAGCGTAGATACGACTTTTATTATCATTTAACTTAATTTAATCGGATATCTTATGGATATTATTGCTAACTATGGCACAACGTTAATACTGATTGCTGCCTTTTTTGGTTTTTTAATGGCAGTTGGTATTGGTGCCAATGATGTTGCAAATGCAATGGGTACATCAGTAGGCTCTAAAGCATTAACTGTAAAACAAGCCATTTTAATTGCGATGGTTTTTGAATTTGCTGGCGCTTATTTAGCGGGTGGTGAAGTAACAGATACAATACGTAAAGGTGTTATCGAAACATCGTTGTTTGCCGATAAGCCCGGTGTATTGGTGCTCGGGATGATGTCATCATTACTTGCTGCAGGTGTGTGGTTGATCCTCGCGTCATTTATGGGTTGGCCTGTATCAACAACCCACTCAATCATTGGTTCAATTATCGGATTTGCTTGTGTCGCCGTTGGTTTTGAAGCCGTTGATTGGAACTCGGTGCAAGGTATCGTTGCCAGTTGGATTATCACACCATTAATATCTGGTGGTTTTGCCTATATTATATTCCTCAGTGCCCAACGCCTTATTTTTGATACACCAACGCCTTTAGTCAATGCAAAGCGTTTTGTTCCAGTGTACATGTTTTTAACTACCATCATCATCGCGATGGTGACCATTAAGAAAGGGTTAAAGCATATTGGACTAGAACTGACTACAAGCGAAGCATGGTTTTGGTCTGCGGTCGTTTCTGGTTTAGTGATGCTAGGCGGTTATATCTATATCAAAGCAAAATTTGCTACAGAAAAAGACGACCATGGCTTTCAAGGCGTTGAGAGCATCTTTAGTGTATTAATGGTCATCACAGCGTGTGCTATGGCTTTTGCTCACGGTTCAAACGACGTTGCAAATGCAATCGGTCCTTTGTCTGCGATTGCATCTACGGTTGAACACATGGGAGAAGTAACAGCAACAAGTTCGATTGCATGGTGGATTTTACCATTAGGTGGTTTTGGTATTGTTGTCGGTCTTGCCACTCTTGGCCATAAAGTTATGTCAACTGTTGGTACGGGTATTACTGAATTAACACCTAGTCGCGGTTTTGCAGCTCAATTAGCAACGGCATCCACAGTGGTATTAGCTTCAGGTACAGGATTACCAATATCGACCACTCAAACACTCGTAGGCGCGGTTCTGGGGGTTGGTTTTGCTCGAGGTATTGCCGCGTTAAATCTTGGTGTCGTTCGAGGTATCATTGTATCTTGGATTGTGACGCTTCCTGCCGGTGCACTCCTTACGGTCATTATTTATTTCATTCTGACCGCATTTTTTAGCTAACAACGTTCTTTAAGTCGCTACATGGCTTAAAGAACGCGACTATTTTGATTCAGATTATTGGTGGTAAGGTTATATCATCAACAACCACAATGTCAGAATAGTGTCAGCTTTAATGAGCACACGCACAAATAAAGGGGGTTATCCCCCTTATTTGTTGATCATAACGATGAAAATTCTTACTATTTCATTACTACGATCTTTTATTGAAAATACATCCAAGGATTTATTGTGAAAAAATCAGTTTGGTTGACCATAGCTTCACTTTTATTCGCTCCTCTTGCATTAGCAAATCATTATATTTCAGATAACTTGCTAACCTACATGCACTCTGGCCCAAGCAGCAAATACCGTATTATTGGCAGTGTTAATGCTGGTGATAAAGTCACATTATTAGAGAGTGATTCATCTACCGGTTACAGTAAGATATTAGACCCTAAAAACCGTGAAGGTTGGGTACAAACACAATATGTGACTCGTAAGGAAAGCATGGCAATACGCTTGCCAAAAGTGGAAAACGAGTTAAAAGTCGTAAAGGAGCAACTGTCGGTCGCTGAAGATTTATCTAATAAAGAAAAAGCTGGCTTGATTGAGTCGCTCGACACTCGTAATAAGCAAATCTCAGAGCTCGAGCAAAGCTATAGTGATATCAGTCAACAGCTAACCGCTTCTCAAACTGAAATTCGAGAGCTAAAAGCAAAGCTAGATACACAAAAGGAAGATCTATTACTTAAGTACTTTATGTACGGTGGTGGTGTCGCTGGCATCGGCTTGCTATTAGGATTAGTGTTACCTCACATTATCCCAAAACGTAAAAATTCTCCCGCTGGTTGGGCATAACCTAATCGAGCGACAATAAAAAAGCGGCCAAGGCCGCTTTTTTATTTTGATGACTTATCCACAGAAATATGTCTTACCCAAACCAGGTGTACAAAGCTGGGATTCTCACTAAAACGCCAGAAACATCCAAAACACACGCTTGCGGCTCTATCCGTAATAACGTGACTTGATCGCTGATGATATCACCCTCGACATATTCGTGATCGTTCACCTTAACCCAACGTTTAGATTCTTCATCAGAGTAAATGTGTATTTGAAAATCCATAGCAGGTAATACACCATCAAATCGTTGACCAGAGGACTCTAAAGCGATGACATCTTCATAGGTACCCTTTGGCACAGATTGGTGATTGGATTGACTCATTGCATCATTAATTTTCCCAGCGAGCTCAGGGGATAAACCGGATAAATCGAGATCTTCTAATGTAAGAAGTTCCCCATCGACTACCGTTCTTGTAGAAACTAGCTCCCCCTCACTTGGTATAACCGGACTTTCTATAGCATTATTTTGTATTGAGCTACTTTGTACTGAGTTATTTTCTATTGGGTTATTCTGGCCAGAAACTGGCTCTATCACTGTTGCTATTGTTGTCTGACGTTGATCAACAGTTGGTCGACCTGTCGTCGGATTATTGATCACTAACAATGATGAAAAACGTGGATAATCTAATTCGTAATAATCTAAACCTTGTAGCGGAACATTCTCTGGAGCATCTAATGCTTGTCCTTGTTGTAAGTCGTCCCAGAACTCAGATACTCGTGTTGAATTAACCACTCCCCAAGCAATCCCACCAGCAATCATTGAGGATAACACCAATGTTTTTATTATGGTCGCTCCTGTATTCCTTCGTAAAGGAACATCAAATAAAGGGGGCATCGATAATGTCGACGCAGTTTGATTACGCTGATAACCATCATTAGAGGCTTCTAATGACTTTAATAAGTTAGACATTATTATTTTCCTCCGGATACAACGTGGGTGCACGTTGTAGCGAAATGCCTTCTAACAACGTAAGCGTTTGATTACCGGCTACACCGTCAACATGCAGCCCTTGATTTTGTTGAAACTGTTCGATTTTACGCTTTAACTCAAAATCAAAATAATCGCTACCAGATGCCACCTCTCCAAGCGACTGAGAGACGTGTAAATCCAATAGGCGAACATCCTCACCCGACATTCCATAAGATAACGTATTATCCCATAGGTTAGGCTTTAGAATATGGTACTCACCATGCCAGTGTTCATATAACCATTGTTTTGACACTTCGATATGTTTATTACCAATCAATAGTTGAGTTGAGCTTTCTTTAACCGCATAAAGAACGCTGTAATAACTTTGATTTTCAACGGATAATGTCAGTAATACAGGTCTGTTCAACGATTCTATTTTAGCAAAACTTCCTCTTTCTAAAGAACAGCGCAGAGGGGTCCCATTTTCTTCGCAATCAAGGGTTGAAGAGTCGATTTGGTACCCCCAAACGTTATACAAAGTACGAAGCTCTAATTCAAAGGAACGATGATGTGAAACCAGCAAATTATGCAACGATGTATGAGTAGTGGATATTTCATTCACATTCTGAGATATCGCTAACGAAGTGGATATTGGTGTCATGTCATCAGATTTAATCTGATCCAATACATTATCTTTATAGATAAAACCACCGATAAAAAAACCAAAAATCAATATTGCAGCTGCGGGTATCACTACTGTGCTTTTACTGACTTTTGAACGAGAAGTGAGATGCGGATGTAGCTCCATCACATCATGGCATGCTTTCAGAACAACAGGCTTGGATGGCTTTTCTTCTCCTGACATACACGCTAATGTCAGCGCTTCATCGCATACAACGTTGATCAATCGAGGAATACCATGAGTATGTTTCGCAATAATGTTTAACGATTTAGTATCAAATAAACTCGCATCAGCCCCCGCTCTATTTAAACGATAACGAATATAATGGTTTGTTTCCCCTTCTGTTAAGGGTAATAAGTGATAGCGCCCGGTAATCCTTTGAGCGAGTTGTCTTAACTGTGGAGATGAGAGCTTTTGTTGTAACTCTGGCTGACCGATGAGCAATACCTTCAATAGTTTATGCTCATTGGTTTCAATGTTAGTCAGTAATCGTAATTGCTCTAAAACCGAAAAAGACAAATGTTGAGCTTCATCAATGACAAGAAGACTTTGAATACCTTGCTCATGGTTACGTAATAAAAATGTTCGGATCAATTCATTCAAACGCTTCAGTGAAGCATTGTCAGAAAAGGAAATCGAGAATTCATCGCAAATCGACTGTAGCAATTCTTGCTCTGAAAAAGTTGGGTTTAATATCAGCCCTGCTTGAGTCGTTTCATCCAAATGACTCAGCATCACCTTAGCAACCGTTGTTTTCCCCGTGCCGACTTCACCGGTCAGCATGGCAAAACCACCACCGTTTGTTAACCCAGATTCTAAATGTTGAATTGCTTCTCGGTGTCGTTTACTCAAATACAGATAATTTGGGTTTGGGACGATCGAAAACGGTGGTTCTGAGAATCCGTAATAATCCTGATACATCGATTGTTTGCCTTTCCTTTTGACTTAGACACGATACTATTAAATTATGGCTAAAGATGAAAACATTATGTGTGAATAGATGAATATATATCTTGTTGGTGGCGCGGTTCGTGATCACCTACTCAACTTAAAAGTACATGATAAAGATTGGGTCGTTGTTGGTAGCTCTTATGATGCGATGTTAGAGCAAGGTTATACCCCTGTCGGTAAAGACTTTCCTGTATTCTTACACCCTAAAACAAAACAAGAATATGCGTTGGCTCGTACAGAAGAAAAGAAGGGGCATGGTTATACCGGATTTGAATGTTTATTTTCTCCAGATGTGACCCTTGAAGAAGATTTATCCAGACGAGATTTAACCATTAATGCCATCGCCATGGATGAAAACGGGCAGTTATTTGATCCTTATAATGGTCAACGCGATCTCAAAAAACGCGCTTTAAGGCATGTCTCTGATGCCTTTAGTGATGACCCCTTACGTGTTCTTCGAGTGGCTCGCTTTGCAGCAAAATTGTCACATTTAGGTTTCACTGTCGCTGATGAAACCATGTCATTAATGAGCAAGATGGTGCAATCAGGTGAATTAACGCATTTAACAGCAGAAAGAGTATGGCAAGAGTGGGAAAAGTCATTAAAAACTGAACAACCAGAAATCTTTTTACAAGTACTCAAAGATTGCGGTGCTCTGGCTGTGATATTACCAGAAATCAACGCATTATTTGGCGTACCTCAACCTGAGCAGTGGCACCCTGAAATTGATAGCGGTATTCATACATTAATGGTTTCAAAGCGTATTGCTGAACTGTCAAAGGATCCAGTGACACGTTTTGCGGCTCAAGTTCATGATCTTGGAAAAGGCACCACCCCACCTAGTGAATGGCCTAGTCATAAAATGCATTGCCATACAGGGAAAAAGATCATACGAGATCTATGCCAACGCCTTCGAGTATCCAACCCTTATCGAGATCTTGCCTTGATCGTGTGTGAGCAACACACGAATATTCATCGTTCTCAGGAATTGAGATCGGACACCATGTTAAAGATACTCAATAAAATGGATGTATGGCGTAAGCCCGATAGATTACAGCAAATTCTATTATGCTGCCAAGCCGATCATCAAGGGCGATTACATTTAGAACTGTCACCTTACCCTCAAAAAGAGCAATTTGAGCAAGCGTATCAAGCGGCATTATCGGTCAATATCCAGAGTATTGTACAAGGTGGCTTTACAGGGGCTGAGATTCGTAATGAATTAGAAGTACAACGAATAAGTGCAATCAACAATATCAGACAAAGAACATCCTAACTTATTGAAAATCATCTATTCTGTTTACGACCACTTATTTATTCCTATACCATTAATTCATAACAATGGACGCCAAAGGTATAAAAATAGTGCACCCCATGTAGATGATCTCATTAAAAGGACAGCATTATGGCTAAAACCAATATCGATCGCTTTAATCAAGGACTCGACGGACTCCTCACTTTAGGTGGAACGGATAATGAAGCTATTTATAAGGGTTACTACGGTGTTCTCGAATGGCTAGATGCTCAAGGGAATATGGATACCGCAATGGAAACATTAGGAGCTAAACTTGCTCTAGGTGGTTATGTGATTCATTCCGAGAAAGCCAAAAA
This sequence comes from Vibrio sp., assembly GCA_028131545.1. Classification (GTDB taxonomy): domain Bacteria; phylum Pseudomonadota; class Gammaproteobacteria; order Enterobacterales; family Vibrionaceae; genus Vibrio. The sequence continues at coordinate 47,292 of JAOICL010000004.1, read as the reverse complement.
GCATAGGAATGCGGTACGTTCTTATATGTTATTAATGGCTACTCGATATGCTTATAGTGATAGCCAATTAACCGATATATCGACCACTCATAGTTCCTATAATAATGCTCAAAGCACACAAACTGTTATCGATTTGCTCGTTGAAAAATCACGCCCTATCGTAGCTTCAACCAGCGGAGTTGTGCTTACTCCAAAATTGCTCAATGTCATGAATGAGAAAAATCTGGATATCACGGAATTCACAAAAAAAATACGTCAAGGTCGAGATGATGCTAAGCGTATTGTTGAAAGAGGTCTTGCCGCTTTAAGTACCACGCCAAATAGTAATCTTACAGGGTGGTTTGGTCAGCTAACAAATTCTCAGCTAAGTACTCTCAAAAGTAATTTTAAACAATTATTAACCGCTCTCACTCAAAAATCGATTCAACTTGATGCCGCGGTGAAGACTCAAACATGGGGAACGGCAACTCCTCGAGATTATGAGCGTATGATGCAAAGAGATTACATTGAAATTAATCTCGGTCATTACTTCTATACCAAAACTGGTGCACATTCTAAACAGTTGGTTCGAGATCCTTCTTTTTACGATAGCGTTATTTCTACTGGAATAAACTTATCAAGTGATCAAAGGCAAATGCGCTCCGATCTTTTACATAATTTACAACAATCTTCTAGTGATGATGAAACCGAAGCGATTAACACCGCTTATGATGTCGCATCGAAAGCCTTGAAGAAGAAAATCAAAGACAATGAAGCTCGATTACAAAAAGACGAGCATGCACTCATATCCTATGCTGGCGTTATTTTACATGAAGTGACTCATAACGTGATCAATACGACCGATGTCAGTTTATCTGGCGTAACAATGTATGGCCCTAACTCCTGCTTTTGGTTAGCGAAACGCAGCCCTGCTCACTGCATTACCAATGCCGATAACTATCGACTCTATTGTGAAAATTATTTATAGGTTCCATATTTATACGCTGTAAATAAAAAGCCCCTCTAATAGAGGGGCTTTTTTTATCCTAAATTAGAAGTAAAGCTTACGCTTGACCTTTAACTTCTTTAAGACCGTTATATGGTGCACGTGCACCTAACGCTTCTTCAATACGGATTAATTGGTTGTATTTAGCAACACGGTCAGAACGGCTCATAGAACCCGTTTTGATTTGACCTGCAGCTGTACCTACTGCTAGGTCAGCAATCGTTGCATCTTCAGTTTCACCAGAACGGTGCGAGATTACCGCTGTGTAACCTGCATCTTTAGCCATCTTGATTGCAGCTAGAGTTTCAGTTAAAGAACCGATTTGGTTAAACTTGATAAGGATAGAGTTAGCTACGCCTTTCTCAATACCTTGAGCAAGAATCTTAGTGTTTGTAACGAACAGGTCATCACCTACTAGTTGAAGCTTGTCACCCAGTAGTTCAGTTTGGTGTTTGAAACCATCCCAATCTGACTCATCTAAGCCATCTTCGATAGAAACAATTGGGTACTCAGCAGCAAGGCCAGCTAGGTAGTGGTTAAACTCTTCAGAAGTGAAGATTTTACCTTCGCCTTTCATGTTGTAGTTGCCCGCTTCTTTGTCATAGAACTCAGATGCTGCACAGTCCATAGCAAGAGTTACGTCTTTACCTAGTTCATAACCCGCTAGTTCAACCGCTTCTTTGATCGCTGCTAATGCTGCTGCGTTAGACTCAAGGTTTGGAGCAAAACCACCTTCATCACCTACTGCAGTGCTCATGCCTTTCGACTTAAGTACTTTCGCTAGATTATGGAATACTTCAGCACCCACTCGTAGCGCTTCTTTTAGTGTTTTTGCACTGATAGGTTGAATCATGAATTCTTGAATATCAACATTGTTATCAGCATGCTCACCACCATTGATGATGTTCATCATTGGAAGAGGCATAGAGAATTGACCTGGAGTACCATTCAGTTCAGCGATGTGCTCAAATAAAGGCATGCCTTTCGCTGCAGCAGCTGCTTTAGCGTTTGCTAGAGATACCGCTAGGATTGCGTTAGCACCGAATTTTGATTTGTTCTCAGTACCATCTAAGTCAATCATAACTTGGTCGATATCAGCTTGAGCCTTTGCGTTTTTACCCGCTAAAGCTTCACCGATTGGGCCATTGATTGCTTCAATAGCTTTAAGTACACCTTTACCTAGAAAACGTGATTTATCACCGTCACGTAGCTCTAAAGCTTCACGAGAACCAGTTGATGCGCCAGATGGTGCAGCAGCCATACCTACAAAGCCACCTTCTAAATGAACTTCAGCTTCAACAGTTGGGTTACCACGTGAATCAATAATTTCACGACCTAAAACTTTAACGATCTTAGACATTCCGATTTTCCTCTCGTCGATATCATGTCAAATTTAAAAGCAGTAGGATATCTACTGCCTTAATGTATTTTTTGTATGCAGTATTCCGCACTGCATAACAGGTTTATTTTAAAGCGCCGCGCATGCTGTCCCCAGCTGCCTTCACAAAGCCTTCGAATAATGGGTGACCATCACGAGGTGTTGATGTGAATTCAGGGTGGAACTGTGCAGCAACAAACCATGGATGATTTGGATTTTCAATCATCTCAACTAGTTTTTTATCTGCCGATAAGCCAGATACTTTTAAGCCTGCTTTTTCAATTTTTGGACGAAGGTTATTATTCACTTCATAACGATGGCGATGACGCTCATAGATCGTATCACTTCCGTATAAAGTATGTGCTTTCGTTCCTTTTTCTAAGTGACAAAGCTGTGAACCTAGACGCATTGTTCCACCTAAATCAGAGGCTTCATCGCGCTCTTCTAGGTTACCTTCTTCATTCACCCATTCAGTAATCAAACCGACAACTGGATACTGTGTCTCTTTATTAAATTCTGTCGAGTGAGCACCTGGCATACCAGCAACGTTACGTGCATATTCAATTAGAGCAACCTGCATGCCTAAACAAATACCTAAATAAGGTACTTTATTTTCACGAGCATACTGTGCTGCTAAAATTTTACCTTCAACGCCACGGTCACCAAAACCACCAGGGACTAAAATAGCGTCTAGCCCTTGAAGTGCTTCAACACCTTTGCTCTCGACATCTTGAGAATCTACATACTTAATGTGGACAGTTAAGCGGTTTTTCAACCCTGCATGCTTTAATGCTTCGTTAACAGATTTATAAGCATCTGGTAACTCAATATATTTACCGACCATACCAATGGTGACTTCACCTGTAGGGTTAGCATCTTCATAGATAACCTGTTCCCATTCAGATAAGTTCGCATCAGGAGCTGTAATACCAAAACGCTTACACACAAGATCATCCAAGCCTTGTGACTTAATCAATTGAGGGATTTTGTAGATTGAATCCACATCCTTCATTGAAATAACCGCATTTTCAGGCACATTACAGAATAATGCAATTTTCTTTCTTTCATTCGCAGGAATAGTGCGATCACTACGACAAACAAGAATATCTGGTTGAATACCAATCGATAGAAGTTCTTTAACCGAATGCTGTGTTGGCTTTGTTTTGACTTCACCTGCAGCAGCAAGGTAAGGAACTAATGTCAAATGCATGAATAAGGCATTTTGACGACCAATATCAACCGCTAGCTGACGAATTGCTTCCATAAATGGTAGAGATTCGATATCGCCCACCGTGCCGCCAATTTCAACAATAGCGACATCATGACCTTCAGCACCAGCAATAATTTTCTCTTTAATAGAGTTTGTTATATGCGGTATAACTTGAATCGTTGCGCCTAGGTAATCGCCTCGACGTTCCTTACGCAGAACCTCTTCATACACTCGGCCCGCTGTAAAGTTATTACGCTTAGTCATTTTGGTACGAATAAAACGCTCGTAATGGCCTAGATCTAAATCTGTTTCAGCACCATCTTCGGTAACGAAAACTTCACCGTGCTGAATTGGACTCATTGTGCCTGGATCAACGTTAATATACGGATCTAGCTTCATAATGGTCACATTAAGACCGCGAGCTTCTAAAATAGCGGCAAGAGATGCTGCTGCAATACCTTTACCTAGAGAGGATACAACCCCACCAGTAACAAAAATATAATTTGTAGTCATGCTGAACCTGAAGTTGGTTTTTGTGATAAGGGATATCTGGACGGGAAAACAATATACCAGAATAGCCCCTGCGCTACAACGTGAATAATGTCACACAATTATTTTTCATTTTTTGACCAAAATCAACGAAAATAGAATAAAAAAACAACAACAGATTATTTTTTGCTTTTTTCCTGCATTTTGACCTGACTCCAATACATATCTAACTCAGCTAAAGAACAATCAATGAGATTACGTTGATTTCGTCTCACCAGCTCTTCAACTCCTTGGAATCTATTTATAAATTTAATGTTAGCTTTACTTAAGGCACTTTCTGGATTGACCTGTAACTGCCTGGATAAATTGACGACAGTAAACAGTAGATCTCCAACTTCTAGTTCTAATAGTGCTTTATCAATCGGCTCTCGCTTTGTTTCTTCTAATACTTCATCGATTTCTTCTTGGATTTTATCAATAATCGGTGGCAACTCCCCCCAATCAAATCCAACTTTGGCACACGCCTTTTGCAATTTATACGCTTTGGATAACGCTGGCAGCGAAGTCGGGATTGTCGATAGAATGCTTTGATCGATGGGCTTATTTTGCTTTTCTTTTTCTCGCTTTTTCTGTTGTTCCCAATTGGCGGCTAATTCTTCAGGTGTAGAAAAAGAGAGATCGGAGAATACATGGGGATGTCGACGAATCAATTTCTCATTAACACTTTTGACGACATCATCAAAAGTAAAGAATTGTTGCTCTTTAGCTAATTGACTATAAAAGATGATTTGAAAAAGTAAATCACCCAGCTCTTCCTGTAAGTTAACCCAATCTTTTTTATAAATAGCATCAACTACTTCGTAGGTTTCTTCGATAGTATGGGGAATGATTGAATCAAAAGATTGCTCAAGATCCCAAGGGCAACCATGCTTTGGATCTCTTAATTTTTCCATAATTTGTTCTAGTTCTTCAATGGCTTCTAACATACTGACTCCCTTAGAGGCTAAACAACAATTAGCGCGCCCACCTCAATAAAGATTAGATATAAAAAAACGAGCCCACGGCTCGCTTTTAGAGTATCAAAGGATAGAATTAACACTAGCTCAGTCTAGCTACTTTAATCACATCCTTTATTTGTTCCATGCGCTTCATCACACGATTTAAAATCTCAACACTAGTGACTTCCACATCAAAGTCCATCATTGTGACTTGATTACGATAATTGGTACGGCTTTTAAGGCTTGCTATATTAATTTTTTCATTCGCAAGCAATGTCGTAATGTCTTTTACGAGACCCACTCTTTCCATCGCTTCAATTCTTAGACTCAAGACATAGCTACCAACAAAGCCGCTTCCCCACACGGTATCAATCACACGCTCTGGAATCAAAGCATGCAGTTCGGAAAGTTGCTCACAGTCGCTTCGATGTACTGATATCCCTCTCCCTTGAGTGATATAGCCTTTAATGGAATCGCCTGGTATGGGCTGACAACATCGAGCAAGGTGTGTCATTAAGTTATCAATTCCTTCAACGACAACAGCATCTTTCCTTGGTTTGCTCTGCCTCGGTGCTTTATGCTCTCGTTGTTGTAATTTATCTAACGCTTGTTGATCTTCTTCTTCCGCTGATGGCTTGTTAACGAGTGCATTAATGTGGTTAATCACTTGGTTAATACGAAGATCACCGCTTCCTATACCAACATACAGCTCATCAGCTGAGTTAACATTGAATCGAGATAAAGCATAACGTTCTGCATCTTTTAAAGTCGCATTTATTTTCGATAATTCAGCATCTAAGATTTCACGACCCGCATCTAAATTTTTATCTCGACTTTGCTTTCTAAACCATGCGTTTATTTTCGCACGTGCACGACCAGAATTAACAAAGCCTAAACTAGGATTAAGCCAATCTCTTGATGGGTTGGGTTCTTTAGCGGTAATAATTTCAACTTGGTCCCCCATAGATAATTGATGAGTAAAGGGAACGATACGCCCAGCTACTTTTGCACCAATACAACGATGCCCCACTTCTGAATGGATATGATAAGCAAAATCGAGAGGTGTGGCTCCCATCGGTAAGTCAACAACATCACCTTTAGGCGTGAAAGCATAGACTCGGTCATCAAATACCTGACTTCTGACTTCATCTAACATTTCACCGGAATCAGTCATTTCATCTTGCCAGTCAATTAATTTTCTTAACCAAACAATTTTCTCATCGTACGCACTGCGACTACTGCCACCTTCTTTATATTTCCAATGTGCGGCAACACCCAATTCAGATTCTTCATGCATTTGCTTTGTTCGTATTTGGATCTCGATAGTTTTACCTTCCGGCCCCAATACAACAGTATGGATCGATTGATATCCATTCGGTTTTGGATTGGCTACATAATCATCAAACTCTTTTGGCAAATGCTTATATTTGGTATGGACAACCCCTAATGCTGCATAACAATCTTGAAGTTTATCGGCGATAATACGTACTGCACGAACATCAAAAAGCTCATCAAATCCCAAGCTTTTCTTCTGCATCTTGCGCCAAATACTGTAAATATGTTTCGGTCGACCACTCACCTCTGCATTGATGTTACTTTGTTGCATTTCTTGAGTAAGATCATCGACAAATTCGTGAATATATTGCTCTCGAACAATTCGCCGTTCTGACAATTTTTTAGCGACATTTTTATAGGTTTCTGGGTGCTGATAACGAAAGGTGTAATCTTCTATTTCCCATTTTAATTGACCAATCCCCAAACGGTTGGCTAGAGGAGCATAAATATTATTACACTCTTTCGCAGCTTGCCGGCGAACACTATCAGGGGCTTGTTTGACTTCGATTAGGTGACAAATTCTTTCTGCAAGCTTAATGATCACACAACGAAAATCATCCACCATAGCCAATAACATTCGTCTAACGTTATCAACTTGCTCTGAAGCTGCCCCATTCGCCATAGTGACATTCAATTGGGCAATGGCAGCCATTTCTTCAACGCCTTCAACGAGTTTGACAACTTCCTTGCTGTAGTCATCTCTTAATGCTTCTTTCGAGTAAGCACCATCACTGACCAGTGGGAATAATTGAGCAGCGACTAATGTGGCTTTGTCCATTGACAGCGTAACAAGAATTTCTATCATTTCTCGCCCACGCCACAACAAGACTTCAGCATCGGTATTGCCTTGCAATACTTTTTCACAATGGCGATAGACTTCACGAACGCGTTTCGCATTCTTAGGAGAGAGAACCAAGCTATCAACCCACTGATTTAGGTCAAACTGCTCGGTTGTATTTAAGTGAGCACTTCGTACGGCAACCATTCTTACATCCTGTTTCAAATTGGTGCTAAATAACAGGATTATGATACCACTAGTGACTGACGATTTATTGTATTTTTCGAGTTTATTACTATTAATTAAAGCAAAGGTGACCTTAAGTCACCTTTGTTCCCCAACGATCAAACATCATCTAAGCAATGATTAAATACTGACTCTTTGAGTTATCGAGCGCTTAGCTTCTCTCACTTTTTAGTAAATAATGCCATGGCTTCTAAATGACTCGTTTGTGGGAACATATCCAACATGCCTAATCGACTTAATGTATATCCATTTTCAATCAATTTCTCAGCATCTCTTGCCAGTGTCGTTGGATTACATGAGACATAGACAATATGACTGGCATTGAGTTGATGCAATTGCTCTACAACCCCTTGAGCGCCAGCTCGTGCCGGATCCAATAACACTTTTGAAAAACGCTCTTTAGCCCATTGATGCGACAGCAATGGTGTTTCTAAATTCGCTTGATAGAAGTCGATATTATTAAGTTGATTCTGCTGAGCATTATGAGAGGCAGCGACAACCATCTCTTCCACACCTTCAACTCCTACGACTTGTTGCACCTTTTTGGCAAGAGGGGCACTAAAGTTACCTAAGCCACAAAACAAGTCTAGAACTCGATCATCAGCGGTCAATTCTAACCACTCCAATGCCTGAGCAACCATTTTTTGATTGATGTTCTTATTGACCTGAACGAAATGCGAAGGATTAAACCGTATGACCGCATCATTATCGTCATAATAAAGTGGCTCGCCCAAAGAAAGATCAATTCGATCCGTTTCTGGTATCAAATACAAACTAAGTTGTTGCTCGATTGCTAACTCATTGAGCGTTTCCTGATCACGAGGCGTCAGTGCCGATAGGTGTCGCAATGAAAGGCCGATCGTATTATCCCCTTTAACTAATTCTACATGTCCAATGAGTTTTGGATCCGACAATTGCCCTAACGTCGATTTAATGGAAGGGATTAGTGCGGCCAATGTTTTATCAAGAATGTCACATTGGTTGATTTCAACAATGTCATTACTTTTTGCTTTACGAAAACCAAATGCTAGCGTTCGTGTTTTAGGGTTCCATTTGACACTAAAGCGTACACGACGACGATACTCTGTCGAATCAGACAAAACTGTCGGCCTATAATCGGTTTGTTCTGTCACAACTTTTCTCATTAAATGTCGTAATGTATTTTCTTTATGTTGTACTTGTTCATCATGGGATAAATGCTGAAAGTTACAGCCTCCACATTCATCATAATGCGGACAAAAAGGCTCAATTCGGTTTGCTGCCGTCTTTAATATTTTTATCAACGATCCTCTCGCGTATTTGGACTTACTTTCAGTTAATTGTGTTAACACAACTTCACTGGGCAATGCTCCTTCAATAAATAAAGGTTTACGCTGAAAAAAAGCAATACCTGCTCCTTTATGGTCTAACCTCTCAATCGTGACTTGTTGATGCTTCTTTTCGACCTGAGTTTTCTTTTTTGCTTTAAAAATGCGCGCCATAATGTTATCTATACAAGATTATTTTTTCTGATTTTAGCGTACTTTTCTTATTAATTCAGACCCCATTTAGATTTATACCATGATAAAACACGATATTAGAACACGCGTTATTATAGTTTCTGTCGCTCCAACCATTCTGATAGGGTTATTACTAACGCTTTTTTTTGCGTCTATGCGCTATTACCAACTAGAAAAACAAGTGCTTTCAGCGGGAAGTAATATTCTCGAATCAGTGACGATCAATGCTGAACATGCATTAAAAAATCAAGATAGAGAATCCGCTCGTGAATATCTTGTGCAATTACATCGTCGTCAATCAGAATTGGTACGTAGTATTGCCATTTTTGATCGTAATCATAAGCTTTTTGTGACCTCTAATTTCCACCCTGATTTTGATCGTTTAACCTTCCCTAAAGATCACCCGATTCCACTAGAAGCAACAACGAGCACAATTAATCACAATACGTTAGTGATTAAGTTACCCATTCTGAGAGATACCTGGAATAATTCCACGAGTGAAGCGGTATCAGCGGTTGGATACTTATCGTTAGAACTTGATTTATCTAGCTTGAGATTAAAACAATATCAAGAGCTTATCTCTACATTCTTTGTTCTATTAGTCGGGATTTTACTCGCCAGCTTTTTTGCTTATCGATTAATGCGAGATATCACCCTGCCGATCACTCATATGAGAAGTGTCGTTGATCGTATTCGAAGAGGTTATCTTGATGTACGAATTGAAGGTGAAATGTATGGTGAACTGGATTCATTAAAAAATGGTATTAACTCCATGGCTGCCTCTTTGTCTGAGTACCATTTAGAGATGCAAAATAACATTGATCAAGCCACTTCCGATCTACGAGAAACCTTAGAACAGCTTGAAATTCAAAATATTGAGTTAGATATTGCGAAAAAGAGAGCGCAAGAAGCCGCTCGTATCAAATCAGAGTTCTTAGCTAACATGTCACATGAATTGCGAACTCCTTTAAATGGCGTGATTGGATTTACCCGACAGATCTTAAAAACACCACTGAAGCCAAACCAAGCAGATCACCTTAGAACTATAGAAAAATCAGCTCATAAACTTCTCGCTATCATTAATGATATTCTCGACTTTTCTAAATTAGAAGCCAATAAAATGGCATTAGAGTCAGCAGACTTCCATCTCAGCGAGACCTTAGAGGAAGTTTTGTTATTACAAGCCCCGAGTGCTCATGAAAAAAGAATAGAGTTAAGCTTATATATTGACCCTAATATCCCCCCCTATTTAATTGGTGATTCCCTACGAATTCAACAAATAGTCACCAACCTCGTTGGTAACTCCATTAAGTTTACTGAAGTAGGCAACATAGACATTTTCATTGAACTTGAACAGATTGGCACACAAAAGGTCCAATTGAAGTTCACGATTAAAGATACTGGCATTGGTATATCCAAATCTCAGCAAGCGGATTTATTTCAAGCATTTAGTCAAGCGGATGCCAGTATCTCGAGACGTTATGGCGGCACAGGGTTAGGGTTAGTAATTACTCAGCGCCTTATTTCACAAATGGGTGGGAAAATCCAATTACGTAGTCAAATCAATGAAGGATCTACATTCTGGTTTAGTATTGATCTTGACATCAGTTTGAATGCTTACCATAACCAATTGGACATAGAAAACCTACAAGGACAAAGTGTCTTATTAATCGACCAAAATCCTCGTTCAGCAGCCTCTTTACAAAAAACGCTACACCATACACAGGCTGAATTAGTCGTCAGAAATCAAATGCCTGATGAATCTGAAGTATGTTGCTATCAACACATCATCTTTAATGTAGATTTACACATTGAAGATGTTGGACAATATCTACACCAAGTCATACCCACTTTACAACACTGTTCATCCAATATCGTGATTGCATTGCCTACTACCGCAATGGCATTAGCCGATGAAATACAACAAACATACAACCTAAAAACATTGTTAAAACCATTGGCATTTAATCGGCTTATTGATTGTTTACAAACGCCATTAAAACAATTAGAACCTCAAGAAGAGATAGAAGAAGTTCAAGAAATTAAGCTGCCTTTGCACATTCTCGCAGTTGATGACAACCAAGCGAACTTAAAACTGATTTCCGCATTATTAGGAGAGATGGTTGAGATGACATCTCTCGCTAAAAATGGATTAGAAGCAACGGAAATCACCGAAAAACACGCATTTGATTTGATCTTTATGGATGTTCAAATGCCTGTGATGGATGGGGTGTCTGCAGCACGTATTATTAAAGAAAAGTATCCAGCTTTACCCATTATCGCTGTCACGGCTCATGCGATGGAAGGCGAGCGAGAAAGGCTACTTCAAGCGGGTATGGATGATTACCTCACCAAACCTATCGATGAAGCAATGCTGAAAGAGTTACTCCATAAATGGACAAATTCTCCCTTGCCAAGCAATACGAATACTCCATCTAAAGAGAAAGAGCCCACAGTAAACAATCAACAAAGTGCCCCTGTCATTAATGTGGTTAATTATTCAGGAAGCCAAACTCTCGATTGGGCTGCGGCTTTAAAACAAGCCGCAAATAAACCTGCTCTTGCGCAAGAGATGTTGCAAATGCTGATTGATTCATTTGATGAAGTAGAAAAAGCGCTTCAGCAAACTTTTGATGCGCCTTTACAAGATACGCAAACGTTTATTGATGCCATTCACCGCTTACATGGCAGTAGTGCCTATTGTGGTGTTCCGCGCTTAAAATCTTTATGTCGCGACATCGAAGGTGGCCTAAGAGGAGGTGCGTCAATTCAAGATATTGAACCTGAGTTATTTGAATTAGAAGAAGAACTTGAAAAGGTAAAAGAGGCAGCAAAAGCCTATATAGATATGGGTTAAACCTTAAAAATAGAATAATATAATGCTCCTTCGATTCATTATTACTAGTTCCAAATAATAATGAATCGAAGGAGCATTCTTTTTTATAAGAGCATCATTAGCTTTCTAAAATAACCGTGGCAACAGCGTAATGTGTTTCATCGCTGATAGATAGATGATACTGCATTACACCTAGATCTTGAGCTCGCTTTTTAGCTTCTCCAGATAAATGCAATAACGGCTTCCCATTTGAGTCATTCGATATTTCAAAATCATGAAAGCTTACTCCCTTAGCAATACCTGTACCTAATGCTTTGGAAGCGGCTTCTTTTGCTGCAAAACGTTTTGCTAAATACCTTTCCGGCTGTTTAGTCGCATGAAATCGCTCCATTTCGTTCGCCACTAAAATCCGATGTGCAAAGGCATCACCGAGCCGCTTTAATACCGCATCTACACGAGCTATTTCTGAAATATCGGTCCCCAAGCCAAGAATAGACATGCATTACCTCTATACTTTTCTCGCTTGTAGCATCGCTAATTTCATATCAGCTACCGCCTTATCTAAACCATCAAAGACCGCTCGTCCCATAATAGAATGACCAATATTGAGCTCATAAATTTCTGGGATCGCTGCGATTGGACCTACATTGTGATAAGTCAAACCATGCCCAGCGTTCACTTTAATCCCAAGTTCTGTGGCATAGCTTGCCCCACTTGAAATTCTCTTTAATTCATCTTGTTTTTCTTTATCTGTTTTTGCTTCTGCATAATGCCCAGTATGAAGCTCAATAAAGGGAGCTCCACATGCTTGTGCTGCTTCGATTTGACGAGGATCAGCATCAATAAACAAAGAAACTAATATACCTGCAGCACTCAATTTTTCTGTCGCCGCTTTTATTTTATCCAATTGAGATACAACGTCTAAACCACCTTCAGTGGTTAATTCCTCTCGCTTCTCAGGAACTAAACATACATATTCTGGCTGGGTAACTAACGCTATCTCAACCATTTCATCTGTAACCGCCATTTCCAAGTTCATGCGTGTTTGAATTGTTTCCCTAAGAATTCGTACATCACGATCTAAAATATGGCGACGATCTTCACGCAAGTGAATAGTGATCCCATCAGCGCCGGCTCTTTCTGCAATTTCAGCGGCATGAACTGGGTCAGGGTAGGATGTACCTCGAGCATTACGAAGTGTAGCGATATGATCAATATTGACGCCTAGGTAAATCATTTCCATAGGGGGCTATCCTTAAGTGTTGTGTTGTCAATAAACTGAGTTAGCGGTATTGAGATGCCGGACGAAATAACTCTCTGCTTTTTAGTGGCTTTTCTCCAATATACGGCTTTAAAGCAATACGAGTAAAGCGTTTAGCCGCTTGTAATTGCTCTGCGCTTTGAAAGCGTTGCTCACTGATGGCAATAAGCTCATCTCCCCTAAAGGTTAATAAGCCGTCGTGACGAACAGAAGCAATAAAGCCCTTTTGATCACGATAACGATATGTCATCTTTGGGTCGATTAACTCTCCGGTGCCAGAGCAATGCAGGAAATCTACACCATACCCCAAAGCAGATAGCAAAGACAACTCAAAACGCCTTAAAGTGGGCTCTGGGTTGCTGGCCTGAGCTAACTCACTCAAGGCATGTAAATAATCATGGAATAAATGGGGTATCGCGACTTCAGGAGCCAATACCCTGTCGAGTAATTCATTCAGATACATAGCGGAATACAATAAAATACCACTAAAAGGCAAAGCAAGACTGATCGTTTCACATTGACGCAATGTTTTTAAGCTGCCCTTGCCTGACCACTTGAGCAAAAGAGGTGTAAAAGGCTGTAAAGCGGCTTTGTTTGTCGAACGAGCACGCCTCGCTCCTTTGGCGAGCAAAGATAGACGTCCATATTCTTCAGAGAAGACATCAAGTAATAAACTGCTTTCACTGTATGGTCGTCGATGTAAGATGAAACATCGCTGTAGGCCTTCGGTCATATCGTATCTTCTATTAATAATGGAGACTCTTACTTATACTGAATTTATGTAGGTTCATGTCACACCTATGAATAACAACGGCACTATTTATTTATCGTTGAATAAAACACGCCAGACTATAGGTCTTTATCTTAAAGAAAACCATATAAATATACCCTCTATTCAATAGATAGGAGCCACTCATATCATGAAAAAGTCACCCGCCATTTCCACTTTAATTAGTTTTATCAGTAGCCTATTTATACAAGGCCAAGCATTGAGCTCCACCGATATATCATTACCTACTGCGATTCTAGATAATGGTTTGGCTTATACCGAGATAACACAGGAAAATGCGGATACGCAGATTATTTTTATTCATGGTTCTCCGGGTAGTAAAGAAGGGTACTCACAATATTTGAATTCCTCTAAGCTCGAATTTTCTAATCGAATTTCTGTGGACCGTATAGGGTATGGCGAATCATTACGTCCAGTTGAACTTTCACTAAAAAAGCAAGCATTGGCCATTGCTCCTTTACTTCATTCTAATAAGAAAAACATTATTGTTGGACACTCATTGGGAGGCCCCATCGCATTATATTTAGGATTACTCTTTCCTAATAAAGTAGATGGTCTTGTGATTATTGCCCCTGCAATGAATCCAGAGTTAGAAAAACCAAAATGGTATAATCAAATAGCGGATGTATCATTCATCAATTGGGCTCTCACTGAAAAGTGGTCAACATCCAATCAAGAGATGATGGTATTAGAAAAGGAATTGAATTTACTCGTAAGCGGTAGCTGGGGTGCTTTAGATATAATGGAGATTGTATTTATTCATGGTGAAAAAGACAGTATTGCCGATCCCAGAAACACTCATTTTGTTATCCAAAAGCTAAAAACTGACCTCCCAAACCAAAAGAACTATCGTGCTATGTACCCAGATGAAGAGCATTTTATACTGTGGGATAACCCCAACATCATTATTGACCAAATAATAAAACTCGCTAAATAGCGAGTTTTATTACATAAGGAACTTATTTGTTTTCTATATCATCAATATAGCCTAATGAACGTAATGCTCGTTCATCATCAGCCCAACCTGATTTGACTTTAACCCACGTTTCTAAAAAGACTTTTCGGTCAAACAACTCTTCCATATCGAGACGCGCTTCTCGTCCAATCGTTTTGATCTTTTCTCCACCTTTACCGATCACCATTTTTTTCTGACCAAGGCGTTCAACTAGGATCAATGCATTAATATGGAAACCATCTGTTTCAGGGTTATAGTCAAAACGCTCCACTTCAACGGTAACAGAATAAGGTAACTCTTCCCCAGTAAAGCGCATGAGCTTTTCACGCACAATCTCAGATGCCATAAAGCGCTGAGAACGATCGGTTACGTATTCTTCAGGGAAATGATGAACTGCTTTAGGTAAATGCTCTCGTACATGCTTTTGAATAACTTCGATGTTCTTTCCATGCTTTGCAGAAATAGGAACAACATCCACAAAGTTCATCCTTTTAGACAGCTCCATCATATGTAACATGACATCATTACGATCTTTCACGTTATCCACTTTATTCACACATAGAACAACCGGAAAGTTAGATTTATGCAACTTCGTTAATACCATTTCATCATCATCAGTCCATTGTGTTCCATCGACTAAAAATAAAACAAGATTAACATCACTTAATGATGAATTTGCTGCACGATTCATTAAGCGGTTGATGGCACGCTTTTCTTCAATATGTAGCCCAGGAGTATCAACATAAATAGCTTGGTAATCACCTTGAGTATCAACCCCCATAATGCGATGGCGTGTGGTTTGTGGTTTACGTGAGGTGATCGATATCTTTTGCCCTAGTACTTTGTTTAATAGCGTCGATTTACCAACATTAGGTCTTCCTACAATAGCAATAAACCCACAATGCTGTTCTTCAGGAGCATTCACTTTTTCTGGCTTAGATGAGAAGAACTCATCTATATTAAATTCATTATCAGACATGGTATATACCCTATTGGCTTAATAGCTCTAATGCCATTTCGGCTGCCGCTTGTTCTGCCTTGCGGCGGCTAGTGCCCTTTCCTATAACTGGCTTTCCAATGCCCGCTACTTGACATGTAACGGTGAACTCTTGATTATGAGCTTCACCTTTAATGTTAATTACAATATATTCTGGTAATGGTTTTCTTCTACCTTGTAGAAATTCTTGTAAACGCGTTTTAGGATCTTTTTGAGACACTCCTGGCTGAATCGCATCGAGACGAGTTTGATACCAAGCCAGTATCATTTTTCGAATCGAATCCGTTCCACCATCTAGGTAAATAGCACCTATAATAGCTTCAATAGCATCGGCAAGAATAGACTCCCTACGATGACCACCACTCTTCATCTCTCCTGGACCTAATTTTAAGTGTTCTCCTAGTTCAAACTCTCGGCCTAATTCAGCGAGTGTTTTTTCTCGGACTAAGGTCGCCCTCATTCGGCTCATATCACCTTCATTCACTTTTGGAAAGCGGTGATATAATTCATCGGCAACGACAAAACTTAAAATTGAATCGCCCAAAAATTCAAGACGTTCATTATGCTTGCTATCCGCACTGCGATGAGTCAGTGCAAGTTCAAGATGGCCTATATCAATAAAGCTATAGCCAATTTTTTTTTCTAGTTGTTGGATTGGAGGGTTCATACTCTCTCATTTCGCTACAATAATGGGGCTCAATGCCCCATTATGTGAATATGTTTAGTGGAAGGATCCTATTCGTTCAAACCTTACACCCGTTGGTATCCATGATGGTAAAATACTGGTGGAATCCCTTTCAAACTCAAAACTAATCCAAATAGCCACAGCTTTACCAACCAAATTTTCTTTAGGAACAAAGCCCCAATAACGACTATCGGCACTATTGTCTCTATTGTCTCCCATGACGAAGTATTGTCCCTGTGGTACGACCCATTCGTTAACATTAGGACGAGGCTGATAAGCTGAAATTCGATCACGACGAAGCGGGTTAATTAATACATCATGGCTCTCACCTTCAAATGTTTCTGTCATTTGAATTAATGGGATACCATCTTGTATAAACTCACTCTCTTGTACGTTATTTAAATCAATTTCTTTACACTTTTCAGTCTGTTTTCCTTTAGGAATGATACATAACTGCTTATCAATATTATAACGTATCGTATCACCAGGAACGCCAATCACACGTTTAATGTAATCAATATTAGGTTGAGGTGGATATTTAAAGACGATTGAATCACCACGCTCTGGTTCTCCAACTTCAATTAGCTGAGTACGCCAGACTGGATCTTTAACACCATAAGCGTATTTCTCAACCAAAATAAAATCGCCAACAAGTAATGTTGGCATCATTGAACCCGATGGGATTTGAAAAGGTTCATATAAAAAAGAACGTAATACCAAAACAGCACCGATAACAGGGAAAATTGAAACACAGTTTTCAATCCACCATGGTTGCTGCAAGATGGTATTCTTCGTTTTATTATCAAGAACTTCAGTTTTATCTTCTACTTCTGCTAATTTTTCAGCTCGTTTCTTAGAAAAAACCTTCTTCTCTAAAACCCATACAACACCCGTAAATAATGTCACTAGTACTAGGATCAGGGAGAATGTATTAGCCATGATTATCCTTATCGTAAAAATACGAAAGTGAAAGAACCTTAGACTCTTTCACTTTCATCTTCATTTTCAAAGAACTAGTAATTCTCTTACTAATTCTTCATCCTTAGTCTTTACCTACATGAAGAATAGCAAGGAAAGCTTCTTGTGGTAACTCAACATTACCAATTTGCTTCATGCGTTTCTTACCTTCTTTTTGTTTCTTCAGTAGTTTTTTCTTACGGCTCACATCACCGCCATAACATTTCGCAATAACGTTTTTACGTAATTGCTTTACTGTTGAGCGAGCAATAATGTGATTACCAATCGCAGCTTGAATTGCAACATCAAACATCTGACGAGGAATGAATTCCTTCATTTTTTCGACTAATTGACGACCACGTGTTTGCGATTGATCTTTATGCGTAATCATTGCGAGAGCATCGACACGGTCACCATTAAGCATAACATCAACACGAACCATACTCGATAATTCAAAACGTTGAAAGTTGTAATCAAGTGATGCATAGCCTCTCGATGTCGATTTTAATCGATCGAAGAAATCAAGAACCACTTCTGCCATCGGTATATCATAAGTCAGAGCAATTTGATTGCCATGATAAACCATATCGACTTGTACACCTCGTTTTTCGACACACAAGGTAATGACATTACCTAGGTAATCCGCTGGCACGAGAATATTACAACGAGCAATCGGCTCTCGAACTTCTTCAATATCATTAACTGCAGGTAGTTTTGCCGGGCTATCAACATACAATGTCGAACCGTCAGTTTTCTCGACTTCATAGACTACAGTTGGTGCCGTTGTAATAAGATCTAAATCGTATTCACGCTCTAAACGCTCTTGAATAATTTCCATATGCAGCATGCCAAGGAAACCACAACGGAAACCAAAGCCAAGTGCCGCTGAATTCTCTGGCTCATAGAAAAGAGAAGCATCATTCAAACTCAACTTACCTAGCGCATCACGAAATGCTTCATAGTCATCAGAAGAAACTGGGAATAAACCAGCATAAACCTGTGGTTTTACCTTTTTGAAACCTGGTAAAGCCTCTTCTGAGCCATTTTTCGCTAACGTTAAGGTATCACCAACTGGCGCACCTAAAATATCTTTAATACCACAAACAACCCAACCTACTTCACCAGCATTAAGCTCGGTTGTATCTACTTGTTTTGGCGTGAAGATACCAATGCGATCAATACCCCACACTTGACCTGTACTCATGACTTTAATCTTGTCGCCTTTTTTCAATGAACCATTTTTGATTCGAACAAGGGAGACAACACCTAAGTAGTTGTCAAACCAAGAGTCAATGATTAAGGCTTGTGGGGCAACCTTCAATTCACCTTCTGGTGCTGGGATCTTAGAGACAATGTCTTCTAAAACATCTTCGATACCAATACCGGTTTTTGCTGATGCTCTTACCGCATCAATCGCATCAATACCGATAATATCTTCAATTTCTTCTGCAACACGTTCAGGATCTGCGGCTGGTAAATCGATCTTATTTAAAATAGGAACCACTTCGAGTCCCATTTCAATTGCTGTATAGCAGTTTGCTAAGGTTTGAGCTTCTACGCCTTGACCAGCATCAACAACCAATAACGCGCCCTCACAGGCCGCTAAAGAGCGAGAAACCTCATAGGAAAAATCGACATGTCCAGGAGTATCGATAAAGTTAAGTTGGTATGTTTCACCATCTTTAGCTTTATAATTCAGAGTCACACTCTGTGCTTTGATAGTGATACCACGTTCACGTTCAATATCCATTGAATCAAGAACTTGTTGCTCCATCTCACGATCTTGAAGGCCACCACAAAATTGAATTAGGCGGTCAGATAATGTCGACTTACCGTGGTCGATATGGGCGATAATAGAAAAGTTGCGAATGTTCTTCATAGGATTGGGGTGACTAACTCTAAAAATCTAAAAATTGCAGACAGTGAATGCGATATTGACGCCACTGCCTATGTAAGTTGGCAGATTCTACCCAATTTTTCATCAATACGCACGGTTTTATGAAGTTTTGTATAAAACCTAAGCAAGTTGAATGGGTTTATCTAAATTATGCTGTATGAAATGTTTGTCCAAAAGAACGCAGAATCTTAATATTGCTGTCTGCCTGTGGTTCTATTTGACGAGATACATATTTAGCAAGGTAAATTCCACCTCCGGTAAAGATAGCAGAGATAAGAATAACTGCGCCCTCACCGGCAGAAAATAATGGAGCTAACCATAAATGTCCAATGAAAGCCCCTACAATTAATGCTAGTAGGGGAATCAAATAAACAACAGAGGCTGAACGCAATAATGTTTGCTCTGGAAGCCCTATTTCAACAACATCGCCAACCGACAATGGCTCTTGAGTAAGCAATGTCCATCGCAAGCTTTTACTGCCAACTGCACTGGATACGATACCGGTACCACATTGTTTTTTTGAAGCACAAGAGCCACAACTTGTCTTTTGTTCACAAGTCAGTGTCACTTGAAAGCAAGGTTGTTGTTCAGAAGATTGATGATTCTCTTCTGGTGCCAACAATTGAATATCAGCCACCGTGGCCAATGCGGTCATCATAAGGAAGTATCCTAATGTCTATGATAAAAGTACGAACGGTTGCTGCTATCATGCCGAATGTATGAATGCTTAACAAGTCATGAGGCAAGAAGTCACTTAGTTTGTAGTACTGAGTTCCATGTTGTAAGTACCATGACTTAACCTATTCGTGTTACTTCGTCATAAATTGAATCGATTGAGCAATACGTTGTGCTGTTTCCGGTGGTAAATCACCGACAATAGAAATTTCATGTTCTTCGGATGTCATAGAATAGATCATTCTTCGCCCCTGTCGAACTCCTTTATTTTGCATCGAGTAAGCATCCTTTTTCGCGATATAGACAGAGAATTGAAATAGTCCATCACTATAAATACGCGATTCAACCATTCTATCGGCATATTTTAAACGATAACGACTGGCATTCATCGCTTTAAATCCTTTTGGTAGCCAACTTGCTTCCCAAGAGGTTGCTTCCACAGATGCATCAGGAAATAACATCGGTTCAGGAAGATTAATGGATAGTTGAGCTTGCAGCGTTTCCTTAACTGATTGGCCCACTTTATAATTCACAGTACGATACTGCTCAATCACATCTCCGTTACGATCCAGTAAATCAACTCGTAATGGTAGGTTATCTTTTTCAGATACCCACAGCATGTAAGAGTATCTCAATCCATCTTTTGGGGAAACGCGGATCACATCGCTGATGACATTTGCTTCTCTCGACTTTCCGACATAAGTAAAGTCATAAGTAGCCGAAATTGATTGTACTGATTGATGAATAAAGGGTAATAAAGGCCCAACTATATTTTTAGAACGAACGGTAAAAGGAGCACTCGCAGGCTCTAAATAACTAATCGCATCTCCCTTTTGCAGAGCTTCTCGCTTAGGGCCGCTCAAATAGATTAATTGAGACAGCTCTTTATCACCATCCATTGCGTGACGAAAAAGTAATGGCTCAATACTTGATTGACGAATCAATAAATACGATAACTCATAGCTATTGCTATGACTCGCAGAGAAGGTATCCAATAAGATCTTCTCTGCCTTTTGAGCTTGTTGTTGGTGCTCATTATGCACAACGGTTGCTGTTGCATAATGAGACATCAATAAGAATAGAGTAGCAAACAGAGCTCTCATTAATTTAAACCTCGACAAGACTTACTTTTCTGAGTGGTATTGATTATTAAGCTTTAATTGCAACTCATAATCATGTAAGAGAGCACGCATACGCTGCTTTTGAATCTCTTTTTCATCCCCAAGTGCCGACTCTTCTCTATTCAAGCTCACCGGTTCCACGCTACCAAATAGAGGGACGGTTTGTAAAACAGGCGTCTCTTGCGAACTCGCCAGTCTATCTCCATTTGGACTCTGGTTGCTATTAAATTGCTGAACACCAAAAATAACCACCATGGAGACACAAGCTGCCACAGCGACTTGGCCAAAGCCAGTAAACCAGCTAGGAAGATCCCAACGAGCTTTAGTTGGTTTTGGTTGATTTTCTATTGGTGTTACATCAGCTTTCACATCTTTTGACATGAGATTATCTTTTGCTGTATAGCTCTCTTCTTTCTCTAAAGCTAAAGCGACACTATCAGCAATATTCCACTCTGGTGACATAGGCTGATCATTCAATGTATCACGCATAGTATGATAAGATTTCCATACAGCTAAAGCATCGGAATGGACTTGATGATTCAGTTCACCGAGATCATCATGCAATAAAGCGTCTAGCTCCTTTGCTGATAATTCATTATCCATTAGTGCTGATAATTGTTCTTTTTTAGACATAATCGTATCTTCATTTGCTGAAAAATAAGAATAAAGGTGAAGTAGTCGCTACCTCACATTCACTTTAGTTATGAATTAATGGCGCTATTTGTTTCTCTATCGTATCTCGAGCTCTAAAAATCCGAGATCGAACGGTGCCGACAGGGCAATCCATAATCGTTGCGATTTCTTCATAGCTAAGCCCTTCCATTTCACGTAGTGTGAGTGCTGTTCTCAGATCATCAGGTAAAGAAGCTATCGTATTAAAAATGACTTTTTTCAGCTCCCCTGACAAGGCAGAACGCTCTGGTGTTTCGATATCTTTAAAATGACTTCCGACCTCTAAATATTCCGCATCGTCGACATCAACATCCGATGATGGAGGACGACGACTTTGAGACGTTAAATAGTTTTTAGCTGTATTCACCGCAATACGGTAAAGCCATGTATAAAATGCACTTTCCCCTCGGAAATTAGGAATGGCACGATACGCTTTTATAAAAGTCTCTTGCGCGACATCGGGAACATCTCCAGAGTGACTAACGTATTTCGAAATGATATTACAGACCTTACTTTGATACTTAACCACCAAAAGATTAAATGCCTGTTTATCTCCATTTTGTATTCTTTCAATCAATATTTGATCGGTCACTTGCTCGTTCATTCGAGCTAACACTCCCATTTTTTGCTCTTTTATTATAAAGTAAGGTAATCAGGTACCTCGCTATATTAATAGCCTTTTTAAAATAAGCACTATTATGACCTTATTGGCGAGACGAAGTTCCAATTAATTTTTCTAATTTCACATTGCGCACTCTTAAATTATAGCGAACATAGTCGCTTATTTTAAAAGACGTAATAAGGTGATGAGTTTTATGAGTATCAATAACGAACCAATTTCCAATCTACACTCTTGTGATGTCCTTGTCGTTGGCAGTGGCGCTGCAGGCTTATCTCTGGCTTTAAAGGTTGCCCACAGAGCAAAGGTGATCGTCTTGAGTAAAGGAAATAGAAGTGAAGGTTCAACCTATTATGCTCAAGGTGGTATTGCTGCTGTTTTTGATGAAACAGACAGCATTGAATCCCACGTAGAAGACACTCTCATTGCCGGTGGCGGAATTTGTGATGAAAATACTGTTCGTTTTATTGCTGAAAATGCAAAGCAATGTGTGGAATGGTTAATCGACGGTGGTGTTCCTTTTGATACAGAAGCAACCACTGAAGGAGAGGTCAAATACCATTTAACCCGTGAAGGCGGTCATAGTCATCGTCGTATTCTGCATGCTGCTGATGCGACAGGAATGGCCATGCAAAATTCCCTACAAGATAATGCCCATAATCACCCCAACATTACGGTATTAGAAAAACATAATGCTCTTGATCTCATTACAGAAAAAGTTGATGGAAAAACATCGGCTATTGGTGCTTACATTTGGAACTGTTCTGCTGAACAAGTTGAGACAGTAAAAGCAAAAGTCGTCATATTAGCAACAGGAGGGGCATCAAAAGTCTATCAATATACATCAAACCCCGATGTTTCTTCTGGTGATGGTATCGCTATCGCATGGCGTGCGGGTTGTCGTGTTGCGAATATGGAATTCAACCAATTTCATCCCACATGCTTGTTTCACCCTGAAGCACGCAATTTTTTGCTTACTGAAGCTTTAAGAGGGGAAGGTGCCTATCTTAAACGCCCTGATGGAACTCGTTTCATGCCTGATTTTGATGAGCGTGAAGAGCTTGCTCCTCGTGATATTGTTGCTCGCGCGATTGACTTTGAAATGAAACGCTTAGGTGCCGATTGTATGTACCTCGATATTAGTCATAAACCCAAAGCCTTTATTGAAAAGCACTTCCCAATGATCAATAAGCGTTTATTAGAATTAGGTATCGATATGACTAAAGAGCCCTTACCTATTGTGCCTGCAGCTCATTATACGTGTGGTGGGGTTATCGTAGAGCAAACGGGTGAAACGGATATATCCAAACTCTACGCCATTGGTGAAGTTAGCTATACCGGATTACATGGTGCTAATCGCATGGCATCAAACTCTCTTCTAGAGTGTGTTGTATACGCTTGGGCTGCTGCACAGGATATACTGAAAAAATTGGATAACCTAAAACACTCTGAACATATCGCAGCTTGGGATGAAAGCCAGGTTAGCTGTTCCGATGAGGAGGTCATTATTCAACATAACTGGCACGAGCTACGTTTATTTATGTGGGACTACATGGGCATAGTCCGGACAGATAAACGCTTAGAAAGAGCATTACGCCGAATTCAATTACTTCAGCAAGAGGTTCACGAATACTATAGTTACTTTAAAGTATCGAACAATCTGCTAGAACTTAGAAACCTTCTTCAGGTCGCCGAATTAATGGTTCGTTGTGCGATGGAAAGAAAAGAAAGTCGTGGACTTCATTATACTCTTGATTATCCAGAACAATTAGAGAATAGTGGTCCAACGATCCTCACTCCTTAATCTGATATAAGAAGTAACGTTAAGTAATCAACAATATAATTTATTTTAGTGATAACAATTTGGGGAAGTTACCCGTCGCTTCGGCTTAATTCAGAGATAAGAATACGGTACGTATTTTCAGGTAAGGTGTCACGCCATATGAGACACCGATTCCCAGATAGAGTGACGATAATAAACATACCGACATAGCGAAGCTCTATATTTTCAACAGTATACTCGGTACCGCGGTAGATAACCTTACCACCTGGGAGAAAAGTCATTTCTCCACTGAGCGTTTCCAAGAACCATCCCCAATGGTGACATTGGTAAATAAAACACCAGCAATATGGATACGTAACTAGGGGAAGCTCTATCGCGAGAAACAAAAAAGCAGCACTTAGTGTTATCGCCACCTGTGCTGCCTTCTGACTGAAAGAGGATGATAAATTAACGTATCTTGCTATTATTATGGGCAACTACTTTATCTATCATTGAGGCGTGTTTTAAATTTTCACTACGAGCGTGTCCCATAATCCAAGCAAATAAATCAGGGTCATCACACTCAAGTAATGAAACAAAATCGCGCTGATCTGAGCCAGTCAATTGCTCAAAACGCTCTTCAAAAAATGGCATAATAACTACATCAAGCTCTAACATGCCACGACGACATGCCCACTTGATACGTGCTTTTTCTTCAGCTGTATAAGCTGCTGATTCCGTTGCATACATTATCGTTAATCCTCAACTAAAAATGCTGTGGAAGAAGTCTACCAAAGTTCAATTCTATCTCATAGGTTCTTTTTTATTCATTGATGCATTTCGTTGCACAAGTCACAATGCTGACAATCAATTCAATGTAGATTATGATGTTTATACCTAACCTTACACACTTAGATCTATGACAACGAAAATTATCTCTATCGGTGAATCAGAACCGACACTTATGTTGACATCATTAACGAATTGGTCGGCAATTCAAATATCTGGCGATGACCGAAAGTCCTACCTTCAAGGCCAGGTAACTTGCGATGTTGTGACTTTATCAAAGTATGAAAGCACATTAGGGGCCCACTGCGATGCGAAAGGTAAAGTATGGAATGCTTTTAGGCTCTTTCATACTGCTCAAGGCTATTCCATGATTCAACCCAAATCTGCGGCTGATATAGCTTTAAAGGAAATTCGTAAATATGCGATTTTTTCTAAAGTGTCCTTCGAGTTATCTAATGATTCGCTGATCGGCTGCATGGGACATGGTGCTTCCGCTTTTATTCAAACATTATTGGATGAGCCAGAGAAGGAGCTGTTTAATGAAGCTCAAGTGATGCCGATTAAAGGTGGCTATGCCGTTAAAATCAGTAATGAGCAATGGCTACTTCAACTATCATCAAGCGACGCAGAATCCCTTCTCAGTGAAAACGAAGACAATCAAGTTGATCCCTCTGTTTGGCTGAAGCATGATATTGAAGCTGGCCGCCCTATACTAGAAGCGGATCAACAAAACATACATATCCCACAAGCGTTAAACTTAAACCTTCTCGGTGGCATTAGCTTCAGCAAGGGATGTTATACTGGCCAAGAAACGGTCGCCAGAGCAAAATATCGAGGCACAAACAAACGTAATCTATTTACTTTAAAAGGTTTTTGCTCTAGCACTATCGAAGATAATGAATTAGAAAGGCAAGTCGGAGATAATTGGCGTAGCGCAGGCCATTGCCTGAGTTATTATCAGGATAATCAAGGTAATGTGATCGCCAGTGCTGTACTACCTAACAACTTAGATATAACCACAGCCTTTCGCTTAAAGTCTCAACCTGAACATCAATGGAATATATTGCCACATCCTTATTCTTTGGAAGAAAAAGAGTAACGCTAGATCAATAACGCATTCCATAATCGAATAGAAAGCAGACACTTGCCTGCTTTCTATTTATCTCCCTTTGCACCCGCTCCCCTGCTTTATCGCTCTGTACTTTTCGACGATTATCCATCTAGAAACTAAATGCATACGAACAGAAATGATGTTTATTCCTTTAATACGTGACCAACACCTCATCATCAATACTCAATTTGCTATATATTACGCCGCATAAAGTCTAGGTAATGAAACCAATGGAATGGTTATTGCTTACCATTACCTAGCTATCGAAAAAGTGGCTAAAAATTGAAACTTTTCAGCTATGAACAAGGTCTTAGTATAGACAAAGCATTGACGATGAATATGCAGCAACCTAACCGCTCATGAAAAATCTGATAATGCATCGTCGCCATGCATTAATTTTAATGCCGTTGGTTTATATATTACGAATCTGTTCAATGTGCCACTTTGTTGTCTTATTAACTCGGAACGTAATGCAAGTTTCAAACTTCAGGAACTGAGTTAATACAAATGTCACATTTTGACCATAACTTATCGTTATCATGAAATTGATGACCATACTTTAGTTATTGGTCCTGTGCATACAAGGGTTACGATATGAGATTGTTTAAACTATACACTCCAGGGATGATTGCAAAGCACATAAGTCGCTTTTTTAAAGGCAAGATTTCTATTATTGGTTTTGGTATCTTTGAGTTTGATAATGGGAAATTACTTATCCCAGAGCAACCGGATGCCAAACAATATAAAGCGGTACGCGAAGTCAATGGTGAAGTTAGACGCCTACGTTGTGCTTATAACTAGCACACCAAATAGATAATAATTTATCTTTTTCCTAACTATCCCCAATAAAAAAACCTGTAAACATTTCTATTTACAGGTTTTTTGTTATTTTTCCACTTTAAAATTTAATCTGTAACTTCATCATAATAAACTTGCCTTGTTGCAAGATCAGGTAAGTCACCTTTTAACCCTAAAGCTCGTTTCATTATTTCTTCTTTAGCGCCTGGTAATTGTCCAACTAACTTCATTCCAATGCCTCTGAATAGTTTTTTAGCTGGATTATTACTCTCAAAAAGATCTTTAAAACTCTGCATTGAAGCGATCATTTTCATTGCTTCTGCTTTTCTCCAGCGCTCATAAGCACGCAAATTTTTACGTGCGCCGATATCTTCATTTTGCTTCCAGAGTTTGAAAATTTCCTGAGCGAGACTAGCCGCATCTAACACACCAAGATTAGCTCCTTGACCAGCCAATGGATGAATAGTATGCGCAGCATCACCAATTAATGCGACACGGTCAAGAGTGAAGTCTCTTGCATACCTCATTTTTAATGGGTGCATATGCCTTTTCCCTATCACTTCACAAACACCCAGTTTGGCATCAAATTCAGCCGTCAGAGCTTTATTAAACTCGCTATCATTTAGCGCAATCAATTGCTCAGCACGAGAGCTCTCTACAGACCAAACTATTGAACTCATATAAGGGTTATTTAACGGAAGAAATGCAATCGGACCTTGAGGGGTGAATATTTGTCTTGCTACTTGACCATGGGGTTCAGTGGTTCTGACATTAGCCGTGATAGCTTGGTGACCATAATCCCAATGCGTTAAAGGGATATCTCTGTTCTTTCTTAACCAAGAATTAGCACCGTCAGCACCAACAACTAATTTTGTTGTTAATGATTGTCCATTATCTAATGTCAACCAAGCTTCGCTTTCTCCCATCACTAAGTTAGTACACTTAGCTGGCATAATAAGGGATACATTTGGCATATCAACAACTTGCTCTAAGAGAGATTGCTGTACTACACTATTTTCGATGATATAACCTAAATTGGGTTGGGAAAGTTTCTGTGCGTTAAATTCGATACGAGCAAAGCTATCTTGCTCCCATACTTCCATCGCTTGATAAGGTGAACATTCCAATTGCTCAATCTTCTGCCAAACAGATAGATTACGTAAGACGATTTCACTAGAACGACTTAATGCTGATACTCTTCCTGTTGGTAAGGGTGATTCATGATGCTCTGGTATATTGCCATCAATAACAGCCACTCGAATATCACTTCCTTTAAAAGCTGCGGCAAAAGTTAATCCCACCATACCGCCACCTATAATCGCAATATCAACACTCTGCATCATAATCAATACCTTTTATTTATTAACGAGCCCAAGCGCTTTTGTTATTAATGGCTGCTTTAAGTTCGGAATATTATCTACGCATAATAAGCCTAGATTACGCCCTATGCGCATCGCTAACCAATCATTCGAAAATAGGTCTACAAGTGACGAAGTTAAGGTCATCATGGAATCTCGATCTCTTTGCCGATGCCTCTCATAATCACTTAAAACAGCATACTTTCCTACATCATCTAAATGGAGAGAAAGAGATTCAACGAGCTGTAATACATCACGTAAACCTAAGTTAAACCCTTGCCCTGCAATTGGGTGTAATGTTTGTGCTGCATTACCAATAATCGCACATCGATGCGCCGTTATACCACTTCGATGGTATTGAGTTAATGGGTAACTAAAAAGTGAACCTATCATTTTGATTCGACCTAAACGCCACCCAAAGCTCGTTTGCAGTTTCTTCATCACCTGGTCCGCTTCCAACGACATTATATGTTTCGCTTCATTGGGTTCAAGGCACCAAACTAATGACATTCTCCCGTCAGTCATCGGCAATAATGCTAAGGGTCCTGTTTTAGTAAATCGTTCAAAAGCACGACCGTTATGATGATGCTCAAATTTAACATTGGTAATGATCGCAACTTGAGAAAACTCTCGTTTCTTAAGTTCTATATTTAGCTTATCAGCAATACTTGAAAATGACCCATCCGCAGCAACCAATAATTTACAACTCAACGTCCGATTATTAACATTCAGATGAATGCTTTGTTTCTTTTGTGTCACTTGTTGAATTTCATTTGGACACAGTAGAGTAAGTGTCGTACTTTTCTCGACTTTTTTTTGTAACAAACGTCCGACTTTTTCTAATTCAACCACATAACCTAATGCTTCAACACCAATATCTCTACGGTTAATAGAAGTCATTCCGAAATGGCCTTGATCCGATACATGGATGTGTTTTATTAACGTTGCATGCTGTTCAAGGTCATCATCCCAAATACCATACTTTTTCAGTTGCTGTACAGAACCAAAAGACAGTGCAATAGAGCGTGCATCAAACCCAGGATGGGCTGATGATGTATATGGCTTAGCCTCGACCACTGCAATAGAAAGAGCTTGACCAAATGCGTAGTCCAATACTGTCGCCAGCATAAGCCCTGTCATTGCACCACCTGAAATCACAATATCAAAATCAGCAGGTGCATCATGAGAAGAGGATATGACTTTATCCATCCGAATATCCAAATAACATTAATGAATAGTAGGCGTGGAGGCTTGAGTATCAACTCGAGCTCCAAATTCAGCATGAATCGTTAAAACGCATGCTTTGGTATGCTCAATGACTTGCTCTAGAAGTATGGCTTGCTCACGCATATCATCATTCTCATCAACTCCAAGTTTAGAGATTTCATTTAGATCTGATAATGCTTCTTTACATTCCGAGCTCGCTTTATTAAGTTTAGCATTAACCAAACCCAAGCCAGAAATAAAATGATTAACCCACTCCGATACTGAATCTGCTAATTCAAATAAGTCGCCATTGTCATCATCAGCAAGGAGCAGTGACATATCTAACGATGTTGATGTGAGTTCTTTTATTGAAATAGTTCTTGTCAGTTCAGCAAGAGTCAAGGCAGCATGGGGCCACCCCATGCCATCATTTGTATAATCAAATAACATCGGTTGCCAACTGGTATCATGAATATCACCACCACCACTGATCATACCGACCATTAAACCATGGAGCTCTGCCGGAGTGACAGCTAAACCTGCACTACGTAATTCGGAAAAAAACGTCTCATATGAAGGAAAGTGAACTTCGCTCATGGTTACCTCTTAATTTAAATTCATTAGTTGATTGTTTAAGTCTAACACTGATAGGATAGTGCGAAAACCACAGTAACTTGGATACTTGAGGCGACGCTTAAGTTTTGCTCAATAAGACGATGAAATGCGTTTCCTGTAAGATTTTTCTTATAAGGATGAATGAAAAGCTTGAATGTTAGAACCTGTTTTCCTATATTCTGTTTCGTAGTTAGATGATGAAAGCTGACTAAAGACATTTACATGGATAAGTGACAAAGTGAGAATTGTTGATATGAATAGTCAAGCTGTAGAAATAGAAATTTTAGGTCGACAAACTCGAGTGAATTGCCCTGTAGGCCAAGAAGAATCTCTCAAGCAAGCCGCTAATGAACTCAACAACCGGTTAGCTGATATGTCGACTCGTAGCAAAGGGTCAAGTGATCTTCAGATCATGACTATTGCTGCACTTAATGCATGTTACGAGCTATGTATCCAACAGCGTGAGACACTTGATCGCAGTACAGTCGAAACTCGTATAAATAACATAACTGCACAATTAGATGCTGCTTTAACCACAAGTAACGAATAATAATAGAGTGAATAATTCATTCTATTCCCTATTACCCTAGAGTGTACGTCAGGTGATTTATGTCCCTGAGCCGATAAGTAAAAAAATAAGGGTGAATATTCGGTAACTATTGAGCAAGCTCAGCTTGTACTGAGAAGCCTACGGTTATCTTATTCTCCCGCCTTGAACCTGCTGGTTCAAGGGCTACGATTACCAACGGCACTCCGGGGTATCTCTATTTAGGCTGTTTAAGGACGACAACCATGTCCCTTTCTCGTCATGATATTCGCCAAATGATACGTGTTCGGCGAAAAGCGTTATCCTCGTCAACACAATCACAAGCAGCACTCTCTCTCAAAGAAGCATTCCCTTCTATTTCAAAGCAAATAAAAAAAATAAAACATGACCTCAATATAGCTCATGTTGCTTTGTACCTAAGCAATGCAGGCGAAATAGAGACCTTTCCATTCATTCAACATCTTTGGAAACAAGGTGTAAAAACTTACCTCCCGGTATTACATCCTTTCTCTAAAGGGCAATTACTTTTTCTTCACTATCACTCCAAAACCCAATTAGTTCCGAATAAGTATGGTATTTTAGAGCCTAAGCTTGATGTTAGAGATGTCATCCCAACGCAAAAACTAGACATTATCTTTACACCTCTTGTTGCTTTTGATGAGACAGGCAACCGCCTAGGAATGGGGGGAGGATATTACGACAGGACTCTCGAACGTTGGCATCGATATAACATCCCACCAGTTCCTGTCGGATTAGCTCACAATGAGCAGTACTATCAAGCATTACCGACAGAAACATGGGACGTACCATTACCTATCATTTTCACACCAGACCGATTATGGTCGTGGATTAATAACTAGAATCCACCATAATATTTTTAGTACTTAACTTACTTTATTTGGAAATAAGATGACTCAAGATGAAATGAAAAAAGCGGCTGGCTGGGCTGCTCTCAAATATGTAGAAAAAGGCAGTATTGTTGGTGTCGGTACTGGTTCAACGGTCAACCACTTTATCGATGCTCTCGCAACAATGAAAGATGATATTGAAGGTGCTGTTTCTAGCTCTGAAGCTTCAACGTCTCGATTAAAAGAGTTAGGTATTACTGTTTTTGACTGTAACGAAGTTGCCTTTCTTGATGTCTACATTGATGGTGCTGATGAAATCAACGGCAACAAAGAAATGATTAAAGGTGGCGGTGCAGCTCTTACGCGAGAAAAGATTGTCGCGGCTATCTCTGATAAATTTATTTGTATTGTCGATGATACAAAAGAAGTCAAAGTGCTTGGCAAATTTCCCCTGCCTATTGAAGTCATTCCTATGGCTCGATCTCATGTCGGTCGTGAAATTGTAAAACTAGGAGGCGACCCTGCTTACCGAGAAGGCATAACAACTGATAATGGTAATATTATTATTGATGTTCATCATATGGAAATTACCAACCCTAAGGATCTTGAAGATAAAATCAATGCTATTGCGGGCGTTGTGACTGTTGGCCTATTTGCGCATCGAGGAGCTGATGTGGTGATAACAGGCTCACCAAATGGTGCCTTGATCGAAGAATAAACAAAAGCCACTTGGTGTTTAAGCAAAAGAGGAGTAGCTAATGATATATTACCTATTCCTCTATTATTTTACACAAAACACTAACGCAAACGTTTGCTTAAGCACTATAATAAAGATAAAGCAACATTATGGATAGCCCATTGACGATTTAAGGATGAAATAATGTCAAAAGTATCACTCGATAAAGATAAAATAAAAATCTTATTACTAGAAGGTGTACACCCTTCTGCTGTAGATGAATTAAAAACTGCTGGGTATAGTAATATTGACTACCATAAAGGCTCTCTTTCCGAAGATGCGCTATTAGGAGCTGTCAAAGATGCACACTTTATAGGGATTCGTTCTCGAACAAATATTACAGAAGAAGTATTAGACGCAGCTGAAAAATTAGTCGCTATTGGTTGCTTTTGTATTGGCACGAATCAAGTCAATCTAACCGCGGCAGCCAAGCGTGGTATTCCGGTATTTAACGCTCCATTTTCCAATACACGAAGCGTCGCTGAGTTAGTACTAGGGCAAGCATTATTATTATTGCGTGGCATTCCTGAAAAAAATGCACTAGCACATAGAGGTGTATGGCAAAAAAGTGCCAATAACTCCTTTGAAGCTAGAGGTAAAAACCTCGGTATTATTGGGTATGGGCACATAGGCACCCAACTTGGAATTTTGGCTGAAAATCTAGGTATGCGTGTATCGTTTTATGATATAGAAACCAAATTAACTTTAGGTAATGCAACTCAAGTGACGTCATTAGAAACATTACTAGCCCAAAGCGATGTTGTTTCATTACATGTTCCAGAGACTAATGAAACACAAAACATAATGGGTGAAAAGCAGTTCGCACTAATGAAAGAAGGCTCGATTTTTATTAATGCTGCTCGTGGTACTGTCGTTGATATTGAAGCTCTATGCGGAGCACTAGAGAACAAGCATATTGCTGGTGCTGCTATCGACGTCTTTCCTATCGAACCAAAAACCAATAACGACCTATTTGAATCCCCCTTACAAGCTTTTGATAATGTGATCTTAACGCCTCATGTCGGTGGCTCAACTCAAGAAGCCCAAGCTAATATTGGCTTAGAAGTCGCCGGTAAACTTGCTAAATATTCAGATAATGGTTCGACTTTATCCAGTGTTAACTTCCCTGAAGTATCATTACCAGTTCAACAAGGATGCTCTCGCCTACTCCATATTCACCATAATCAGCCTGGTATTTTAACTCAAATTAATATCACCTTTGCGGAGGAAGGTATTAACATCGCAGGTCAATATCTACAAACAACCGCTGATATAGGTTATGTTGTTATTGAAGTTGAAACAGCACATGCCGAACAAGCAATCTCTCGACTAAGAGCCATTGATGGAACAATACGAGCTCGTATTCTCCACTAATCAACTCATTGAATGGTGCATTTAGTACATACCCTGTATGTATCTCAAAATGTTTTGCCAATGGAATACGTCATCGAAGGCTCGTCATTACTTTCAATGACGTACTTTCGATGACTATCGTGATGCTTTGAGCTTTAGCTACATGGTATAAAAGAAAAAGATCTGTGCTTTCATTCTTAAAATCATACCTCTAATCACATCGACAAACCCTAAGAAACCAATTGGTTTCTCTGCCGATATCCACACCAGCCCAGAAGACCCGACTGGTATATCATACTGTTCAGTCTCTATTATCTTTAAACGTACGTAGTGATGCTTATTGAATTTAT
Organism: Vibrio sp.; assembly: GCA_028131545.1. Taxonomy (GTDB): domain Bacteria; phylum Pseudomonadota; class Gammaproteobacteria; order Enterobacterales; family Vibrionaceae; genus Vibrio. Next base: position 13,436 of record JAOICL010000004.1, on the reverse strand, counting down.
TCACTATAGTACTTTGCCTAATATTTTGTTCATTACTAATCAAGGAGCCTTGTGATTCTCCCGTTGCCTCAACAATCCCTTCAACAGTCGCTTGAAATATATGCCCTGGGTATACAGCCGTTGCAAACTCAGCATACTGACCCTTTTTAATATTCCTTACCGCTTGGTGATTCACTCGTACTAATATGTATTTTTCATTCGTATACATATGTAATCGAGGGATCGTACCAATTTGTTGACCTTCACGAGCAATGAAGTTTGTAACAAATCCATCTGCAGGAGCATATACACGCGTACTATCTAGATCCAGCTCTGCTAAGTGGTATTTGTTTAAAGCTATACTTGCTTCATTTTTTTTCGCAACTGCCGATTCATGGCCTTTTTTTATATTAATTTCAGCAGCCATAATATTGGCTTCTAATTGAGTGATTTCAGATTGCACTTTTTGTACTGTATTGCGAGCAATTTCAGTTATACCTGCTTGCTGGTCTAGCTCACTTTCAGTCACACTATACAATGATTGCGTATTTTGGTTTTGCAATCGCTTAAATTGCCTTTCATTAGTTTGTAGATCAATGACTGCAATTGATAAAGAGTTACGTAAGATGTTGCGCTGTTGTACTAATGTATTTTTCTCTGCTTCTAAGTGATTTACTTCTTCCTTCACAACTCGAACGTTAGATTCAGCAAACTCTAATTCGCTTTTACGCTGTTGTAATATCAAAGCATATTTAGTTGGATCAATATCATACACCAGCTGATCTTTTTTTATTTCTTGCGTTGGTTCAATATACAAGGTTGATATTTTACCATCTACACCACGAATATCTGGGCGTAACTGTATATGTGGGGATTGAACATACGCTCCACCACCAAGATCCATTGGTGCGTAACTGATCAACGCAACCCAAACAAACAATAACCATGCTCCACCACCAATATACGCAAAACATTGAGTATATACATTCCATGGCATACCCACTAAACGTAATAAGTAAATGATAAGAGCCCAAACGGCTAAACCTTCTAGCATCTTACTCTTTCCCTGTTCGTTTTTGTTGAATAGTACCTTGCTCTATCAGCTTAAGGTCATTAGCTTGCGATTTCGTATCTCCTTCCAACCATAGCTGTCGAAAGTGTAAAACTAACTTATCAAAATCAACAAATGCCACAATCACGGCAAGAACCCATACCCAATGCATTAAGAAGCCTATCCATGTCAAAATACTGATTAATGCGATTTGTCGGCTTTCTTTCTTTTTAGCATGATGTACTGGGAGCTCATGTACACGCCAAAAACCCCATCCGACAGTACCAACCCCTCCGATTAAACTAATACCAGCAATAACATGTAATACAGTATCAATACTGCTTCCAACAAAAGGAGGACTTAATAATGACATATCTTCACCACTCTAAAATGAACAAGAATGAGAAGGTATCTGCAGATGGTTAAAATACAAACCAAGTTGGATTTAAAATGCTATATTTAAAAGAAAAATGATGGGTTCTATCTGATGCCAAGATTTGTTCGTGCATTCTGTATCAGCAATGCATTGAAAGATGTAAATACAATTTATAATTTATCCTTCTCTGATTACCATATGAATCACGATGTCATTGCCAATCCTATGACTTTGATTCCACATAATTACCTATGTACTACCTACGATCGTATAACACAGTTAATTGGCAATAAGGAGTGGATTCGCTCTTTTAACAAGCAAAATGCGTTTATCCATTCTCCATTTAGAGCAACAGTGGAGTTAGTGCCTGACCTTATTATTGCTTTACAGAGGCTAAATTACATCTGGGCTCAATCTGACTCTGCTTTTCATGTACGAATAGTACCTTCTGGTAAAATTGCTTGTATTACGATGACCTCTACCACAAATCAATGGCATTATGCGGAAGTAATGAGACAATTAACTCTCCAAATGGATTTGTTACGATTTTTTTTAGGTGATAGCTTTATTCCTTTAAAAATAGAAATCCCAATTCAAGGCATCACAACTTACATTCAGAACTCTTGGGATTGTCCCGTCACGTACCATCATAAGAGGATCGCTATATGGCTGCATTCTCATTCGATGACAAAAATTCATCCATTCCCAGATGTAACATCAACAGCTTCTCTCTTTGATGCGCGATCTTTAGACCAATACATAAATATGCCCGATCCTGAGAATCTTAATCGATGTGTTGGTGAAGTAATCAATTTTTTACGTTATACCGGCAGGCCAACGATTCATGCCGTCGCAGAAATATTAGGAATGAATCACCAGCAATTACAACGCCGATTATCATCCAGAGGGACAAACTTTAAAATGCTATGTAATTTTGCGTTGATGAATCAAGCTACTAATTATTTATATCAAGGACTTAAACCTGAGCTGTTTTTCCAAAAGCTAGGTTATACGAGTATAGAAAGTTTTAATAAAGCCTTCAAAAGAGAGAGGAATGACACCAAAGTCTTATGCTGAGCAAGTTTCATTTTTTAGATAAAAAAGCCCAAGATTTATCTTAGGCTTAAGGTTTTGGCTATCATACGAATAGATTATGCTTTTAAAATCCTTTCTGCACGAGTAATACCAACAACTCCACTACGAGCAACTTCGATGATATCGGTGACATCAGCAACTGCTGTTAAAAAAGCATCTAATTTCTCAGATGTGCCAACCAGTTGAACTGTATATTGTGAAGCGGTTACATCGACTATTTGACCACGAAAGATGTCTGACATACGTGCAACTTCAGATCGAGCATACCCTGATGCTTTTACTTTTACGAGTAATAACTCTCTCTCGACATGTTCAAATTCAGAGACTTCTTGCACCTTTAACACATCAACTAGCTTATGTAATTGCTTTTGAATTTGTTCAAGCTGCATCTCGTCTGATGTGGTGGTTAAGTTCAATCGTGATAATGTATCATCATCTGTAGGACATACTGTTAAAGATTCAATATTGTAGCCACGTTGAGAAAATAAGCCAACAACCCGTGATAAAGCCCCTGGTTGGTTTTCCATTAATAGTGAAATAATGTGTCTCATTTATGTTCTCTCCGTCTTGCTTAACCACATTTTATCCATCCCTTCGCCTTTTATTTGCATTGGGTAAACATGTTCCGTTTCGTCAACACTGATATCCACGAATACCAGGCGATCTTTCATTGCAAGCGCTTTATCTAATCCAGCCTCGAGTTCTTGAGGCGTATTGATACGAATGCCAACATGGCCATAAGCTTCTGCAATCGCCGCAAAATCTGGAACCGAATCCATATAAGAATTAGAATGTCGCCCTTGATACATAATGTCTTGTTGCTGCTTTACCATACCTAAAAATCGATTATTTAAGTTAATGATCTTCAATGGGATATTATGCTGAAGTGCTGTTGATAATTCTTGAATATTCATTTGAATACTCCCATCACCAGTAATCACAACAACTTCGGCATCAGGTTTAGAGAATTTAACTCCCATACCAGCAGGAAGACCAAATCCCATAGTGCCTAAACCACCAGAGTTAATCCAACGACGTGGTTTATCAAATGGGTAATATAACGCTGCAAACATTTGGTGCTGACCAACATCGGAAGCTATATACGCATCCCCTTTTGTCAGTTTATATACGGTTTCAATAACCTGTTGCGGTTTAATACGATCATCGCTTTTTTCATAAGCAAGGCATTGACGATCTCTCCATGGTTGAATCTCTTTCCACCATGATGACAGATCATGATCTTCTGGAACACCAACATCATCTAACAGCTGTAACATGGTATTCAATACTTTATCTGCAGAACCGACAATGGGTAGATCGACTTTAACATTTTTTGATATCGATGAAGGATCAATATCAATATGCATCACTTTTGCATTAGGACAATATTTATCTAAATGATTCGTCGTTCGATCATCAAATCTAACACCTATTCCAAAAATCAAATCTGCATTATGCATGGCCATATTAGCTTCATAAGTTCCATGCATCCCTAACATACCAAGAGAATTTTGATGCGTACCAGGAAAAGAACCCAATCCCATTAATGTGCTAACAACGGGTAAATTAAAAGCCTCCGCTAATTCTTTAACTTGTTTATTAGCTCCAGAAATCGTCGCCCCACCACCAATGTATAGCACTGGTTTTTTTGCAACCGAAAGCGCTTTTAACGCTTTTTTAATTTGACCTTTATGACCCGTTGTCGTCGGATTGTACGAACGCATTTTGATACTTTCAGGGTATTCATATGGCAGCTTTATTTGAGGATTCAAGACATCTTTAGGTAAATCGATCACCACTGGACCAGGTCTTCCTGTGGATGCAATGTAAAATGCTTTTTTGATCGTTTCTGGTATATCTTCTGCTTTTTTAACAAGGAAACTGTGTTTTACAATAGGGCGAGATACCCCAACAATATCACATTCCTGGAAGGCGTCATTGCCGATTAAGCTATTAGGCACATTGCCTGATATAACAATCATCGGAATAGAATCCATATAAGCAGTTGCAATACCAGTCACTGTATTAGTCGCGCCTGGTCCTGAGCAAACTAAAACAACACCTGGCTGTCCAGTTGATCGCGCATAGCCATCTGCCATGTGCGTTGCTGCTTGTTCATGACGAACTAAGACATGTTTTATTTGATCAGGTTTTGCGTGTAGAGCATCATAAATATCTAGAACTGAGCCACCAGGGTAGCCAAAAATTTGTTCAACGCCTTCATTAATTAAAGATTGAACGATCATCTCTGCACCAGATAATCTTTCCATTTTATTTCTCCTTATCTCAACACTATAAACACGGGTTAGTGCTATAGGTTGAATTACATAGTTTAGGGCTTATTTTTAGCCTAATTCGAAACTACTCTTATTCGGCTATGCATTGCGAACAAAGCTTAAAATCAAGTAAGTCATGTTCTGTAAATGACTACACTAGCTAAGCTATGCTTCACATAATTACGTTCTAGAGAATAGATGATCTTACGATGAATAAAAACCATATTTTTTGAGAGCTAAACCCCAACTATTTGGCGAAGCTCTCAAAAATGATTTATTTGTTTAATCGGTGGGAGTTAAGACTATACCTTAGCGCTTTCGAGTATACATACTCTCAATAAGCTCAGCATAATTAGATTCAATATTGCGACGTTTAAGTTTCATTGTGGGTGTTAGTTCGTCATTATCAATTGAAAAATCTGAAGATAATAAAGCAAAATGTTTAACTTGCTCAAAAGAAGCTAACTCTTGCTGTAACTCATCAATTTTATGTTTGAAAAAATCGATTACAACGGAACTCTCTAGTAACATTTTTTTATCTGAGATAGATAAGCCATGCTGTTCAGCAATACTTTGTAAAGCCTCAAAACAAGGAACTATCAGCGCAGAGACAAATTTACGCCCATCAGCAACAACGGCAATTTGTTCGATGTAATGATCCTTCCCAATCAATCCTTCGATCACTTGAGGTGCAATATATTTACCTCCAGAGGTTTTCATCAATTCTTTGATACGATCCGTTATAAATAAATTGCCTTGATCATCAATATAACCAGCATCACCTGTTTTTAAATAGCCATGTGCATCAAAGGTGTCTTTTGTCGCTTTTTCATTGTTAAAATACCCTTTCATAACCATCGGCCCACGAACAAGAATTTCGTTCTGGTCACCAATTTTTATATCGACTCCGGGCATGATGGTACCGATCGACTCAGGGTTAAATATGTTACTATCCCAACAAGATACCGTCGCAGCTGTTTCCGTCATTCCATATCCCAATTTGACATTCACGCCAATAATATGAAAGAAGCGACCTATTTGTGGATCAAGTTTAGCTCCCCCACACGGGAAGAAATGAATACGTCCACCCAATAAGTGTCGTATTTTAGAAAAAATAACTTTATCACAAACAGGAAGTAGCAATTTTTCACTTAATGCCAAGGGTTGTCCTGCATTTTTTGCATCAAAGGCACTTTCACCGATTGACATAGCAAGGTGGAATAGCCTCTTCCTCCAAGCTGGTGCTGATTCTAAACGTTCATAAATGGTTGAATAAATTTTCTCAAAGAATCTTGGGACAGCACACATAGTTGTTGGCTTAACTTCAGATAGCGCCTGCTTCACGAGATTAGTATCTTGTAGATAACAATTCGTTGCCCCTTTATACAAAACATAGAAGGTCCACGCTCGCTCAAAAACATGAGATAACGGTAAAAAGCACAATGAGATATCTCTAGGTGTGAGATCCAGTTTCTTATCATGATTGACTAATTGAGCACCAATATTACGATAGTTGAGCATAACCCCTTTTGGTTTCCCTGTGGTGCCCGAGGTATAAATCAACGTCAATAAATCTTCCATGTTTTTATCATGCAATCGATGCTCTAGCTCTGTTTGGTAATTTTCCGACTGCCCTAGAGCAAGAAAACCACTCCAACTAAGGCTATTTTTTGCATTGATATCAAGAGTAATATCATCCGATAATGCAATAACAGTCGTAATAAGACCATGCTGTTCCTGTATAGAGCAAGCCATATCATATTGTGCTTGCTCTCCAACAAACACTATCTTTGAATTTGAGTCTTGAAAGATATAACGAGCTTGCTCAGCGGTAGATGTTGGATAAATCGGAACGGTTATCGCTCTTACATGAAGAGTAGCAAAATCACAGATACTCCAATTAGGCATATTCGAAGACCAAATACTGACTGTATCTTGAATACCAACACCTAATGATAGTAATGCTCGCGCCGATTTATCGACATTTTCGCCAAAACAACGCCACGATATATCATGCCATCCTTGTTCTGAACGATACCGCAATGCAGGCTTCGCCCCTTTGTTTGAAAAGTGTTGTCTAATCCTTTCTACAATATGTTCTTCATTTTGTTCTTTTTTCATAACTCAAAGGCTCAATAAAATCAGATAAGTTGATTATAGACATAAAATCCTTCTCTACCCCAGTCAGAAATGGCTTCCACTGAGTTAAGGGATATGAATAACCTTTAGTACCTAAATTCTGGGTGTTTTTAACAAAAAGAAAACATAACGCTTGACCATTAGTGCCCAGTGCGGTACTAATTCTATTAATTAATCTTTTATGTGGTCACAACGATGAAAAGCATGTTTCCTTTACGACTTAACCTCCTTCTCGTGATAATTTCACGCGGGTAGGCTGTGGCGTAAAAGAACACCACATAAAGCATTAGAGCCCGCATAAACGCGGGTTTTTTTATATCTAAGTTTAATACACCTCGAACTATAATTTACAAGGAATGATACATGAGCGACCAAGTCATAATTTTCGACACCACATTACGTGATGGCGAGCAAGCGCTATCTGCAAGCTTGACGGTTAAAGAAAAACTGCAAATTGCCTATGCGCTTGAACGACTGGGGGTTGATGTAATTGAAGCTGGATTCCCTATTTCTTCTCCAGGTGACTTTGAGTCTGTACAAACCATTGCAAAGCATATTAAGAATAGTCGTATTTGTGCTCTATCTCGTGCTGTAGCAAAAGATATTGACGCTGCTGCTGAAGCTTTAAAAGTTGCTGAACAATTCCGTATTCATACTTTCATATCAACATCCACTGTTCATGTTCAGGATAAACTACGTCGCAGTTATGATGATGTCGTTGAGATGGCTGTCAAAGCAGTAAAGCATGCTCGTAATTATACTGATGATGTAGAATTCTCTTGCGAAGATGCCGGACGCACTCCAATTGATAACCTTTGTCGCATGGTAGAAGCTGCTATCAATGCGGGTGCTAATACAATTAATATCCCTGATACCGTAGGCTATACCGTACCTAATGAATTTGGCGGAATCATTGAAACTTTATTTAATCGCGTACCAAACATAGATAAAGCTATCATATCAGTACATTGTCATGATGATTTAGGTATGTCAGTAGCAAATTCAATAGCGGCTGTACAAGCGGGAGCTCGTCAAATTGAAGGCACGATCAATGGTCTTGGTGAGCGTGCTGGTAATTGCTCTTTAGAAGAAGTGGCTATGATTCTAAAAACCCGCCAAGAATTAATCGGTGTCACTACAAATATTAAACATGATGAAATACACCGTACGAGTAAATTAGTTAGTCAACTTTGTAATATGCCAATTCAAAGTAACAAAGCGATTGTAGGTAGCAATGCATTCAGCCACTCTTCTGGTATTCACCAAGATGGCATGTTAAAAAATAAAAACACCTATGAGATCATGACCCCTGAATCGATTGGTTTAAAAAATCAAGCGTTAAACTTAACAAGTCGTTCTGGTCGAGCTGCTGTAAAAAGCCATATGGATACCATGGGCTACAAAGATGATGAATATAACTTAAATGCTTTATATGAAGACTTTTTGAAACTAGCGGATCGCAAAGGGCAAGTCTTTGATTATGATTTAGAAGCATTAATGCACTTTTCTAATTTACGTGAAGAAGATGACTTCTACAAACTCAACTACCTTAGCGTACAATCGGGGAGTGTCATGTCGACTACAAGTATTAAGTTACTATGTGGCGATGAAGAGCTGTGTGAAGCAGCTGTAGGTAATGGTCCTGTGGATGCTCTGTATCAATGTATTTACCGATTGACTGGCTACGAAATTGCTCTTGATAAGTTTGACTTAACTGCGAAAGGTGAAGGTGAAGATGGGTTAGGTCAAGCTGATATTATTGCTAATTATAAAGGGCGTAAATATCATGGAACTGGCGTATCTACAGATATTGTTGAAGCTTCAGGTCAAGCATTATTGCATGTAATTAATAGTATACATCGCGCAGATCGCATTGCAGAAATGAAACAAAAGAAAGCTATTTCAGCATAATCAAGTTTCTTGAATAAACAACAAAATAAAGAAGTGCTTGAGCTTTACTTAATGGCATTAGACAATGGATACTAATAATCATTTATTAGATATGTCAAAGCTCAAGCTTTAAAGGATTAATATGACAACTAAATCTTATAACATCGCGATATTACCAGGCGATGGCATTGGCCCTGAAGTAATGGCTCAAGCACATAAAGTGCTTGATGCTGTGGAAAATAAATACTCAATCGAATTCAAACGTAATGAATTTGATGTAGGTGGAATTGCTATTGATAATCATGGTAGCCCACTTCCTGCACATACATTAAAAGGATGTGAAGATTCAGATGCTGTTTTATTTGGTTCAGTTGGTGGTCCTAAATGGGAACATCTCGCACCAAATGATCAACCTGAACGTGGTGCTCTACTTCCTCTGCGCAAACATTTTCAACTTTTCTGTAATCTTCGTCCTGCTCAAATCCACACTGGCTTAGAAGCTTTTTCCCCACTTCGAGCTGATATTTCTGGACATGGCTTTAACATCGTTGTTGTCCGAGAGCTAACTGGCGGCATTTACTTTGGTCAACCCAAAGGACGTGAAGGTGAAGGCGCAAATGAAAAAGCGTTCGACACCGAAGTTTACCATCGTTTTGAAATTGAGCGAATTGCCAAAATCGCTTTTGAATCAGCAATGCTACGCGATAAAAAAGTATGCTCAATTGATAAGGCAAATGTACTGCAAAGCTCTATTTTATGGCGTGAGGTTGTTGAGGAAATCGCTAAAGATTACCCTGAAGTTGAGTTATCACATATGTATATTGATAATGCAACAATGCAGCTCATTAAAGATCCATCTCAATTTGATGTCATGCTATGTTCAAATATTTTCGGTGATATCATTTCTGATGAATGTGCAATGATAACAGGTTCAATGGGAATGCTTCCGTCTGCTAGCCTAAATGAAAGTAAATTTGGCATGTACGAGCCTGCAGGAGGCTCTGCTCCAGATATTGCGGGTAAAAACATAGCAAACCCAGTCGCTCAGATTCTCTCAGCAGCCTTAATGTTACGTTACAGCTTAGGTGAAGAAGCCGCTGCTTACAGTATTGAATCTGCAGTTTCAAAAGCGCTATCAGCAGGTGAGTTAACGGCTGACCTTTCAGGTAATAAATCTGCACTGAGCACATCAGCAATGGGTGATGTCATCGCTAACTATATTCAAAATTCTTAATATTTATTCCAATACGCCTTAGCTACATAATTCAGCTAAGGCCTAAGGTAGGAACGCTTTATTATGGGCAAAACATTATACGAAAAAGTCTATGATGCACACGTAGCTGTAGCAGCAGAGGGCGAAACCCCAATTTTATACATCGATCGTCATTTAGTACACGAAGTCACCTCTCCTCAAGCTTTTGATGGGCTACGTGAAAAAGGTCGTAAAGTACGCCAAGTTAGCAAAACATTTGCAACAATGGATCACAATGTATCAACAACGACTAAAGACATCAAAGCTTCTGGTGAAATGGCACGTATCCAAATGGAAACGCTACAAAATAACTGTGAAGAATTTGGTGTAACATTGTACGACATCAATCATAAGTACCAAGGCATTGTTCATGTAATGGGGCCTGAATTAGGTATCACATTACCAGGTATGACCATCGTTTGTGGTGATTCCCATACAGCAACTCATGGTGCTTTTGGTTCCCTTGCTTTTGGTATTGGCACCTCTGAAGTTGAGCATGTTTTAGCGACTCAAACATTAAAGCAAGCAAAAGCTCGAACAATGAAGATAGAAGTCAACGGTAAAGTTGCATCTGGTATTACAGCAAAAGATATTGTTTTGGCTATTATTGGGAAAACAACAGCTGCAGGCGGTACTGGGTATGTTGTAGAGTTCTGCGGTGAAGCTATTCGCGATCTGTCAATGGAAGGCCGTATGACTGTGTGTAACATGGCCATTGAGCTGGGTGCTAAAGCTGGCCTTATCGCCCCAGATAACACAACCTTTGAATACATAAAAGGTCGCAAGTTTGCTCCAGAAAATTCTGACTGGAATGCTGCTGTTGAATATTGGAATACATTAAAAACTGATGATGATGCTGAATTTGATGCTGTTGTCACACTTGATGCTTCAGAAATAAAGCCACAAGTTACTTGGGGAACAAACCCAGGCCAAGTTATTGGTGTTAATGACCCTATTCCCGCACCAGAAAGCTTTTCTGATCTTATAGAGCAATCATCTGCGGCACGAGCCCTCACCTATATGGGATTAGAAGCTGGTAAGCAGCTCTCTGATTACTCAGTCGATAAAGTATTTGTCGGATCTTGTACTAACTCTCGTATTGAAGACATACGTGCTGCAGCTGAAATAGCAAAAGGTCGTCAAGTTGCATCACATGTACAAGCTCTTATTGTACCTGGTTCTGAGCAAGTAAAAGCGCAGGCTGAAGCGGAAGGATTAGATAAGATATTTACTGAAGCTGGATTTGAATGGCGTCTACCAGGTTGTTCTATGTGTTTAGCAATGAATAACGATCGTCTTGGCCCTCAAGAACGTTGTGCATCAACGTCTAACCGTAATTTTGAAGGTCGACAAGGCCGTGATGGCCGTACACACTTAGTTAGCCCAGCAATGGCAGCAGCAGCCGCTATCGCAGGACACTTCGTTGATGTTCGTGATTTAGATTAAGGAGAAGAGCAATGACTGGTTTTAAACAACACACAGGTTTAGTTGTTCCTCTAGATGCGGCTAACGTAGACACTGATGCAATCATACCTAAACAATTCCTACAAAAAGTTTCTCGTTTAGGCTTTGGTAAGCACTTATTCCATGATTGGCGTTTCCTTGATGATGCTGGCGCGCAAGCAAATCCAGAGTTCGTAATGAATAAACCTCGTTATGTAGGTGCTTCTATTTTACTGGCTCGTGAAAATTTTGGTTGTGGTTCATCACGTGAACATGCACCATGGGCACTCGCTGATTATGGTATTCGTGCTATGATCGCACCAAGCTTTGCTGATATCTTTTATGGTAACTCAATCAATAACCAAATGGTTCCTGTACGTCTTACCGAGCAAGAAGTTGATGAAATCTTCACATATGTTGAAGCAAATGAAGGAGCTGAGATCACCATCGATCTAGAAGCTTTAAAAGTGTTTGCTAATGGTAAAGAGTACAGCTTTGAAATTGATTCATTCCGACGCCACTGTTTATTACACGGCTTAGACAACATTGGCTTAACACTTCAACATGCAGAAAAGATCTCTGAATTTGAATCTAAGATCCCAAGCTTCATGAGTTAAGCATACAAAAAAATTAGTGGTTAAAGCTAGCTTCGGCTAGCTTTTTTATTATCTGAATGAAATAAAGATATGGCTAAACAGTTCTTACTTAATAGAACTACTTATCCTTGAGAAATCACTATGAAGAAAACATTACTCTCCACCAGTCTAACCATACTCTCTTTTTCTGCATTTTCAGCACCAAAAGCTGATCTGTGGCCATATTGGGATAAAAATAATGATACTAGTTCTACAACTATATCCCATCAAACATGGCAATCTTTACTTGATCGCTACCTTATTAAAGAAGGTGAAAATACACTTTTTGACTACGATGCTGTGACTGATGAAGATCAAAAAATACTGGATAACTACCTTAAAGATTTAACATCACTCAATCCTTTATCTTATTCAAAAGAAGAGCAATTTGCTTACTGGGTGAACTTATATAACAGTCTCACCGTCGATCTCATCTTAGAAAACTATCCAATAAAATCGATTCGAAAGATCGGTGGTTTTTTTGGTAGTGGTCCTTGGAATGATGAAATCACAGAGATCAATAATAAGGAGTTAACACTCAATGATATTGAGCACCGAATTCTACGTCCAATATGGAAAGATGAAAGAATTCACTATGCGGTGAACTGTGCAAGCTATGGCTGCCCTAATTTACACCCTATGGCATTCACATCAGATAACACAGAAAAGCTTCTAGAAGAGTCCGCAGTAGCTTTCATTAACAGTGATAAAGGGGTATTAATAAAAGGAGGTAATGTGCAACTTTCAACAATTTTTGATTGGTACAGCGTAGATTTTGGAAAAAATGAGAAAGAAGTTCTGCAATATCTATCTAAATATAAAGAAGAGCTAAAGTATTTTCATGGGGATATTTCCTATGAATATAATTGGGATTTGAATCAACCCCAAAAGTAATAATATCCATTACCAGATAGCAAAAATCCCGCTTATAGCGGGATTTTTTTAATAAGAACCTAGCGATGTCCTACTCTCACATGGGGAAACCCCACACTACCATTGGCGCTATTGCGTTTAACTTCTGAGTTCGGAATGGAATCAGGTGGGTCCACAATGCTATGGTCGCTAAGTAAAAATCATATGGTGCTGATACCCAGAGTCGAACTGGGGACCTCATCCTTACCAAGGATGCGCTCTACCACCTGAGCTATATCAGCAACTTTTGTATCTGTAGAAAAATTAACCCCAGTCTTTTGACTGGGGTTAAGGATAAGTGGCGGAGCAGACGGGACTCGAACCCGCGACCCCCGGCGTGACAGGCCGGTATTCTAACCAACTGAACTACTGCTCCGCATCGGTCAGA